>NZ_JAGHRN010000004.1:0-420654 GCF_017743775.1 Shimia sp. R9_1 | reverse complement strand
TCCAATGGGCGCCCGGCCTGCCCAAGACCCGCTCCGGCAAAATCATGCGCCGCATCCTGCGCAAGATTGCGGAAAACGACTACGGATCGCTGGGGGACACCTCCACGCTGGCAGACCCCGCCGTGGTTGATGATCTTATCGAGAACCGCATGAACCGATAGACCTTCCCGAGCCGGGCGCACACTCCAGCGCCCGGATCACTCCCTGTCGGGCTGGCCCTCGCGTCAGCCCGTTTTTTTTTGGGGGGGAATGCACCACCAAGCAAGTACATACAAAACGACAAATCGGACCCCGCACTACGGTCACGGGAACGTCACAAAATTAGTGCGCGCGCATACAAGACGTGGAATGTGAAAATATGTCCAAACTAAAAGCAATCTGCTAAACAAGAAATGTGGTTTGCGCCGCCAGAACTCTCGCGAGCAGGTTTATAGCTCAAATAATTTCATAGTTTTCTGGGTATGAGTAAATTCAATGGCTGAAAACAGAACTGAAGCATTGCTTGCCTATGCGAACGAACATTACGCACACGCCAGAGATCATGAACACCTAAGATCTCAGGTGACAGCTATTCTATCAGCAGGATCAATTGTCCTTTTGAGTGTCGCTATCGACAAATTTAGAACTGACTCCTTACTAACGATTATTGCCAGTATCATGGTCGTTCTACTTGGAGCGTTGAACCTGCGCCTTAATATCCTCCATTCGAACCGCTTCAGAGCGCATGTCAATGCCGCGCAAAAGGCATTGAAGGGTGTCGAAGGGACCAGTGACAAGGATACCATCACAATTGCTGCATGCAGATCAGTTTTTGAGGAAGCAAAGAAAGGTAGTTTGTCGTCAACCTGGAACCTTCTGCCTTGGTTACTTATGATTCTAGGTCTTTGCCTAGCAGTATATAGCCTAGGCCAGACAAATGCTTGTCACTCGTCTGCGCAGGTCGAGAACAATCACCCTTCAGGTGTGATATGTGAAACTGGCGCAAAAGCTGATCAAACAAGTCAGGACTGCGGTGGCTGAGGTTTGATAGAAAGAAAGATTGCCACCTCTTGCGGATTCTCTCATCCTATGCAATCGCTTCTAAACGCCTTATCCGGGAAAGCGTGTTCCACAGGTTGAACAACCGTTCACTCCTCCCTAACCTGCCCCAATGTCTCATGCTGATCGCCCGCTTCTCGGCATCCTGTTGATGCTTGGCTTCTGTGTGCTTGCCCCTCTGGGCGATGCCACGGCAAAGCTGCTGTCAAACGTCCTGCCGCTGGGCATGCTCATCCTTGTGCGCTTCTCCATTCAGGCGGCGATTCTGATCCCGATTGTCATCGCGACAAGCCGTCCGTGGCGTTTGCGACCACAGTTGATGGGCCTCGTGATCTGGCGCACGCTTTTGCATATGGCGGGCATCGGCTGCATGTTCACCGCCCTGCGTTACCTGCCGCTGGCCGATGCGGTGGCCATCGCCTTTGTTATGCCTTTCATCATGCTGATGCTGGGAAAATACATTCTGGGCGAAGAGGTTGGCCTGCGCCGCCTGATGGCCTGCATCGTCGGCTTTTCCGGCACGCTGATGGTGATCCAGCCCAGCTTTGTGGAGGTCGGCGCGCCAGCGCTTCTGCCGCTGGCCGTAGCGGTGATCTTTGCGCTCTTTATGCTGGTCACCCGCCAGATCGCCAAAGAGGTTGACCCCATCGCCCTGCAGGCCACCAATGGGGTGATTGCCACCGCGCTCCTGCTTCCGGCCCTGCTGATCGGCCATCAGCTTGGCGTGGCGGAGCTCTCCTTCATCCGGCCGACCGGCAGCACATGGGGGCTTTTGCTGCTCATCGGGCTGCTCGGCACCGTGGGCCATCTCTTCATGTCGTGGTCCCTGCGCTATGCGCCCTCCACCACGCTCGCCTCCATCCAATATGTGGAGATCCCCTTTGCCGCGCTGGTAGGCTGGCTGATCTTTGGCGACTGGCCCAATGCGCTGGCCTCGCTGGGCATCTGTGTCACCATGGGCGCCGGGCTTTATGTGATCTTCAGGGAGCGGGCCAGCCTTCGGGCGTCGCCAGAAGCTGGCTGACCAACAGCCCCAGATGTGCCTTGGGCAGGATCAAGAGCATCCCCGGCGCCTCAACCTCAAGCTGCACAGCTCCGGTGGCCTCATTGGAGGTCCCCACCATGCCATCCGGCGCAAAGCCAATCCCGTCAATCGGCCACTTCAGCCCCTCTGAGCGCCCCTGCACCGCGCGCATGGGAAACAGCGACACCCGCGTGCCTGCGGCCAGAGGCAGCGACAGCTTTGGCGGCAGCATACAGACCACATCGCTCTCGCCGATGATGACACAGCGCCGACCCGCATGCCGCACCAGAGCGTTGTAGCAGGCCAGCTCATGATCCACCCGAGCGCCGGTAAAGCCCACCGCCAGCACCAGCGGTGCAGAAATATGCCGCAAAGCTTTGACAAAATCCGTGCTATCTTGTTCTGAAACAAAAATTAACTGTTCTGGCGGTATCGATTCTCGCATGTTCTTTGGAAGCGAATCCAGATCCCCGATCACCACCTCCGGCATGTGCCCGGCGCTCAGGCAATGGGCCGCCCCGCCATCCGCCGCCACAAGGGTTGGCCCCAGTTCGAGGGCCGCAGACAGGTCGGACGGATCCAAAGAACCCGCGCCCGCCAAGGTTATTGGTGCAAATTTTTGAAGAATTTGGCACATATTGTGGTCGCCCCCCTATCCCCGCGTAGTTGGACACATTTTCGCCCCAAAATCATACTCTAAGTTTCACAGATTCGTTCACGTTTCGACGTTCCTTGAGTGATAGTTTGGTTGCTGAGTAGTGCAAAGGACCCGCAAAGATGGTTACGAATAACAAAGTACTCACGGTTTCATACGGGACGTTCTCCTGCACCCTTGAAGGGTTTGAGGAGTCGTTTGACACAATGAAAGCCATCGCTGAGTACTTCCGCGATCTGGCCGCGGATGATCGGTACTTTGGTGCCGAGCCTCCCACCCCGGACGCTGAAATGCTTGCCCGTATTGCGGAGAAAGAAATTGCCCGCCGCGTGAGCGCACGTATGGATCAGGGCACCATCGTTCTGAGCACCAATGCGCCGCAAGCCGCCGAAGCCCCTGCACCTGTTCAAGCACCGGCTCCAGCACCTGTTGCCGAAGCTCCGGTAGCAGCCCCTGCACCCGCAGCCCCCGCCGCTGCGGCTCCGGTGCAAGCGCCCGTCGAAGCACCAGCGCCTGCCCCTGTTGCCGAAGCTCCAGCTCCCGCACCGGTTGAGCCTGATGTTGTTGAGCCTGAACCCGAAGACATCGTGGCCGCCGAAGAGATCGCTGTTGTGGCAGAGGCCGAAGCCACCCCTGTTGCTGCACCTGTCGCTGAAGACACGCCCCAAAAGGACGTGATCGAGGCAGAGGCCGCCCCAAGCGTGACAGACAGCGTGCTTGCTGCCATCGCAGACGACACGCTCGACACCCCTGCGACCGACGATGCAAACGCCTTCATCGAAGACACGCCTGAAGACGCCGCCGAAGAGACCCCGATTAACCTCGGCGCCATCGCCGCTGCGGTGAATGCCGATGTGGCTGAGGACGATCTGGCGGAAGAGGCTGTTGAAGAGGCCGTCGAAGAGCTTCCTGCAGCAGCAGAAGACGTGGTGGAAGAGGCCGCGGAGCTTGCAGAAGAAGACACCGTTGAAACCGCCGCCGAAGACACTGCCGAGGATCTGGCCGAAGAGCTGACGGAAGAAGTCGCCGAGGAAGCTGACGCGCTCGACATTTCTGAAGAAGCAGACGCCCCGCTGATTTTGGAGAACGCGGTGGAAGACACCGTTGATCCTTTCGCCACTGAGGCAGATGAGGCCCCCGAAGCCCCTGAGGCCGTGGCAGACGCAGAGGCGCGCGAAGAGGCAGAAGCCGACGGCGAACCTGAAGTTGCCGACCTGTCTGACTGGGACGAAGACGAGGCAGACAGCGCCGCCTATGAGGAAAACTCCATCGCGGCCAAACTGGAGCGCATCCGCGCCGTTGTCTCCCGCGCCGATAGCGCCAAATCCGACGCCGCTCCGATGGACGCAGACGCCGAGGAAGATGGCGAGACCGCTGCAGACAGCAACATCTTTGAAGAAGAAGACGCCGCGCTGTATCAGGACGTCGCACCTGTAGAGCAGGCTGCGAATGAGGAAACGGAAGACGCCCCGACTTCTGAGGATGTGCTGTCAGAAGATGACTTCGCCGCCGTCACCGAAGCTGTTGCCGAAGCGGATCCCCAGATCGAAGACGACGCGCCGGAAGCAGAAGCCCAGCCGCTGCGCGCCCGCGTCGTGCGCATGAAAAAGGCCGACTTCGAAGAGGCGGTTGCCGCCGGTCTGCTGGAAGCGGAACCTGTGGATGAGGACGAAGAGGAAACAGCCGAGGCGGCCCCAACCTCCAGCCTGACACCTGAAGACGAAGCGGATTTGCTTTCTGAGCTGGCCAAAGTGCAAGCCGAACTCAAAGAGGCAGACGCCGTAGCCGACGCAGCTCCGGAAAAAGAAGAAAACCTCTTTGCCGAAGACCTCTCTGAGGACACCGCAACGGAAGCTGACGAGGAAGCCGCCGCCCCCGCATCAGAGCGCCCGCAGCAGCCAGAGCCGGATCTCAGCCGCCTGATGGCCAAAGCGGACAGCGAAATGCAGGAGCCCGCCGGCAAAGGCCGCCGCAGCGCAATCGCGCATCTGCGCGCCGCCGTCGCCGCCACCCGCGCCGAAAAACACGCCGTTGCGAACAAGAGCAAAGACGGCACAACCGCCTACCGCAGCGATCTTGCCAGCGTTGTGCGCGCCGCCACAGGTGGCGCCACATCCGCAGCGGCCCCGCTGAAACTGGTGGCGGCCCAGCGCATCGACAGGCCTGCCGAGACCGAAGAAAAATCCGCTCAACCAGCGAGCACTGCCCCCAAGAAAGCGCCGCGCCGCATCCCTGTTCGCCCGCGTCGCATTTCCGCTGATCAGGTCGACCGCGAAGAAGCTGCTCGCGCGGCGGCTCCGGTCAGCTCGGGCAGCTCTGCGATGAGCGGGTTTTTGGACTACGCCAAATCCGTTGGCGCCACCCAGCTGCCTGAAAGCGTTGAGGCCGCAGCGGCCTATCTGACCTATGTGGAAGGTCTGGACCGTTTCACCCGCCCGATGCTGATGCGTATGGCCCGCGAAGTGAACGTCCCGCAGTTCTCCCGCGAAGAAGGTCTGCGCAGCTTCGGCCAACTCCTGCGCCAGCAAAAGATCGACAAACTGGCCGGTGGCCGTTTCACCGCCAACCAAGCGATCAATTTCCAGCCCCGCGACCGCGAAGCGGGCTGATTTTTACTGCATTCAGACGAGAGAACCCCGGCCGTTGGTCGGGGTTTTTGCTTTGTGGAGATTTCACCCCAAAACTTGGTCATCGGGCACCAGATATCCCTGATACCGCACAATCAATGCACCACTCAAAGGCGCTCGAAGTGCCACATCAAAGTGGAAGCGATTGTTCGCAACAAACTCACGTGTTTCACTTTCTGGCAATGTCCAACGCGGCAACGGAATACCCAAAAACCAGCCGCGCCTGAGCGGCATTGAAACAACACCGTTGCTGACGTCGAGATCCACCTCAAATAGAAACGCGCCAAATCGTTCGCGAAAACGACCCGCCTCTGGCGCAGGTGCGCACCGCGACCGAAATCGCTTCAAATCGAACTGTCGCTCCCAGAGCTCTCCGTTCGCTTCACGTGTTTTGGTCACCTGAACCGGACATGCATCCGCCGCTGGTGGAAACCCAAATAGAGAAGCAATCAGGCGTGGAATGAATTGCCTCCCACGTTCGACACGCGCAATCCCTGCGAACCTCCGGACATCAGAAACTTCGTGCAAATCTCTGATTTCGCGAGGCAATTCAAACCAAGCCGCCCCAAAGGCCCGTTCAAAATGCGGTGAATTCACTCCAGCAACAACCTCGCCTTAAGCCGTGCATCCGGCAGTGCGCACATATCAGCCCGGCCAAACAGCGCATAGCGGTTGCGCGCAATGCGGCGGTAGATCCAATCCTGGACCGCACGCGGCAGAAGCCTCAGCGGCCACATCAGATGACCCACGCCACCCACTTCGGCCCCGACCCGAATGATGGCATCAAGCGAGCTGTAAGCGCGCCCATCAACAATCAGAAGCCAGCTTTCCGGATCATCTGGCCGCAAGCCATAATGCGCCAAAAGCGCGGTGCCCAGCGCGGTCTGTCCGGGGCAAATCCGAAACCGCTCGGCGCGATCAAACCGCGCAATCATCCGCGCCCCAAAGCTGCACAGCGCACAGTCCCCGTCCATCACGGCAATGGGTCCGCTGTCGTCAAAACCCGGGATCGCGGGATCGTCGCGGTAAGAAAACGCGGTGCGTTCTGGAAGCTGCGCCATGGCTCTTGCCTCTCCTGTCTGCCGACAGCCTCGCAAACCCTGACCTACCCCGCAACCCCGCAGCAAAAACGAAAACGGCGACACAAAGGTGTCGCCGCTCTCTAAATCAATTTAGGCCGCGCTTATTGCGGATCATCGTCAAACCGATGCGGCGCGGCATTGGGGTCTTCTTGGCCAATGCCTTTGAAAACCGACTTGAACGGCAGGATCCACACAATCCCCAGCACGACATAAAGCGCCAGCGTCCCGATGAAGGAATTTGGCGAAAGCGTCGTGGCCAGAACGGACGCCAGGATGATGTAGATCGGCAGCCCCACCACGAGAACCAAAAGCGCAACGCGCCGCCGTGCCTTGTAGCTCAGTGCCATCTCACTCTCTCCCTTCCGCGACCTTCAAATCAACTACGCGATCAATCCGCAAACGGATCGGTCACCAGAATGGTGTCTTCGCGCTCCGGGCTGGTGGAGAGCAGTGCCACAGGGCATTCGATCAGCTCTTCCACGCGCTTCACGTATTTGATCGCATTGGCCGGCAAGTCATTCCAGCTGCGCGCGCCTTCGGTGCTTTCGCTCCAGCCTGCAATCTCTTCATAGATCGGCTTGCAGCGCGCCTGCTGATCTGCTGCTGTGGGCAGGTAATCCAGCGTCTCGCCATCCAGCTCATAGCCTACGCAGATTTTCAGCGTCTCAAAGCCGTCCAGAACATCGAGCTTGGTCAGACAGATACCTTTGATGCCGGAAGTTGCACAGGTCTGACGCACCAGCGCGGCGTCAAACCAGCCACAACGGCGCTGACGGCCGGTGGTGGTGCCAAACTCATGGCCACGGGTGCCAAGGCGCTCGCCATCCGCATCCGGTGTGCCGTCTTCTTTCAGAAGCTCGGTTGGGAACGGGCCTTCGCCCACGCGGGTGGTGTAGGCTTTCACAATGCCCAGCACATAGTCGATGGAACCCGGGCCAATGCCCACGCCGGTGGCCGCTTGGCCTGCAATCACATTGGAAGAGGTCACAAAAGGATATGTGCCAAAATCAATGTCCAGAAGCGCGCCCTGTGCGCCTTCAAACAGGATCCGCTTGCCTGCTTTGCGCTTCTCGTTCAGCACCTTCCACACAGGCGCCGCATAAGGCAGGATTTCTGCCGCAATCTCTTTGAGCTGTGCAATCAGCGCGTCGCGGTCAATCGGCTCCACGCCCAGACCTTTGCGCAGCGGATCATGGTGCTGCAGCGCACGGTCCACACGGGCTTCCAGTGTCGCCTCATCCGCAAGGTCAGCCACACGGATCGCACGGCGACCCACTTTGTCTTCATAGGCCGGGCCGATGCCGCGACCGGTGGTGCCAATCTTGGTGCCTTTGGAGGCCGCCTCTTCGCGCGCCCGGTCCAGCTCGCCGTGGAACGGCATGATCAGCGGGGTGTTTTCCGCAATCATCAGGGTCTCAGGGGAAATCTCGACACCCTGCTCACGCACGGTCGCAATCTCTTTGATCAGGTGCCACGGGTCCAGCACCACACCATTGCCGATCACGGACAGCTTGCCACCGCGCACAACGCCAGACGGCAGCGCGTGCAGCTTGTAGACTTTCCCGTCGATCACCAACGTATGGCCAGCGTTATGTCCACCTTGGAAACGTGCGATCACATCGGCACGCTCGCTGAGCCAGTCGACGATCTTGCCTTTTCCCTCGTCGCCCCACTGAGCGCCTACAACAACAACATTGGCCATATCCGGTCCTTTGCAGAGAGTTCAAACCCGCGCCCTTTTAGCGATGTTGATGCAGGTGCGAAACCGCAAACTGCGCCAAAGCGCGTAAGTGCCGCAATTTCTCTGACAGAACGCGCAAATGTCCTCAGCCGGCGGCTTCTCCCGCCGCCAGATGCACTGGCGCCCCATGTGGCGTGTTCAGATAAGCCCGCGTCCAGCCCTCTTTCAGATCACGCAAAACCGCAGCCTCCGCCAATCCCAGATCCTGCAGGAACCCTTCCAGCGTTTCGAGCCAGGCGTTGAAGTAATCTTCCCCGCCATCAAGTTCCTTGGCCAATCCATGCGCCTTTAACGTAGCCCCAAAGCGCTCCGCCCAATCCGGCCAGCCAAAGTGCCCCGCCTCATTCAGCGCGACAGTCAGCGCAAAAAGCTGCGCATGCCATGGCGCGTCAAACGCAGGTTCCGGCTTGCCACCGCACCATGTCATTCTGCGGGCTCCAGATAGCTCTCCCACAGATCCAGCACGACCTCATCACGCGGATCAGCCTCCGCACCCCAGAGCTCGCGCGCCGAAAACCGCACCGCATAGAGCGGTTCAGCCGCCTCGTCCTGAAAATGCGCATTGCTGTCAGGAAACACATGTGCGCCATGCTGCACGACCACCTCGCCTTTGGCCCCGCTGGCGTAGGCTGGCAGACGTGTGTGCCCGCCCTGCACCATCACATTGCGCGCAGGCCGCCGGGTCTGCACCTTTGCGCCCACCGTAAACTGCGGCGCAGCGGCCTCCCGTGTATAGGCGCTGCCATTCATCAGCGCGCCCGTAACCGCACCGGGCTTTGCCGCCCGCTCCGCCACGGGAGAGACACCTTCCGCCTGCCCACTGGCAAGCTCCTCTTCTGTCAGAACCCCGCGCGCCACCATCAGGTCCGCAAGGCCGCCCATCCATTTCTCATAATAAGAAAACCGCGTGTAATCCTCAGGGCTCAGCAGCTCGCGTGCATGGCGGGAGGCATCAATATTCCACTGCCCCAGAAAGCCGCAGGCCACGTTCAGAGCCAGCGCCCGTTTGTGCCAATCCTTGGCCTCTGCAAACTCATAGCCATCCGTCGGGTCCACCGGCCCGGTGCCCAGACGCCCGCCCATATCATGTATCCGGCTCATGTCTCTGGCTCCTTCGCCAAGGCAGTGCCGATCATGCTGTCCCGCGTGATCAGCTCCGCCAGCGCCGTCTCGCTCATGCCCTCGGTGCCTGCGGGCCGCTGTGGCACCACCAGATAGCGTACCTCCGCCGTACTATCCCAGACACGCACTTTCTGACCCTCTGGCAAGGTCACGCCAAATTCTTCCAGCACTTTGCGCGGCTCCCGCACCGAGCGCGCGCGGTAGGCGTCTGATTTGTACCACCCCGGCGGAATGCCCAAAAGCGGCCACGGATAACAGCTGCACAGCGTGCAAACGACCATATTGTGGGTCTCATCGGTGTTTTCGACAAACACCATATGCTCACCTTGCCGCCCATACAGCCCCATCTCGCGCAGGGTTGGCATCGGATCGGCCATCATCTGCGAATGAAAGTCAGGGTCCGCCCACATCTTCGCCACCACCTTGGCGCCGTTCTGCGGACCAATCTTGTTCTGATAGAGATCAATGATCTCATCCAAAGCGGCCGGATCCACCAAGCCTTTGTCGGTCAACAATGTTTCCAGCGCCTTCACCCGCAAAGCAGGGTCAGAAGGCAAATGTGAATGCGGGTGGTCTGCGTGATCATGTGGCATGGGCCGGAGCCTGCCACGCGCTCTTAAACCTGTCCAGTCACCTCATTGACAGGACGCGATTATTGCCCTTTCAGCGCGCCTCAACGCCCCGGCAACACCCCGTCAACACTGTGTTCGCGCAAGAGCCGCGCGAAACCACCTTGCCCCCCGCGCCAAACTTGCCTACATACCCCGCTAACAAAACCGAACGCTCGCTTTTACAGGTCCCAATGGAAAACGTTGTCCTCATCATCCACCTTCTTCTTGCTCTGGCGCTGATTGGCGTCGTTCTGATGCAGCGTTCCGAGGGCGGTGGCCTTGGCATGGGTGGCGGCGGCGGTGCCGTATCCGGCCGCGCAGCTGCAACCGCGCTGACACGTGTGACCTGGATCCTGGCGGGCGCGTTCATCTGTACCTCGATCGCCCTGACCGTGATCGCAGCGAAAAACTCCGCATCCAGCTCTGTGTTTGACCGTCTGGGCACCGAAGCCCCTGCGGCAGAGCAAACCGCGCCAACACTGCCGGGCGCTGGCGACTCGCTGCTGCCACCGTCTGAAGGCGACAACGCGCCGCTGGTGCCGCGCGCCGACTGATCTCTGGCCCAAAGGGCTGGCTGACGTGGCCCTCCTCTGGGGGCCACAACTATTTTTGCCCCCTGCGGGCACCACCATAGCTTGAGGCACGAAAGCCGACCGCAACAGCATCTTGCGGTCCGGTTGCCTTCTTGCTGCGAATCCTATATAAATTAAGTCCCGTGATGCTGGGTCATTTGGCGGTGTGAATCGCCTCGGCTTGGGCGCTGCTAAATCGACAATCACGGGGGACGCCAGAGGCATGGCTCGCTACATTTTCATTACGGGTGGGGTTGTTTCATCGCTGGGCAAAGGCCTGGCATCAGCCGCATTGGGCGCGCTTCTGCAAGCGCGGGGATACACAGTGCGTCTGCGCAAGCTGGATCCCTATCTGAACGTTGATCCGGGCACCATGTCTCCGTTTGAACACGGCGAGGTGTTTGTGACCGACGATGGCGCGGAAACCGATCTCGATCTCGGCCACTACGAGCGTTTCACCGGCGTGCCTGCCCGCATGACCGATTCCGTCTCCTCCGGCCGCATCTACTCCAATGTTCTGGAGAAAGAGCGCCGTGGCGACTATCTCGGCAAAACCATTCAGGTCGTGCCGCACGTCACCAACGAGATCAAAGACTTCCTGCATGTGGGCGATGACGAAGTTGACTTCATGCTCTGTGAAATCGGCGGCACTGTGGGCGACATCGAAGGTCTGCCGTTCTTTGAGGCCATCCGTCAGTTTGCCCATGACAAACCCCGTGGCGATGCGATCTTCATGCACCTCACCCTGCTGCCCTATCTCGCAGCCTCCGGCGAGCTGAAGACCAAGCCAACCCAGCACTCCGTGAAAGAGCTGCAATCCATCGGTATCGCACCTGACATTCTGGTCTGTCGCTCCGAGCAGCCGATCCCGGAAAAAGAACGCGGCAAAATCGCGCTGTTCTGTAACGTGCGCAAAGAGGCCGTTGTGCCGGCCTACGATCTGAAGTCGATCTATGAAGCGCCACTGGCCTATCACCGCGAAGGTCTGGATCAGGCGGTTCTGGATGCCTTTGGCATCGCTCCGGCCCCACGCCCTGACCTCTCCGTCTGGGAAGACGTCAACGACCGTCTGCACAACACCGACGGTCAGGTGAATGTTGCTATCGTTGGCAAATACACCCAGCTCGAAGACGCCTATAAGTCGATCAAAGAGGCTCTCACCCACGGCGGCATGGCCAACCGTGTGAAAGTGAAGGTCAGCTGGGTGGATGCTGAGGTCTTTGACAAGGGTGACGCAGCCCCGCATCTTGAAGGCTATGACGCCATTCTGGTGCCCGGCGGCTTTGGCGAGCGCGGCACCGAAGGCAAGATCAAAGCGGCGCAATATGCGCGTGAGCACAAGATCCCCTACCTCGGCATCTGCCTTGGCATGCAGATGGCTGTGATCGAAGCGGCCCGCAACAAGGCTGGCATCGACACTGCAGGCTCCGAAGAGTTCGACCACGAAGCCGGCGGCAAGCGTTTTGAGCCGGTGGTCTACCACCTCAAGGAATGGGTGCAGGGCAACGCCAAGGTCACCCGCAAGGCCTCTGACAACAAAGGCGGCACCATGCGCCTTGGCGCCTATGACGCGGCCCTCACCGAAGGCTCCAAAGTGGCCGAGGTCTACGGCAGCACGGCGATCGAAGAGCGTCACCGTCACCGCTATGAGGTCGACATCAAATACCGCGAGCAGCTCGAAGAGTGCGGTCTGCGTTTCTCCGGCATGAGCCCCGACGGCCGCCTGCCGGAAATCGTGGAATGGGAAGACCACCCTTGGTTCATTGGTGTACAGTTCCACCCGGAGCTGAAGTCCAAGCCGTTTGATCCGCACCCCCTCTTCCGCGACTTTGTGCGCGCCGCAAAAGACAACTCGCGGCTGGTCTGATCACTGACCAAAAATCAGACAAAACCAACACCGAGGGCATGACGCAGGTCATGCCCTTTTCCTTTTCCGGAGGTGCGCAAATCCACGCAACGCGCGGTGCCGTAACCAATTTTCGGACGCAATTTTCGCACCTCCGCGATACAGCCGCGATACCGACGCAATACCGACACGAGATTTCATGGTTAACGCCCCCCGTTGCGCGATTGCGTTTGACCCCTCTGCCCGCGCGCAGTACCACCATGGGCGCAAGGCAAAAGGGACCCGCCCATGATCTACAAATCGGCGCAAGACTGGCTTAATGCGGCACAGAAAAAAGTGCTGCTCTTTGGCATGTCAGGTTTGGGAAAAACGCATATTTCCAACGCCCTGCGGGACAACGGCGACTGGTTTCACTACTCGGTCGACTATCGCATCGGCACCCGCTACATGGGCGAGCACATTGCCGACAACGCCAAGCGCGAAGCGATGAAAGTGCCCTTTCTGCGCGAGCTCTTGATGACGGATTCGATTTACATCGGCTCCAACATCACCTTCAACAACCTCGCGCCGCTCTCCACCTACCTTGGCAAACCGGGCAACCCGGACCAGGGCGGTCTGCCGTTCGCCGAATACATGGCGCGGCAGGAGCAACATCGCACGGCAGAGATTGCCGCATTGATGGATACCAAACTCTTTATCAACCGCGCGCACGACCTCTACGGCTATGACCATTTTGTCTGCGACACCGGCGGCTCGATCTGCGAGGTGGTTGATCCTGAGGACCCGACAGACCCGGTGCTGACCGCCCTGTCTGAGACCACACTGATGGTCTGGCTCAAAGGCTCTGAGGCCCATTCCGAGGCTCTGGTGAAGCGCTTTGATCGCGACCCTAAGCCCATGTATTACCAACCGGAATTCCTTCTGTCCGCGTGGAGCGATTATCTCGGCGAAACCGGCCAGACCGAAAGCAGCGTTGATCCCGACGCCTTCGTGCGCTGGACTTATGCCCGCGCGCTCGCGCACCGCCAGCCTCGCTATGCCGCCATGGCCAAATGGGGCATCACCATCACGCCCGAAAGCGTTGCAACCGTTGCCACAGCGGATGATTTCAATCATGTGATCGCCAGCGCCCTTGAGGACCAGGCCCGCGCCGCTTAAGTATCGCCCTTCCTGACATTCAGAGTTTAAGAGACCCACATGCCTATCAAGATCCCCGCCGACCTACCCGCCTTTGACGTGCTCAAGCACGAAGGCGTTATGGTCATGGCCGAAGATCAAGCGGCCCGTCAGGACATCCGCCCCATGCGCATCGGGCTTCTGAACCTGATGCCCAAGAAGATTCAGACTGAAAACCAGTTCGCCCGCCTGATCGGCGCGACGCCGTTGCAGATCGAACTTTCGCTCATCCGCATGAGCGAGCACAAAACCCGCAACACCGCCGCCGAGCATATGGCAGAGTTTTACCGGCCTTTTCAGGACGTTAAAGCCAGCGGAGAGAAGTTTGACGGGCTGATCATCACCGGCGCGCCAATTGAGCATATGCCCTTTAACGACGTCACCTATTGGGAAGAGCTCTGCGAGGTCTTTGACTGGACCCGTACCCATGTGCACTCCACTTTCGGCGTCTGCTGGGGTGGCATGGCGATGATCAACTACTTCCACGGCGTCAAAAAACACTTGCTGGATCACAAGGCCTTTGGCTGTTTCCGCCATCAGAATCTGGCCGAAGCCTCGCCCTATCTGCGTGGCTTTTCAGACGATTGCGTGATCCCGGTTAGCCGCTGGACCGAAATCCGTCAGGATGAAATCGACGCCCGTCCAGAGCTGAACACCCTGCTCTACAGCGCCGATGTCGGCCCATGTCTGGTGGAAGCTCCTGAAAGCCGAGATCTCTTTATTTTCAACCACTTCGAATACGACAGTGACACGTTGAAACAAGAGTATGACCGCGACGTAGCCGAGGGCACGCCCATCAACGTGCCGATGAATTACTACCCGGACGACAATCCCGCCAACCCGCCGCAGAACCGCTGGCGCAGCCACGCACATCTGCTCTACGGCAACTGGATTTCCGAAATTTATCACACCACACCGTTTGACATGCGCCGCATCGGTGAGGAGATTTCAGACCTGCGCGGCTAACCCCGCGCAGCCTCCCGTTGCGTCACCCGCGCAATTGTGAATCCCCTCATGCCCACAACTTTGGCTAGTCTGTGAGCAGGTGCTCAGAGCGATCTGAGCGTCGTAGACGGGAGGAAAAGACATGCTGCGGTGGATTGTCATACTTTGTTTGATCACGATTTTGGTCGTGACAGCAGCCACTTGGTGGAAGGTCCAATCCCGCTTGAGAGCCGCACGAGAGAATTTCCCGCCTGAAGGGGCCTTTGTGGAGGTCGGCGGTCACCCCGTGCACTATGTTGCGCGTGGCAACCCTGAAAACCCAACTGTGGTGCTGATCCACGGCGCCTCCGGCAACACCCATGACTTCACCTTTGATTTTGTGGAACGCCTCACTGACCGCTATCACGTCCTTGTTTTTGACCGTCCCGGCATGGGCCACACCCCGCCGCTCGCGCGCAAAGGCGTCACGCTCATTGATCAGGCCACGCTGCTGTCATCCGCCACAAAGATGCTTGGTGCGGACAACCCGATTGTTGTGGGCCAAAGCTTTGGCGGGGCCGTCACCATGGCCTGGGCTGTGCATCATCCCGACCACATCGCTGCCGCTGTTTCCATCGCCGGGGCAACCTACCCGTGGCAAGGCCCTCTGAACCCGCTCTATAAACGCATCGCAAACCCTTGGATTGGAACAACAATCTCCCGCCTGATCGCAGCATGGGCCAGCGAGGAATACGTCGCCAAAAGCATCGCCGAGATCTTTGCCCCACAGGCCGCACCAGAAGGCTATGCAGAGGCCATTGCCGTGCCCCTGATCCTCCGCCCGCACTCTTTGATCGCCAACGCCCAGCAGCGCACCGACCTGCGCGAGGAGCTGCGCGCGCTGGCCCCACAGTATCAGAGCCTAAGCCTGCCAGTAGAGATCGTGCATGGCGACGCCGACACCATCGTCGGCCTGACAGTACACTCCACCCGCATGGTCGAAGACATTTCAGGTGCGCATCTTGTCACTTTGGAAGGTGTCGGGCATATGCCCCATCACACCAACCCCGACGAGATTGTCGCCGCCATCGACCGCGCCGCCACCCGCGCCGGATTGCACTAGGGCGCGATGCACCCCATATTGGGGAAAACGGAGATGTTTCATGGACTTGCCATTTGACGGTGCCATCAGCGCGTATTTCAAAGACGAGGCCCCCAAGCCCATACGCGATGCCATCAAAGGGGCGGACAAGAATGACATTCTCAGCGAAAGCTACCCCCACAAAGAGCGCCTGAGCCGCAAGACCTACGAGGCAGAGCTGGAGGCGCTGCAAATCGAACTGGTCAAGATGCAGCATTGGGTCAAGGAGAGCGGCGCGCGCATCGCCATGGTCTTTGAGGGTCGCGATGCCGCGGGCAAAGGCGGCACCATCAAACGCTTTCGCGAAAACCTTAACCCTCGCGGCGCGCGGGTTGTCGCGCTCTCAAAACCCACTGAGGCGGAACAATCGCAGTGGTATTTTCAGCGCTATATCAATCACCTGCCCTCCGGCGGCGAGATCACCTTCTTTGACCGCAGCTGGTACAACCGTGGCGTGGTCGAGAAGGTCTTTGGCTTTACCGAAGACGCGGATCGCGAGCGGTTCTTTCAGCAAACCCCGACCTTTGAGCAGGCGCTTGTGGATGACGGTGTGCATCTTTTCAAGTTCTGGCTCAACGTCGGCCGCGCAGAGCAGCTCCGCCGCTTTCTGGAGCGCGAGAAAGACCCGCTTAAGCAATGGAAACTCAGCTGGATCGATGTTGAAGGCCTCAAACGCTGGGATGCCTATACCAGCGCCATTGAGGAGACGCTCACACGCTGCCACGGCCTGCATACGCCATGGACCGTGATCCGCTCTGATGACAAACGTCGCGCGCGCCTCAGCGCCATCCGCACGGTTCTGCACGCCTTACCCTACGAAAGGAAAGACACGCAAGCCATTGGGAAGGTTGATACATCTGTATGCGGCGGACCGGATATCTGGGATGCCTAAACGCGGATACCACCACGGCAACCTGCGCCAGGCGCTGGTCGAAGCAGCCCTGAGTCTCATCGAGGCAAAAGGCCCCACTGGCTTTACCTTGTCTGAGGCGGCCAAAACCGCAGGTGTCACACCGGCGGCGGTCTATCGCCATTTTGAAGGCCGTGAAGACCTGATCGCCGAGGCCGCCCGTCAAGGCTATGAGATCTTTGCCGACCTCATGCAATTCGCCTTTGATAAGGGACAGCCATCCGCCCTCGCCTCTTTTGAAGCCACCGGGCGGGCCTATCTCGCCTTTGCGCGCAAATATCCCGGCCACTACATCGCCATGTTTGAAAGCGGCATTTCCGTCAACCGCACGCCAGAGCTCGCCGCAGTCGCGACCCGCGCCCGTGGCGTTATGGAGCACGCCGCCGCAGAGCTCTCCAAACATATCCCACCGGAAAAACGCCCACCCGCGAGCATGTTCTCCGCCCATGTCTGGGCCATGAGCCACGGCGTCGTCGAACTCTATGCACGCAACTCCCCCGGCACCCAGAGCCCCTTCGCGCCGGAAGACCTTTTGGAAAGCGGCATCGGCGTCTACCTGCGCGGCCTTGGATTGATCGACAAGGATTTGTGAACCGCAATGGATATTTTCACCATATTTCGCGGTGAGTTAACCTATCCGGATGGCTTCGCTTCCATGGTGAAACGCGCGCCCCAGCAGCGTGCAGAATACCACGGGATGCAGGCGCTTCTGGAAGAGATCAGCCAAAGTGGCCTTGAGCAGCTCAAAGACCAAACCGTGCCGCCCACCGAAAATCTGGATGTCGAAAATCTCGCTTCGGCAGCGGAGAAATTTCAGAACATTCAGGCGGAATTCTCAGGGCGCTCACAACTGCTTGCTCTGCATGCGCTGGTCATCGCGGCCTCTCGGCGTCGCAACACGCCACAGATCGCGCAGGATCTGTTTCAGAAGTGTTGGCAAGATCACTCCAGGTTCCTATTGGAAGCGCTGGACATGCGTTGGAAGCTCTCTGCTCTCCAGACCTTTCGCGACTTGGGAACAACCGAGGCACAGAGGCGATGCGCCGGAGAACTCATTATATTTTTTAACATGATGAAGCTCTATGAAACCGAGCGCCTCTATAGTGGCGCCTCCGCTGAGACTGCTTTTGACCCAAAAAATCGCACAGGCAAAAAACTCCCTCTCAAACTCACCCCCTATTCGCTCGGACATGGAGATCTGGATCGCAATCTCTTGGGCATGCTGTGGCTCTCTGCAGAAGAAGACCCTGTGCTCGCGCCGCTGGCCTGTCATCTACTAACAGAAATAAACCGCGATAAACGCAATATCTTCAGGCGCCTAAGGCTGATGCGCCGCGTGCTGAAGCGGCGTCGGAAATAGCCCACACCAAGGCGCTTCGCCCGTGTCACTGATACGCGAGCGCCACCCAGATATGCACCCCGACAAGCGGGAAGAGCGCGGCTGACAGCCCGATATGACAAAACAGCCAAACGAGATACATCCAATTCTTGCGATACCCAAGCACCGTGCGATTGAACACGCCAGTCACGGCGATCAAAAAGAATACCGTGCTCACCCCCGTCATCCAGACATGCCCAAAACGCACCGCGTGCAAAGCAAAAACAAAGGTCGCCGCCACACCGACCCAGCGGTGGATGGTCAGGTTTTGCCGCATATGGCTGTTGTCTTTGCGCACACGTTTCGCAAACAGCACCCATTGATAGCCGAGAAGCCCCAGCAGCAGGCACCCTGTCAGAACCTGCTGACCAAAGCCTGAGAGAGGCGCAAGCAGCCCCATCTTGATTTCAAAAAACAGAATGGTCGCCGCAAGGCTTAATCCCAAAACAGCCATCGCCGCATAGGGCACGCGTTGCATCGTCGCGATCAAAATGCGCATGAGAGATCTCCTTCCATATTGGACGCATTTGCAGCGCCAAATCGGGTTTCGCTCTCTCTGCTACGCTGACTGCGGAGCATGGTTTTGAGAATGCCATCAGAGACTTGCGATCGTACTTCGCGAACAAACACATTGGTCTCCGGCAGTTGATAGCTGTCTTTCGCGGGCCAGTGCTCTCCGACAACAGGCGCTTTCTCAAAGCCATCGGTTTTGGCCAGATAGGTGCTATATGTCCGCTCCACCGCAACAAACAGCGCCTCGATGGTGGTCCAGAACTCTTCTGTAGAGAGCTGCGCGGAGGGATAGGTCCAGGTGGTGGCCCCCATCACATCATTGAGCTGCCAGTCTGTTTTGGGGCTGTCCTTATGCTCATTGTGGCAACTGACGCATGGCGCGACTGAGGCCAAATCCGGATACATCGCCACTTGGCCGGCCAGATCATCTTCTGAAAACACCGGTGAACGGGTCTGCTTGAGCTGCTCAAACGCACGCATCTGCGCATCGGAGAAGAGATTTGACGGATTGATCGGCGCATCAGAGCCCAAATACAGCCCCAGACGCGGTGGCAACGCCTCCAGTTGCGCCGCCATTTCCCGCAAAAAGAGAGCAGGCAATGGCCCCTGCTCCACACCGGGCTCCCGCCACTCTTCACCAAATTTGAGACCAGCGGCCATCCCTCCGCCCACGATGCGCTTGGTGTAAATGCCCCGCGCCGCCGCATTGATGTGGTTGGCAACGGCAAACAGATCGGTGACCGGGTGCTGACAGTCGCTGACCCTTTCGCCGCCATCTCTCAAAGGCGGCGGTGCCGTGGCGAAGAGATAGATCGCCAGACAGGTAAAACCGCCAAGCAAAACGATACGTAGCGTTGTCATTCCGTCCTCGCTTCATAGAGTTTTTCCTCCCCATAAGGATCAGGCCCTCCCAGAAAATATTGCCTGATCACTTCTGCCGGTATGGCCTCCGCGATGTGCAACGGTGCCTTGATTGCATGGTTGCCATGAAAGTCGTGACAGCCCAGACAGCTCTCCCACTCGTTTTGGTCGATGAGTATTTCATGTTTTATATCAATAGGATCATTCTTAACCTTGATCCCCTCATGACAGGCCTGACACACACCCACAGCGCTGTGTACAACCTGTTCACGGTGTTCGGAATGGCAACCCAAACAGCTGCGCGCATCCACCATTTGTACCGCTTGCGCAAACCGTGGTTCCTGAAAACGGTAGATCGGATGGCGCTCATTGGGACGCGCATGACAGGCCAAGCACGCCTTTGAGGTCACCTCTTGATATCCAAAGTCCACAGCCGTGGCACGCGATCCAAATGCGTAGTGCAACTGCGCCTGAATCTGTTGCCGGATACTCCCCGTGCTTTCCACATGGCAGGCGTCGCAGGCGACCTCCGCATGACCTGAGATCAACGGCCCATGCGCCAGCACATGCTTGCTGTCCTGTGACAGCATCGCCAACCCGCCAAGCGCCACGGTTGGCACCGCAGCCATCAAGGCCAACAGGCGAACAACACGCGCAGATGGAGACACCATAACCCTCTCCGCAACACAAACAAACGTGGTTAAAGAGTCGTTAGAAATGGTTAATCAACCGTTAATTGTGAAAATCTTGAGCGACAACGGTGACTTACTCCCCGGTGACGGAGAGCTATTCCGAAGCCGCCTAAGAAATGTGACAGAGACAAAATGTCGCCAAAACTGCCTCCCATTTGGGTTGAAGCTCCTGCCGCACAAGATTAACTCGTTAAACATAGCCATTAAGCGTTAGAGACGCTGCCAGCTAGAACTAGGGCCGCTTGCCAGTATGGCACCCAGCCAAAAACATGAGACATCGCTATGAAATTTGAGATCAATCGCCGCCAGCTGATGCTTGCAGGTGCTGCCCTTATGCTGGCGCGCCCTGCCTTTGCGCAATCCACCGTCGACATTCAGATGCTGAACAAACACCCCGAAGACAAAAAGCGCCGCATGGTGTTCAACCCGCTCATTCAGGTTGTGCAAGCCGGCGACACGGTGCGCTTTGTCTCTGAGGACAAAGGCCACAACAGCGAAAGCATAGAGGGCATGCTCCCCGAAGGCGTCGACACCTGGAAAAGCAAGATCAGCAAGGACTTTGAGATCACGCTCGATGTGCCGGGGTTCTATGGCTACAAATGCACCCCGCATGCCAGCATGGGCATGGCCGGCCTGATCATCGTGCAGGGCGACGGCATGATGGCCAACTATGATGCGGCCAAAGGCGTGAAGCACAAAGGCCGGATGCAGAAAGCCTGGGACGCGATCTGGGAACAGATTGAGGCAGAAGGTTTGGCGCAGACCTAACGTCCCGCAAATCAAACACAAAAATCAGAAGGGGCGCACACCACGCCCCTTCTTTTTTAGCAGCATCACCCACCGATCATCCGGCCGGATGCGCAAAAGAAAAGGGCCCGCAAAACTGCGAGCCCTTTCTTTTTGACATGTTGTCCAGCGATTAACGCTTGGAGAACTGGAACGAACGACGCGCTTTGCGCTTACCGTATTTCTTACGTTCCACAACGCGGCTGTCGCGGGTCAGGAAGCCAGCGGCTTTCAGAGGTGCGCGCAGGGAGGGTTCATAAAGCTGCAGAGCTTTAGAAATACCGTGCTTCACCGCACCGGCCTGACCGGTCAGACCGCCACCTTTCACGGTGGCATATACGTCGAATTCACCTTCAACGCCGGCAACCTGGAAAGGCTGGCGCAGGATCAGCTGCAGAACCGGACGTGCAAAGTACTTGTCCTGGTCTTTGCCGTTCACGATGACCTTGCCGGAACCCGGCTTGATCCAAACGCGGGCAACAGCGTCTTTACGTTTACCGGTCGCGTAGGAGCGGCCCAGTTCGTCGCGCACTGGCTCACGAGGAGCCGCAACTTCTACAACAGCTTCTTCACCGGCTACGGCGTTCAGCTCTTCAAGCGAGTTGATTTGATCAGCCATTGATTAGCTCCGGGTGTTCTTGCTGTTCATGGACTTAACGTCCAGGACTTCAGGCGCTTGTGCTTCATGCGGATGCTCGGCACCAGCGTATACACGCAGGTTGGTCATCTGCTTGCGGGACAGGCGGTTGCCAGGCAGCATGCGCTGAACGGCTTTGGTCACCACGCGCTCTGGGTGCTCGCCTTCCAGGATCTGACCTGCAGTGCGGGATTTGATGCCGCCTGGGTGGCCAGTGTGCCAGTAGTAGTTCTTGTCAGAACGCTTCTTACCGGTCAGCTGGATTTTGTCCGCGTTGATCACGATGACATTGTCACCCATGTCCATGTGCGGGGTGAAGGACGCCTTGTGCTTGCCGCGCAGGCGCATGGCGACGATCGAAGCAAGACGGCCCAGCACCACGCCTTCGGCGTCGATGATGATCCATTTCTTCTCGATGTCTGCCGGAGTAGCAGAGAAGGTTTTCATATTAGGTCTTCCAGATTGGTTGACGGGTTGGCCGGGAATCCCGGCACGCCGGTCTCTCCAGTAAATGATGGGCGGGTTATAAAGCAGCCATGCGTCACGTCAAGCGATGTAAATCCGAAATAAAAACACAAAAACAACAACTTACAAAATAGGTATTATTTTACCCCATCAATTTTCATTCAAAAGAGGCGGTTTGGACAACAAACGCGAGACGGTTTCCAATGCGGCCTGCAATTCGCTCACCGGCAATTCCGGTGCGAGGGCAATCCGAACGGCATTTGGCGCCTGTCCATCCGGCAAGGCGTATTCATCCGCCGATTTGATCCGGATGCCTTGCGCATCACACGCCCGCACAAAAGTGGACCCGCGCCACCCCTGCGGCAAACGCAGCCAGATGAACGGCACATCCGGTCGCCAGCGAATGTTCCAACTGCCCAAGATATTCACAGCCACACGGACACGTTCATCAATCGCAGCCAAGACACGCCGCTTGATGCCATCCGCCTGCCCGTTCAGGATCAGCTCGGCACAGATGTCCAACATCGGCTGCGGCACGCCATAAAAATTGGATTGCGCCACATGCCGCGCCTGCTGCGCCCGCCCTTCCGGTGGCACAAGGAAGCCGAAGCGCAAAGCGGAGGAGACTGCCTTGGTCAGCGAACCAAGATACCAGGTGCGACCCGGGCACAGAACACGGTAAGACGGCACATCGGTTGGGGAAATTGCGTAACAATCATCCTCAACAACCTGCACATTGTATCGACGCGCCAATGCCGCGATCTCCTGACGTCTTTCCAGCGGCGTGTGAATGGCCGTTGGGCTGTGCGCTTGAGCAGAGGTCATCAGAACCTGCCCCCCATGCCGCCGCAGTGCCTCTTCCAGCCGATCCGGGCGAATGCCATGTTGATCCAGCCCAATGCCAATCACCTCAGCACGCAACAGACGGCAAGCATGGCGCACCCCCGGAAAGGTGATTTCTTCGGTCAGCACCACAGGGGACGCCCCATGCAGGCAAGATTGCAAGGCAATCATCGATGCACTCTGCGCCCCAAGCGTCAGAACCACATCATCCGCTGAAATGCGCCCGGCAATGTCCTGTCCGATCCACTGCACAACCGCTTCGCGCGCGACCTTATCCGTTGTTGAATCAGGGCATAGCAAATAGCGCGATCCCTCCTTCAGGGTCTGCGCCATGGCTGCGCGAATGGCCCCGTCCTGCCCGACATCCGGTACACGGACAGCCCGCAGATCAATATCGCCGCTCTGACTGTCCGTCACCAAAGGATCCGGCCCTGCCACAGGCGCACTGCGCCCCTCGGCCACAAAGGTGCCGCGTCCTACAGTGGTTTCCAGCAACCCCTCTTCCACAGCGAGCTTATATGCGCGGGCGACCGTTCCCGGTGTGATCCCAAGATCCCACGCCAGATCCCTCACCGTGGGCAGCTTTTCCCCCACAGGCAGCTGTCCGCCATGCACCGCACAGCGAAGCGATTGTACCAAAACGAGATACTTCGGATCGGTACAATTCTCAAAATCGGGCGGCCAAATTGTACCAGCCACAATGTTTTCCTCGCCATTGTATCACACCAAAGCTACACAAGCAGTGTAACAAACTTGAGGATTGTATCAATACAATATTGGAGACGACCATGACAATGACCACAACACACCTCGAAAGCCTGACCAGCCACGCCGCCAATGCGCAACTTCCTGTTGCCGCACGCCTCGCGCTGTCTTTCGCAGCTGTGGTCACCGCATGGGATCAGCGCGCACGCACCCGCCGTGCCCTCTCCAAACTCGACACAGCGCAGCTCAAAGATATCGGCGTCTCGCTCGCCGACGCCCGCGCGGAAGTCGAAAAGAAGATGTGGCAAATCTGACTCCCGTCAGTTGCCTCTTCCCCCCTGGGCCGGGTTCATCCCGGCCCTTTTTTTATTCCGCCTGCGCCTTTCTGGGCGGGATCGCATAGGTCATATTGGCCCGTGCCACCGGCATCTCTTCCCCCTCGGAATAGATCAGAATGCTTGTTACTGACAGGCTGCGCCCGAGCTTCAAAAGCGTAGCCTTCGCAATCAGGTCCTTGCCAGACGCCGGTTTGCGCATGAAATCCAGCGAACAATTGGTGGTGACCGTCAGGGCCTCTTTTCCGATGCAAGCCATGGTCGCCACATAGGCCGCCACATCGGCCAGCGCGAACATCGACGGCCCCGAAACCGTGCCACCGGGGCGCAGATGCCGCTCCGCCACCATCAGGCGCATCACCGTGTTGGTGCCATCAATATGCTCCACCACAAAATCATCTTTGACCTGCGGAAAGACCGACTGCAACCAATCGGTCATTTCTTCTGCACTCATCACTGCTTGCATGCTTTTCCTCCCTGCCCTCTGGGGTTACCGTTGCCGCAAACGTCAGGGAGGGCAAGATGACAATTCTGGAACGTCGCGACACGGAAGCGGTGGCACATCTCACGATGAATGCGCCGGATCGACTGAATGCTCTCTCTGACGAAATGCTGGCCGCCCTGCAGGCCGAATTTGAGGCCCTGAGCGAGGACCGCAGCATTCGCGCCGTGATCCTCTCAGGCAGCGGCAAGGCGTTTTGCGCCGGTCATGATCTCAAACAAATGACCGCTGGGCGGCAATCTGAGGATAGTGGCAAAGCCTATTTCAAAGATCTCTTCACCCGCTGCGCCACCATGATGCAAACCATCCAGCGCCTGCCCCAACCGGTCATTGCACAAGTCCATGGCATTGCCACCGCCGCAGGCTGCCAGCTGGTGGCAAGCTGCGATATGGCGGTGGCTTCCGAGGGCACACGCTTTGGCGTCAATGGCGTTAACATCGGCCTCTTCTGCTCCACTCCCATGGTGGCGCTCAGCCGCAATATCCCACGCAAACAGGCCTTTGAAATGCTCACCACCGGCCAGTTCATCGATGCCACACGCGCCGAAACCCTCGGGCTGGTCAATCACGTTGTGCCGCAAGACCAATTGGCGTCTGCCTCCGAAGAGCTTGCCCAAACCGTCGGCGCCAAACTTGGTGTGGCCGTGAAGATCGGCAAACAAGCCTTCTATGAACAGCTGCAAATGCCGCTCTCTGAGGCCTACGACTATACCGGCGATGTCATGGTGCAAAATATGCTCTGGCGGGAAACCGAGGCCGGGATCGCCGCTTTCCTCAACAAAGAAACACCCAAATGGGAGCAATAGAGCGCCCCTTGCCCCTTCCCAAAGAGCGCGCCGTCGCCTATGTCCGCCCCCATGACACAGACATTGCATATCATTGGCGGCGGTATGGCCGGCTCCGAGGCTGCGTGGCAAGCGGCGAACATGGGCGTTCAGGTGGTGATCCACGAGATGCGACCAAAGGTGGAAACCTTTGCCCATCGCACCGGGCATCTGGCGGAGATGGTCTGCTCCAACTCCTTCCGCTCTGACGATGATGAGCAAAACGCCGTGGGTCTCCTGCATTGGGAGATGCGTGCGGCGGGCGGCTTGATCATGTCCAAGGCGGATCAGCACCGCCTGCCCGCGGGTGGCGCGCTGGCGGTGGACCGTGATCCATTTGCCGAGTCTGTGACAGAGGCGCTCATGGCGCACCCCAATGTCACGGTTGAGTATGGCGAGATCACCGAACTGCCCAGCGATGGCCATTGGATCATCGCCACCGGCCCGCTGACCTCCACAGCGCTTGGCGCGGCCATTCAGGCCGAAACCGGTGCGGACCGTCTGGCTTTCTTTGATGCCATCGCCCCGATTGTCTATGCGGAGAGCATCGACATGGATGTGGCCTGGCTGCAGTCACGCTATGACAAAGGCGAGACCGAAGAAGAGCGCAAAGCCTACCTCAACTGCCCGATGACGAAGGATCAATATGAGGCCTTCATCGACGCGCTGTTGGCGGCAGATAAAACCGAATTCCACGAAGGCGAAACCGCTGGCTATTTTGACGGCTGCCTGCCGATTGAAGTGATGGCTGAACGTGGCCGCGAGACCCTGCGCTTTGGGCCGATGAAGCCGGTTGGCCTGACCAACATCCACAAACCGGATGATAAGCCCTATGCGGTGGTTCAACTTCGTCGTGATAACGCTCTGGGAACGCTCTATAATATCGTCGGCTTCCAGACCAAGATGAAATACGGCGCGCAGACCGATGTGTTCAAAATGATCCCCGGTCTGGAGAACGCCTCCTTTGCACGCCTTGGCGGCATTCACCGCAACACCTTCATCAACTCACCGACACTTCTGGACGATCAGATGCGCCTGAAATCCCGCCCCAACATCCGCTTTGCCGGGCAGGTAACAGGCGTTGAAGGCTATGTGGAAAGCGCAGCCATGGGCCTGCTGGCAGGCCGTCTTGCGGCCGCTGAAATCCTCGGCGCACCTCTGCCAACCGCGCCGCTGAACACCGCTATGGGCGCACTGGTCCATCACATCACCAGCGGCGCGGAGGCGAAAACCTTCCAGCCGATGAACGTGAACTTTGGCCTGTTCCAGCCAGTGGATGGCCTCAAAGGGGGCCGCCGCGGCCGCAAGGACCGCTACAAAGCCTACACCGACCGCGCCAAAGCCGACTGGCAGGCATGGCTCGATGCGCAGGCAACGGTAGACGCCTAAACCGCATCATCCTAGGGTGGAGCAAACTGAGAAGCGGCAGACCATCGTGACATTCATCACGCGCTTTGCGCCCTCCCCCACCGGCCCTTTGCATCTCGGGCATGCCTATTCCGCGCTGCGCGCCCATGATGCCGCGCGCGCGGCAAGTGGCCGGTTTCTTCTGCGTATTGATGATCTGGACCAATCCCGCGCCCGCCCGGCGTGGGAAGAGCAAATCTATGAGGATCTGCGCTGGCTTGGGATCACCTGGGATGGCCCGGTGCGCAAGCAATCAGACCACTTTTCCGACTACGAGCTGGCGCTGAGCCAATTGCGCGACATGGGTCTGACCTATGAATGCACCTGCACGCGGCGCGACATTGAAGCCGCCGCCAACGCGCCACAGGAAGGTGTGCCGGAGTTCGGCCCGGACGGACGCATCTATCCCGGTACATGCCGCCACGCCCATCACGCCCCGCAAGATGCCACCTGCACACGGCTTGATATGGAGAAGGCCTGCGCCTTGGCCCTCCCTGTGGCTTTTGAAGAACAAGGTCCGCTGCACACCGGCACGCATCAGCTCGTCGCCCAAAGGCTGATCAGCCACGTGGGGGATGTGGTGCTGGCGCGCCGCAATATGGCCGCCTCCTACCACCTCTCGGTGGTGCTGGATGATGCGGCTACCGATGTCACCCACGTGATCCGCGGAGCCGACCTTTTTGAGGCCACGGCAATCCACGTGCTCCTGCAGGCGCTGTTCAAGCTGCCCACGCCCACCTATAACCATCACGATCTGATCCGCGACGCAGCGGGCAAACGTCTGGCCAAACGCGACGACGCCCGCGCCATCGCCAAGTTCAGAGAAGATAGCGCCTCCCCCGCAGACATCCGCGCCATGGTTGGCCTGCCCCCGGCTTCATTCTACTGAAAATACTCCCGCCGGAGGCATGAGCTGGAAGCTCATTCATCCATCGGCTTCATCAGCTCAACGGTCTGCCCATCCCGCACAGCGGTATAAAAGCATGTGCGACGGTTGGTATGGCACGCCGCCCCAACCTGCTTGATCAGAACAAGGATGCAGTCCTGATCGCAGTCATAACGGAAATCAACAAGCTCCTGCGTATGGCCAGAGGTCTCCCCTTTGATCCAGAACGATTGGCGAGAGCGGCTCCAGTAGGTCACCCGCTTGGTTTCCAACGTCTTGGCCACCGCCTCGGCGTTCATCCAGGCCATCATCAACACTTCACCGCTTTCGCTGTCCTGCGCAATCGCCGGCATCAGCCCCGCCTCGTTGTAGGTCAGTGATTTTGGATCAAATTCCATACCTTCGTCCCCTTTGCATCCCGTGTTTTCCTCTCTATCTAGGAATGACGCAGCAAAGGAAACAGTGATGTCCGGCGAAACCGACCTGATCAAGCTTTACTCTGGCCAGATCCTGCAATTGGCGGCATCCATGCCGCACACCGACCGGCTTGCTGAACCGGACGCAACCGTCAAAAAGCGCTCGCCCCTTTGTGGCTCCACTGTGACGGTTGATGTGTCGGTCGCTGACGGTGTGATCAGCGCATTTGGCCAGGATGTGAGGGCCTGCGCGCTCGGTCAGGCCGCAGCCTCGGTCGTCGGTGCCAATGTCATCGGCCGCAGCCGCGCAGAGATTGATGCTGCGCGTGATTCACTCAAAGAGATGTTGAAACAGGACGGCCCAACACCTCCGGCGCCCTTTGACGGGCTCGAAGTTCTGCGCCCCGCGCGCGACTATAAAAATCGCCACGCCTCCATTCTGCTCGCCCTTGAGGCCACAGCAGAAGCTTTTGAGGCCGCGGAACAGGCCAACTGCGCTTAATTCCCGACCACAGGTCGGACAGGTCTAAGCCTGCTTGATCGGTTCACCCTATGAAAGGGGGCCAGCCCCCTCGGCCGTCAGCCTCTCCCCCGGGATATTTCGGGCAAGAGAAAGCCGCATTGCCGGTATGCCTCTTCCGCGCGTTGCCACCCAAACGCTTTACCCTACAACATAAAAAACCGCCGCACTTCCGGGGAGAAGGCGGCGGTAAGGCCAAGCGTTATCACGTGGGACCTGAGCCATCTACAAAGGGGGAGGCAGCCCCCCAAGAGGACTAGGAACAGGCAGTGTCAGTCAGAACGCATCACGTGGGGACAGATGCGCAGATGGTCAGCGTGAAAGCCGCAGGCAATGAGGTGAGACAGAAACCGTCTCAGTGGCACAGAAAGAGTTCAGTCGATCAAGTCACACAAAACCGGGCACATGCAGCGCAAGCACCAGCATGATCACCAGAGCCACCCCGCCAACAGCATCCTGCAACAGTGTGTCACCTGAATTGCGCACGACCGATTTGATTTGCTGCATCATGGGGCCTCTCCTTCTCCCTAAGTTTTGTTGCCCCTTTGTTCTCATGCAATGCGATTCGAGTAAAGAACTTTTTGAGAACAAAAGCGAACATTAAGAGATATTAGGGACTAACCCACTGAAATCAAACGGATCGCCTGATCTTGCTCCATCAGCCACAGGAGAACACGTGCCGCCTGCCCGCGTTCCGTTTCCAAGGTTGGATCATCATGCAAAAGCTTGCGTGCATCGCTTTGCGCCACCGCCATCAGGCTCGCCTGACTTTCGACATCCGCAATCCGAAAGCGCGGCAGACCGGACTGCGCGGTGCCAATCAGATCGCCAGCCCCGCGCATTTGCAGATCGGTTTCAGCAATCACAAAGCCGTCTTCGCTCTCGCGCAGCACTTTCAGACGCTTCTCCCCACCTTCGGTCAGCGGAGCCTGATACATCAACAAACAGGTTGAGGCTTGCGAGCCCCGCCCCACACGCCCGCGCAGCTGATGGAGCTGTGCCAGACCAAAAGCTTCCGCACGCTCGATCACCATGATCGTGGCGTTGGGCACATCCACGCCGACCTCAATCACGGTTGTTGCCACCAGAACCTGTGTCTCCCCGGCCTGAAACGCCGCCATCGCCGCGTCTTTCTCCTCTGGGGGCATCTGGCCATGCACAAGCCCGACAACACCTTCGCCAAGCGCGGCCCTGAGCGCTTTGAACCGCGCATCTGCCGCCGTGTAATCCACCCGCTCGCTTTCCTCGACCAGCGGGCACACCCAATAGGCCTGCTTGCCCTCCGCCACCGCTTTCTGCAGATGCCCCACAACCTCATCCATGCGGGTGGTCGGGATCAAAGCGGTGGTGATTGGCTGACGTCCGGGTGGCTTTTCATCCAGCACCGACACATCCATGTCGCCATACTGCGCAAGCGCCAGACTGCGCGGGATCGGCGTGGCCGTCATCACCAACACATCGGCACCGGCACCCTTTTTGCCCAGCTCCAGCCGCTGGCGCACACCAAAGCGGTGTTGCTCGTCAATAATGGCCAGCCGCAGATCTTCAAAATGAACGTCCTGCTGGAAAACCGCATGGGTGCCGACCAGAATGTGAATGTCCCCCCGCGCCAGCGCCTCAAGCTTGGCTTTGCGCTCTTTGCCTTTGTCGCGCCCGGTGAGAATTTCCAAAACCACGCCCGCGCTTTCCGCCAGAGGCCGTAAACCCTCCATATGCTGGCGCGCCAAAATCTCGGTCGGGGCCATCATCACGCCCTGCCCGCCCGCCTCCACAGCGATCAGCAAAGCCATAAACGCCACCAGCGTTTTGCCCGCGCCGACATCGCCCTGCAGTAGGCGGTTCATGCGGCTTGGCTCAGCCATATCGCGCGCAATTGCCTCGATGGCCCGCTCCTGCGCCCCTGTGGGCTTGTAGGGCAGCGCCGCGCGTACTTTTGCCTGCAACACGGTGGTTTGCTGCGAAATCACACCTTTGGCTTTCTGCAACTGGCTCCGCGCCAGCGCCAGCGTGATCTGATGCGCCAGAAACTCATCATAGGCCAGCCGTTCCCGCGCCGGATGGTTGGGGGACACCTGCTCCATCGCCTCTGGATGATGCACCAGCGCCATCGCCTCAGACCACGAGGGCCACTTCGCCTGATCCTTTTGGGAGGGATCAATCCACTCCGCAAAATCCGGTGCCTTGGACAAAGCAGAGCGCACAGCCTTCACCATCGTCTTTTGCGAAACCCCGTGGGTCAGCGGGTAAACAGGCTCAAAAGCGGGAATATCTTCGGCTTCATTGGGCGCGACGACATATTCCGGGTGCACCATCTGGGCCACGCCATCAAACAGCTCAACCTTGCCGGACACGACGCGCCGCGCGCCTTCCGGCAGGATTTTCTGCAAATAATCTGTGCGCGCATGGAAGAACACGATCTGAAACGAGGTCATCGCGTCCTGCACCGTGATGCGATACGCCCCGCCCCGATTGCGCGGCGGTCGATGCGCGCCCACCAGCACCTGCACGGTGACAACACCGGGCAGCTCCGCCTCATTCACCGAAAGCTTTTGCGCACGGTCAATCCCCGCATAGGGCAGCAGAAACAGCAAATCCCGCGGTTTGGTGACATCAATCTGCCCCAGATGCTGCGCCGTTTTGGGCCCAACACCGTCCAGTTTTGTCAGATCCGCAAAAAGCGGAAACAGGCTTTCCGGCCGTCCGCTCATAGGCCCTCGATCATCGCCAGCCAGCCATCTTCGTCGATGGTTTCAATCCCCAGCTCCTGCGCTTTGGCCGCTTTGCTGCCCGCCCCCGGCCCCGCCACAAGCAGATCAGTTTTCTTGGAAACAGAGCCGGACACTTTCGCCCCAAGACTTTCCGCACGCGCCTTGGCTTCTGCCCGTGTCATCTTCTCAAGCGAGCCCGTAAACACCACAGTCTTGCCAGCCACCGGGCTTTCCTGAGACGGCGCTTCAGGCGGAATGATGTCCAGCTCATCCATCAACCGGTCAATGGCCGCGCGTTCTTCGGCGTTGGCGAAAGCATCCGTGAGCGAAAGCCCCACAGCGGCCCCAATGCCATCAATCCCGGTCAGATCCGCCCAGACCGCCTTCGCCCCCGCAGGCACCTTGCACTCAGAAATCGTCGCATCCCGGCTTTCCTTGACCCGCGCACGACGACCTTCACGCTGTGCCGCGATCCGCTCGGCCTCTTCCGCCTGATCCGCCGCGCGATGGGCAAGCGCGGCTGGTCGCGCCGCTTCTGCCGCATGCACGAGCTTGTCCCAGCTCATGAAATGCAACGCCAAATCTTTGGCTGCGCTCTCGCCAACATGGCGAATGCCAAGGCTGAACAGCGCCCGCGCAAAAGCGATCTTGCGCTTATCGTTGATGGCCGCAAACAGATTGGCCGCACTCTGGTCGCCCCAACCTTTGCGGTTTTTCAACTTGTTGAGATTGCCAGCATCCCGGCGTTCCAACGTGAAAATCTGAGCCGGTTCGCGGATGGACAGATCCGGATCGTCAAAGAACATCTCAATCTGTTTTGCGCCCAGCCCTTCGATATCAAAGGCTTTGCGGGCCACGAAATGACGCAATTTTTCAATGGCTTGCGCAGCACAGATCATCCCGCCAGTGCAATAGCGCACCGCGTCGCCCTCTTCACGCACTGCAGGCGAGCCACACACCGGACAGCTTTCCGGGAACGCGTAGCGCTCGGCATTTTCCTTGCGCTTGCTCAGGTCCACATCCGCCACTTTGGGGATCACATCTCCCGCGCGGTAAACCTGGACCCAGTCGCCTTCGCGGATATCTTTGCCACCGCGGATCTCAGCACCTTTGCTGTCCCGCCCAGCGATGTAGTCTTCATTGTGCAGCGTTGCGTTGGAGACCACGACGCCGCCCACCGTCACCGGGGCAAGACGCGCCACCGGGCTCAGCGCCCCGGTGCGGCCCACCTGAATGTCGATGGCCTCAAGCCAGGTCCAGGCCAGCTCTGCCGGAAACTTGTGCGCCACCGCCCACCGTGGAGTGGTTGAGCGAAAGCCCAGCCGCGCCTGCAGGGCCAGCTCGTCGACCTTGTAAACCACGCCGTCGATGTCATAGCCAAGATCCGCGCGGCCTTCCTCGATCTTGTGGTAATGCGCGATCATCTCATCGGCATTTGCACAGAGTGCCGTCAGATCATTGATCACGAACCCAAAGGACTGAAGCCGTTTGATGGCCTCCATCTGCGTCTCTGCCAGTGGCTCAGACAGCTCTCCCCAGGCGTAGGCAAAGAACTTCAGGGGGCGCTCGCGGGTGACGTTGGCATCCAGCTGTCGCAAGCTGCCCGCCGCCGCGTTGCGCGGGTTGGCAAACACGGTCAACGCGCGCTTTCCGGCCTCTGCCCGTTTCTCGTTCTCTGCCGTGATCCGCGCATTCAAGGCCGCGAAATCCGCATGGCTCATATAAACTTCGCCGCGCACCTCCAGCACATCCGGCGCGCCTGCGATCTCATGGGGAATATCGGCAATGGTCTTGGCATTCTCAGTGACATTCTCCCCCGTCGCGCCATCGCCACGGGTCGCCGCATAGACCAGCTTGCCCTGCTCATAGCGCAACGACAGGCTCAATCCGTCGATCTTGGGTTCTGCTGTAAACGCCAGCGATCCTGTGCCCTGCCCCAGATACTTGCCGATACGGTCGACAAAATCCTGAACATCCTGATCCTCAAACGCATTGCCAAGGCTCAGCATCGGCACCGCATGGGTGATCTTGCCAAAACCTTCGGCTGGTGCCGCCCCCACCTGCTCAGAGGGGCTGTCTACTCGTTTGAGATCGGGGAAACGCGCCTCAATCTCCTGATTGCGCCGCTTCAGCCGGTCATATTCCGCATCCGAAAGCTTTGGCGCATCGGCGCCGTGATAGTCGCGATTCGCCTGAGCCAGCAACGCGGAAAGGCGCCCGAGTTCCTCGCGCGCCTGCTCCATAGTCAATTCTGCAATGGCGATCTCTTTGGCCACGTGCGTCTCCCTATCATACCCTCCCAAGTGATAGGGCTGAGACGCGGCGAGGTCCAGTAGATCCCGGCGCTTATCAGGCGCGCATTGCCACCGGATCGTCGGTTGCCGATACCGGCTCAGGGTCGCGCAGCACATAGCCACGGCCCCAGACTGTCTCGATATAGTTCTCACCGCCAGTTGCTTCGCTGAGTTTCTTGCGCAGCTTACAGATGAAGACGTCGATGATTTTCAGCTCCGGCTCGTCCATGCCGCCGTAAAGATGGTTCAGGAACATCTCTTTAGTCAGCGTTGTGCCTTTGCGCAGGCTCAGAAGCTCCAGCATCTGATACTCTTTGCCGGTCAGGTGAACAGTTTTGCCTTCAACTTCAACGGTTTTGGCGTCCAGGTTCACAGAGATGCGGCCGGTTTTGATGACGGACTGAGAGTGGCCTTTAGAGCGGCGGATGATCGCGTGAATGCGCGCCACCAGCTCTTCGCGGTGGAACGGTTTGGTCAGGTAGTCATCTGCACCGTAGCCAAAGCCCTTCAGCTTGCTTTCGGTGTCATCTGCGCCAGACAGAATCAGGATCGGTGTGTCGATACGCGATGTGCGCAGCTGGCGCAGCACTTCGTGGCCCGTCATGTCTGGCAGGCCAAGATCCAGCAGGATCAGGTCGTAGTCATAGAGCTTTGCCAGGTCGATGCCCTCTTCGCCAAGATCTGTGGCATAGACATTCAGGTTGGCGTGGGTCAGCATCATCTCGATGCTTTTAGATGTGGTGGGATCGTCTTCGACCAGCAGCACTCTCATTTGGACTTCCTTACAACTGGGAGGGTTTATGCGTTAACATTAACCTTAATGGTTAAAGGTTAACGAGCCGTTACCAATTTAGGAAGGTTAAGAGGCAAAATCAGTTCTGTCTAAATTTCTGCACCGCTGTCGCTTTCAAAGCCTCCTGTCCATGGGTCGACACAGCGGTCACCCATTCGTTGAACTCATCATCACTTAATCGATAGGTTTCAAGCGCTTCACGCTTTGTAATCAACCCATAGGCCACGCCGCGCACAACCGCAGCTTTGCGTGATGCCACCCAGCGTTTGGTATTGGCCGGTGGCAAATCGGCCCGCGTCATCACCTGCCCGTCTGACAGGGTAACACATCTTGGCCCCTCAACTTTTTTCAAAAACATTGCGTCCATCTCCTCGCGTGAGGAAAATTTTCTACGAGTGGACTTAACGAGGCCCTAAAGCGCCCCTTGAGAGTATCTAAGATTTTCCTATATTCTCGTCGACTTCTGACCGGAGAGACTCACCATGGCGCTTCACAGCGACACACCCCTTAATTCATTGGGTTTTGCGAAGCCCCCTTCTGAAACCCGCGTGGTCGTTGCCATGTCCGGCGGGGTGGATAGCTCCGTTGTCGCAGCCCAATTGGCGGACGAAGGCTACGATGTGGTGGGTGTAACACTGCAACTTTATGACCATGGTGCTGCTTTGGCGAAGAAAGGTGCGTGCTGTGCGGGAATCGATATTCACGATGCACGCCGCGTCGCCGAGGAAAAAGGCTTCCCGCATTATGTCCTGGATTACGAGAATATCTTCCAAGACGCGGTGATTGACGAATTTGCCGACAGCTACCTCGCAGGCGCCACTCCGGTGCCCTGTATCCGCTGCAATGAGCGGGTGAAATTCAAGGATCTTTTGGAGACGGCCAAGGATCTGGATGCCGATTGCATGGCCACGGGCCACTACATCCAGCGCAAAATGGGCACCCAAGGCGCAGAGCTGCATTCCGCCGAAGACGCCCGCCGCGATCAGAGCTATTTCCTGTTCTCCACCACGCCGGAACAGCTCGACTACCTGCGTTTCCCGCTGGGCCATCTGCCCAACAAAGACGCAACACGCGCGCTGGCGGCAGAGTACGGTCTCTCGGTGGCCGACAAGCCAGACAGTCAGGACATCTGTTTCGTGCCCAATGGCGACTATGCCAGCGTGATTGAGAAACTGCGCCCCGGCGCGGCGGACGCAGGCGAAATCGTGGATCACGAAGGCAATGTGCGTGGCACCCACAATGGCGTCATTCACTACACCATCGGGCAGCGTCGCGGTCTTGGCATCGGCGGGCTTACCGAGCCGCTTTATGTGGTGAAACTGGACGTTGAGAAGAAACAGGTTGTGGTCGGTCCCAAAGAGATGCTGGCCACCCGCATCATTCCTGTGCGCGAGATCAACTGGCTTGGTGACGAACCTTTTGATTCCAAGCAAGAATGGCATGTGGCCGTCAAGGTCCGCTCCACACGCCCACCGCGCGACGCCATCATCCGCCCAACCGGCCCGACCACCGCAGAGGTGGAATTACTGACACCCGAAGAAGGCGTGTCCCCCGGTCAGGCCTGCGTCTTTTATGACAATGAAAGCTCGCGCATCTTTGGCGGCGGCTGGATCTGGCGCGGCTACTAAGCCGCCAAGTTTCTGGGTGAACTCTTAAGCCACCTGCCCGCTCTAAATCGCGTCGGTCGCTGTGTTCAAAACAACATAGAGGCCGACAGCAATCATCACATAAGGCGCAAAGCCTTCGAGCTTTTGCACCTTTGCGATCCGATCTGGCGCGATACCTCCGCTGGCGGCACCGATGGCCGCAACCACAAGCGCTGAAATCAGCGCGCCTCCCAATACCGGAGCCGAATAGACCGCACGGGAATCTGCCAGCAGCGGTGTGAACACCGCAAAAGTGTCAAACGACAGGCTCAGAAACAGCACTGCCAACGCCAGAGTGTTTGCCTTCACCACTGGCATTTGCCCATCTGTGTCGGGCGCGCTGCGATGTTGCCAGATCCCCCAGAGGCCAAGCCCGATAGGCACCAGTCCCAGATAGCCCACAGGCAGCGGCAGTTCTGTGTCCACGCGTTCGGCCACCAGAAAGGCAATTGCGAGCACAAGCACCTGCGCCAGCATATAGCTCGCAATCACCTGAAACCGCCCCATCGTCAGGATCAGCCCTAGCATCACCACCAGATTGTCGAGATTGGTCGCCAGATGGGTCAGGCAAGAAGAAACCGCCAGCGCGACGGTCTCCATCATGCGCCGAGGCCGTCCAACACGGCACGCGCGGCGCGCAGCCCCGGCGCTTCATGCCCTTTTCCGAGACGTTCCATGGTCAACGCCATGGCCGCCTGTTGCGCCTCTGGGTTGTCCAATATGCGCAAAATGGCCGGTGCAATGTCTGCCGGCTGAAACGCAGGGCCAAGGAACTCTTCCACGGTGCGTGTTTCTGAAACCAGATTAACCAGCGTCACCGTATCAATCAGCGCCATGCGGCTCATGATTTGCCAGCTCAGCCAGCTCATGTCGTAAGCCACAACCATCGGCGTCGCGCTTGCCGCCAGCTCGAGCGACACAGTGCCTGAAGCCACCAATGCCACATCCGCAGCCGCAAAGGCCGCGCGTTTCTGCGCAAGCCCTTCCTCTGGCCCCATCAGATTCGGATCAAGCACGATCGGCACATGCGGCCATCCGGCCACCACCTCTTTCACCGCATCCGCCACCGGTGCAGCCGCGGGCACAACCACCTGCAAATCTGGCTTTTGCTGCTTTAACCGCGCAACCACCTCGCCAAACGCAGGCGTGAGCCTTCCAACTTCGCCGCGACGCGATCCCGGCAATGCCACCAACAGTGGCGCATCATCAATGCCATGCTGCGCCCGAAAGGCGGCAACCTCTTCAGCGTTTGCAACAGGCTCCGTGACCACCGGATGCCCGACAAAATCACACCTCAGCCCAACAGCTTCCATATAGGGCGGCTCAAACGGCAAAAGCGCGAGCACATGATCAACAGAGCGCGCCATTTTCTGCGCGCGTTTCGGGCGCCAGGCCCAGACAGACGGAGCCACGTAATGCACACAACGGATGGTGCTGGCGGCCTTAACTTCGCGTGCCACGCGCAAGCAGAAATCCGGGATATCAATCGTGATCAGAACATCCGGCTGCCAGTCCAGCACCGCTTTCGCCGTTTGATGCATCCGTTTGACGAGGTGGCGATATTTGGGCAGCACCTCTGCAATACCCATCACGCTCAGCTCATCCATGGGAAACAGGCTCTCAAGCCCTTGCGCGCCCATCAAAGGCCCGCCAACACCCGCAAATTCGACATTGGGCATCAATTGGCGCAGGCCCGCCATCAAGGCCCCGCCCAACCGGTCGCCCGACAGTTCTCCAGCGACCAGAAACACCTTCATCAGAGCGTCCGACCCATTAGAAACAACCCACTGTCTTTTAGCGCTGCGAGTGTTTCGGCGCGATCAATGATCATCACCTTGCCCGCCTCCACAACGATGCCTTCCACACCGGCTGCCGCCGCTGCGGCAATCGTGCCCGGCCCGATGGCTGGCATGTCCACGCGCAGATCCTGCCCGCGTTTTGGTGCCTTCACAAACACGCCTTTGCCCCGGCGCAAAGGCTGCGGGGTTTCGCTGACAAATCGCAACAAAGCATCCGTGCCCTGCAAAGTCTCAATCCCCAGGCACAGGCCAGCCGCCACAACAGCGCCCTGCCCCACATCCAGCGGTGAAAGCGCCGACAGAATATCATAGGCGCGATCCGCATCGGCCAGCGACTGCGTTGAGGGCGCTACCCCGGCAACCAGCCCGTCTTCGATGCACAGTTCCGGCAGCAATGTATGCGCCCCAACAACTTCAAATCCCTGCTCTTCAAAAACCGCAATGATCAGCCGCAAAATCGCATCGTCCCCGTCCTGCAACGCAGGCAGCAAACGCGGCGCAATCGCCATCATACCGGCATCGAACCGTGTCGGATCAAGCGCAGGCCGGCCAAGGCCGCCTGCCATCACCAGCTGGGTCACACCGGCGTCATGCAGCGCAGCAAACAGCCCGCCCATTTCCTCAAACCGGTGGGTGTGTACCTGCCCGGTCATGGCGTGCTCGACACCCTCAAAGACCACACAATAGGCCTCAGGGTTGGCAGCCGCCAATGCAAGCGGCAGATTGCCCCCGCCACATAGGATCGCCAGTTTGCTCATTTCAGCCTCGCCGGAAGTTAGGGCTTACCGTGGTGTCAGGAAGGAGCGATCGGTCTCGCCCAGCACAAAGGCCACAATTTCCTGCACATAGTCGCTGTCAGATTCGTCCCCCAGACGTCTCGCACGCTCAAGAAAAGCACCCTCACCCTGCGCAAGCATCTGAAAGGCCGCACGCAACGCCGTAATGTCCGCGCGCGCAACACCGCGACGCTTAAGCCCGACAAGGTTCAACCCGTCGAGCTCGCCACGTGGGCCTTGGACAAGACCGTATGGGATCACATCATTGGTCACCATTGTGACCGCACCAATGATCGCACCACGACCGATGCGCACCCATTGATGGATGCCACACAGACCGCCAATGATCACGTCATCTTCGATGATACAGTGGCCTGCCACAGCGGCAGAATTCACCACGATCACACGATCGCCGATCTGCGCGTCATGTGCGATGTGACAGCCAGCCATAAACAAGCCGTCATCGCCCACGCGAGTCACACCGCCACCGCCTTCGGTGCCGCTGTTCATCGTGACATGCTCACGGATGCGGTTGCGCTCACCGATGACGAGTTTGCTGGCCTCGCCATCAAACTTCAGATCCTGTGGCACTTCGCCAATCACCGAAAAGCTGAAAACCTCTGTCTCCGCGCCGATCTCTGTGTTGCCGGTCACCACCACATGGCTTTTTAGCACCACACCTTTGTGCAGCACGACATTTGGGCCCACCACGCAGAACGGACCAACAACACAGCCCTCCGCGATGCGCGCGCCGTCTTCAATGACCGCAGATCCGTGGATCTCAGCGGTTTCAGAAATTCCCATGAGGCTCACTCCTTGGGCAAATCCATCATGGCTGTGAATTCAACTTCACAGGCCACTTCTCCGTCAACGGTTGCGGTGCCCGCAAACTTCCAGACTTTGCCGCCCGGCTTGCCGCGTGTCGTGGTCACGCGCATTTCCAGCACATCTCCAGGCACCACCATGCGACGGAATTTACATTTGTCGATGCCCATGAAGTAGACCAGCAGTTCTTTGTCTTCCATGCCCAGCGAAACGCCAACCATCACCGCAGAGGTCTGTGCCATCGCTTCGACGATGGTGACGCCCGGCATGATCGGCTTGGACGGGAAATGGCCCTGAAAATGGGGCTCATTCATGGTGACATTCTTGATACCCGTCGCAGAGGCATAGCCGTCAATATCAACCACCTTGTCCACCAGCAGAAACGGGTAGCGATGCGGAATGATCCGCTGGATCAGGCCAATATCGGCACTCTTAAGCTCTTGAGACATCTTGCGCTCCTGCTGCGTCTTGTTTGTTGAAGTAGCCCTAGCAATCCCAGACGCCGGGGGCAAGCATACGACCGATTTGGCAGACCTCTAGGCCAAGCCTGAAAGGCGCGGCTTATTCATTCTTCAGGCGTGTCTGTCGCGGATGGAAGGCCATCTCCCAGAATTTGATTGAGCCGTTTGATCGCCATCGGCGTGATATCGATTGCGGGATCGGACAACAGCACCTCCCGCCGCTCCAGAATCACACTGGCGCCTGCCTCCCGCATCAGGTCCGTCAAAATCGGGCTGGCTGCGCGAATGAAAGCCTCTTCTTCCCGCTGTCGCTGCACCTCAATATTGCGCGACTTTTGCTCCTGTTCATTCCGTATCTGCACAACACGCGCGTCAAAGGCATCGGCAACGGCGCGAAACGCCTTGGGATCCATCCCTTCGCGCTGATTGGTCAGCTCACGTTCTTCCGCCGTCAACTCGGCCTGAATGCTCCGGTTTTCTGCCAGAAGCACCGCCTCTTCCGCTGCCAGCTCCTGCGTCACCCGCAGGCCAAACAGCGATTGGGAGAACATCAAATCGCTGTCCACGGTCAAAACGGCTGCGGCCGGCACCTCTTGCGGCGCGCGCGCCTCCTCCTGCGCGAAAGTGGCGGGCGCTTGAAAAAGCCCCGCCACCACAATTGCAAAACCTGCTACCAGTCGCCGCATCACAAATCAGAACTGAGCGCTGATCGTGAAGTCAAACGTCTGCTCGCGGTCAAAGTCTTCTTTCTGCAGTGCTTTGGTGAAGTTAAAGCGCAGCGGACCAATCGGCGTGGTCCAGAAGATCGACGCCCCGATCACATGGCGCAGCGAAAAGTCCTCGCCCACCACATTGTTTGAGGTTTGATCCAGCCCCCAGAGCGAGCCGACGTCATAGAATAGACCACCACGCAGTCCCAGTTCCTCTGGCAAACCAAGAGGGAATTCCGCTTCAAATCGCGCCACGGCGTAGAAGTTGCCGCCCAAAGCGTCGTCAAAACCTGCACCCTGTTCACGCGGACCAACACCATAAGGTTCAAAACCACGGATGTTACGTGCTGTTACGATAAAGCGGTCATCGACACGGCTGTCATCATCAGGAGAATACAGTGCCCCCCCTTCAAATGTGGCCCGCAATGTAACTTCTTCGTTCCAGGCCAGCGTCTCCGCAACGGCACGGCCGGTGGTTTCGATATAGGTGTAGTCTCCGCCGATGCCGCCAAAATCCTGGCTGAACTCAAGCAGCACACCACGTGTCGGATCAAGACCCGACCGGCGTGTGTCATAGCGATAGGTATATCCCAGCGCGCTCTTCCAGATGTCACCCCGCGCCGCTTCCTGGTTGATCAGCGTACCGTTAAGAGCAGCGTCAACCGGGACGCTCAAATCGGAGTTCACAAGCGAATAGCGCAGCTGCATCCGGGAATTTTCGCCCAGCTGGAAACCGATGGCCGGCGTAAAATCACCAACCGTGTTGGTGAAACGCGCATCGCTTGGTTCAAACTCGCGATATGACAGATTGAACCCTGCGCTCAAATCTCGCCCAAGGAAGGCCGGCTCCTGGAACGAAAGCCCGTAGTCCACGATGTCCGAGGAGGTCGAGAACGACACGCCGAGGTTCTGACCGCGCCCGAGGAAGTTGGATTCATTAAAGCGGATTGCAAGACCGATACCGTCGTTGGTGGAGTATGTGCCACCCAAAGACAGCGAGCCGGTTGGCTGCTCTTCGACATCCACATCCACAATCACCTGGCTTGGACTGCTGCCCTCACGTGCATTCACTTCCGCAGAAGAGAAGAACCCCAGCGCACGAATGCGCTCAGCACTCTCACGGATTTCACGCGGGTTGAACGGATCGCCTTCCACAATACGGAACTGTTGACGGATCACCTTGTCCAGTGTGGTGGTGTTGCCCTCAATGTCGATACGCTCGACAAAGATCTTCGGGCCACGGGTGATGACAAAATCCACATCCAGCGTCAGATCACGATCGTTGCGCGTGATGCGCGGCTCCACACGGAGGAAATCTTGCCCCTGCTTCAGCGCAAAGCGTTCCATGCGTGCAATCGAGCTTTCAACCAGGCTCGGCGTGTAAACCACCCCCGGCTTCAGACGCAGGGTTTCCAGATACTCTTGCGGATCCAGCCCTTCGATATCGCTTGATGCGGTGATCTGGCCAAATTTGAACTGCTGCCCCTCTTCAACGTTAAACGTGACAAAATAGCTGTCGCGTTCACGGGAAAGCTCGGCGTTCACACTGAGGGTACGGAAATCCACATAACCGCGGGACAGATAGAAATCGCGCAGAACCTGCTTATCAAATTCGATGCGGTCATTCACAAATGTGTCTTGCTGGAAGAAGGCACGCAACAGGCCAGCCTGCTTGGTGCCCAACACGCGGCGCAGACGGCTGTCACCGAAGTTCTGGTTGCCCACAAAGCCGATGCGCTCGATCTCGACGATCCCGCCTTCAAAGACTTCAAACACCAGATCGGCGCGGTTCTCGCTGCGGCGAATGATCCGCGGGGTCACACGGGCCGCCAAACGACCGGATTCCGCATAGGCCTGCGTTATGCGCGCGGCATCGCGCTCGGCAACCGTCGGGTTCAAAACGCGGCGCGGCTCGGACTCAACCAAGCCCTCAAGCGCGTCGTCTTTCAGGCGTTGGTTGCCTTCAAAGCTGATGCGGTTGATGGTTGGGTATTCGGTCACCTTGATCGTCAGCGTATTGCCGCTTGGCACCAGCTCGACAGTCTCAAACAGGCCGCTTTCCAGCACCCGTTGATAGGCAGCGTTCAACTGGCCACCAGTCACCGGCGTACCGGTCTGCAATCCCGCATAATTGGTGATCGCAGAAGACTCGATCCGCTGGTTCCCATCCACGCGAATGGAGCCAAAATTGTAGTTCTGGGCATGGCCAAGCGTTGGCAGTGTCATCGCTGCCGCAAAAGCCAGACCATAAATTCCTGTCACAAAACGCCTGCTCTGCGCCTCGTCACGGTCTTTGGTTGTTACCAAAGCACATGCTTGTTTGGTCATTCCCAAACTCCGAAGTATCCCTGTATAGCATGTGAGTAGCGGGAATACCCGGCGATGTCAAAACTGCAATGGCACGAAAATCGCCATTGTTTCCTATAGCCAACATAGCAAATTGTGGCGCACGTAGACCGCGACGCCACATCATCTTGTAACTCATTGAGATCAAAGGGCGCGCACCAAACCGGGTGGTCTGCCCCTGTCACATCCCGGCGATCAGTGGATCAGGCTGCTGATGTAAGCCCCGATTAACAGGCCAACCACAACCGCCGACGGATAAAGGAATCTCTCCCAGTTGACATCAATCAACAGGCCAATTGCGCGATATCCACTTGTAATCGTTTGCATTTCCCACATCCCAATGCAGTATCGTTAAACAATAGTAACCTTAGAATAGGGCAAAATTTGGGCGCACAGATGATCTGCGCGCCCATATGGTTAACTCAGCCCCGCCAGAAAGCGGGTATCAAAAACCCTGTGATCAGGGGCAGAAAAGATCGTTTGTCAGGCCAAACAGCATCATGCCCAGCACGATCATCAAACCACCCATCATCAGCACGCGCAGCACACCGTCCGCAGGAGGACGCCCCGCCACCGCCTCATAGGCGTAAAACACAAGATGGCCGCCATCCAGCATTGGAATCGGAAACAAGTTCAGCAATCCAATCGCGGTGGACAGCACCGCAATGAACCAGATGAAGCTCTGGGTGCCCTGGCTCGCCATCGCGGCTGAGGTCTGCGCAATCCCGACCGGACCAGACAGGTTACAGCTGCTGATCGCACCGGTGACCATATGATAAAGTCCGCTCAGCGAGCCTTCCATGATCCGCACGGTCTGGCGCGCGCCGGCCACAACAGCATCGCCAAATGGCAGGGCTTCCGTGGCAGGCTCAAAGGCCAGGCCGCCGCCAATGCCGATCCGCCAATTGGTGACGAAACCGCCATCCGCCTGCGGCTCATCCACACGGCGGGGTGTCAGCGCAAATTCCTGTTTTTCACCGTCCCGCTGAACGGTCAGCAACAATGTGCGCCCTTCCCCGGATTCCACCGCCTCTTTCAGTTCGGAGAACGCAACAATCGGGGTGCCGTCAATTGCCGTGAACACATCGCCAACCTCAAGCCCCGCATTATACGCCGCCGAACGCGGTGCCAGCGAAAGCACCAAAGGTGGATAGAGATATGGCCCGGAAACCTCGATCTCTTCTCCCGCACGGCTCACCCCATAAGGAAGCGGATCCTGCTTTGCCATCTCGTCCCAGAAGTCATCAAATGCGCCGGGTTCATCAAAAGAAGGCAGCGTCTCGCCATTGATCGCGCGCACCACATCGCCTTCCTGCAAGGTATAGGGAGCATTGGGCAGATCGCGCATGTCGCCAACAATAAGCTTGTCGCCCACCTGCCCGTTGGACATCATCACCGCGGCAAAAATGATCAGCGACAGAATGAAGTTGAACACCGGCCCCGCCAGAACGGTGGCGGCCCGCGCCCAAAGCGGTGCACCATGCATGGTCGCCCGGCGCTCGGCGTCGCTCATTTCCGCCATGGCCTCGCCATCCTTGCCGCTTGCGGCATTGGCGTCACCTTTGAATTTCACATATCCGCCCAGCGGGATCGCGGCGAGTTGCCATTGCGTGCCGCGTTTGTCCACGCGCGACCACAGCACGGGGCCAAACCCGATGCTAAACACATCCGCGCCGATTCCGCTCCAGCGGCCAACGATGTAATGGCCGTATTCGTGGATCGCCACGATGATCGACAAGGCCACCACAAACCAAACAACCGTTAGGGCGCCGCTGCCGAAACTCGGGATTAGCGTCGAAATATCCAAATGCACGTCCTCTTTTTGGCGCTTCTGGCGGCCTTAAGCCATTTTTTGCATGATCTCATCCGCAGTCTTGCGGGCGAGATGGTCAGTTTCCATCACCGTATCAAGGCTCATTTCGGCATTCTTGAGGCAATGTGAGGGAGAAAGCTGCGCAAGCACCTCCTCCACCACTTCGGCCATCTGCAAAAAGCCAATGCGGTGATCAAGGAAGGCATCCAGCGCCCGCTCTTTGGCGGCATTGAACATCGCCCCCGCATGCCCACCGATTTCCAGCACCTCATGCGCCAGCCGCAGCGCGGGGTAGCGTTCCAGATCCGGCGCGCGGAAATGCAATGAACCGATTTGCGCCAGATCCAGTCGGGATACCGGCAGATCCTTGCGCTCCGGCCAATGCAACGCATAGCCAATCGCATGGCGCATGTCCGGCGGCCCCACATGGGCCATCAGCGCTCCGTCTTTGAAGCCCACCAGCGCGTGCACCAGCGATTCCGGATGTACAAGCACTTCGATCTGCTCATGCGCGCAGCCGAAAAACTCTTTGGTCTCAATGACCTCCAACGCCTTATTGAACATCGAGGCGCTGTCCACGGTGATCCGCTGCCCCATGTTCCAATTCGGGTGGCTGCTGGCCTGCTCCGGCGTGGCGCGCGCCATATCTTCCAGGGTCCAATCCCGGAACGCCCCGCCGCTGGCGGTGATGATGATGCGCTCCACCGCGTCCATATCTTCGCCGACGAGACCCTGAAACACCGCAGAATGTTCACTGTCCACCGGCAGGATACGACCGCCGTGTTTCTCAGCGGTGCCCATGATCAGATGGCCAGCCGTGACCAGAGATTCCTTGTTGGCCAGCGCGAGGGTCGCCCCCTGCTGCAACGCCACCAGCCCCGGGGCCAGGCCCGCAGCGCCGACAATCGCGCTCATCACCCAGTCTGCAGGCCGTGCCGCAGCCTCTGCAATCGCCCTTGCCCCTGCAGCCGCCTCAATGCCGCTGCCTACAAGTGCGTCGCGCAGATCATCAAGCAGCGCCTCATTGGCGGTCACCGCCACATCGGCCTTCAGCGCAATCGCATCTTCTGCCAATTGCGCAATGTTCTGCCCGCCTGTCAGCGCCACAACATCATAAGCCGCAGGATCGCGCCGGATCAGATCAATGGTGTTCTGACCAATCGATCCGGTGGCGCCAAAAATGGAAACTTTTCTCATTTTACCAGTCTCTTGTCACCGGTTTTACGTTGCAGGCAGGCCCAGAACGACGCCCATCAACAACACAAGCAGCGCGCCGCCCATCATCCCGTCAAAGCGATCAAGCAGGCCACCATGTCCGGGGATCAGATTGGAGCTGTCCTTAATCCCGGTCTTGCGTTTCAGCGCGCTCTCCGCCGCGTCGCCCATCTGTGAGGCAAAGGAGGTCAGAATGCTCAGGACAATCAGGGTGGTGCCGCCAAAGGCTAAGCCGACACAGGCCGCCGCAACCCAGCCCGCAATCGTGCCGGACCAGGTCTTTTTGGGGCTCACCTTCGGCCAAAATTTCGGCCCGCCGATCATGCGCCCTGCGAAGTAGCCCGCGATATCCGTGGCCACCACCACAGAGACAAGCCACAACAGCCAATAGGCCCCGCGCACATCACGCAGCACAATCAGACCATAGCAGGCAAACATCAGGCCAATCGCGTAAGCGCCATAAATCAAACGATATTTCTTAGCCTGACCTGCACCGACAAAGCCTACTGCCGCCAGCACCGGCCCAATCGCCTGCCCCGGCAACACATAGGTCGCCAACAGCGCCGCTGCGGCAATCACCGCCACCACGATGGCGCTGCGTCCGTCACCGCCGTTCAGCATCCGGGTCAGCTCCCAGATCATTCCGGCACAGATCACCACGACCAGTTCATGGAACAGCACGCCGCCCTGCCAGATGGCCACACCACCAACCAGAAGCATCACCAGCGCAGATGCGACCCGCGCTCGCAGATCCCCCCAGATCCCGCTGTCCTTCCCGGCGCTGCTCACGCGCTCACGGCTCCAAAGCGGCGATCACGGGTCGAGTAGGCTTCCACCAGCTTGCGGAACTCCTCTTTGGAGAAATCCGGCCACAGCGTGTCGATAAATTCATATTCCGCATATGCGGACTGCCACAGCAGGAAGTTGGAGATCCGCGCCTCACCGCTGGTGCGCACCACCAGATCCGGATCCGGCAGCACGCAGGTGTCCAGATACTTGGGCAAGGTCTCTTCGTTCACATCTTCCGGCTTCAGATTGCCGGCCGCCACATCCTGCGCCAACCGCTGCGTGGCCCGCGCGACTTCGTCCCGCCCGCCATAGTTCAGCGCAATGGTCAGGTTGACGCCGGTGTTCTCTGCGGTCAGCTCTTCAAGCTCATCCATCAGGGCCTGCAGTTTCACATCCAGACCGGGGCGGTCGCCAATAAAGCGCACCCGCACGCCCTCTGCTTTCAGAGAGCGCGCCTCTTTGCGAATATACTGGCGGAACAGGCTCATGAGCCCGGCCACCTCGGCCTGTGTCCGCTTCCAGTTCTCCGTCGAAAACCCAAAAATCGTCAGATACTCAACACCCAGCGGCGAGCAAGCGCGTACAATCTCTTTGACACGCTTGGCGCCTGCATGGTGCCCAAACAGCCGAGGCCGCCCGCGCGCCTGTGCCCAACGGCCATTGCCATCCATAATGATGGCCACATGTCGCGGGCCGGAACGTGTAGCGGTCGCGGGAAGGTCCTCAGCCATGTGCTTATACCTGCATGATTTCGGACTGTTTGTTTTCCAGCGCGCTGTCGACCTGCTTGATGTAGCTGTCGGTCAACTCCTGCACTTCGCCTTCCCAGAGCTTCTGGTCGTCCTCAGACATGCCGTCGCCCTTGGCTTTCTTGATCTGGTCCATACCATCACGACGGATGTTGCGGATCGCCACGCGGGCGTGCTCGGCATATTGCGCCGCCACACGCGCCAGCTCGGTGCGGCGCTCTTCGTTCAGCTCAGGGATCGGCAGCATCACGATGGTGCCGTTGGTCTGCGGGTTGATACCAAGGCCGGAGTTCATGATCGCCTTCTCAACCGCGCTCACCAGCGATTTGTCCCAGACGTTCACGGTTACCATGCGTGGCTCCGGCACGTTCACGGTTCCCACCTGGTTGATTGGCGTCTTGGAGCCATAGGCATCCACCATCACCGGCTCCAGCATCGTGGCCGAGGCGCGGCCGGTCCGCAGCGAGGCAAATTCGGTTTTGAGAGCCCCCATTGCACCATCCATGCGGCGCGTCAGGTCATCGGTATCAAGTTCAAATTCTTGGTCAGACATTGCTGCTCTTCCAGTCTTTCATGTTCTGCTGGTAACGCTCATAGGCTATTGTCCATTCTTTGTATAGCACCGCACAGGGACGGTGAAGTCCCCTCTCCCCTACCTCTGCCAAACGCTGCAGTTTTGCCGCCTCTTTCTCGCGCGCTTTCTGTCACCATTGCGCAAGCTGCTATGGGGCCTGCGCAAAGCCGCTCTGAAAGGTCGTTTTCCTCATCGCGACAGTACCTGATAATTTTTATAAGGATTCGAAAGACCCCTATCTCAGGATACCTCCCATGAGCAGAATGATTCCCAACATGAGCGCCGGCGGACTGGACGCCCACAAACCAGCCGAAATCACCCGTCTGGTCAGACTGTCCGGCGTGACCAAAGCGGAAATGCCGCTTCTCCCGCTCATCACCCTCTCGATCCTTGGCGGCGCATTTATCTCTTTTGGCGCGCTCTTCTTCACTCAGACAACATCCGGATTTGCCGACATCAATGGCGCCCTCAAACTGATGGGCGGCATTGCGTTTTCCCTCGGCCTCATTCTGGTGGTCATCGGCGGCGCAGAGCTCTTCACCGGCAACACCATGATCGTGATGGCCTATGTCGACAAACGCATCACCACCAAAGCGCTCTTGCGCAATTGGGCGGTTGTGCTGGTCGGCAATGCGCTTGGCTGTATCGCTGTGCTGCTTCTGGTGCAGGGATCGGGCCTGTTGGATGGCTCCCACGGCACCCGCGCTGCAGCCATTGCCGAGGCCAAAATTGCCCTCACACCGCTGGAAGCTTTCTGCCGTGGCATTCTGTGTAATGCGCTGGTGTGTCTGGCGGTCTGGCTCGCGGTGTCTGCGCGCTCCACACTTGGCATGATCCTATCCATCGTGTGGCCGGTCTCCGCCTTTGTGGCCATCGGTCTGGAGCACTCCATCGCCAATATGTACCTGATCCCCGCAGGCGCTCTATCAGGTGCAGAAGTCAGCTTCGCCGCGCTCATGGGCAACTTGGTGCCTGTTCTGATTGGCAATATCATCGGCGGTGCCGGGATCGTGGCGCTTGCCTACCGTCTGGCCTACGGCCGCAACCTCGCCGACGAGCACCCTGTGCCTGCGGAGTAACCCCAACTGGCAAAGAAAAAGCGCAGCGGGCCGAAACCTGCTGCGCTCCAAAAACATCTCATAAAGGCCTAGGCTCAGCTCACCTTTGTGTAGGTGCCCTTGCCGCCAAGAATGCCGCGGAACCCGCCCGGCTCATCCAGCGGGAACACGATCAAAGGCAGGTTGTTGTCACGCGCCAAGGCAATCGCGCTTGCGTCCATCACCTTCAGGCGTTTGGTCAGCACGTCATCATAGCTGATCGCGTCAAAGCGCACCGCATCGTCATGTTCCGCCGGGTCTTTGTCATAGATCCCGTCCACACCGTTCTTGCCCATAAAGATCGCCTCACAGGCCATCTCATTGGCACGCAGCGTCGCAGCCGTGTCGGTGGTGAAATAAGGGTTGCCGGTGCCTGCAGCAAAAATGCAAACCCGCTTTTTCTCAAGGTGGCGCACTGCGCGGCGGCGGATGTAAGGCTCTGCCACCTCATCCATACGGATCGCGCTGATCACACGGGTGAAGACACCAAGTCCCTCAAGCGCGCTCTGCATCGCCAGCGCGTTCATCACAGTGGCCAGCATCCCCATATAGTCCGCAGTGGTGCGCTCCATCCCTTGGGCCGCACCGGACAGGCCGCGGAACACATTGCCGCCACCAATCACCATGCAGATCTCAACGCCCATGTCGTGAACGGATTTCACTTCCTTGGCGATGCGTTCAATCGTGGGCGGATGCAGGCCAAAGCCCTGATCTCCCATCAACGCCTCCCCCGAAATCTTCAACATCACACGGTTAAAGGTCACCTCGGCGGGAACGGCGGCGTCGCTCATGTTGCACTCCATCTGCGCATCGTTTTAGGATTGCGCGCAAAATGTCGGAAAACGGGCGCGGGTTCAATGCGAGAGTTGCCTGCTTTCCGCACAAACTCTCAAAAGCCGGGCCACTTCATGCCATCTTTGCCATCCATCGCGCCGGATCAGCCGGTCCTGATCGCAGGCCCCACCGCCAGCGGCAAAAGCGCCCTGGCGCTGGAAATCGCCGAAACGCAGGGCGGCGTGATCGTAAATGCCGATGCAATTCAAGTGTTTGGCAATTGGCGCGTGCTGACCGCCCGCCCCTCTGTCGAGGATGAAGCACGGGCGCCGCACCGCCTTTACGGTCATGTTCCGGGATCCGCAGAATATTCTGTCGGCCATTGGCTGCGCGATGTCGCTCCTCTTTTAAATGACGGCCCCCGCCCGATCATTGTTGGCGGCACCGGCCTTTATTTTACAGCGCTCACCCAAGGATTAGCCGATATCCCCGCCACACCGCCTGATCTGCGCCTTGCTGCCAACGCCCGCGTCGCTTCGGAGGGATTCGAGGCATTGCTGGCAGAGCTTGATTCTGAAACCCGCGCCCGCATCGACATACAAAACCCGATGCGCGTACAGCGGGCTTGGGAAGTGCTCACCGCAACAGGCCGCCCGCTGGCGGAATGGCAAGACGACACGCCCCCGCCCCTCCTGCCGCTTTCCGACACAATGCCGATTGTCTTTGATGTGGACAAAGACTGGCTCAACGCTCGCATTGCCCGCCGCTTTGATCTCATGTTGCAGGAAGGCGCGTTGGAAGAGGCGCAGTCAAACCTAGCCACTTTTGACCCGACGCAGCTTTCCGCCAAGGCGATCGGCGCCCCCGAGCTCATCGCCCATCTGCGCGGAACCCTCACTTTGGATGGGGCCCGCGAGCGCGCCACCATCGCCACGCGCCAATTCGCCAAGCGCCAGCGCACATGGTTTCGCTCCAAAATGTCCAAATGGCATCACTACAACCCAACCGATTGAAACTGCCCGCCAACCCGTGCAGGCGGTTCTCCACTGAAGCGCCTATTCTGATGGCAGATTTTGGCACAGATCGGTCTGCGTTATCCAAAAGCTTGCCCGAATCTATTCCGCCGCGCTTAAGTCCCCGCCAAGGTGACTGAGAAGACGATCAATATCCCGTCGTTCATGACGCGGCCTGGCATGGGGTCCAAACCGACGCAAGACGCCGCGCCCAAAGCCCCGTCCAAAGCCCTGCCCAAAACCATCAAACCACGCACACCGCGCACCAAACGCGCGGCCTTGCGCCAACCGGATCAGCCAGTCTCCGACATCACCGTCACCAGTTTGGTAGGCGCCAGCCAGACCGCGCGCTGGAAGCTTGAACAGCTGCATCAACGCGACCATCACATGGTGCTCTGGACCACCCGCGGACAGGGCCGCGCCCTCCTGCATGGCCGCCGTCGCGGCTTCAGCGCCTATAATGTGATCTTTGTGCCTGCGGGACACTTGTTCTCCATCGAACTTGGCCCACAAGTGCAAGGGCTGGCAACGCTGCTGCCCAACGACGGACGCATCCCCCTGCCGGACCAAGCGCATCTGATCCGCTTAAATGACAGCGCCGAACAGGTTGAATTTACGGGCATTCTTGATGCAATGCGCCGCGAATGCAACGACCTGCGCCCCTTGATGAATGACGCCTTAAACGCCCATGCGCAGCTGCTCTCTGTCACACTCCGGCGCGCCATCGACCGCGAGGGCCCGGCCCCGCGCGCCCGCGCAACCGAGCGGCTGGTGCGTCACTTCTGCGATCTTCTGGCGCAGGAGTTCACCTCGGGCAATCCCATGGCCTGGTATGCAGAACAGCTCGACATCACACCGACACATCTCACCCGTGTCTGCCGCCAATCCGCTGGCATCACCGCCGCAGAGATGCTTTCACAAATGGTGCAACACCGGGCCCGCAGCCTGTTGATGGAAAGCGATCTGCCGATCAACCGCATCTCAGGCGCCCTTGGCTTTGGCAGCGCCGCCTATTTCACGCGGTTTTGCCAGCAACACTTTGGCGCCGCGCCCAGCAAGCTGCGCAAACAGGCACGTGGCGTTTAGCCGACGCCCTCAGCCGCCCAAAATCTTGCGCACGTAGTTGCGGGTCTCTTTGAATGGTGGCACGCCGCCGTATTTCTCCACCGCATGCGGACCTGCGTTATAAGCCGCCAGCGCCAACCGCCAGCTGCCAAACTTCAGATACTGCTGCTTGAGATAGCGCGCGCCCCCTTCAAGGTTCTGCTGAGGATCAAGCGGATCCACCCGCAACGCCCGCGCGGTGCCGGGCATCAGCTGCGCCAACCCCAACGCCCCTTTGTGCGATTTCGCTTTGGCGTTCCAGTTGCTTTCCTGCTGCACCAGCTTCAGAAACAGATCAACCGGCACCCCATGCAGCAAGGCCGCCTCCCGCGCCATGGCCAGATAAGGCCCACGGTATTTGCCGTTGTAGCTGCCATCCCCCCATTTGGAGGGAGTGTAGACCGGCTTGGGCTTAAGACGCACCGAATTGCGGTATTGCTCCGCAGCCCGACCATCCAGCACCCGTGTCTGATTTTTAAATAACCGGGCTTGAGACTTGCTTGAAACAGATTGCGCCGCTGCCGTGCCGACCGTCAGACCAGTAACCACCACCGCGCCCACAAGCGCCCCCAAACTCCGTGCCATGATCCTGCGCATGTGCGCCCGCTCCACCATGATTCCGAACTTTTCTATATCAAATCGTGAAATTTTTTCCAGACACAGCCCCGTCATCTGGAAATTCGATCGCCCAGAGTGACCCGCAAACCCAGCTTTTCCACAAGAAACTGCTTCCCATTCGCGACTTGCGGTGGTGTATGGTGATCCAAATCGACTGATAGAATCCGTGGGAGTGATAGGCGTATGGCCGGATCGGTGAACAAAGTAATTCTCATTGGCAACCTGGGCCGCGACCCAGAGGTGCGCTCGTTCCAGAATGGCGGCAAGGTCTGCAACCTGCGCATCGCCACCTCTGAAACCTGGAAAGACCGCAACACCGGTGAGCGCCGCGAGCGCACCGAATGGCACTCTGTTGCAATCTTTCAGGAAGGCCTGGTGCGCATTGCAGAGCAATACCTGCGCAAAGGCTCCAAAGTCTATGTCGAGGGCAAGCTGCAGACCCGCAAATGGCAGGATCAATCCGGTCAGGATCGCTACTCCACCGAAGTGGTGCTGCAGGGCTTTGACGGCGTTCTGACCATGCTCGATGGCCGCTCCGGTGGCGAAGGCGGCGGTGGCGGCTTTGGTGGCGGCGGTGGTGGCTACGATCAGGGCGGCGGCTACGGCGGTGGCTATGATCAAGGCGGCGGTGGCGGCTTTGGCGGCGGCAATCAGGGCGGCGGCGCCCCAAGCCGTGACATGGACGACGAAATCCCGTTCTAAGCCTCAGCGGCAGACGGAGAGATATTTGGAAAGGGTCGGCATCCGCCGGCCCTTTTTTGTTGCCCCCACGGCCTGTCACATCCGGAAATGCGGACTTGCCAGAACCTTAAAACTAAGGGACACTCAATGTCAGTACGCACTCATTTCTGTTAGAGAGTTCATGGTTGAGTTGGGTGGTGCACCAAGAGGACATATCCTCAAAAGCACCGACGAGCGCGTGGTCTCTCTGCAAAGTCATACTTACGTATCAGGGAGATAGACGTGTTTTCTAAATCTATCAAAACAACTGCCGCAGCGGCGCTTCTGGCGACCTCGACAACCGCGCCGGCCATGGCCAGCGATCTCGGCGCCGCCATTGCGGGTGCCATTGTCGGTGGTGCCATCGTATCGAGCGCCCAAAAGAACAAAGCCAGACAACGCTCCAGCGCCGCTTATTATTCCGCCACCCGCGCCCAAAACCGCGAAACCCAGAGCGCGCTCAACTATTTTGGCTTCCCGGCTGGCACGCCGGATGGTGTGCTTGGCGCGCGCTCCCGCTCTGCAATTATTCAATATCAAAGCTACGTCGGCTTTCCGGCCACCGGCCGCCTCTCGCCTTATGAGCGTGACTTCCTCGTGTCCTCCTACAACCGCGCACAGGTTGGCGGCCCGCAGGTGGTGAAAGCCATGCAGACCCACCAGCACGGCGTCCGCAGCCTGCTCACCACTTGGTATGCCGAAGTCCATGGCGGCCCCTCCGGCACGATCTATGGTGGCATGCCGGTTGAGGTCTCAAACGCCATCGACGAAGTGGCACAAAGCTCCGATCCAAGTGCGGAGCAGCTCTTGCAACGCTCGGGCTTCATCCAGCTTGCAGACCTCAATGGCGACGGCAAAACCGACTACATTCTGGACACCTCTGTGTCCGGCAGCGCCTATTGGTGCGGGGCCAAAGACTGTACCGTGATGGTCTTTGCCTCAGGCCCCAGCGGCTTCACCCGAAACGACTTCCTCAGCCATGTGGCCACTCCGACAAGCTTCTCTTGTCACCAGTCCACCTGCCGCCTGAACGACTCAGCCACAACCCAGGTAGCCGCCGCACCTGAAGTGCCGGTTGTTCCAGCCCCAGCAGCGCCAGTGACTGTCCCGGCAACGGCCCCCGCAACCGTGCCCGTGGCCGCTCAGGAACCATCGGCCCAGAGCCTCACTCTCTTCCAGACAGCGCAACCCGCCGCGCCGGAAAAATCCCTCGCTGGCTATTGCGGCAAGGTCGGTCTGCTCACAAGCTCCAATGGCGGCTTCACCACCGTCTCCAAGATCACCGACCCCGATTTTGTACTGAGTGAGCAATTCTGCCTTGCACGCACCTACACGGTGGCCAACGGTGAAAAACTCATGCAATCGGTGCAGGGTGCCACTCAGGCGCAGGTCGATCAGCAATGTGACGCCTTTGGCCCCGTGCTTGCGCCTTATGTGGGCAAGCTTTCCACCGCTGCCCCTGCTCAACTTCAGTCAGAGGTGCAGAGCTTTGTGTTGAACTCCAATATGTCGCTGGAGCAATTGCAGGACACCGCGCAAATCTGCCTCTTCTCGGCCTATCGCCGCGATGACATGCAGGTGGCCCTTGGCTCTGCGCTGATCATGTCCGCCATCGGTCAGAAGCCTTACGGCGAGCTGATCGCCCATCACCTGCAACACGGTTTTGGGGTCGCCACCAACACCGATCAGGCGCAGGCGTGGTACACCTCCGCGATTGACGCCCTGAACAACGGGGCCGAGCCGGTCTTTGCCCCGGGTCAGACCGAGCGCACCGCGCTTCTGGAGGCCGCAGTGCTGGCCGACTCCGGTGCCGCACCTCTGGTGCAGCCCGCAGCCGCATTGCCAACAATCTCGCTTGGCGACTGAGGCAAACGCTGGCCTCTGAAAACCCGCTCAAAGCCCCGGCCCGCATCTCGCAGCCGGGGCTTTTTGCTGCCAATTGCACAGGATTGTGCCAAGCCCCTACCCCCTCGCGCAAATGCTGCCTATGTTAAGAAAAACAGCATCAACGTGAGGACAAAGCGTGTCTGATTATCCCAATTTTGACCGCGCGCTTGAGGCGCGTCTGGTCGCCTATTGCGCCATCGACAGCCAAAGCAACGAACACTCAGAAACCACGCCATCCACCAAAATCCAGCTCGATGTCTCCCGCCATCTGGTGGCCGAGCTTGAGCGCATTGGCGCATCAGACGTGACCCTCACTTCTTATGGTGCCGTGCTCGCCACTGTCCCGGCAACAGACCATAACGCGCCAACCATTGGCTTTTGCGCCCATGTGGACACCGCCCCGCAGTTCAACGCCACCGGCGTCAAACCCCGCGTGATCCATGGCTGGGACGGCACCCCCATCACCTATCCAGACAATCCTGATCTGATCCTCTCCCCCGAAACCTCGGCCTATCTGTCCGGCAAAGACGGCGAAGACATCATCACCGCCTCCGGCCTCACCCTGCTGGGCGCTGATGATAAGGCGGGCGTCGCGATCATCATGACCATGGCAGAGCACCTGCTGACCACACCGGGCCTCACACACGGCAAGGTGCGCCTTGCTTTCACGCCGGATGAGGAAATCGGACGCGGTGTGCACCCTGATCTGCCCGGCGATTTTGGCGTGGATTTCGCCTATACGCTCGACGGCGCCCAGCGCGGCACCTTGGAGTATGAAACCTTTTCAGCCGACGGCGCCGTGGTGACCATCACCGGCACCTCCGCCCATCCGGGCTATGCGAAGGACAAGATGACCAACGCGCTACATGTGGCGGCTCAGATCATCTCTGAGCTGGATGAGGTCGGCACCACGCCGGAAACCACCGATGGCCGCGAAAGCTTCACCCATATCTACGCTCAGGAAGGTGGCAGCTCGCAAACCACACTCCGGTTTATCCTGCGCGCCTTTGAGATGGAGGATCTGGAAGCACAGGCCACCCGCCTCAATGCCGCGTGCAGCAAGGCCGAGGCAGCTTTCCCCGGTGCCACAGTGACCTGCGACATCACCAAACAATACCGCAACATGCGCTATTGGCTGGAGAAAGACATGACCCCGGTGGAGCTCGCCCGCGACGCCATTCGCGCAGAGGGTCTTGAGCCAAAATCCGTGCCCATTCGCGGCGGAACAGACGGCTCTCAGCTCACCGAAAAAGGCGTGCCCTGCCCCAATATCTTCACCGGCATGATGGAGATCCACGGCCCGCTGGAGTGGATTTCGGTGCAGGACATGGCCAGTGCCACCCGCGTGATACTCAATTTGGTGCAGCGCAGCGCCTAACGCGCCATCCTCCCCCGCACGACCCGCCAGTTCCTTCTGGCGGGTCTTTGCCGAGGCCACAACAGCTCACAGCTTCGTGAACATCCGTGAAATTGTCGCTTACGTAACCCTCCCATTGAAAACAAATGGGAGAAGACAATGAACTTTTTCGAAGCCTTCTTGAAGCGGTTGCTGGAGCGTCTCAATCTCCACGACCCCGAGCCCGCACCGCCCCCCTCTCCAACACAATCCATTGCAGAGATCGCCTCGACCAACGGAAACTTTGATATTCTGGTCGCCGCGCTGAATGCAGCTGGTCTGACCCAGACATTCCTCGACCCCGGCGATTTCACCGTCTTTGCCCCAACCGATGAAGCCTTCGAAATCCTGGCGCGTGATACGCTGGGCATCGACACCACCGGCCTCTCAGAAACCCAAATCGCAACAGAAATCGTCAACGCAGTGGGTGTTCCGACGCTCACCAACATTCTCTTCTACCACGTGCAAGCTGGTAGCAGCTCCCTTGAGGACGTGCAAAACAGCGGCTCGGTAGATACCCTGCTGAGCGACGTCAGCTTTGGCGTGGACGGCGACACGCTCAATGACGCTGACCCTGATGTGGAAGACCCGGAATTTGTCGAGGGTCTCACCGACATTCAGGCCACCAATGGCGTAATCCATGTGATCGACCGCGTGCTGCTACCCATCGACGTGGCCGAAGCCAACGCGCAGCCCACCATCGCGGACATCGCCTCCGGCAACCCCGCCTTCGAGGCACTTGTCGGCGCGCTTGTTGCCACAGGTTTGGTCGACCTCTTCACCGATCCCAACAACGACTTCACCGTTTTTGCCCCCACCGATGATGCCTTCCGCGCATTGGCCGAAGAGTTGGGCGTTGACACCACAGGAATCGCTGACGCCGATTTGCCCGGCGCGATTGTGGGCGCCGTTGGCATCGATCTGGTGCGCGACGTGCTGCTCTATCACGTGCAGGCAGGCGGCAAATCCCTTGCCGACATTCAGGAAGGCCGCCTAGTGGAAACAGCGCTTGAGGGCGGCCGCTTTGTGGTTGATGGCAACAGCCTCAACGACGCCGATCCCGGTCGCGCCAACCCCAACTTTGTCGAAGGCCTCACCGACATCGAAGCCTCAAACGGCGAAATCCATGTGATCGACTCCGTGCTCCTCCCCATCGACATTGCCGATGTCTCCCCTGTCTGGGACCGCGGCTCCTTTGGCGATGACGTGCAAATTGGCGGCGCGGCGGATGATTACCTCAGCGGCGGCTTCAAAGGCGACGACATCCAGATCGGCGGTGCAGGCAATGACCGCATGTATGGCAGGCTCGGTGATGACATCCAGTTTGGCGGCAGCGGCGACGATCGCATGTTCGGCGGCTGGGGTGACGACCGCATGTTCGGCGATGGTGGCAACGACTACATGAAAGGTGGTCGCGGCAATGATCTGCTCGATGGCGGCGACGGCAATGACGTCCTGCGCGGCGGCAGTGGCCATGACTCGCTGATTGGCGGCGAAGGCGACGACAAGCTGCACGGCGGTTGGGGCGCGGATGAGTTCAACTTCATCACGCTCAGCGGCGATGACACCATCAGCGATTTTGGCTGGCATGACACTATCGTGGTGAGCACATCTGACTTCGCCGATTACGCGGCCGTCATGGACAACACCGCGTTCAGCGGCCGCATCGCCACAATTGAAGGCGGCAACGGCTCCATCACGCTGCATTCGCGCTATCTGGACGAAAGCGACTTTGTCTTCATCTGATAGAAAACCCCGAGTGAGCCGGCACCGTCCGGCTCACATAGCGGCGCATAGGTAGGTCTTAGCGGTTCGCCAGCTCTTGCACCAACAACGCGCGCACCACATCCCGTGGCACATCCGCCGTCACAAAGGCATTGCCAATCCCCCGCGCCAGAATGAAGCGCAGCTGACCATCGACAACCTTCTTGTCCTGCCCCATCAGATCCAAAAGCGCATCCGCATCCGGCAACTCGCCTTCGATGTCCTTCAGGTCCACCTTCATGCCCATCTCACGCAGATGCTGACGCACGCGGCTCGGATCTTCCTGAGAACACAGGCCCAGACGTGCGCTCAGCTCAAACGCCAGCGCACAGCCCACCGCAACGCCTTCCCCATGCAGCAGGCGGTCGCCATAGCCCGTCGCCGCCTCCAGCGCATGACAGAATGTATGCCCAAGGTTCAGAAGCGCGCGATCCCCCTGCTCGGTCTCATCGCGCATCACAATCTCGGCTTTCATCTCACAGGAGCGTCTCACCGCAGCAATCCGCGCCTCCACGTCACCTGCCGCAAGCTTCGGCCCAAGCTTTTCCAGCCATTCAAAAAATGCCGCATCGCCAAGCAGGCCGTATTTCACAACCTCGCCATAACCGGCGAGGAAATCGCGCGGCGTCAGCGTGCCCAGCACATCAATATCTGCCAGCACCAGCTTGGGCTGATGAAACGCGCCCACAAGGTTTTTGCCCAACGGGCTGTTGATCCCGGTCTTGCCACCAACCGAGCTGTCGACCTGCGCCAAAAGGCTCGTCGGGATCTGCACAAAGCCCACGCCGCGGCGCAGGATCGCTGCGGCAAAGCCGGTCAGATCCCCGATCACACCGCCGCCCAGCGCCACAACCAGATCACGCCGCTCCACGCGCTGCGCCAAAAGCCACTCCACGGTTTGCTCCAGATGCGCCCAGCTCTTGGTGCTTTCGCCCGCCGGCAGCACCAGCGCTTCCATGCTGATCCCGTCACTTGCCAACCCGGCCCGCAGTGTTTCCAGATGCAGCGCCGCGACGTTTTCGTCGGTCACAACACAGACCTGTTTGCGCGCCAGCATTGGCCCGATCAGCGCGCCTGCCTGTGCGAGTAACCCGGGGCCGATGTGAATGTCATACGCGCGCCCCTCAAGGCCAACATGCACCGTTTCCATCATCATTCTGCCCCTTCCAAAACGTCTGGGCGCTGACCTGTCAAAGCGTCAGCCACCCGCGCCGCCATTTCCTCAATACTCAAGCCTGCCTCTGCTGCCACCGGCAGATCGGCAAGGCTGTAAAGCGGCACCCGCGCCGCATAGATCTCTTCCAGCGTCTTGCGTGGATTTTCGGTGCGCAACAAAGGCCGCGTGTCCTTGTGTTTTACGCGCGACCACAACAGATCCACATCCGCATTCAGCCACACGGCCACGCCGCGCTCGGAAATCACCTCTCGGTTGGCTTCAGCCAGATAGGCCCCGCCACCGGTGGACAGAATGCAACGTTCCTCATCCAGCAGGCGCGCAATCACCTGGCTCTCTTTCTCGCGGAAAAACGCCTCTCCGTCGCGGGCAAAAATCTCGGCAATGCTCATGTTGGCTGCCTTTTCGATCTCCGCATCCGAGTCGATGAACGGCACATCAAGTTTCGCTGCCAAAGCCCGTCCAACCGCGGTTTTTCCCGCCCCCATCATGCCCACCAGCACGACGGTTTTTTTCAGTTCATAGCCCATGAAACGCCCACAATCGGCCAAGCCTTGCCCAAAATTAAGATTTCGGCATTGAATGACGTGATCTTGTGCAAAAGGCCAGTTATAAGTTGAAAAAAACGGGCAGGAAATTTGAGAGGACTCATGGGCAAAGTCATTCGGGCCTTATTGGTTCTATTCGTCTTGGCGGCGCTGGCATTGGTTGCATATGCCTACGTCGGACCAATCTTTGGGGCTGATTTTTCCGCTCAACAAAACGAAATCCGCATCCCAGTCGAGCTGCAAGGCGAAGAATGAGCGTTCTGCGGGCTTTGGGCACATGGCCCTTTCTGATCGGCCTCGCCGCCGCGCCTGGCGTGGCGCAGGAGGCCCCGCTGTCAGCCATCGAATGGCTGAACCCGACCCCCACTGTGACGCTGGATATCGGTCTGCCGCAAGGCGAACCGCCTGTCTCCCAAGGCCTCAGCACCCCCAACATCAAAGTCACCTCACTGGATGACAACGGCCACGACGCCACCGGCCTTCTGCCCTCCTCAGTCACCGGCCTTCCCGCCTCGCTCTGGTCAGCCTCCCGCGCCTCCAAACTCAGCGATCTTGTCAGCGCCCAGCGCCCCGATGTGCTTCCGGCGATGCAGGCGCTTCTTTACACGCTCCTCTTGGCGGAGGCCGACGCGCCGCGCGATGCCGGTGTTGCCAACGAGCTGCTGATCGCGCGAATCGACAAGCTGATCGAAATGGGCGCGCTGGAGCAGGCCGGTGCCCTCATTGAACGCGCAGGTGCGGACACGCCCGCGCTGTTTGCGCGCTGGTTTGATGTGACCCTCCTGATGGGCGAAGAGCAGCGCGCCTGTGACGCCCTTATGCAGGCGCCGCATCTGGCGCCGGATTATGCCGCCCGCATCTTCTGCACCGCTCGCTCCGGAGACTGGCGCGCAGCAGCGCTGACACTGGATTCCGCCAAGGCGCTGGGCCTGATCTCTGAAGAGATGGACGCGCTTCTTCTGCGGTTCCTGGATCCTGACCTCTTTGAAGGCGAGCCGCTTCTTGTGGCCGCAGGTCCGGTGACCCCGCTCAAGTTCCGCCTCTATGAGGCGATCGGCGAAACCCAATCCACCACCGGCCTGCCCCGCGCCTATGCCCATGCGGATCTGCGCGACACAGCAGGCTGGAAAGCACAGCTTGAGGCCTCCGAACGTCTGGCGCGCACCTCCGCGCTCCATGAAAACCGCCTGCTTGGCATCTACTCAGAGCGCAAACCAGCCGCCTCCGGCATGATCTGGGATCGCGTCGCCGCGCTTCAGGCCTTTGATGCGGCGATCAGCAGCAATGACACCGCCAAAGTGGCCGACACCCTGCCATCGGTTTGGGCCGCCATGCAACAAGTCCACCTCGAAGTGCCCTTTGCCCGCATCTATGGCCCGCTGCTTCTGAAGCTCCCGCTGCAAGGCGTGTCCGCCCGTCAGGCCCGCGACATCGCGCTCTTGTCGTCAGACTATGAACGCGCCGCCCGCAGCGGTCCGCGTGATTTCCTTGCCGGTCTTGCGCTGGGCGCTCCGCCACGCATCACCACAGATCCCGTGCACCGTGCAATTTCCGATGCCTTCCATGGCGCGGGCGTGCCGCAGGAAATCTCCACCATGCTGGCGCGCGGCCAACTGGGCGAAAGCATCCTCACCGCCATGTCGCTGATGGACGATGGCGCCGCAGGCAACCTTGGCGCGCTGACCGAAGCTTTGGCCACCTTCCGCGCCGTCGGCTTGGAGGACACTGCCCGCCGCGCCGCCCTTCAGGTCGCGCTTCTGGACACGCGGGGCTAGCAGGCGCATGGTTTCCAGCTCCCAAAGCCTCTGGATCGAAACCTTTCTGGAAGCCCAGGCTGCAGAGCTTGGAGCCTCTCCCAACACGCTGGCCGCCTATATGCGCGACCTCACTGCCTTTACAGATTGGGCCAAACGCAAGCACGTCACCTTTGAAACCGCCACACAGGCGCAAATCGAAGACTTCCTGCTGTTTTGTGACGCCGAAGGCCTGGCACAGGCCACCCGCGCGCGGCGTCTTTCCGCCCTCAAACAGCTGTTTCGCTTTGCCTTTGAAGAGGGCTGGCGCGACAGCAACCCGGCCGTCCAAATCCGCGGCCCCGGTCGCTCCAAACGCCTGCCCAAAACCCTTGAGGTGACCGAGGTCGACGCCCTATTGGCGGCGGCGCGAGAAACGGGGCGCACCCCGCAGGACCGCCTGCGCAACATCTGCCTGATGGAGCTGCTATACGCCACCGGCATGCGCGTCACCGAGCTGGTCAGCCTTCCGGTCGCCGCGGCGCGCGGCAATCCGCAGATGCTTCTGGTGCGCGGCAAGGGGGATAAGGAACGCATGGTCCCGCTCTCCCCGCCCGCGCGCGAAGCGCTCGCTGTCTGGCTGTCGGTCCGCGACAAAGCCGAGGAAGAAAAACGCACCAAAGGCAAACATGCCTCGCTGTTTCTCTTTCCCTCACGCGGTGCGCTCGGCCATGTCACACGCAACTGGTTTCACACGCTGATCAAAGATCTTGCCATCACCGCAGGCGTGCCGCCTGAAAAGGTCACGCCACACACGCTGCGCCACGCCTTTGCCACCCATCTGCTGGCCAATGGTGCCGATCTGCGCGTGATCCAGACCCTTCTGGGGCACGCCGATCTCTCAACAACCGAGATTTATACCCACGTGCTGGATGAACGCCTGCATGAGCTGGTGACCACCCATCACCCGCTGGCACGCGAGGGCGAAAGCCGCTCAGACAGCGGCACCCGCAAATCTTCCGGCAACACGTCTTCAGACGGCCAATAGCCGCTCACAAGCCCCTCGTGGTAGCCTTGGGTCAGCCCAGCCTCTTGCATTTTTGCAAAAGCTTGCCCGGCATCATAAGCCAAATCGCGAATTTCCAGCGCCTGCCCGTCAAAAATCGCAAAGCGCGTGGATTGGCTGCCATCATGTGGCGGCATCCCGATCACCCCGGCATTGATCCAGCGCACCGCGCCGATCTGCCGTTCAAACGGAATGCCGCAATGCCCTGCCAGCACCACATCGACCGGGCCAACCTTATCCGTCAGCGCAGCGATCTCCTCGGCGAAAGCAGCTTCCGGAGATGTTGACCACAAGAACCGCGCCACATCCGTGACGCCGCCGTGGATCACCGCCACACGTTGACCGGCCAGCTCAAAACAAACGATCTCCGGCAGACCTGCCATCCAGTCCCGCGCCGCATCATCAACTTGCTGGGCGGCAAAGCCATACCATCCGGCGGACAGCAGATCACAGACCGTGCCCTCTTCAAAGCCGCAGCCGCAATCCTCCGCGCCGCTGGCCAACTGCAGCTCACAGTTCCCCGCCACAACAACCGCACCGCTGTCGCGCACTGCGGCCACCGTTTCCGCAGGCTGGCCGCAATAGGCCACCACATCCCCGGTGCAAATCAGATTGCGCCCCGAAATGCCCCGCGCCTTGGCCTCTTTCAGAACCGCCTCTGTGGCCTGCAAATTCGAATACGGCCCGCCAAACACCAGCACCGGTCCATCAAGCCTGCCCAAATCCTGCATCCGCTGCGCCTTCCCTAAGTTCGTGCCCCTGCTCTAGCGCAATAGCGCGCGCCGACCCCAATCACAAATCCGCCAACAAAATGCGCCCCCACGGACAGCCCAAACAAAAGGCCGGAGCAAACGCCCCGGCCTTTCAAATGCGCCACGATTGCAGAGCACTATTTGTATTTTGCCACCATCTGCGCCTGGGTGCCATCTTCCATCATGGACGCCATAGCCGCATCAATCTTTGCGACGGTCTCCGCTGGCGTGCTCTTGGAGCAGGCAATAAAGAACTCATCGCGGGACACTTCCAACGCCATCTCAAGATCGGCATTCTGCGCGGTAATAGACTTCGCGCCATCTTCGCCAAGGATGACGTAATCAAGACGCCCAGCGCGCAGTTTCTTCAGCGTTTTTTCCAGATCTGGCGCTGTGTCCACTTTTGCCGCCCCAAGTCCCTGCAGCAACTCAACGGTGAAATCGCCGACCTGCGTACCGATGGCTTTGGTCAGCGCCACGTCCAATGTCGTTACATCTGTGTTTTCACCGGCGCGCTGCACCAGATAGGTGCTCTCGACATACATCGGACCAGCCCATTGGAACTTGGGTTCCCGTTCTTCGGTGCGCGCGGTCGAAAACACACAGGTGTTTTCATTCTTTTCCGCCAGCACAATGGCGCGGGTCCATTTTGTGATCTCCACCGAAGAAGTCAGTGCCGCACGGTTCGCCACCTCATGGATCAGATCAATACCATGACCAACCGCCTCGCCGTTTTCCATCCAGGAATAAGGCGCATAGTCTTCGGTCAAAAATGCCACATCGGCATCACCTGCCATCGCAACGGCCGGCACAGCCATCGCGCAGAAAATAAGGGCTTTCATAAGCCTGTGTCTCCCACTTCTAACTCTGAGGCGCCCATATAAGCGCGCGGTATAAAATAACTCTTAACCGCGCCGCGCCCCCTTGATCCGCCCTGCCCCTGCACCCATAACCAATTTGACCAGTCAAACGAGGATCTTATGGAGCCCGCATCGTCCATCGACACCGCATTTTGGATCACCGCCGGGGTAATCCTCTTTTTGCTCATGCTCTCGGGCTTCTTTTCGGGCTCTGAAACCGCGCTCACTGCAGCCTCGCGCGGCAAGCTGCGCACGCAGGCCGACAAAGGCAGCCGCGGCGCACAGCGCGCCCTTGCCGTCACCGAAGACAGCGAACGCCTGATCGGCTCCGTGCTCTTGGGCAACAACCTCGTCAACATTCTCGCCACCTCTCTGGCCACCGCGCTTTTCACCCGCGCCTTTGGAGAAAGCGGCGTGGCTATGGCCACTTTGGTCATGACCCTGCTGGTGTTGATCTTTGCCGAGGTGCTGCCCAAAACCTACGCCATCACGCGGCCCGAAGATGCCGCCTCCACCGTCGCTGGCCCGATCAGCCTTGTGGTCACCGTCTTCTCCCCCGTGGTGGCCGCTGTGCGTATCTTGGTGCGCACTGTGCTGCGCCTCTTTGGGGTGGAGATCGACCCGGACAGCCAGGTCCTCGCCGTGCGCGAAGAAATCGCGGGCGCCATTCAGCTTGGCCACTCCGAAGGCATCGTCGAAAAAGAAGACCGCGACCGCATCTTGGGCGCGCTCGATCTCTCTGACCGCACGGTTGAGGAAATCATGTTGCACCGCTCCGGCATCGAGATGATCAACGCCGATGACAGCCCCGCCGACATCCTCAACCAATGTCTGGAGAGCAATCACACCCGCCTGCCCGTCTTTAAGGACGAACCGGAAAACATCATTGGTGTGGTGCACGCCAAAGACCTGTTCCGCGCCATGTACCGCCGCGTCCGTGAGGCGGGCAGCACCTCGCCTGAGCGCATGACAGACATTGTGCTCGATGAGGTGGCCAAAGAGCCTTACTTCGTTCCGGAAACCACCGCACTTGATGACCAGATGCGCGAATTCCTGCGCCGCCACGCCCATTTTGCGCTGGTGGTGGATGAATATGGCTCCCTGCAGGGCCTGATCACGCTCGAAGACATCCTTGAGGAAATTGTGGGCGAGATCACCGATGAATTTGACGAGGACGGCGACCACAAAATTGGCAAATCCGAGGATGGCCAGTTCCTGATCGAGGGTGCCATGACGATCCGCGATCTCAACCGCGCCACCGATTGGAACCTGCCTGATGACGAGGCCAACACCGTGGCGGGTCTGGTGATCCATGAGGCCCAGATGATCCCCACCGTGGGGCAGGTGTTCTCCTTCCACGGCTTCCGTTTCGAAGTCACCGGGCGCGAGGCCAACCGGATCACCGATCTCAAGATACGCCCCCTCTGATGCAGAGAACCACTCGGCACTTAGGGCGGCACCACAAATGAACAACATCAAAGGCAGCCTGCTTGTCGTTGCCTCCATGCTGGGCTTTGCCACCGCTGACATGTTCATGAAACAACTGACCGGGTCGCTGCATCCCGGTCAGGTGCTGATGGGGCTTGGCCTTGGCTCCGGCATGATCTTTCTCACAATCATTCTGGCCACCCGCGCACCGCTCTTTGCGCGCCGGCACTGGACCCCGCGTCTGCTCCTGCGCTCCGGCGCCGAAGCCGCCAGCGGCGTCATGTTCACCTTGGCCCTGTCGCGCATCGACCTGTCCACGGCCGCCGCCATTTTTCAAGCCATGCCGCTGATCCTCACCCTATTGGCCGCGCTGTTCCTCGGGGAAACCGTCGGCTGGCGGCGCTGGAGCGCCCTTGCGATTGGCTTTGCCGGTGTGCTGCTGATCATCCGCCCCGGCCTCGGAGGCTTTAACGCCACGGCCTTTCTGGTACTCGGCGCGGCGCTCGGGATCGCGATCCGTGACATCCTCACGCGACGCATAGATCCTCAGGTCTCGTCCCATGTGGTCGCCCTGCAAGGCTTCCTGGGCTTTCTGATTGCGGGCACATGTCTGCTGGAATTTTCCGGCGCCAGTGCCGCCCCGCTCGCCTTGGGAGAACTCACTCGATTTGCGGGCGCAGCCCTCTTTGGCGCGGCAGGATATTGGGCCATCGTCACAGCCATGCGCGTCGGCGAAGCCTCAGCCGTCGCGCCCTTCCGCTACACCCGCCTTGTCTTTGCCATGCTGCTTGGCATCTTCATCCTTGGCGAGCACCCGTATTGGCCCACCTTCGCAGGCTCGGCCCTCATCGTCGCCGCAGGTCTTTACACCTTCCTGCGCGAACGCGCCCTCGCCCGCCGCGGATAATGTGCAACGCCCCGTAACTGTTAGCCCTAACCTTGATAAAAACCGCCGTTAGCGCTACCAAATGCCGTTTACTTTTGCCTCCGCCCTGCTATAGCTGCCTCAACAATTGACCAGTGCAGGGACCCCCAGGATGAGCACCATCATTGATATCTTCGCCCGTGAAATTCTCGACAGCCGCGGCAACCCAACCGTCGAAGTCGACGTGATCCTTGAAGACGGCACCATGGGCCGCGCCGCCGTACCGTCAGGAGCCTCCACCGGCGCACATGAAGCAGTCGAAAAGCGCGACGGCGACAAATCCCGCTACTTGGGCAAAGGCGTGCTGGAAGCGGTCAACGCCGTGAACGGCGAAATCGCCGAAGCTCTGGTGGGCATGGACGTGACCGAGCAGGTTGCCATCGACGCCGCCATGATCGAGTTGGACGGCACCCCCAACAAAGGCCGCCTTGGCGCCAACGCCATTCTCGGCGTGTCCCTCGCTGCCGCCAAAGCTGCTGCAGACCACACCGCACAGCCGCTGTTCCGCTATGTGGGCGGCACCTCTGCGCGCGTTCTGCCTGTGCCGATGATGAACATCATCAACGGCGGCGAGCACGCCGACAACCCCATCGACATTCAGGAATTCATGATCATGCCTGTCTCCGCGGCCAACATCCGCGAAGCCATCCGCATGGGTGCCGAAGTCTTCCATGTGCTGAAGAAAGAGCTGTCTGCGGCAGGTTACAACACCGGCATCGGCGATGAGGGCGGCTTTGCTCCGGCGCTGGAAAGCACCCGCAAAGCGCTCGACTTCTGCATGAGTGCCATCGAAAAAGCAGGCTACAAACCTGGCGAAGACATCTACCTCGCACTCGACTGCGCCTCCACCGAATACTACGAGGGCGGCAAATACGAGATGAAGGGCGAAGGCAAGTCCCTGACCTCTGCGGAAAACGCCGACTACCTCGCGGAGCTCTGCAACGACTACCCGATCATCTCCATAGAGGACGGCATGGCCGAAGACGACTGGGATGGCTGGAAGCTGCTGACCGACAAAATCGGCGACAAGGTGCAGCTGGTGGGTGACGATCTCTTTGTGACCAACCCAACCCGTCTGGCAGATGGCATCGCGCAGGGCGTGGCCAACTCCATGCTGGTGAAAGTGAACCAGATCGGCTCTCTGACCGAGACGCTCAAAGCCGTCGATATGGCCCACCGCGCACGCTACACCAACGTGATGTCCCACCGCTCCGGCGAGACCGAGGACGCCACCATCGCCGACCTCGCCGTGGCCACCAACTGCGGCCAGATCAAAACCGGCTCCCTGTCGCGCTCTGACCGTCTGGCGAAATACAACCAGCTGATCCGCATCGAAGAAGCGCTGGGTGAAACCGCCGAATACGCAGGCCGCTCGATCTTGAAATAACCGTAGGGTGCGCATTCACTGCGCACCGTCACGAACGATGAAAGGCGGCTCCATGAGCCGCCTTTTTTCTTGCGCTTTGCGCTGCATATGGCCCTATGGAGCCAAAAGAACTTGGACTTGCCCAAATGACCGCCGATCAAATCATCGCCCAGCTCAACCTCGCTCCGCACCCGGAAGGCGGCCACTACCGCCAGACATGGATCGCTGACGCGCCGGAGGGCACCCGCCCCGCCGGCACCGCGATCTATTTCCTGCTGAAGGCGGGCGAGGTCTCCCACTGGCACCGCGTCGATGCCGCCGAAATCTGGCACTATTACGCGGGCGCGCCGCTGATCCTGTCGCTTGCAGAAACCGACGCTGGCCCGGCGCAAGACCTGACCCTCGGCCCGGATCTCGCCGCAGGCCAGCTACCTCAGCACATCGTGCCGCCCCATCACTGGCAAGCCGCACGCAGCACGGGCGAATGGACCCTTGTCGGCTGCACCGTCTCCCCTGCCTTCCAATTTGACGGCTTTGAGCTTGCCGCTCCCGGATTTGACATCCCGCGATGAGCGCACCACTGAGCCACAAGGAAGCCCTTGCGCGTCTTACACCGGACCGCCGCAGCTTGCTGCTAAGCCGCTCTGACGCCGCAGGCCTGCGCCATCTCGCGCTTTATCTCGGCGCACTCCTGTTCTGCGCGCTTTGGGTCGGCCTGCGCGCGCCGCTCTGGCCGCTGATGCTCCTGCCGTTCGGCCTGCTCTGGGTGTTCCTCTTCACGCTCAGCCACGAATGCACCCACGACACGCCGTTTGCCACCCGCTGGATCAACCGCGCGGTGGGCCACGCCTGCGCTCTGCCGCTGATACTGCCTTTCACATGGTTTCGCGCCTTCCACATGGCGCATCACAAATTCACCAATGATCCCGAGCGCGACCCGGAGCTGGCAGGCGGCCCACGCCCGAACACATGGCGCAGCTATCTGCTTTACCTCTCCGGCCTAAGCTACTGGCAATCCGCGGTAAAAACGCTTCTTCAGAACGCCTTTGGCACGCTGGACGCCCCCTATCTGCCAACCCGCAAACACGCCGCCATGCGTACCGAGGCCCGCATTCTGCTCACGCTTTATGCGCTCATCGCAGCCAGCCTGCTGGTCTCGCCGCTCCTCTTCTGGGTCTGGATCCTGCCCAGCCTGATCGGCCAGCCCTTCCTGCGCGCCTATCTTCTGGCGGAGCACGGCCGCTGCCCGCCGGTGGCCAATATGCTGGAAAACTCCCGCACCACCTTCACCAACCGTCTCGTGCGCTTTCTGGCCTGGAACATGCCCTATCATGCAGAGCATCACGCCTTCCCGAACGTGCCCTTCCACCAGCTCCCCGCGCTGCATGAAGACCTTAAGCCGCATCTGCAAAGCACCTCAGCGGGCTACACAGCCTTTCATAGCGACTACCAATCAGACCTGACGCCCGGACGCTAGGCCGGGCCTCGCCTACCCAGGCAGGCGCAGCCCTCACCCCTGTGGCACACTCACCGTGCCACCGCCCACCATCGCCATCACACCCGTTGTGCTTGGCGCAGAGGTCGGTAGCCCTCGCGCGACGCGCACCGCCAGATAGGCAAAGGCTTGCGCCTCCAGCATGTCGCCATCCAGCCCCACCTCTTCGACAGGCACCACCGGACAATCCAGCGACACCCGCAGCATCTCCATCAGCACCGGATTATGCCGCCCGCCTCCGGTCACCAACACGCGGCTTGGCGGCACCGGACAATGCCCCATTCCCTGCGCCACGCTGGCGGCACACATCGCCGTCATGGTTGCCGCTGCATCCTCATCAGAGAGCTCCCGCACCAGATCCATCATTTCCGGAAAGTCATTCCTATCCAGAGACTTAGGCGGCATACGCGAGAAATAGGCCTCCTGCAAAAACAGCTCCAGCGCACCTGTGGCCACAGTGCCCTGCGCGGCGATCTTCCCGCCTTCGTCAAACGCCAACCCACGGCGTGCGCGCAGCATATCGTTGAGCGGCGCATTCGCTGGCCCGGTGTCAAAGGCCAGCAAAGCACCCTCCGCTTCCGGCCCCTCTTTGCGCGGGTCCACCCATGTGATGTTGCCAACACCACCCAAATTCAGAAACGCCACCGGCTCTTTGGCGCCAAACCACTTGGCGCAGGCAAAATGGAAGAACGGTGCCAAGGGTGCGCCTTCGCCACCCAGCTCTATGTCTGCACTGCGAAAATCCCAGACCACCGGCACATCCAGCGCCTCTGAAAGCGCCTGCCCGTCTCCCACCTGACAGGTGCCCCGGCCACGCGGCTCATGCGCCAGCGTCTGGCCATGAAAGCCAATCAGATCAATATCAGCAAACCGGCCCAACACCTCTGCATGCGCCGCCTCGATCACTTTGGCCGCGGCCTCCGCCTCAGGCCCGGCCCAATGGCCCAGCGCCTTGGTCAAAACAGCCTGTTCCTCCGCAGAATAGGCGCGATAATCACTGGCCCCAAAGCCATGGATCTCCACGCCATCGGTCTCCACCACAGCCGCATCCACCCCGTCCAAAGACGTGCCTGACATCGCCCCCAAGGCCCGCTGAACCGTGGCTTTCTGCGCACCGCCGTTTTGCGCGGTTTTCTGGCCCTTCAACATGGCCTTTTCCTTCTGCTCTTCCCCGCCTATACACAGGCTCGCAAATCATACGGGATCGACACCATGACCTACCAGCCCAAATCGGATTTCCTCACCGTGATGCTAGAGCGCGGCTTTGTGGCCGATTGCACGGATTATGAAGGCTTTGACAAAGCACTCTGTGATGGCGTGGTGCCCGGATATATCGGCTTTGACGCCACCGCCAAATCCCTGCACGTGGGCTCGCTCATCCAGATCATGATGCTGCGCTGGCTGCAAAAAACCGGCCACAAACCGATCACCCTGATGGGAGGCGGCACCACCAAAGTGGGCGATCCGTCCTTCCGCGCCGATGAGCGCCCGCTGCTGACCAACGACCAGATCGACGACAACATCGCCGGCATCAAAAAGGTCTTCGCCAAATACCTCGACTACGGCGACGGCAAAACCGATGCGCTGATGCTCAACAACGCCGAATGGCTCGACGATCTGAACTACCTCGAATTCCTGCGCGACATCGGCCGCCACTTCTCGGTGAACCGCATGCTGTCCTTTGAGAGCGTGAAATCACGTCTGGATCGGGAACAGTCGCTCTCCTTCCTCGAATTCAACTACATGATCCTGCAGGCCTATGACTTCCTGGAGCTCAACCGCCGCTACGGCTGTCTGGTGCAGTTCGGCGGCTCCGATCAATGGGGCAACATCGTCAACGGCATCGACCTCACCCGCCGCGTGGATGATGGCGGCCTCTTTGGCCTGACCTCCCCGCTGCTGACCACCTCTGACGGCAAGAAAATGGGCAAATCCGCCGATGGCGCGGTCTGGCTCAACGCCGACATGCGCAGCCCGTATGAGTTCTGGCAGTTCTGGCGCAACACCACCGACGCCGATGTGGGCCGCTTCCTGCGCCTTTACACCGAAATGCCGCTTGATGAATGTGTCCGTCTCGGCGCGCTGGCGGGCAGCGAGATCAATGAGGCCAAAATCATCCTCGCCAATGCGGTCACCACACTCTGCCACGGTGCCGAGGCCGCTGCCACAGCCGAAGCCACCGCACGCGAAGTCTTTGAAAAAGGCGGCGTGGGCGATGATCTGCCCACCGTGACACTCACTTCCGAGGACCTCGGGGACGGCATCTCCATCGTGCAGCTGATCGTGAAATCCGGCCTCGCAAAATCCGGCAAAGACGCCAAGCGCCTGATCAAGGAAAACGGCGCCAAACTGGACGACGCGCCGCTGACCGACGCAGGGCTGATGATCGACGCCGCCGCGCTGTCCTCGCCGATCAAGCTCTCAGCAGGCAAAAAGCGCCACGCGCTGGTACAGCTCGACAGCTGATCCACAGCAAACCACCTCAACCAAAGGCCCGCCACTAGCGCGGGCCTTTTTCTTTGGGCTTCGCATTTTCCCAATATCCATTGGTGAATTGGCCCCTTTGGCCAAGAGGGGCTGGCCCTCATGCCTCTGGACAGAAGCGTGCTGATCCGCTTATTTGAACACACGTTCATTTATCGCCCGGAGGAGCCCGCCCATGAAACTTGATCAAACCTGCGCCGTGATCACCGGTGGTGCTTCCGGCCTCGGCGAAGCCACCGCCAGACACTTCGCTGCCAACGGCGCCAAAGTGGCCCTCTTTGACCTCAATGAGAAGCGCGGCCAAGCAGTCGCCGAAGAGCTGGGCGGCACCTTCCACAAAACAGACGTCACCGATGAAGACAGCGTTGCCGCCGCAATCGCCGCCGCCAAATCCGCAATGGGCACCATCACCACTGCGGTCAACTGCGCAGGCATCGCGCCCGCGGCCACCACCATCGGCAAAAAGGGCCCGCACCCGCTGCATGTCTTCCAGCAAACCATCGACATCAACCTTGTCGGCTCTTTCAACGTCGCCCGTCTGGCAGCCGAAGTGATTGCCGAAAACGAGGCGGAAGCGGACGGCGCGCGCGGTGTGATCATCAACACCGCCTCCATCGCGGCCATGGACGGTCAGCGCGGCCAGGCGGCCTACGCGGCCTCCAAAGGCGGCATCGTCGGCCTGTCCCTACCCATGGCGCGCGATTTGGCCCGCTCCGGCATCCGCGTCATGGCAATCGCCCCGGGCATCTTCCTCACCCCAATGCTGCAGGGCCTGCCGCAAGAGGTTCAGGATCAGCTCGCCGCCGATGTCACCTGCCCCAAACGTCTAGGCGACCCGTCTGAATACGCCCGCCTTGCAGGTTTCATCGTGGAAAACGGCTACCTCAACGGCGAAGTCATCCGCATCGACGGCGCCCTCAGAATGCAATGACCCGTAGGGTGCGCATTCACTGCGCACCTCTCCCCTCCCCCATGCTAGGCTCTCTTTAAAAGGAGCCCCACCATGCCCCGTCAAAACCGCGTTTTGCCCACCGGAGAGATCCTGCGCCACCGCGCGCGGGGCAACCTCATGGGAAATCGCGGCATCTTGCATGACACCGAGGCACATGATCACGGCGCGCTCACCCACCGGCGCTGGCAACACAAGGCTTGGGTCTGTTGCGTGCTGTCATTCAAAAACCGCCGCCGCACCCTCATGGCGCCCCACCGCTATACCGAGCTTTTCTTTCACGACGAGGCGGTTGCGCTGGCCGCCGGTCACCGCCCCTGCGCCGAATGCCGCCGCGCCGATCACAAAGCCTACTTCGCCGCGGCTGGCCACACAGGCTCCGCCCCCGCCTTTGACCAGCACCTGCACGCCGCGCGTGCCATTCCCCGAAAATTCCTGCAAAACCGCCCCCTTATGGCTGTCGCAGACCTGCCAGACACCACTTTTGTGCTGGACGGCGAACGCCCCCTGATGCTCATGGCAGACATGGCCCTGCCGTTTAGCTCTGACGGCTACGGCGCACCTATAAAACGCCCGCAAGGCACATTGCCTGTGCTCACACCGGCCCCCAGTATCCTCGCGCTGCGCGGCGGCTTTGCCCCCCAGCTGCACCTGCCAGACAGCCTCACCTGACCTCGGTCCACAGCCCCAATTCACCGCCACTTCGAAATCACTGGCCCTTTGACAAGCTATTTGCCATACCTTGCGCCAAACAGCCGATCAGGACCGCATCATGACCCAAATTATCGCTTCCCTTGCCGAGGTTTCCGACCGCTACAAAGCACTGTTTGTCGACCTCTGGGGCTGTGTGCACAATGGCGTCACCGCCTACCCTGAGGCCGTGGCCGCGCTGCAGGCCTATCGCGCCAAAGGCGGCATTGTGGTGCTTGTCACCAACTCTCCCAAACCGCGCGCCGGTGTGGCCGAGCAGCTGGGCGATTTTGGCGTGCCTGCCGATGCCTATGACACCATCGCCACCTCCGGGGACAGCGCGCGCTCGGCTATGTTTCAGGGCGCGGTTGGCGAAAAGGTCTACTTCATGGGCGAACCCGCGCGTGACGAAGGCTTCTTCCAGCCGCTTGAGATTCTGGACAACCCGGTCAACATTCGGCGCGTGCCGCTGGCAGAAGCCGAGGGCATTGTTTGCTGCGGCCCGTTTGACCCGATGGCCGAGGTCGAGATCAACCGCCCCGACTTCCTCTTTGCCAAGCAAAAGGGCATGAAGCTGCTCTGCGCCAACCCCGACATCGTGGTTGACCGCGGCGAAATCCGCGAATGGTGCGCCGGTGCTCTGGCCAAGCTCTACACCGACATGGGCGGAGAAAGCCTCTATTTTGGCAAACCCCATCCGCCGATCTATGATCTGGCCCGCCGCCGCCTCGCAGCTCTTGGCGTCTCGGTATCAGACAGCGAAATCCTAGCCATTGGGGATGGGCCCCACACTGACATTACCGGCGGCATGGGCGAAAACATCGATTCGCTCTTCATCACCGGCGGTCTGGCGGAAAAAGAGACCAAGACCGCGCATCAGCCCGACGCAGAGGCCCTTGCCGCCTATCTCGCGGCAGAGCAAGTCACCCCGCAATACGCCATTGGCAAGCTTCGTTAACAGAAAACACTTGATTTTCTGCGACTGCGAAGTAATAAAGTTGCAAATCATGCGCACCATGCGCCATTAAGTTACTTAGCGAAAACCTCAGACCATCTGTGTGGAGGCCTCATGTTGGACAATCTGCCCCGCGGCACCATCTTTATCGAAGACCTCGAAATCGGCATGTCCCGCTATGTGCGCAAAACCGTGACCGATCAGGACATCGAGATGTTCGCCGCCGTCTCCACAGACCACAATCCTGTGCATCTGGATGAGGATTACGCCAGAGACACCATGTTTGGCGGGCGCATTGCCCATGGCATGCTGACCGCCGGGCTGATCTCAGCCGTGATCGGCGAGCAGCTTCCCGGCCATGGCACCATCTACATGGGCCAGTCGCTGAAGTTCCTCGCCCCGGTGCGCCCCGATGACACGGTGCTGGCCACGGTCACCGTGACCGATATCGATATTGCCAAACGCCGCGTGAAGCTTGACTGCACCTGCACCGTTGAGGGCAAGAAAGTCCTCGCCGGAGAGGCCACCGTTCTCGCGCCCTCGCGCAAACTCGACTGAGGCCAACACGCTTTATCCCTATCGGGCGGCACTGAACGGTGCCGCCTTTTTTGTCTCTGCCGCCATAGGGCACATTCTCCACGCAAGACAGGGAAATCCGCCGCGCCGGCTTCTCATTCTGCCAGTATCCTGGGGGAGATGCCGCTTGCGGCGTCGGGGGCAAAGCCCCCGCCTTTGTCACCGATGATCCACAGCCGATCTGCCTGAGGTCAGCTCCTCTCTTGCGCCCCGCCCGCGCAAAAGCTAACCCTGCCGCATGCAAATTATTCGCGACTACCAATTCCTCTCCTCCGAGCATCGCGGCGCCAGCGTCGCGATTGGCAATTTTGACGGGGTGCACCTGGGCCATCAGGCGGTCATCAACCTTGCGCGCAACGCCGCGCCGGATGCCCCGCTGGGCATCATGACCTTTGAGCCCCATCCGCGCGAATATTTTGCGCCCCACGCGCCCACCTTCCGCCTCACCTCTGCGGAGACCCGCGCCCACAGGCTGGAAAAGCTTGGCGTGGAAAGGCTTTATGAGCTGCCGTTTAACGCCGCTTTGTCCAGCCTCACCCCTGAGGCCTTCGCCCGTGAAGTGATCGCCGACGGCCTCGGCCTCGCCCATGTGGTTGTCGGGGCAGACTTCTGCTTCGGAAAGGGGCGCGCAGGCACCGCCGAAGACCTCGCCGCCTTTGGCAAGGAGATGGGCTTTGGCGTGACCATTGCGCCTCTGGTGCAGGGCGGTGACGGTCAGGTCTCCTCCACCTCCATCCGCGCCGCATTGAGCGGCGGCCGCCCCCGTGATGCGGCCGCCATGCTGGGCCATTGGCACCGCATCGACGGGCCGGTGATTGGCGGCGAACAACGGGGCCGCGATCTGGGCTTTCCCACCGCCAATATGTCGATCGACGATCTGCACCAACCCAAATACGGCGTCTACGCCGTGCTGGTGGATGTGCGCGACGGGCCGCATCAGGGCAGCTACTTTGGCGCTTCCTCGATTGGCACCCGCCCGATGTTTGGCGAAAACAAAGCCAATATCGAAACCTTCCTGTTTGATTTCTCAGGCGACCTCTACGGCCACACGCTGTCCGTGGGGCTGGTCGACTATCTCCGCCCGGAGCTGAAATTTGACGGCCTTGACGCCCTGATTGCGCAGATGGGCAAAGACTGCGACCAAGCCCGGGAGATCCTCTGCGCCTTATGAGCACCCAAGATCCCATAGCACGCCAAGGGCTCGCCAAACGTTTCTGGGAAAAAAAGCCGCTGACCAAACTCAACGACCGTGAGTGGGAAGCGCTTTGTGACGGCTGCGGCAAATGTTGCCTCAACAAGCTTGAGGATGAGGACACCGGAGAGGTCGCCCTCACCTGTGTCGCCTGCCGTCTGCTGGATGACGAGACCTGCCGCTGCACCCAATATGACATCCGTCATCAGTTTGTGCCCGAATGCATCGTGATGACGCCCAAGAACATCCACGAGCACGCCTATTGGCTGCCCCAGACCTGCGCCTATCGCCTGCTCTGGGAAGGCAAACCGCTCTATAATTGGCACCCGCTGATCTCCGGCACCGCCGACACGGTGCATGACGCTGGCGTGTCGGTGCAGTTCAAAACCGTCTCCGAATTTGAAACCCCGCTGGAGCAGTGGGAAGACCATATAATCGAGGAACCTCTCTGATGCACTTTGCCTCCGACAACTCCGGCCCCGCCCTTCCCGAAGTCCTCGCAGCATTGACCGCAGCCAACGAAGGCTACGCCATGGGCTATGGGGCGGATGCGGAAATGGCAGAGGTCGTCGAGACGATCCGCAAGGTTTTTGAGGCCCCTGAGGCGGCGGTCTATCTGGTCTCCACCGGCACCACGGCAAATTCACTGGCGCTGGCAACCCTTTGCAAACCTTGGGAAACCATCTTCTGCTCCCATGTGGCCCACATCCATGAGGACGAATGCAACGCGCCGGAGTTTTACACCGGCGGGGCCAAGCTCACCATGGCCAGCCCCAAGGATGTCGACAAGATGACCCCCGACAGTCTGCGCGCGGCCATCGAGGGCGAAGAGACCCGTGGCGTGCATGGCCCCCAACGCGGCCCGGTCTCCATCACGCAAGTGACAGAGCGCGGCACGGTCTACACCCTGGCCGAGCTCAAGGCGCTTTGTGACGTGGCCAAATCCTTTGACTGCCCTGTGCATCTGGATGGCGCGCGCTTTGCCAATGCCATGGTCGCTCTGGGCTGCACCCCTGCCGAGATGACCTGGAAGGCCGGTGTGGATGCGGTCAGCTTTGGCGGCACTAAAAATGGCTGCATGGGTGTTGAGGCGGTGATCTTCTTTGATCCCAAACACGCGCGCGAATTCGAGCTGCGCCGCAAACGCGGCGGGCATCTTTTCTCAAAACACCGCTATCTGTCGGCCCAGATGCTGGGCTATCTCAAAGACGACGCCTGGATCACCGCCGCCACCAAGGCCAACGCCAGCGCGGCCCATCTCGCAGGCGGCCTGCGCCAGATCGAAGGCGTCGCGTTCATGCACCCGCCGCAAGCCAACATGCTGTTTGTCTACCTCCCCCGCGCCACCCACAAACGCCTCTTTGACGCAGGCGCGGTCTACCACCTGTGGGGCGGCGAGCTGGAAGGTGCGGACGACACCGAAATGCTGCCCGCACGGTTTGTCTGCGACTGGTCGATTGAGCAGGACCAGATCCACAAGTTCTTGGATTTGGCGGCTGGGTAAGCCGCTCATGAGAGACAGCCTGCGCGCCAAAGCCGTCACCATCTGCGACGACAAGATCGCCAGGAAAGGCGAAACCGTAGGGCTGTAACTCTCCGCGTTTTTTGCCAACAAAAACGACGATCCTGACCTCCTGACGGAAGCTGCCACCTGGTGGATCAAACGCATGAACTCGACCACTTCGAGAAAGCCGTGAAGGTGCGCGACTTGATAGTTGCTGGGGCTTAGTGCTCATCAAATTAGACGGTAGAAATCAGAGGTAGAAAGGCCATCGCATCAGATCATGTGATTTGATATGTCAAAACCTATGAAAAAGTACGGTCGCACCTATCATCTACCTATTTCGCCCGGGGCTACAAATGACGACAAAATCATGCCGTCAATTGAGCACTTGCAGGTCTCAGATCTTGTGATCACCGAAAAGATGGATGGCGAAAACACCACCATTCATCGCAATGGCACCCATGCACGAAGCCCAGACAGCAAGTACCACTCTTCGCGCGATTGGCTGCAAGCTTTTGCCGCAGGGATCTCATTCAATTTGGCACCAAACGAACGCATCGTTGGCGAGAACCTGTATGCAAGGCACTCTATCTCCTACACGGAACTGCCATCTTATTTTCTAGGGTTTGCGCTCATTGTTGATAACGAAATTCAAAGCTGGAGCGAAACGCTTAGCCGGTTCTCGGACTTAGGCATCGCCCCTGTTAAAACGCTTTATCGCGGTGCTTTTTATGACGGTCTATTTGAAGAAATTGCCCGAAACCTAGACCAGAATACGCAAGAAGGGTTTGTGGTTCGTTCCGCCAACGCATTTCTAGAAAGCCAAATGCCAACATACATGGGCAAATACGTCAGGGCGGGGCATGTCCAAAGTGAAGTTCATTGGACCAGAACAGAGTTGGTTCCGAACAGCTTGAAAAACTAATTTCTCTCAAATTATCTACCTAAACGTTCCTAAGTGGCTCATCAGGTTGCTTTTCTCAGCAGCCGATCGTCCGCTCTAAAAGTGCCCAAAATGCACTCATCTTGACAAAATGACATCAAAATCCTATTTTAAATTCATTCCTGACAGGAGCATCCCCATGTCTGTACAAATGTCTTTGCGTGTTGACCCGAACCTCAAGGCCCATCTCGCCAAACTGGCAGAGCTGCGGAAGATGACGGTCAATAAGCTCATCGTGCAGGCGCTGGACCAGTTTGTCACAAAGGAATCCCACGCCTTGGAGGCTGAGCTTGAGGCCTCCCTTGCGCAGTTGCGCCAGTACCGCGCCGCCGACCCGGATTTTGAACAGGCCATCGAAGCGGTGGTCGCCGCCGAACGTTCCACCGAGGAGGACCCCGCACAAGGGGAACTTCTGACGGATGAGCCGCAAGAGGCCACGTCCCTTGTGCGCGGACTGCTCAGTGCCTGATTGGGACGCTGACAGCGACCAACTGACAGAAAACCTGCAACATGCCTACCGCGCATCGCGCGATGCCGCCTTCGCGCGCAAACAGCCGACCCTGCAAATGGCCAGAGATTGGCATGCCAGAACTCTGGAGGGCCTCACTGTCCCTGACGCGGTTCTCTCCCAACTCTCGGTTACAGCAGAGGCGCTCTCCGGACGTTTTCGAGGCGAGACTGGGCTGACGCACTGTGAGGTCGGCATTGGCGTTCACAGGGGAACACCGGCCTTTTTGGTGCGTGAGGAGCTGGCGCGCTTTGAAGAGCGCATTCAAAGCGCCACTACGGCACTGGACGCGCTCATTCCCCAGGGCGATGCGCCCAACACAGGCGACCTGCTTAACGCCGTTCTCGAGCTCTGCGCTTGGGTGCATGCCGAATGGGTGCGCATTCATCCCTTTGCAAATGGCAACGGCCGCACCGCGCGGATCTGGAGCGGGTTCATCGCCATGCGTTATGGCCTGCCACCCTTCGTTCGGCTCAGACCCCGACCAGATGACGGCTACGGCGCCGCATGTGACGCCGCCATGACCGGCGACTGGGCCCCAACGGCCCAGGTCTTCCGACGCATGTATCTTGAAACGGTCAACTGACAGCCACATCCGCACGCGCAGCGCACAGCACTGGGTTGGCGGGGGTCAAACACCCACCGTCCGCCGCACCTCAGCCGCAACTTCCGCCGCATGGGTAATCGCCCCCATATGCCCCGCGCCAGCAACAGTCGCCCGCCGCCCGTTCTGCACTTGCGCTGCGACATAATCGCAGGCCGGTTTCATAATCGCCGGCGACAGCGCACCGTCCATCACAACAACCGGCACCTCGATCTGCCCAAGGCGCGGCATGATATCGCCCACGTCATGCAGCACATCAAGCTGACTGGCGACCACAAAGGACATCAGCCCGGCAAACTGCGCGCGCGTGGCCTCCGGCAGGGCCGCCCAGGGGCGTCCATCACCCCATTCCTCCACAAACAGCCGCACCGCACCCTCAGAGTCCCCGGCCTCATAAAGCGCAATGACCCGCTCCATATGGGCATGGTTCTCAGCCACCGCCTCCGGAGCCTCGGCCTGCGCGCCCAGCATGGTCACCGGTTCATAAAGCGAGAGCGAGCGCACCAGATCAGGGCGCAACAGCGCCAGCCGCAGACCCAGCAGCCCGCCATAGCTGTGCCCGATCACATCCACAGGCTCGGTGATCTGATCAAGGATCGCATCCAGCATCCATTGCCCGGCCGGGATCTCCTCGCGGTAGGCCACACTGCGCCCGTGCCCCGGCATATCCGGAGCCTCAAGCGTCAGCACATCCCCCAGTGCCTCGGCAATACCGCGAAACGCGCCGGAATGCCCAAGGTTGCAATGCAGCGCCAGCGCTTTCCTCGGCCCCTGCCCCAGCACACGCCAATAGAGGCCGTGATCTGCGGCCTCTGCTTTCCCGTCCAGTGCCATTTGTCAGAGCTTACCGGCCAGATGCATATCAAGCTCCTCAATCCGGTCCTGCCCCCAGAACCGCGCACCATCGTCGGTGATGTAGAACGGCGCGCCAAAGGCTCCGGCCTCCACCGCCTCTTCCAGATTGCGCGCATAGGTCTCAGCGCCGACCAGCATGCCGCTGTCCGCCAGCGCCGGATCAAAGCCTGCCGCGCTCAGACAATCGCGGATCACGTCATCCTGTGCGATGTCTTTCTCCTCCGCCCAGCAGGCCCGGGTGAAGCCATGCGCCAGCGCGCCCAGATCACCGCCACCGGCATTCTGTGCCGCGATGAAAGCATAAGAGGACGGCGCCATATTGGTCGGCCAATGCGCGGGCTTGAGGTTGAAATCCATGCCCAGCTTCTTGCCCTGACGCACCAGCTCCTGCGCGCGGTACTCCTGACGGCTGGCGTGCCGATCCTTGGGCGCCGTGCCCCCGGTGCGCGCAAACAGCGCCATAATATCCAGCGGCTTATAGACAATTTCCGCCCCGTGTTTGGCCGCAACCTCCTCCAGACGGGTGCCTGCCAAATAGGTATAAGGAGAAATTGTCGAGAAATAATAGGTGATCGTGGCCATTTGCGCCCCTCTATCCATCTGCATCGCTTTGCGAGACGTTAGGGCCATGTTAAGCGGAGTGCAATGTCACGAATCTGTCACCAAAGCCACCTAGGGACCTCCGCGCTATGGCAAACATTCTCGAACCCAAACTGATCACTGGCAACGCCAACAAACCGCTTGCCAACGCGATTGCGCGGCGCATGACCATGCACCGGGGCTCTGCGATGGATCTGGTCAACGCCCGCGTTGAGCGATTCAATGACGCCGAAATCTTTGTCGAAGTCTACGACAACGTGCGCGGCGAAGACATGTTCATCATCCAGTCCACGTCCAATCCGGCCAACGACAACCTGATGGAACTGCTGATCATGGCCGATGCCCTGCGCCGCTCCTCGGCCGCCCGCATCACCGCCGTGATCCCTTACTTCGGCTACGCTCGTCAGGACCGCCGCACCAAGGCACGCACGCCGATCACCGCCAAGCTTGTCGCAAACATGATGGTCGAAGCGGGCATCGAGCGCGTGCTCACCATGGATCTGCACGCCGCGCAGATTCAGGGCTTCTTTGACATCCCGGTGGACAACCTCTACGCCTCCCCGATCTTTGCGCTCGACATCATGTCCCAGTTCAAAGACACGCTCTCTGACGTGATGATCATCTCCCCTGACGTGGGCGGCGTGGCCCGCGCGCGTGAGCTGGCCAAGCGCATCAACGCCCCGCTCGCCATCGTCGACAAACGCCGCGAGAAGCCGGGCGAAGTCGCGGAGATGACCGTGATCGGCAATGTCGAAGGCAAGAAATGTATCATCGTGGACGACATCTGCGACACCGCAGGCACGCTCTGTAAAGCCGCCGAAGTGCTGATGGAGCACGGCGCCACCGAGGTCCACAGCTACATCTCCCACGGTGTTCTGTCCGGCCCCGCGATTGAGCGCATCACCAACTCCGTGATGAAGTCTCTGGTGATCACCGACAGCATCGAGCCCACCGAAGCCGTGCTCGGCGCCAGCAACATCCGCATCGTGCCCACCGCACCGATGTTTGCCCAAGCCATCATGAACACCGCCGCAGGCACCTCGGTGAGCTCTCTGTTTGAGACCGAGACTCTGGAGCCTGCCTATGAGGGTCTGTTTAAGGCCTGATCTGAGGCGAAAGCGTTAGAATAGAGAAAGCCCCGGCGGATGCGTCGGGGCTTTTTAGGTTCTCGTGTTAGGAGCGAGGAAAACGACCTATAACCTGTTGATAAACCAATCTTCCCCATGCTGCTTCATGTTCTTCAGCAGCGATCGCTTTTCAGCAGTAGAAAGTGCGGCATGGTCTCTAACCGCTGTGAAAATCGCTCTTTGTACAAATGGCGGCACATTTCCAAAGACTTCAATCGCGAGCTTTCTTAAGCGAGAACGATCTAAGCATGGAGCCCCAAGTGCAATGGCTTCCCTGAAAAAGAGCTTGTTGTCTGTCTGAAGGTGAGAGTCCACAATTCTCTCTACAAACTTTGGTTCCAAAAACTTCGGATGCGAAGCAACTCTGATCACGGGCACTTGAAGTGGATAAGCCGTTTGAGACCAAGGAAAGCAATCAAAAATTGCTCCTTTTATCTCAGCACACTTTTTGTGATCAAACCTTTCTGCCTCTTTAACCAACGCGTCGCAAATATAGAAGATGGCAGTAATTTTCTCCTCAATGAGCTTTTGCAAGATCTCAACATCTTGGTCGGCGTAGACAAAGTACTTAACCGCTAGCTTAATATGTTGCTCTAGGGTTGCATCGGTGGCTTCAATTAGACCAGCGAAAATCTCCTGCTTTGGTGTATTGACTATCTTGCTCAGCGCTTCTTTGCCCGGCTCACGGTAAAAACGCGAGATAGAAGTTACACCGCTAACCCTAACCGCCTTTCTGACTTCAATCTTTTCATCTAAGTCAATCTGCTCATGCTCGCCTCCGGCAAAGCTGTTCGCCAACGCAGCCACTTCTTCGGGGTCTGCAATCTCAAATATACTTGTTTTTCGACTGTTTAGAGAGAGCCCCTCATCAGCTAGCAAAGAAGTCAAAGTCTCAACAGCCTTCAGAGCATCGAGCCGCGTTTCCGCGAAAATTCTATAGTCGTCAACATAGCGCACAAATTGCAGTCCAGAGTCCTTCATTTTTAGATCGACATCTAGAAGGACCGCTTCTGATAGAATTCTACTAGCATCAGAGCCGACGGGCACTCCGTAGCTTCTTCTATCGCCTGCCCAAAAGAAAAGCATCTCACGGATCAGCGAAACATATTTTTCGTCACAACCAATATCTCTTAGGTGATTTTCTAGGGTGTGGTTTCCTATCCTATCAAAGAAGTTCGAAATATCTGTGACGACCTTCCACTGCCCAACTCTTTCCCTAGACAGCAATGAAGATCTGGCTCGAAAACTGTCATACCCAAACTCTGGATCAAATATTTGGTCATGACGCTCCGACATACGATGTGAGTGCACCCAGCCGTCTGCTTTTGGCAAACGGGACCTTTCGATCGGTTCAAAAACCATCAAAGAAACTGCGAGGTATTTGACTGCGTCGAAAGGATCGAGCCACGCGACCTCCCTAAAGGTATGCTGATCCTTCGTTACCAATCCACGACGAGTAGGACCCACGCGCTCGTTATTTAGATCCGCTGCCCTTAAAAATCTCAGTGCTTCGCGCTTCGCGTCTCTCCTAAAATCTACCTGATGACTTTCTATGAGAAGGCTTTCGGCTGACTTCGAAAAAATCGGCGGTCGGAATACATCATCGCTGCCCTTTTCTACAATACGCTCTATCGCAAGATCGACAGCGCGCTCCATCTTCTCAAATTCTGGTCTGTTCAAAGAACTGCTCATTCAAATTTGTTTGAGCAAACATAGCCCTCAACCTGCGATCAATCAACTAAAGCAAGAGGTGGGAACTTCGCCTTTCACGTCATTGCAAACACCCGTCGGTCGGTCGAGACAGCCGCCTGACCAACCGAGAAAAATATAATTCCCTAGGTTTTCCTACCCCACCGTCCCAAAGCAACATATTCAAGAATCGCAAACCTCCGCGATAACGACGCAATACAGACGCGATACCGACGTGCGATTCAGGTGTTGCGTTCGGCTTTTTCCTCGAGCGTCAGCCACTCTTCCTCGGCTTCCGCAAGCGCCGTTTGACGTTCCACCAACGCCTCTGTCGCCTTCTGGAATTTCACCGGTTCTTTGGTGAACAGCTCCGGATCCGCCATGAATTCTTCCAGCTTCGCGATCTCCGCTTCCAGCCGTTCCATGATCCCCGGCAGCGCCTCAAGGCGGTGCTTTTCGGTAAAGCTCAGCCCTGCTGCCGGCGCTTTTTCCTGCTTCACCTTCTCCGCTTTAGCTTTTGTTTTTTCGGCCTTTTTCGGCGCATCTTCCTGCCGCTGCGCTCGGTAATCCGACCAGCCCCCGGCATAGGTTACAGCCCGGCCATTGCCTTCCATCGCGATGGTTGTGGTGGCCACGCGGTCCAGAAAATCCCGGTCGTGGCTGACCAAAAGCACGGTGCCGTCATAGTCATCCAGCAGCTCCTGCAAAAGATCCAGCGTCTCCACATCAAGGTCGTTTGTCGGCTCGTCCATGACCAGAAGATTGCTCTCTTTGGCCATCAATTTTGCGAGCAGCAACCGCGCCTTTTCACCACCGGAAAGCGACCGCACCGGCGCTCTTGCTTGGCGATCATCAAACAGAAATTCTTTAAGGTATCCAACAACATGCTTGGGGTTGCCGCGCACCATCACCTGATCCGCCTTGCCCGAAACCCGCATCTCGGGGTCGCCGGTCAGACTGTCCCATAGGGTCATTTCAGGGTCCAGTTTCGCACGCGCCTGATCAAACACCGCAGGCAGCAGATTGGTGCCCAAAGTCACCGTCCCGGCGTCCGGCTCCAGCTCCCCCATCAGCATCTTGATCAGCGTGGTTTTGCCCACACCATTTGGCCCCACAAAGGCCACCCGATCCCCGCGCTGCACCGTCAGAGAGAAGTCCGACACAATGGCTTTGTCGCCAAATCCTTTGGACAAGCCCTTGGCATCAATCACCTTTTTTCCAGACTTTGGTGCCGCCGACAGCTCCATCGCCGCAGAGCCCTGCCGCGAGATCATCGAGGCACGCTCTGCCCGCAGATCCTTCAGCGCCCGCACACGGCCCTGATTGCGTTTACGCCGCGCACTGATGCCTTCCACCGCCCAACGCGCCTCGGCTTTGATCTTGCGATCCATTTTGTGGCGCTGGATGTCTTCTTCTTCCCAAACCTTGTCGCGCCAAGCCTCAAACGCCTCAAAGCCTTTCTCCTGACGCCGCACCATTCCCCTGTCAATCCAAAGGGTTGCACGGGTCAGAGCACGCAGAAACGCGCGGTCGTGGCTGATCAGAACATAGCCCGCGCGGGTCGCTTTCAGCTCCGCCTCAAGCCAGGCAATTGCCTCGATATCAAGGTGGTTTGTCGGCTCATCCAGCAGCATCAACTCCGGGGCCTCAGCCATCAGTCGCGCCAAAGCTGCCCGCCGCCGCTCCCCGCCAGAGGCAGTTTCGACCGCGCGCGCCGGATCAAACTTGAGACCTTCACCGGCCCGCTCAACCTTGTACATCTCCCCCGGATCAAGGCTTGCCGAAGCGAAATCCCCAAGCGTCGCAAACCCTTTCATATCAGGGTCTTGCTCCATGTAGCCCACGCTGATGCCCGGCGGCACAACGATCTCTCCGCGGTCCGCTTCAACCAGCCCGGCCATCACCTTCATCAAGGTAGATTTGCCCGACCCGTTGCGCCCGACCAGCGCCACCCGATCGCCGGGCTGCACCACAAGGCTCAGCTGATTAAAAACCGGATCTCCGCCAAAGGTCAGGGAGATATCGCTCATCTGCAAAAGAGGTATACGTGCCATGACAAAAGCGCCTAGCCCGCAAATGAAACCCCGTCAACCTTCACCGGGCCGAGTTCGAGCTTATGCCGTCAGCGCCCGCAGCAAGCGTTTGCGCGCCGGCGGAATCGCTTTAATCTCAACACCGGTAAACACATGCAGCGTATTCATTTTTTCATCCACCACGGCATGATCGCTGACCCAGCCCCCCATCATCAGATAGCTGCGCAACATGGGTGGCATGTGCCGCTGCGCGAGTTTGAGATTCGGCCTGTGGCGCAGCCGCGTGGCAAAGCGAAACACGCTAGGTGCCTTGACCTTGGGAAGCCACCTTTTGGGTGCAAGGTGACGGTCTCTGAGCATGGCAAAGCTGTCGAGGTAATTGTTGGCATCCGTACCTGAGAAAGACGCACAACCAAAGAGAAGTTCGACATTGTTTTCATCGACATAGGCGGTCATCGCCGCCCAAGCGAGGCGCAGCACATCGGGGTCATGCACCTCAGGATGCATACAGAACCGCCCCATTTCCACCATGCGGCCCTGATACTCATGCAGGGCGCTCAGCTCATAATACTGCGCGGCATAACTCCGCCCGATATCGGCCCCACCGGTAAGCGGCAACATCCTGAAAACACAGACCAAACGCCCGCTCGAGCACTCCTCAATCAGGTAGTGTGTGCAGATTGGATCAAAGTCGTCGCAGTCCAGAGCATCTGCTGTCCCGTGAAACGCCAGATGCCTCAGCCGCTGCGCCGCCTGCAAATCCTTTTCGCTGGCGGCGATCCGCACCTGATAACGGCCTTGTTGCAGCATCTTCTTGCCTATGGGCTGGTCCCGAATGCGATGTGTTTAGCAGACCGCCGGTGACAGCCAAATGACATACGCCCGACGGTTTTGCCTCAAGGACTTAGAAGTCACCCGAACCCGGAGCTGGCGCGCCAATTGGCGAGAAGTTTCCGAGGTTTGCCCCCAGCTGTCGCAATAGGCCACCGGACTGGATGTTGTTGTCGGTGATACGTCGCGACAACGGCACGACCTGCCCGTCCTCCAACGCATATTGCTCAATGTTGCGTGCGATTCCGTTGCCGTCAAAACCAATGGCGACGATCTGGCGTTCCACCACTTCCGGCCGACGCGGGCCAAAGTGCTTCACGCGGCTGCGCACATAGAGATAGCCGCTGTCGTTCAAAACACCGGAGGCTGACGGCGGGCCAAAGGTCTCTGCAATGGAATCGCGGGTATCCACACCAAGCGTGATCGAAGCCAGCTCTTCATCAGAAGGCACATAGCCGTGATTTCTGTATCGCGTCGCACAGGAGGCCAGAGACAAAATCACCGCCCCCATGACCGTCACTTTGATCATCGTCTTGCGCGTGTTCATCTTTGTCCTCTTGTGTTGGCTCGTCTTGCCTTTTATCTCGCTTATAGAAGGAATGCGCGCGGTTCAAGAATGTAAGCGCGTTGGATCACTCCAGACCAAAGTCAGAAACCATGTCACAAACCGTGCCCTCTTCCACCACATTTCGTGTGGCGGACCTCCCGCAAAATCGCGCCACGCCGTTTGAGCTGCGCCCCGATCCTCAAACACTTGAGGCCATTGCCAAAGAGCTTGATTTGATAGGGCTCAAAAAGCTGGTCTTTAAAGGCGAGATCCACGCCTTTGGCAAAAACGACTGGGAGCTTGTGGCCGACCTTGGGGCAACTGTCGTCCAGCCCTGCGTAGTGTCTCTGGATCCTGTGACTTCACGAATAGATGAAGAGATCGAGCGCCGCTTCCTCGCCCAGATGCCAGAATTGGTTGCTGAAGACGAAGAAGTTGAGATGCCTGAGGACGAAGACGCCGAACCGCTTGGCAGCACCATTGATGTCTTTGCGGTCATGCAGGAAGCCTTGGCGCTGAATGTCCCGCAGTTTCCGCGCGCTGCTGGCGCAGAACTGCAAGATGCCGTCTTTACCGAAGCGGGGAAAAAGGCGATGACAGACGAAGATGCACGCCCCTTTGCTGGCTTGGCGGCCCTGCGGGACCAACTGTCGGCAAAAGACGACGAATAGGGCTTGCGTTGTGGGAAAATCGCAGTATTTTCGCGCGCTCATTCGAATTTAGCGTTGGACTCGGGCGCGCTTATTGCGTAGAGGCTCAGGACGCTCAGGAAAACGGGCAACTTGCCCCAGTAAATCAAAGGTTGCGACATGGCTGTCCAGCAGAACAAAGTATCTAAATCGCGCCGCAACAACCGCCGTGCACACGACGCCCTGGTTGCAGCGAACCCTAACGAATGCCCAAACTGCGGCGAGCTGAAGCGCCCTCACCACGTGTGCGCATCCTGCGGCCACTACGACGACCGTGAAGTCGTTGCGATGGTTGAAGACGTCGATCTGGACGAAGACGCAGCATAAACAACAGGATCTGCGTCCTCATGGCCGGTTTGACTACATCAGCAAACCCCGTTGGCGGGCGCACGGTGATCTCAGTTGACGCCATGGGTGGCGATCGCGGGCCGGCAGCTGTTGTTGCCGGCATTTCGCTGTCTGCGAACAAAAACCCGGATATTGCTTTCATTCTGCACGGCCCTGAAGCCGAGCTGAAACCTTTGATTGCGCGCAAACGCAATCTCGAAGGGCGCGTGGAGATTCGCGATGTCTCCGGTGCGGTTGCAATGGAAGACAAGCCGCGCGACGTGATACGGCGCGGGAAATCCACCTCCATGTGGTCCGCCATCGAATCGGTGCGCTCCGGCGAAGCCGATGCCGTGGTCAGCTGCGGCAACACCGGCGCGCTTATGATGCTCTCCGTTGTCCGCCTGCGCAAAATTCTCGGGGTGGACCGCCCGGCCATCGCTATTCTTTGGCCATCCCGCGCCCCGCAGGGCTTCAACATCATGCTCGACGCCGGTGCGGACATCAGCGCGGATGAACATGACCTGCTGCAATATGCCCTGATGGGGGCCTCCTACGCGCGCAATGGCATGGAGCTTCAACGCCCCCGTGTTGGCCTGCTGAATGTCGGCACAGAAGAACACAAAGGGCGCAACGAGCTCAAGCTCGCGCACGACCTGATCGCGCGCAATGCTGAGATCGCGAATTATGATTTTGTCGGTTTTGTAGAAGGCAATGACATTCCGGCAGATAAGGCCGACGTGATTGTCACAGATGGCTTCACAGGCAATGTGGCGCTTAAGACTGGCGAAGGCACCGCGGGGCTTATTGGCGCCCGTCTGCGTGAGGCATTCAAGTATTCGCCCCTTTCGCGTCTCGCGGCTCTGATGGCCTACACCTCCCTTAATCGCCTCAACAAACGCATCGACCCGCGTCGCGTAAATGGCGGTGTGTTCCTTGGTCTCAACGGAACCGTCGTGAAATCACATGGCTCCTCTGATGCCACCGGTGTTTCCTCCGCGGTAAAGCTAGCGTTCAAACTCGCGCAATCAGGCTTCTCTGAAAAGCTCGCCGCGCGGGTTGCATCTGCGGTTTCCCTGCCGCAAGATGCCGAGAACTCAAGCGAATAACTATAATATAGCAAGGCTCACAGATGACGACACGCGCCGTGGTTTTGGGTATAGGCCACTACTTGCCCGAACGGGTCGTTCCAAACGCCGAGTTTGAAAAAACCCTCGACACGACCGACGAATGGATTCGTACGCGCTCAGGCATTGAGCGCCGCCATTTTGCGGCAGATGGTCAAACCACCTCTGATCTTGGCAGCCTCGCCGCCAAAGCAGCGCTGCAAAATGCCGGGCTGGAGGCCGATGATCTTGATGCGATTGTTGTGGCCACCTCCACTCCTGATCTGACATTCCCGTCTGTTGCCACCATGGTGCAGCAGAAAATCGGCATGACTCGCGGCTTTGGGTTTGACGTTCAGGCGGTTTGCGCCGGGTTTGTCTATGCGCTGACAAACGCCAATGCGCTGATTGTTTCTGGCCAGGCCAAACGTGTGATGGTGATCGGTGCTGAAACCTTCAGCCGGATCATGGATTGGACAGACCGCGCCACTTGCGTGCTTTTTGGGGACGGCGCAGGCGCGCTTATTCTCGAAGCGCAAGAAGGCGAAGGCACATCCTCTGATCGCGGCATTCTGAGCGCTGATCTGAATTCCGATGGCCGCTATCGCGATATGCTGTATGTCGACGGCGGGGTCTCCACCTCAGGTGACTCCGGAAAACTGCGCATGCAGGGCAACGCGCTCTTCCGTCAGGCGGTCGAGAAGCTCGCCTTTACAGCGCAAACTGCGCTCGACAAGATCAATCTGGGCCATGATGACGTCGCCTGGATCGTACCGCATCAGGCCAATATCCGGATCATTCAAGGCACCGCAAAAAAGCTCGGCATCCCGATGGAACGCGTGATTGTCACCGTTCAGGACCACGGCAACACGTCTGCGGCCTCCATTCCGCTTGCGCTTTCCGTTGGTGTTGCCGACGGCAAAATCAAACCCGGTGACCTGCTCGTAACCGAAGCTATTGGCGGTGGTTTGGCTTGGGGATCGGTGGCGCTTCGTTGGTAAGCATTGCCGCCTAAGCCTTTGGTGCACATCAAAGTTAAACGGGGCTGGCACAGCCCAAATCATTGACTTATAAATTCCCATGCCTCTATGTTTTTTGAGAGCGTTATTCACAAGGGGGACTGCATGACTGGAAAGACATTGACCCGGATGGACCTGAGCGAAGCCGTGTTTCGCGAAGTGGGCCTTTCCCGAAATGATTCCGCGCAACTCGTAGAGAGTGTTCTGGCACATATGTCCGATGCACTGGTCCGTGGCGAACAGGTGAAGATCTCTTCGTTCGGCACCTTCAGCGTCCGCGACAAGGCCGCGCGCGTTGGCCGCAACCCCAAAACCGGTGAGGAAGTGCCGATCAACCCGCGTCGCGTGCTGACCTTCCGCCCGTCTCACCTGATGAAAGACCGCGTCGCGGCAGGCAATAAGAAATAAAGCGAGTTACATCCCATGGCGAAATCCCGGGAGGCCTTTCGCACAATCAGCGAAGTGGCCGATTGGCTTGATGTCCAAACCCATGTTCTTCGGTTCTGGGAAAGCAAATTCTCGCAGGTGAAACCTGTCAAACGTGCCGGTGGTCGACGCTATTATCGACCGCAGGATATGGAGTTGCTGGGCGGTATCAAAAAGCTTTTGCACGAAGATGGCATGCCCATCAAAGACGCGCAGAAGCTCATTCGCGAAATGGGTGTCAAACACGTTTCTTCGCTGTCTCAGCCAATTGACGAGCCAAGCAAGTCCCCTGCCAAGGCAGATATCGAAGCGACGCCGGAACCGGTGGCGACTGAGACGGACGTAGCACCATCTCCTGAGAAGGAGTTTACCCCCTCTGAAAAGGCCGAAGCGCCAGCCTTTGAGCCCCAAGAAGAGCTCGAAGATGCGCCACTGCCAGAAGCTCCTGAAACAGAATTGACTGGCACAGAAGAGCAAGAGATCTCACAAGACGAGATTGCTGCTCCTGTGGCTGCAGGCGCAGATGATCCGGAAACCCCGGCTCTCTTTGAGCCAGAAGAGCTTCCAAACACGGTCGGAACGGACACCGCTGACGCGGAGATGAGCTTTGAGCCAACGCCAAGTGCTGGTAACGACACGCCAGCCTCCGCCCCAACCGCCAGCAACTCAACGGATAGTGCGCACACCGCCACCATTGGCGATCTCTTTGCGTCTTTGGACGCAGCATCGGCAGAACAAGAGCTCGACTCTTTGGTAGAGACAGAAACGCCTGAGCCTGCGACAGCCTCCTCCGCGCCAACGGATGTAGAAGCGGATTTCACTGTCGAGGACACGCTTGATGCTGATTTCTCACCTGAGAGCGATGAAACGCCTGCGCTGACCGAGACGGATAGCGCTGCTGAGTTCACGCTTGAAACAAGCCCGACCGACATGCCGGAACCGGCGTTTAAGCCGGCAGTTAGCGAAACATCAGAAACGACTGCCCCTGCCGCTTCTTCTCCGGAACAGGCTGCTCCGTTTGCTGCAGACACAGCTCAGGCTGTTGATGCGTCTGCCGAGAATGAGACTTCCGCACCAGAACAGACAGCACCTGCGACGCCTGAAGATATGCCTTCAGCAGACGTAGTTCAGCCCGTCAGTGCAGAGGAAGGCCAGCCTGTCGAGGCAGAAACAACTGGCATGACAATTGAACAGGAGGAAAGCCAGGATGCCTTCCTTTCCGTGTTCACCAAACAGGTGCGTGTGGCGCCAGAAAATCAAAGCCGCGCCGCTGAACTTTTGGCGCGCCTTGAGGCATTGCACGCCAAAGCAAGCTAATCCGGAAGGGCGCGAAAAAGTTGCAATTTTTGACTTGCTCCCGCCCGCAATTCCGTTATGAACAGCCCATCGTCGGGCTATGGCGCAGCCTGGTAGCGCGTCCGTCTGGGGGACGGAAGGTCGCAGGTTCGAGTCCTGCTAGCCCGACCATTCAAAACCGCCCGTGTGCCGCAAGGCCCGGGCGTTTTGTATATCCGGAAGGACCATTATGACCGGCGTATTGCCCAGCCAAACCATTGAAACCATGCTGACAAACGGCGAAATTCGCGTGTCAGAACCGGTCGTTGAAGGCCAGGTCCAACCTGCATCGCTTGATCTGCGTCTTGGCAATGTTGCCTACCGCGTGCGCGCGTCATTCTTGGCCGGACAGGGCCGCACGGTGGCCGAACGTCTCAGCGAATTTGAGATGCACCGTATCGACCTCTCAGATGGCGCGGTGTTGGAAAAGGGCTGCGTTTATGTCGTTCCCCTGATGGAAGCACTCAACCTCCCCGAAGATGTTCAAGCTGTTGCCAATGCCAAAAGCTCAACCGGCCGATTGGACCTGCTGACCCGCACCATCACGGATGGCGGCACGGAATTTGACCGCATCGCTGCCGGTTACAAAGGACCCCTTTATGCCGAGATCTGCCCACGCAGCTTTTCGGTGCTCGTGCGCCCCGGAATGCGCCTCAACCAGATCCGCTTCCGAGCTGGACAAAGCCTGCTAAGCGACGCCGACCTGCGTGTTTTGCATGGGCGCAGCCCACTGGTGGACGGCGAGGCTGTGATTGACGACGGTCTTGGCTTTTCTGTCGACCTCAAACCCGCAGACGGCACCCTTGTTGGCTATCGTGCCAAGCCGCACACGGGCGTGATTGATCTGGAAAACATCGGGCATTACGACCCGTCCGAATATTGGGAAGAGCTGCACAGCTCTGACGGAAAGATCATTCTCGATCCCGGCGCGTTCTACATTCTGGTGAGCCGTGAAGCCGTACACATCCCGCCGGCTTATGCTGCGGAGATGGCTCCGTTCCTGGCAATGGTTGGTGAATTCCGCGTGCACTACGCGGGCTTCTTTGATCCGGGGTTCGGCCACGCTGAAGCTGGCGGAACAGGGTCACGGGGCGTGTTGGAAGTGCGCTGCCACGAGGCTCCCTTTGTGCTGGAACATGGCCAGGTGGTCGGTCGCTTGGTCTATGAGCGCATGGCAGACGTGCCAGAACAGCTATATGGCGCTGGCATTGCGTCCAACTATCAGGGTCAGGGCCTGAAACTCAGCAAACATTTCAAGGCAGCGTAACACAGACGCTGCCATTGGCACCTAGAAGCGGTTCAGCCGACGCATCGCGCGCATGGCTTGTTTCGCCTGCTTGCTCCCTTGCGGGTTCACCTGTGACCCCTGCCCTTCGTCACCATCCGCGCGCGGGTATTTCTGGGACTTGCCACGCGATTTGGACATGGCATCAAAGCCTGCGTTGATCCCGCCATTCACCAGCCGCCGCACAACCTGACGGATGACCATATTGATAAGTTGGTTCGCGTTCATTTTGCGCGCTCCCTGCTGCCTCATGCGGAATGTATACCAAGATTGCGCCGAATTTAAGGCCCGCGCTCCCTGTTGTCGGGATTGTGTTTAATCCTCAAAGAGTTCGGATTGGCCTGTGACGGCCTCTTCGTCCTCATCATCGCCTGTAGAAACACCCAACGGGATGGTGCCCGGCGGCGGACGATTCTCCAAAAGCCCCGCGGCACGCAGCTCTTTCAACCCGGGCAGATCGCGCGCACTGGAGAGGCCAAAATGATCCAGAAATTCAGGCGTCACCACAAAGGTCACCGGACGTCCCGGGGTCATCTTACGACGCCCTAAACGGATCCATTCCATTTCCAGCAACTGATCGACCGTGCCCCGGCTCACGCTCACGCCCCGGATCTCTTCTATCTCGGCACGGGTCACGGGCTGATGGTAAGCGATAATGGCAAGTGTTTCGATCGCTGCACGTGACAGCTTGCGCGTCTCAACGGTTTCTTTTTGCAGCAAAAAACTCAGATCAGGCGCTGTCCGCATGGCCCAAGCGTCGCCCACCTTGACCACACGCACGCCGCGCCCCTCATAGCGCTTGCGCAGATGCACCAGTGCCTCCGCTGCATCACAGCCATGGGGCATGCGGTCGTTCATTTCCTTGACGCTCACAGGCTCCGTGCTGGCAAAGAGGATCGCTTCACACATGCGTTCCTGCTCCGCAATGGGAGGGGCCTCAAACAGGCTTTCCTCCTGCACGGGCCTTTCTTTGTGCACAGCCTCAGCCTCTGCCCCGGCATCAATATTGGCGGCGTTGTCGGTCTCAGTCATCCCTGTCGTCTCTCCTGCGCACTTCTATGGGCGCAAAGGTCTCGCTTTGCCGGATAAACACCTTACCCTCCTTGGCCAGCTCCAAAGAGGCCGCAAATGTCGCTGCCGTGGCCGAACGCCGTTTCTTCGGATCGTTCTCCCACCCAGTTGGCAAGTAGCTCAGAATATCCGTCCAAGCGCCAGCAAAGCCGATCAGCCCTCGCATACGCTCAAGGGCTTCTTCCATCGTAAAGACGGATTCGCGATCCATCACAAATGGGCGGAACTCATCTTTGGTTTTGAGCCGCGCATATCCCTGCATGAGATCAAGCAGCGTGGCCGTGAATGTCACTTTGCGCACGCGCTCCACGCTCTCTGGAATGCCGCGCGCAAAGAAGTCCCGGCCCAATCTGTCACGCGCCATGAGCTTGGCCGCCGCATCACGCATCGCTTGCAGGCGTTCCAGCTGAAACGCCAGGTGCGCGGCGAGTTCTTCGCCCGAAGGGCCCTCTTCTGTGGGATCAGGGGGAAGCAGCAACCGCGACTTCAGAAAGGCGAGCCAGGCCGCCATCACCAGATAATCTGCGGCGAGCTCCAACCGCAAACGCTTGGCCCGCTCCACAAAATCAAGATATTGCTGCGCCAGCTCCAGAATAGAGATCTTGCGCAGATCCACCTTCTGCGTGCGCGACAGCGTCAACAAAAGGTCCAATGGCCCTTCAAAACCATCGACATCCACAATCAGAGCCTCAGCCGCCATACGCTCAGCGACAGTCATCTCCCCCGTGTCATCGGGTCCGGTGTCTTCGATGTCAGTGTCGGCCATTCACTTGCCCGTTCAGAACGCTTTAAGTTCCTCGGCAAGCGCTTCAATGTCAACAGGTTGTGGCACGCGCTTGATCGCCAGAACGGCCTCGGCCCGCGCCTGCGCCGCATCACTCATCTCTCCGCAAGCTTCTGCAACGGCCTGTCGATCCGCAAAGCTGCCGTTACAGTGTAGAACCGCGTCACAGCCAGCCGCCAGCGAAGCAATAGACCGCGCGGTGACCGTGCCGCTCAAGGCTTCCATGCCGATGTCATCGGTCATGATCAGACCGCCAAAGCCGATGTCCTCACGGATCATCTGCATTGCCTTGGCAGAGGTGGTTGCAGGGGCATCATCAACCGCATCAAACACGATATGCGCTGTCATGCCCATCGGCAGGTCATTCAGCGCCCGAAAGGGGGCGAAATCGGCCTCAAGCTCTTTGCGCGGAGCTGTCACGCGGGGAAGGTCCAAGTGGCTGTCCACAAAGGCGCGGCCATGGCCCGGCATATGTTTGATCACCGGCAAGACACCGCCATCCAGCAAGCCATCGGCAACCGCGCGTCCGATCTCAGCAACTTTCGCGCTGTCATCGCCATAACAGCGGTTCTGCAGGAATTTATGGGTTTCGGGGCGTGCGACATCCAACATGGGGGCGCAGTTGCTATCAATCCCAAGGCCCCGCAGTTCATGCGCAATCATGCGGTAGCGCAGATACATCGCACGGGCCGCATTCTCACCGACCTGTGCCACTTGCTCCAAAGGCGGCAGCCATTCCGTTGCCATAGGCGCACGAATGCGCTGCACGCGCCCGCCCTCCTGATCAATGGTGATCGGCGCATCATGATCGACACAGGCGCGTAGATCATCACACAGCGCCCGCACTTGATCCGCAGTGTCGATATTACGCGCAAACAGAATAAAGCCAAAAGGCCGCGTCTCGCGAAAGAGCGCTTTCTCCTCCGCCGTTACGCGCAGCCCTTCACAGCCGGAAATGACCGCACCAAACCGGCTCACCGGGTGGTCACCGGAATACAGTCCGCGTTCTCAGCTTTCAGAGCGGAACACAGACGACGTGCATCACTAACGTTTTCAAAACCCATGGCGCGCAGCCGGTAAAAAACGCGGCCTCCGCTGCTGGCTTTCTGGATCACGCGGGTCTTGTCGCCCAGATACGGCTCAAAACGGCTCTGAAGGCGGGCCCATTCAGCGCTCGCAATTTCTGCGGTTTCATAGGCACCAAGCTGGACAAGACGTGTCCCTGCAGGAATATCTTCCGGATCGATGGATTTCAGCACGCTGCCCACAGCGGCATCAATCGCGGCAATCTGCTGTTGTCGCGGAGAGGCTGACAAGCCTGCAGGGCGCAACACGGGCCGCAAGGAGCGCTTGATCCCACCTTGGATCTCGGGTTTGGGCGCCTCAGTTTCTGGCGCGATCTCGCTCTCGGCTTCGATCACATTCAGCGACGCGGGGATGGCCTGTGCCTCAGCCGCTTCGGTGCCGCTCAAAGGTGTTGCTCCGGCAGAGAGCTGCGCAGCAAGCTCTTCAACCGACAAAGGTATGCTCACATCCAAAGCCGCAGGAGCGACGATTGGAGCGGTATCAGCAAGCGCCAACGTGTCCGTTTCCACAGCTGGCGGTGACACACGCGTGGCCGGTTGCTCTGCGGCCGGAGCCGTCGCAGTGGCCGCGCCAGACACAACCCGGTCTCTTTCGGTCAATGCGATCGGCGGGGGCGCAACAATCACCTGATCAGCGGGACCGGCCGCGCCACCATCCGCCGCAACCTCGTTGACCATCAAACCCTGATGGCCCGCCTGACGCCCGCCCGGATCCTCGGGCTGAATACGCATCGGCCCTTCCAGCGCGCGCACCACAGGCACGCCGCTCACATCCCGAGAAAGAATTTGGTAGCCCCAGACGCAGGTGCCAAGCACAAGCGCTGCCGAAACAAACATACCCGCGCGGTTGACCAAAAGGGCCGCATTCGGGGAGTCGCCGTTGGGCGCGCCAGGCGCACCCATTGGAATTTCTGCCATTTTCGCCTCACTGCCCGCGCGCGCTCTCGTAAGCGATACGGTGTCGCCGGGGTCGTCTTGCCTAGTCCTCAACCCCGACGAACGTGCAGTTTCAGCGCATCTCTTGCGCCGGAGTTACGCCAAGAATACCAAGACCGGCGGAAATAACAACGGCCACGGCACGTGCCAGTGCAATTTTTGCTTGGCTTGTGGCCGCATCGCCCTCTTGCACGAAACGCAGCGAGGTATCCTCATTGCCTTTGTAGTAGAGCGCGTGGAGTTCTCCAGCCAATTCATAGAGATAGAAGGCAATGCGGTGCGGCTCATTTGTGCGCCCCGCAATCTCAACAAGACGTGGCCATTCAGCAATCTTTTTGGCCACACCAATCTCTGCATCATGGCCGAGCTTGCTCAGTTCAGCGCCAGCCAGCGTGGCATCGTCTGCTGCAATGCCAGCAGATGCAGCATTCTTCAGAACCGAACACACCCGCGCATGGGCGTATTGCACATAGAACACCGGATTGTCCTTGGACTGCTCCAGCACCTTGTCAAAATCAAAGTCCAGCGGCGCATCGTTTTTGCGGGTCAGCATCACAAAGCGGGTCACATCAGGCCCAACCTGATCCACAACGTCGCGCAGGGTGATGAACGTCCCTGCCCGCTTGGACATCTTGAACGGCTCACCGTTTTTGAAGAGCTTCACCAGCTGAGTCAGCTTGATATCGAGAGGTACATTGCCATCCGACAGAGCCGAAACCGCAGCCTTCATGCGCTTGACATAGCCGCCATGGTCCGCGCCAAAGACATCGATCAGCGCGTCAAAGCCACGGGTGACCTTGTCATAGTGATAGGCGATATCGGGCGCGAAATAGGTCCAGCTGCCGTCAGATTTCTTCACCGGACGGTCGACATCGTCGCCATGGTCGGTGGAGCGGAACAGGGTCTGCTCACGTGGTTCCCAGTCTTCGGGTTTTTTGCCCTTTGGTGGCTCCAGCACACCTTCATAGATCAGGCCTTTGCCCTCAAGCTCCGCCAAAGCGCTCTCAATCCGGCCGGTGCCATAAAGCGACTTTTCCGAGTAGAACTTATCCATGGTCACGCCCAGCGCCTTCAGGTCAGCGCGGATCAGATCCATCATGGCTTCCGTGGCATACTCACGAATTTCGGCAAGCCAAACGTCTTCGCCTTTGTCGAGATAGGCATCGCCCACCTTTTCTTTCAGCGCTTCTCCAACCGGGATCAGATAGTCACCGGGATAGGTGCCATCTTCAAACGCCACTTCTTGCCCGTGCGCTTCCTGATAACGCAGGTACACAGAGCGCGCGAGCACATCGACCTGCGCGCCGCCGTCGTTGATGTAATATTCGCGCGTCACGTCAAAGCCGACAAAATCCAGAAGGCTCGCCAGCGCGTCACCAAAGACCGCGCCGCGGGTGTGCCCCACGTGCAGTGGCCCGGTTGGGTTTGCAGAGACATACTCTACATTGACTTTCTTGCCCGCGCCCATAGTAGAGCGGCCAAAGTCATTGCCGCCTTCCAGCGCGGCTTTCACCACGTTCTGCCAGAGCACCGGCGCGAGGCGCAGGTTCAAAAAGCCGGGGCCGGCAACCTCTGCCACGTCGACACGTGCATCTTCCGCGAGCTTACCCGCCAGCGTATCGGCAATGTCGCGCGGTTTCATCTTGGCAGGTTTGGCCAGCACCATCGCAGCGTTGGTGGCCATATCGCCATGCAGCGCATCACGCGGCGGCTCAACGGCCACGTTTTTAAAGTCCAGCCCTTCAGGCAGTGCGCCCTCGGCTTGCATCGCTTCCAGCGCGTCAATCACCAGCGCGCGGATCTCGGAAAACAGGTTCATCAGACCGTCCTATACATGTCTTTGGTCTTGTCAGATTGCGGTGGGTTTATCACCACAGGCTGTCACGTCAACGTCACTTGCCAATAAGGCGCGCGTGCTGCTGCAATGCATAGCGGTCAGTCATACCGGAAATATAGTCCGACACCATGCGCGCCACAGCGGTTTCATCGCCACATCGCCGCAGATCATCATGCCAACGTGCTGGCAGTAAATCAGGCTGCTTGAGGAACAGCGGGAACAGCTCTTCCACAACGATTGTCACTTCTTTGCGCATTTTCACAACAGAAGGGGCCCGATACATGCGGCTAAACAGGAAGGCGCGGATTTCTTTGAGATCTGCCCACAATGCGCTGGAGAATTGCACCACCGGCCTTCCGCATCCCCGCAACTCCTCCACGGATTGCGCCCCCACCTCCTCAAGCGCCGCGCGCGAGGTTGCGATCACATCGCTCACCATCACGCCAAACACACGGCGCAACGCCTCATGCCGCCGGCGGATCGCTTCAAGCCCGGGATAGCTCCTGTCCACATCCGCAAAAGCCTCTCCGACGATCGGCAACGCGCAGATTTCTTCCTCGGTGAAGAGCCCAGCGCGCAGGCCATCATGCAGATCGTGATTGTTGTAAGCCACATCATCGGCCAAGGCTGCTACCTGTGCCTCTGCACTCGCATGGGTGTGAAGCTCCAGATCATGCACCGCGTTATAATCCGCCAGCGCGTAAGGCAGATCGCCAACAACAGGACCATTGTGTTTGGCAATGCCTTCAAGGGTTTCCCAGGTCAGGTTCAACCCGTCAAAATCCGCATAGTGCCGCTCAAGTGATGTCACGATCCGCACCGCTTGGGCGTTGTGATCAAAGCCGCCGTAGGGCTGCATCAGCGCGTCCAGCGCATCTTCGCCAGTATGGCCAAATGGGGTATGGCCGAGATCATGCGCCAAAGCGATGGCCTCGGTGATTTCCTGATTGAGGCCCAAAGCCCCCGCGATGGTCCGCGCCACCTGCGCGACCTCGATCGAATGGGTCAGCCGCGTGCGGAAGTAATCCCCTTCATGCTCCACAAACACTTGTGTTTTGTGTTTGAGCCGCCGAAAGGCGCTGGCGTGAATGATCCTGTCCCGATCCCGCTGAAAGCATGACCGAAAGCTGCTCTCCTCCTCCGGAATGCGCCGTCCCCGCGCATGTGCCGGATCTGAGGCGTAGGGCGCATACATGTGCGTGGTCCTTGTAGCCTGTCCTTGGCTTTTCTATATTGGGTTTTGCGCCCGCTTTGAACCGGGCAAATCGCGCGAATAGGACAAAAAATCATGCAGTTGCCGCCCAAAGTAACCGAAAGAGCCTTCGAACGTCTCGCAGAGATCGGTGCCGCCGATCAGGGTCAGGCCCTGCGCGTGGCCGTTGAAGGCGGCGGATGCTCAGGCTTTCAGTATGAGATCAAGCTGGATACGCCCAAGGATGATGACCTTGTGCTTGAAGGTGCTGGGGAGAAAGTTCTGGTGGACAGCGTTTCTCTGCCATTCTTGGCAGATGCAGTCATCGACTTTTCTGAAGAGCTCATTGGCGCGCGGTTTGTGATCAACAACCCCAATGCCACCAGCTCCTGCGGCTGCGGCACCAGCTTTTCGATGTAAGCACGCGGCGTTTCTCATCTTGCCGCCACCGATGTTTGCTGGGTAGATACAAAGACCCAGCGGACAAAGGACAGCCTCATGAAAATCGCCACGTTCAACATCAATGGCATCAAGGCGCGCATCGAAACCCTGCCCCGCTGGCTGGATGAGGCGCAGCCCGATGTGGCGATCCTGCAGGAAATCAAATCCGTCGATGAGGCCTTTCCGCGCGAGATTTTTGAAGAGCGCGGCTATCAGGTCGAAACCCACGGCCAGAAGAGCTTCAACGGCGTGGCGATCCTGTCCAAGCTTCCTTTGGAGGATGTGACACGCGGTCTGCCCGGTGACGACAGCGACGAACAAGCCCGCTATATCGAAGCAACCGTGATGGGCGACACGCCGGTCCGCATTTGTGGCCTCTATTTGCCCAACGGCAACCCGACACCCGGGCCGAAGTACGACTACAAACTCGCATGGATGGAGCGCCTGTACGCCCGCGCCGAAGCGCTCCTCTCAGCGGAAGAACCTTTCCTCATGGCGGGCGACTACAACATCATCCCGCAGAATGAAGACGCCGCCAAACCCGAAGACTGGCAAGAAGACGCCCTCGCCCGCCCAGAAAGCCGCGCCGCCTATCGCCGCCTTGTGAACCTCGGCCTAACGGAGGCGTTCCGCGCCCGCAATTCTGCATCAGGCATGTATTCCTTCTGGGACTACCAAGCCGGCGCATGGAACCGCAACAACGGCATCCGCATCGACCACTTCCTACTTAGTCCGCAATGTGCGGATCTCTTGCAGGATTGCCAAATCGACAAAGAAGAGCGCGGCCGCTCCAAGCCCTCAGATCATGTGCCTGTCTGGATTGATTTGGCGGCCTAAGGCGCGCCCCAATCCACATCTGACGCCTCTTCAATTTTGAGCCGACCGGCCGGCCAAGGCACCATCAGCGGGCTCACTTCTTCCGGTGAGCCTTCCAGCCAAAGCGGCACATCCTGTTTATCAAGCAACACGCCCATCCGGTGATGGATCGGCGCAACATCGGTGTTCGGCGCGCAAGTCACTGCCGCCACCTGATGTACCTCGCGCCCACCCGGCGCTTTCCAGACATCTGTGATCGCGGCAAAGATCAGTGGCTCTTTTCCAGAAATGCGCCAAGCCGTCTTGCGCCGCGTCTCACCCGTCCATTCATACCAGCCATCGACAATGATCACGGCGCGCCCTGTGCCCTCAAAAGCCGACTTGTCAAACACGGTTTCAGAGCGTGCATTTATGATCGTTTCCATCACAGGCCGCCCACGCGCATTTACGCGCCCCACCGGGATGACCCCCCAGCGCATACGCTGAAAGCCACTTGAAGTGAGACAGGCAACCTCCTGCCCCGGCGCAATATTTCGGCGCGGCGGCTCGCCTTCGACCGCCGATGCATCTGCGCCGACCCATTGGCCAACATCGCGCATCGTCGTGGTCAGAAAGAACCGCCCGGGCATCACCTACTCCTGCATCTGCTCCAGCATCTCAACCACAAAAGGCCCCAGAACAGGGACAATCGCCGCCACACCATCCGCATTTGGGTGAATGCCATCTGGCTGCATCAGCGCGCGAAGCTGGTCCTCCGGCAAATCCCGGATGGCCGAAAAGAAATCCGGCGCAAGCGTCAGGTTGTAATCCTCCGCCAAGGCCCCATACATGCCATCAAAGTCCTGCTTGTAGCCCGCACCAAAATTCATCGGCGCTTGCACTCCGATCAGCATCACGTCCACATCTGCCGCCTGTCCGGCCTCCACGATGCCCGCAAGATTGGCTTTGCTCACTGCCGGATCAATCCCGCGTAGAGCATCATTGCCCCCAAGCGACACAATCAGCGCATCCACATCCGGCCCCAGCGTCCAGCCTACACGCGACAAGCCGCCCTGGGTCGTGTCCCCAGACACGCCAGCATTTTGCAGATTCACATCATGGCCTTGCGCAATCAGCCAAGCCTCAAGCTGTGGCACAAACCCGGCACCCTGCGCGACGCCATAGCCGTGGGTCAAACTGTCTCCCAAAGCGGCAATCACAACGGTCTCCGCCTTGACCGCAGTGTCGCTTAATGAGACGCTTAAAATGCCAAATGCCAATGCCTTGCCGCAACGCGACACGGCCCCATATAGAGAGGAATGAAGTTTCAACAGGCGACCTCCGACATGTCATCCATACTCTCTCTCAAAGATGCGACTTTAGCGCTGGATAGCAATGCCGGACGGATAGAAATTCTTCATGGGATCTCGCTTGATGTGGCCGCAGGTGAAACTTTGGCGCTTGTTGGGCCCTCTGGCTCTGGGAAATCCTCACTCCTGATGCTGATGGGTGGGCTTGAGCGCGCGACCTCCGGTCAGATCATGGCGCTGGATCACGATCTCTCGGCGATGGATGAGGATGCCCTTGCGCGCTTCCGCCGAGAAAACATGGGCGTGGTGTTTCAAAATTTTCACCTGATCCCCACCATGACCGCGCTGGAAAACGTCGCCACCCCTCTGGAGCTGGCGGGTCGCAGCGATGCCCAAGAGCGCGCCCGTGCCGAGCTTGAAGCCGTCGGCCTCGCACACCGCGCCGATCATTACCCAAGTCAGATGTCCGGCGGGGAGCAGCAACGCGTTGCGCTGGCCCGCGCCAGCGCCCCATCACCGCGACTGCTTCTGGCAGATGAGCCTACCGGCAACCTTGATCAGGTAACCGGCGAAACCATCATGGATCTGCTCTTTGATCTGCACGCCAAACGCGACACGACCCTGATCATGGTGACCCATTCCAACAGCCTCGCCGCTCGTTGTGAACGGGTGGTGCGCCTGCGTGACGGTCGCTTGGATGATGAAACCCATCTTGCACCTGTTGCATCCGAGGCGCTCGCATGAGCCTGTCAGCCGCAACGCGCATCGCGCGCCGGGAAATCCGGGGCGGGTTGCGCGGCTTCACCGTCTTTCTCGCTTGCCTAATCCTTGGCGTCGCCACCATCGCAGCCATCGGCTCTGTACGCAGTGCCATCCAAACCGGCCTCAGCTCCGAGGGCGCGACGCTCTTGGGAGGGGATGCGGAAATGAGCTTCACCTACCGCCGCGCCACCGAGGAAGAGCGCGCATGGATGGCCACCAACACCACGGGAAGCTCCGAAATCATTGATTTCCGCTCCATGGTGGTTGTCCCGGGGGAGGCCGAGACCGAACGCGCATTGGCGCAGGTCAAATCGGTGGACACCGCCTATCCGCTGGTGGGCGCGGTCTCTTTGTCGCCAGACATCTCCTTGGAGGGCGCGCTGAACGGCCAAGACAACCTGCCCGGCGCGGTACTGCATGGGCTTTTGGCTGATCGTCTCGCGCTCGCCCCCGGCGACACCTTTCAACTGGGATCACAAACCTTCGTTTACATGGCCCGCCTGCTGCGCGAGCCCGACACCGGCGATGGTTTCTCCTTCGCCCCCCGCGCGCTTGTGCGCACAAGTGATCTGTCTGAAAGCGGCCTCTTGGCCCCTGGCACGCTTTTCACCTCTCACTATCGTCTCAATCTGCCTGAGCAGGCCGATTTTGCCACGCTTGAAGCAGACGCAAGAGCCACCTTTGAAAGCACCGGGCTGCGGTGGCGAGACAGCCGCAATGGAGCGCCAGGCATCACCCGCTTTGTCGAGCGGTTCGGTGCCTTCCTGATCCTTGTGGGCCTTGCGGGCCTTGCCGTAGGCGGTGTGGGAATCTCCACTACCATCCGCGCATACCTCGCCCGCAAGACCGAGACCATCGCCACCCTACGCAGCCTTGGTGCCGAGCGCCGCACGATCTTTCTCAGCTATTTCCTGCAAATCGGCTTTGTGGCCCTCATCGGCATCACCTCAGGTCTGATCCTTGGCGCGCTGCTGCCTATCCTGCTTGCCCCGCTGATCACCGCCGTCCTGCCTTTTCCGGCAAGTTTTGCGATCTATCCGCTCCCGCTGATCGAAGCCGCACTCTACGGCACATTGGCCGCCGCGATTTTCACCCTCTGGCCGCTGGCGCGCGTGGAAAACGTCCGCCCCAGCGCGCTGTTTCGCGACCAGCTTGGTCAAACCCGCCATTGGCCAGCCCTGCGCTATATGCTCACAGTTGTGGGCCTAATCGCTTTGCTGATCGCGCTCGCAAGCTGGCTTTCCGGCTCAGCGCGCCTCACGATCTGGTTCGCGGGGGGCGTCGCCATCGCCATGTCCGCACTGACTGCCGCCTCCGCCGGGCTGCGCGCATTGCTCAACAGCCTCTCCCAACGTCTGCGCCAATCCCCGCAAGTCCGCTGGGCGCTGCAATCTGTGGGCCGCGCCTCGGAGGCAACAACCCCGGTCGTGCTATCCCTCGGCCTGGGACTCAGTGTGCTTGCCACCGTTGGCCAGGTGGATGGCAACCTGCGCAACGCAATTGCCAGCGATCTACCCGAAGTTGCGCCCTCCTTCTTTTTTGTCGACATCCAACGCGATCAGATGCCGCTTCTGGAAGCTGACTGGGCAGACACGCCAACCATCCACGATGTCGAAAACGCCCCCATGCTGCGCGGCGTGATCACCCGGATCAACGACCGCCCCGCCAAAGACGTGGCCGGTGACCACTGGGTCATTCGCGGCGACCGTGGCGTGAGCTATGCCAGCGACATGCCCGAAGGCACCAAACTCACCGCTGGCACATGGTGGGATCCCAAGCATGCAGGCACGCCCCAGATCAGCTTTGCCGATGAAGAAGCCGAAGAGATGGGGCTCTCACTGGGCGACAGCATGACGATCAACATCCTCGGGCGGGACATCACCGGCACAGTGACCAGCTTCCGTGAGGTGGATTTCTCCAACGCTGGGATGGGCTTTGTCATCATCATGAACGAAGCCGCCCTCGCCGGCGCCCCCCACAGCTTCATCGCAACTGTCTATGCGGAGGCTGAGAGCGAAGCGAGCCTGTTGAAAGAAGTGTCTGAAACCTACCCCAATGTCACCGCGATCCATGTGAGAGACGCTGCACAGCAGGTTTCAGACCTGGTGGCGCAGCTGGCCAATGCCACAACCTACGGCGCCTCCACCATCCTGCTCACAGGCCTTCTGGTGATTTTTGGGGCCGCTGCCGCGGGCCAATCCGCGCGCACCTATGAGGCCGCCGTGTTGAAGACCCTCGGCGCCACGCGCGGCCAGATCCTCAAAAGCTTCGCCTGGCGCGCAGCCCTTCTGGGCGGTGCCGCAGGCGGTGTTGCCCTCGCGGTTGGCCTGCTTGGAGGCTGGGCCGTGATGACCTTTGTGATGGAGAGCGATTTCATCATCATTTGGCCTAACGCTTTGTGGATCCTCAGCGCCGGCATCCTCGCCAACCTCTTGGCCGGTCTTGTCTTTGCCTGGCCCTCGCTGGCAACGCGCCCAGCCCGTATCCTGCGCGCCAGAGACTGAACAAAAAAGCCCACCCCCAAGATCTTCTCATTCGAGAAGTATCCCGGGGGTGAGCTTGTGGTCACACAAGTGAGGGGGCTGGCCCCCTCGCCTTACTCCGCAGCTTCGGCGTAGTCATCCATTGGAGGACAGGTGCAGACCAGATTGCGGTCGCCAAAGGCATTGTCGACCCGGTTCACCGGTGGCCAATACTTGTCGACCCGGAATGCACCGGGCGGGAAGCAGCCCTGCCCACGGCTGTAGGGGCGATCCCATTCCTTCACGAGGTCTTCCATCGTATGCGGCGCGTTTTTCAGCGGGTTGTTTTCCGCATCAATTCGGCCGTCTTCGATATCCCGAATTTCCTCACGGATCGCCAGCATGGCCTCACAGAAGCGGTCGATCTCGGCTTTGTTTTCCGATTCCGTTGGCTCGATCATCAGCGTTCCCGCCACTGGCCAGCTCATTGTTGGCGCATGGAATCCCGCATCCATCAGGCGCTTGGCAATATCATCCACCGTGATCCCCGCGCTTTCCGCAAAGGGGCGCGTGTCGATGATGCATTCATGCGCCACACGGCCGGTTGGACCTTTGTACAGCACGTCAAACGCCCCTTCGAGCCGCTTGGCGATATAGTTCCCGTTCAGGATCGCCACACGGGTCGCCTGGGTCAGCCCCTCACCGCCCATCAACAAGACATAGGCCCAGCTGATTGGCAGAAGGCTTGGAGACCCAAATGGTGCAGCCGAAACTGGGCCTTCTGAACCACCGGTTTCCGGATGGCCCGGAAGATGCTCAACCAGATGCGCTTTCACACCAATCGGTCCCATGCCGGGGCCGCCCCCGCCATGCGGAATGCAGAAGGTCTTGTGCAGGTTCAGGTGGCTGACGTCCCCGCCAATATCGCCCGGACGGCTCAGCCCAACCATGGCGTTGAGGTTTGCACCGTCAATATAGACCTGCCCACCGAACTCATGCGTGATGCCACAGACCTCATGCACCGTGTCTTCAAACACGCCGTGCGTCGACGGATAGGTGATCATGCACCCTGCCAGCTCGCCCGCATGCTTTTGTGCCTTTGCACGGAAGTCCTCCAGATCAATGTCGCCATTCTCAGCGGACTTCACCGGAACCACTTTCCAGCCCACCATCTGTGCCGAGGCCGGATTGGTGCCATGGGCACTCATCGGAATCAGGCAAACATTGCGATGCGCTTCGCCACGTGCGCGGTGATATGCTGCAATGGTCAAAAGCCCCGCATATTCCCCCTGCGCACCAGAGTTTGGCTGCATGGAAATCGCGTCATAGCCCGTGATCTGGCAAAGCTTGTCGTTCAGATCGTCAATCAGCTGGGTGTAGCCCTGCGCCTGATCTTTGGGAGCATAGGGGTGCATCAGCGAGAATTCGCGCCAGCTCACCGGCATCATTTCCACAGCAGCGTTCAGCTTCATGGTGCAGGAACCGAGCGGGATCATCGCACGGTCCAGTGCCAGATCCCGATCCGCCAAACGCCGCATGTAGCGCATCATCTCGGTTTCCGCGCGGTTCATGTGGAAAATCGGGTGATCCAGATAGCTGGACGTACGCAACATCGCTTCGGGCAAATGATACTCTGGCGCAAAATCATCATCATCCTGCACGATACCAAAGGCACGCCACACCGCTTCGATGGTCTGCGGACGGGTCATCTCATCCAGAGAAATACCCACTTTGGTTTTGCCCACTTTGCGCAGGTTGATGCCTTCTTGCACCGCGTGTTGCAGCACACCACGTTGCAGCAGCCCAACATCGACGGTGATCGTGTCAAAGAAGTCCGTTGGCTCCACGGTAAAGCCCGCCGCTTCAAGCCCACGCGCCAGACGCACGGTTTTGCGGTGGATACGCTGTGCAATCGCCTTCAGACCCTTGGGCCCATGGAACACCGCATACATCGAGGCCATCACCGCCAACAGCGCCTGCGCCGTGCAAACGTTGGAGTTGGCTTTCTCACGGCGAATGTGTTGCTCACGCGTCTGCAAAGATAGGCGGTAGGCACGGTTGCCGTGGCTGTCGATAGACACACCAATAATGCGCCCCGGCATCGCCCGTTTAAAGGCATCACGGCAGCTCATGTATGCAGCGTGCGGGCCACCATAGCCCACCGGCACGCCAAAGCGCTGCGTGCTGCCCACGGCAATATCCGCCCCCATCGCACCCGGTTCCTTTAGCAGGGTCAGCGCCAGAATATCGGCCGCGACAACACCAATCGCCTTGGTGGCATGCAGCGCCTCCATTTCCTTCGTGAAATCGCGCACATGGCCATGCGTGCCCGGATACTGGAAGATCGCGCCAAAGACCTTTTCCGCCTCCAGATCATCCGGATTGCCGATGATAATCTCGATATCCAAAGGGGCTGCTCGCGTCTGCATCACAGCGATGTTCTGCGGATGGCAGTTTTCATCGACGAAAAAGGCCTTGGCTTTGGATTTTGAGACCCGCTGCGCCATGGTCATCGCTTCGGCGCAGGCGGTGGCCTCATCCAGCAGCGAAGCGTTTGCAACCTCAAGCCCGGTCAGATCGCTGACCATGGTCTGATAGTTCAAAAGCGCCTCAAGGCGGCCCTGCGAAATCTCGGGCTGATAAGGCGTATAGGCGGTGTACCACGCCGGATTCTCCAGAATGTTGCGCTGGATCGCAGGCGGCGTGACCGTGCCATAATACCCCTGCCCGATCAGGCTGGTCAGAACCTTGTTCTTACCGGCGGTTTCGCGCATGTGCCGCAGCACTTCCCGCTCAGACAGAGGGCGCCCAAAATCCAGGGGCTCTTTCTGACGAATGCTGTCCGGCATGGTGTCATCAATCAGCGCATCAAGGCTGTCTGCCCCGATCACCTGCAGCATCTCTGCCATCTCCTCAGGAGACGGGCCGATGTGGCGACGGTTGGCAAAATCATAAGGTAGATATTCAGTTGGGGTGAAGGTCATCGGTGTCTCCTCAACGATCCGCAGCCGCAGGTGCGGGAAAAAAGCTGGGCGTCGGCTCGACCACAGAGGCCGAACCAATCAAATTTCATGTGTGATCATCGGGGTATAAACGGCCGGGGCTCCGCCCGTTTCTAAGACGGTGCTTACCCAATGAAATCTTTGTAAGCGGCCTCATCCATATAGTCGTCCATCTGACTCAGATCAGACGGCTTGATCTTAAAGAACCAGGCGCCTTCCATCGGGTCTTCGTTCACTTTGCCCGGCTCATCCACCAGCGGCTCGTTGACCTCAACGATTTCCCCATCCAGCGGCGCGAGGATGTCGCTGGCCGCTTTCACGGACTCGATTACACAGACTTCTTCGTCTTTGGTCACTTCGGTGCCTGCCTCTGGCAGTTCCACAAACACCACATCGCCCAGCTGCTCGCTAGCGTGCTCTGTGATGCCCACCACGATCAGGTCACCTTCTTCGCGCAGCCATTCGTGCTCTTCTGTGAATTTCATTGCTTGCTCTCCTGTTGCTCAACGTTTGAAATTGGCGGGCACCAGCGGCATCTTCGCCACTGTCACCGGCATGCGTTTGCCGCGCACTTCGCCAAAGATTTCTGTCCCTGGCGACGCCTGCGCGCTGCCGACATATCCCATGGCTACGGGGCCATTCAGCGTGGGGCCAAATCCGCCAGAGGTGACCTCGCCAATCGGGTCACCGCCCTCTGCTTCTGCAAAAAGCTGTGTGCCAGCACGCATGGGGGCACGCCCCTGTGGCGCAAGCCCCACGCGCTTGCGCGCCACACCTTCAGCCAGATCGCCATAGATCCGATCGGCACCGGGGAAACCGCCTGCCCGTTCGCCATCCGCACGGCGCACTTTCTGGATGGCCCAGGTCAGCGCAGCTTCAATCGGGGAGGTCGCCGTATCAATGTCATTGCCATAAAGGCACAAACCGCCCTCAAGGCGCAGACTGTCACGCGCACCAAGCCCAATGGGTGCGACCTCTTCCATCGCCAGAAGTTTACGGCAAAGACCCTCTGCCGCGTCAGCAGGAATGGAGATCTCATAGCCGTCTTCACCGGTATAGCCCGACCGGCTTACCCAACAGGCCACCCCATCAAGCTCTACATCCGCAAAGTCCATAAACGCCATATCGGCCACAGCCGGGTTCAGACGTGCCAAAGCGGCCTCAGCCGCTGGCCCCTGCAGCGCCACCAATGCGCGATCCGTGATCTCCGTCACCGAAACCTCCGGCGTCAAAGCCCCGATCATCCGCACGATGTCAGCTTCCTTACAGGCCGCATTCACCACAACGAACAGATGATCACCCCGATTGGCAAACATCAGGTCGTCCTCGATGCCACCAGCATCGTTGGTGAAGAACCCGTAACGCTGCCGCCCTGCGCCCAAACCAAGCACATCCATTGGCACCAAAGTCTCAAAAGCCTTGGCAGCGGCATCATAGCTTTCGGCTTTCAGCACCACCTGCCCCATATGGCTGACGTCAAACAGACCCGCCGCCGCACGGGTGTGCAAGTGTTCCTTCATCACGCCCATCGGGTATTGCACCGGCATGTCATAGCCCGCAAACCCAACCATCTTGGCGCCCAGCTCAATGTGCAGATCATATAGCGGCGTGCGCTTCAGCTCTGCGACCGACTCTCCCATAGGCTTTGCCCTTCTCTACCCGGGCGCATCCATGTTTGATGGTCACATCCGGCATCCCATAGTCGCGCAAATTCATGCGCGTGCGATGCCCCCTCTGTCCTTAAGCCTGAGATCGTTATCCCTTCGGCGGACGCCCATCGGCGCCACTCTCCAGAGTCTTTATAGCGGCGTGTCGGTCCCTGTGGCCTGAGAGTTTCCGGGGCGGTTGCTCCTTCGGCACCGGACTACTCCGGTTCTCCCGATTCACCTTGGGTGCACCGTAGTATGCCGAACACGGTGAAACAAGCCGCGTTATCGTGCTACTGATCGCCCAATCAATTTTGATTAACTTGCAACTAACCGGTCAGCTACGCGCCGGATCTTTGTGGCACGGCTCAGGCGTCAAGATGTTGAGCAACGCGTTGTTTTCGCACATCAGAGTGTCCAGTGTGACTTCATCAAGGCGCGCATAGAAGGCCTCCGCAGCCTCTCCCAAAATGTGCTTCAATCGGCAGGCGCTTACCAGAGGACAGGTCGTATCCACATCCGCAAAACACTCCGCCAGAGGCACCGGCCCTTCCATGGCGCGGAAAACATCTCCGACACAGATGTCCTTTGTGTCATGCGCCAGCCTGACGCCCCCGCTGCGTCCGCGATGGGTGTCCAAAACCCCCAACAAAGCGAGCTTGTGAATCACCTGCGCGAGATGGTTTTCAGAAGCCGCACAGACCCCGGCAATCTCATGTTTGGTGACAAGACGATCAGGGTTCGCCGCGCAATACATCAGCACACGCATCGCAATATTGGTCCGTTTGGTGATGCGCATATGAAAGCTCCCGCTTTACCCTTGCCTTTTAACTCCCCGTTAGCCGGTGTGACAGAATGCGCATAGGAAAGCATTGACATGGATCAAGCTGCGTGATCCCTACATTTCATGACCGCGTCCTACTTCTTCGGCTACGGCAGCCTTGTGAACGAAAAAACACACGATTACGAGGACTTGCACAAAGCAACCCTACAGGGCTGGCGCCGCGCCTGGCGTCATACAAACCTGCGCCCGATTGCATTCTTGACCGCTGAACCTGATGAAACCAGCGAAATCGAAGGCATCATCGCGCATGTGCCAAACGACGATTGGGCTGCGCTGGATGAACGGGAATTCGCCTACGACAGAGTGGGCGCGACCTCGGCCATCCGTCACGCAAAACCTACCGAAATTGACATCGCAGTCTACCATGTCCCTGCAGAACAAGGTCTTTCACCGGACGTCCGCCACCCGATCTGGCTCAGCTATCTCGACGTGGTGGTCCAGGGATACCTGAGACATTTTGGCGAGGCAGGCGTCGCCCGTTTCTTTGAAACAACCGCCGGATGGGACGCGCCAATTCTAAACGACAGAGCCGCCCCAAACTATCCGCGCAAGCAAGATCTGAGCGCAGATGAAACGGCGCTGGTGGATATGCATCTCCGCGTAGTCGGTGCGAAGATCATCACATAGACCTTTGTAAACGCGCAAACAAAGGCGGCCATGCCTGACCGCCTCTCATAGGCTATCTATCCGGATTTTCAGAGCATCAACTGATAGCTCGCCGGCGCATATTTATAGCCGCCATCGTGGCTTTCGACATAGCCCACCGCAGGCCACGGCATGTGATAGCCGACAAACGGCACCTTATCCGCCGCCAGCATATCAAGCACTTTGCGACGGGTCGCGGCGGCCGCAGCTTTGTCCATGTCAAACTTCACTTCCCAGTCCGGATAGGCCAGCGACCAGACGTAGTGGTTGGCAAAATCCGCACAAAGCATGATCTGTTTGCCATCGCTTTCGATCATATAGGCCATATGACCGGGCGTGTGGCCAAAGGTGCCAACGGCGGTGATGCCACTTGCCACCGAGGCGCCATCCTCAATCATATCAAAACGTTCTGCATTCGGGCGAATTTTGCCCTCAAACGCTTTGTTGCCATCGGTTTTCGCCCAGGCGTCAAACTCTACGCGGCCGGTCAAATGCTGCGCGTTGCCAAAGGTCACACCGCCCTCGCCCGCAACACCGCCGATGTGGTCGCCATGCATATGGGTGATCACAACCTTGTTCACCTGATCCGGCGTGTAGCCTGCCGCAGCCAGTGCTCCAGTGATCGCCTCAGGGCTCAAGCCCGCATCAAACAGCACAAGCTCGTCGCCGGTGTTCACAATGGTGGGCGTGAAGAAAAACTGTGCCGCATTGGTCGGGATGTTGGCCGCCTCGGAGGCCTTGGCAAACTCTTCAGCGCTCACATTCATGCCAAAGATGTTCTGCGGGCCTTCAACAGTACGCGTGCCCACCAATAGCGTGGTCACCTCAAACTGGCCCAGTTTCATCCGGTTAAACCGCGTGGTGCCAACGCCCTTCATCTCAGCTTTTGCCAGACTTTGGTTTGGCAGCAAAGTTGCCGCAACCGGGGCAGCCGCTGCGCCTGCCAACATGCTGCGGCGGGTCAATTTGGTTTGTTTGGTCATGGTCCAATCCTCCTGCGGAAAAATATCTATTTTTTGATATTGTTGGGGCTACGATAGAATTACGCGTTTGGATTGCAATTCACGGTCCCTTGAGGAGGAGGAACCAGCCCACTTTCCTTACGAGAATATTAAGAAATCGGGCTCAACCGCCCTTGTTGCGCGGATCTAAGCCGGATTTCTGGACAAAATGACATTCATGTGGGAAGGGAGGCCCCAACAGGAGATTCCCATGACGACGACCCGTTTCGCCCCTTCGCCAACCGGCTATATCCACGTTGGCAACCTGCGCACCGCGCTGATGAACTACCTGATCGCTCGCAAATCGGGCGGCACCTTCATCCTGCGCATTGACGACACCGACCCAGAGCGGTCCAAACAGGAATATGTGGATGCCATCCAGGAAGATCTGGAATGGCTCGGCCTGACCTGGGACCGAATGGAGCGTCAATCCACCCGTCTGGAGCGTTATGAAGACGCCGCGCAGCAACTGCGCGACATGGGCCGCTTCTATGAGTGCTTTGAAACGCCAACCGAGTTGGACCTCAAGCGCAAGAAGCAGCTCAACATGGGCAAACCGCCGGTTTATGACCGCGCCGCTCTTGCGCTGTCGGAAGACGAGAAAGCCGCTCTGCGCGCGGACCGTGGCAATGGTCACTGGCGCTTTAAGCTCGACCACGCTCGCATCGAATGGACCGATGGCATCTTGGGCGATCGCTCCATTGATGCCGCTTCGGTCTCTGATCCGGTCCTGATCCGTGCGGATGGTCAGTTTCTCTACACGCTGGCCTCTGTCTGTGATGACATCGATTTTGGCATCACCGATGTTGTGCGCGGCTCTGACCACGTCACCAACACGGCGACCCAGATTCAGATCATCGAAGCACTTGGCGGCGGCGTTCCAAACTTTGCCCACCACTCCTTGCTGACCGGCCCACAGGGCGAAGCGCTTTCCAAACGCCTCGGAACGCTGGCCCTGCGCGATCTGCGCGAAGCCGGTGTGGAGCCGATGGCCCTCCTCAGCCTGATGGCCCGCCTTGGCAGCTCCGATCCGGTTGAGCTGCGCGGCTCCATCGAGGAGATCGCTGAAGGCTTTGACGTCAACAAATTTGGCGCCGCGCCTACCAAGTTTGACGAGCAGGACCTCTACCCGCTCACCGGCAAAGTGCTGCACGACAAACCGCTTTCCGAGATGGCCGATGACATCGCCGCCGCTGGCGTGCCTGCCGATCTGGCTGAGCGTTTCTGGAACGTGACCCGCGAAAACATCACCACCCGCAAAGACATCGCGCCATGGTGGGATCTCTTCGCCAACGGTGCGGAGCCTGCCATAGAAGACGAAGACCAAGACTTCATCAAAGAAGCCATGGCGCTTCTGCCCGAAGGCCCGTTTGATGACAGCACTTGGGGCAGCTGGACCGCCGCCGTGAAAGAGGCCACCGGCCGCAAGGGGCGCGGTCTCTTCATGCCACTGCGCAAAGCTCTCACCGGCCAAAGCCACGGCCCGGACATGTCCGCTGTGATGCCGCTCTTGCAAGTGATCAAAGCCCGCGGCTGATCATTCCAAAACAAAAACGGCGCGCCTAAATGAGGCGCGTCGGAGCTTTCAGGGCGCTAGCCCCGAGGAATGTCAGAACCACTGACTTTCACCGCAAAATTTTTCGAATTGAGTCAGCACAGCCCGTCGCGCTGCGTTGCCCCAAACGGAAACCGATCCTGACATTGGAAAATCCAAGAGAGCAGTCTGCACAGGCAGCGGATGCACCTAGCAAATCAGCCACTGAGATTGAGCGTCAAGCGAAAAAATATTACCATCTCCAAGATGTACATATTCTATTCAATTTATTTGGCACCCATTTTGGGGATTTTTGCCTTAGTGTTTACGAAACAAAAGTGGGTTCGGGTGGTCATTTTGGCCAGCTTCATCTTCGTCGGTTTATCGCGGCTCTCAGATTTTTGGACAAATGAGTATTTGATTTCAGCAGGCTGCGGGGGAAATGTCATGAAAGGACTGAGCTGTCCAGAAATGACGAAAATGGTTCGCCTCGCGATACTGCACCAATTGTCGTTTCTTGTTTCCGTCTTCTTTGTTGCGTTCATTTGCCCTATTTTGGCGCTTTTTATCGTGGTCTCCGAGTGGAATGTGCGTCAAAAAACCTCTGCCGAAATCACTCATGATCAATAAGAAGCTTAGCCTCGAAACCAACAACCCGCCGTCTTGTCAGCCAGTCACAATACTCATCCAACTCGGCACAACGCAGCAACTCCCAATCAGCCACCCTTCACAGCTGCGGTGACAATCACCTCAACCTTGAGCACATCGCGCGCAAGTTTGGCTTCGCCACAGGCACGCGCTGGCGCATGGCCTTCCGGCAACCAAGCGTCCCAGACTTCGTTCATTTCGGCAAAATCGCTCATGTCAGACAGCCAAACAATGGCTTGCAGGATGTGCTCACGATCAGAACCTGCTTCTTCCAGCAACGCGTCCACGCGGGCCAGACAATCGCGGGTTTGTTCTGCCACAGTGTCACCCGCGCCAACCTGACCACACAGGTAGGCAACCTGATTGTGGATCACAATTTTTGACATGCGGGTGCCAGTGTGAATGCGCTCTATCATGGTTTAAGCCCTTATATTTTTGTACTTTTGCGTGGTCGATCAGCTCGGATCGCGGAACCGGTTCACAATCGGGTAGCGCCGGTCAAGCCAGAACGCTTTCTTGCTGAGCCGCGCACCGGGTGCCGACTGAAAGCGTTTGTACTCGCTGATGTAGACCAGATGCTCGACCCGCTTGACCGTCTCCCGATCATAGCCAGCGGCCACACACTCCGCGACGGATTTGTCCTCATCCACCAGCATGTAAAGGATCGCATCCAGCACATCATAAGGCGGCAGGCTGTCCTCGTCTTTCTGATCCGGACGCAGCTCTGCTGAGGGCGGTTTGTAGATGATCGCCGGCGGGATCACCTCGCCTTCCGGCCCCATCATCCAGTCGCGATGCACCTCGTTGCGCCAGCGAGACGTCTCAAACACCCGCGTTTTATACATGTCTTTGATCGGATTATAGCCACCAGCCATATCGCCATAGATCGTGGCATAGCCCACAGCGACCTCAGATTTATTGCCTGTGGTCAGCAGCATTTCCCCAAACTTGTTGGACATCGCCATAAGGAGCAGCCCGCGCAGACGGCTCTGGATGTTCTCTTCGGCAAGTCCGGACTCAAGCCCCTCAAACAGCGGCGCCAAAGTATTGGTGATTGCATCCCGCCCCTCTGAGATGGGCACATAGTCATAGCGCACGCCAAGCCGTTCTGCGATGTCTTTCGCGTCATCGAGTGAGCCTTGCGACGTGTATTCACTTGGCAACATCACACAGCGCACATTCTCCGCGCCCAACGCATCCACGGCGATTGTCGCCACCAGCGCGCTGTCAATGCCGCCTGACAAGCCCAGCAAAACTTTGGAAAATCCGCTCTTACCCATGTAATCGCGCAGAGCCTCTACGCAGACGCGGTAATCCTGTTCCTCCCCCGCAGGAAGAACAGCTTTCGGCCCCTCTTTGCAGCGCCATCCCTCAGCCGTGCGCTCAAAATCCACATGGGCCACAACCTCGTCAAACACTGGTAGCTGCACCGCCAATTGTCCGCCCGGGTTCAGCACAAAGGAGCCGCCGTCAAACATCTGATCGTCCTGCCCACCCACCATGTTGAGGTAGACCAGCGGCAATCCGGTCTCGATCACCCGCGCCACCATATGGTTCATGCGGCGATCAAACTTGTCACGGTAATAAGGCGATCCATTGGGCACCACGAGGAACTCCGCACCGGTTTCCTCCAGCGTCTCCGGCACATCCTCAAACCACGCATCCTCACAGACGGGTGAGCCAACCCGAACGCCGTTCACACTGTAAGGCCCTCCCATCGGCCCGCTTGTGAACAGGCGCTCTTCGTCAAACACCGTGTAGTTCGGCAAATTGTGCTTGCGCTGAATATGCGCAATCATGCCATCCCGCAGAATGAAGTAGGCGTTGTAAAGCGCATCGCCCTCTTTCAGAGGTCCGCCAACGGCCACCACCGGCCCGTCGGCACAGTCTTTGGCCAGTTGCTCAATCTCAGCCAGTGCGGCCACCTGCAGCGCAGGTTTCAGGATCAAATCCTGCGCGTTGTAGCCAACGATGAACATCTCCGGAAAAGCCACCATATCCGCGCCTGCCGCTTTGGCCTCCTGCCAAACAGCGCGCACTTTGTCCGCATTCCCAGACAAATCCCCCATGACCGGATTGGCCTGTGCCAATGTCAAACGGAATGTATCGGCCATGGGTGTTCTCCTATGCTGCAGGTCTTGTTCTGCGGGTCTTGCCAGAGATGTAGCAGACACAGCGCCAAGGAAAAGCGCAAAGCACAGCAATTTATCCCCTGTCTCCTCACTCTGCTCAGGACTTACGCGCGAAAAAGCGCAAAACAGTTTGCCCCGCCGAACCCCATGTCCTAAAATCAGGTTAATGCTTCTCGCGTCCAAGAGAAGCGATTTGGGGAAAAGTCGAGGCCAAAAATATGCGCGGAACTCAGGCACTTACATTAGCCATCCTGCTCGCGGGCACAGCAGCCTTTGCACAGGACAGCCAGGTTCTGACAAAACAGTATGATGACGGCGGTGTGTATGAAGGCACCTTCAAGGGTGGTTTGCAGCACGGCACCGGCAGTTATCGCTTGCCCAACGGCTATGAATATGAGGGCGAATGGGCTGACGGAGAGATCCGCGGTCAGGGCATTGCCCGCTTCCCCAACGGCTCTGTTTATGAGGGGGCCTTTGCTAAAGGAAAGCCGCATGGGTTTGGCAAAATCACCTTCACCGACGGCGGCACCTATGAAGGGGAATGGGTCGACGGCAAAATCACCGGTACAGGGGTGGCCAGCTACGCGAATGGCGTGCGCTACGAAGGCAGCTTTCAGAATGCCAACCACCACGGCAAAGGCGTGATGATCAGCCCCGCGGGCTATCGATATGAGGGCGATTGGATCAACGGCGTCAAAGAAGGCCTTGGCAAAATCACCTATAATGACGGCACCATCTATGACGGTGAAATCAAAGGCGGCGAACGCGCAGGCCAAGGCCGCCTCACCATGCCCGGTGGATTGGTCTATGAAGGCAATTGGGTTGCCGGTCAGATCGAAGGCGACGGCACCCTGACCCAACCCAACGGCGACGTCTATGTGGGACAACTCGTTGGTGGCAAACGCCAAGGCAAAGGCTTTGTCACCTATGCCAATGGAGACACTTACGAAGGGGACTTCAGCGCCGATCAACGCGATGGTCAGGGCACATTCACCGGCACCGATGGCTATGTTTATGTCGGGGCTTGGGTCGAAGGTCACATCGCAGGCCAAGGTCAGGTCACCTACCCGGATGGATCTGTCTATGTGGGTCAGTTTCAGGATGATCTTGCCGACGGTCAGGGCAAAATCACCTACACCGACGGCTCAACCTACGAAGGCGCTTGGAAAGCTGGCGTGATCGACGGCGCGGGCAAGGCAACCTATGCCAACGGTCTGGTCTATGAGGGTGAATTCAAAAGCGCGCGCAATCACGGCCGTGGCGTGATGACATATGCGGATGGCTATCGTTATGAAGGCGAATGGCAAAACGGCCAGCGCCATGGCACCGGCACCGCAACCTACGCCGACGGCACCGTCTACACCGGGCAATTCGCCAATGGTCAGCGCGAAGGCAGCGGCGAAATTATCATGCCTGACGGCTTCAAATATTCCGGCCAATGGCAGGCTGGCGAGATCAACGGCATTGGCGTAGCGACCTACGCAAATGGCGACATCTACGAAGGCACATTCAAGGCTGGCAAACGTCAGGGCGAAGGCACGATGCGCTATGCCTCCGGCGAGGAACGCAGCGGCAACTGGAACAACGGCTCACTCGCCGAAAACGGCGCCGCGCAGACCGACGGCTGAGATACCGGATCAAACTACAAGCAAGCCGCGCCCTGAGCGCGGCTTTTCTGTTTTGTGGGAGAAGGTCTTCTCCGCTACCAGGGTACAGGCGCGCCCGCATAATCATAAAAGCTCCCGCTTTCCTTGGGTGACAAACCGTCCAGCACATCCAGCAAAGCCTGCGCAGCCACCGTCGCGCTGTGCTTCTTATGGGCAGGGTAATTTGCCGTGAACGATGTCTCCACAGTGCCCGGATGCAGCGCCACACAAATGGACTGTTTGTGGCTACGGCCCAACTCAATCGCACCGGTTCGGATCACCTGATTGAGTGCCGCTTTGGAGGCGCGATAAGAATACCACCCCCCTGCGCGATTGTCGCCGATTGACCCGACCCGCGCCGACAATGCTGCAAAAACGCCCCGCTCCTTGCGCGGCAACAGCCGCGCGGCGTGGCGCATCACCAAAGCCGGCCCAATTGTATTGACCGCGAATTGAGCCGCCATCTCCTCAGCAGTCACCTCTCGCAGCGATTTCTCAGGCCCCTGTCGGCTCACAACCAAGACCCCCGTCGCCACAAAGACAAGTTGAAACACGCCATCGAGCGCGTTCAATGAAGTCTCAACTGTCTCAGGGTCTGTTATGTCAAATCCGTCGCGCGCACGAGAAAGCCCTACCACTTCGGCGCCACGCTCTCTCAAGCTATCCGCTATCGCCGCACCAATACCGCCGCTGTCGCCAATCACCAAGGCCCGCACATTCAATCTCCTTCTTTTCAAGAGCATACGGCGCAGCCCCGCTCATAGCTTCATTTTGATCAGAAGCGCTTTAGACGTTCTCGCTTCGTTGTGAGACCAGCACCGTCCCAACGCCCCGCGCCATCCTCGCTCACAAAACACGCCACTTTTGCTCTTTTCATTTACCCTTCGGCATGTATAACTCTGCGTCATGACACGTTTGGCCCATATCGCAACATCCGCACGCCTTCCGGCGCCGTTTGCGCGTGGCCTAGACCTACTCCTAGTCCGCCTCTGAGCGTGACCGTGTCGGCGCGCGTGCTCAGAGGAGAGATGTCCGCGCCGAATGTCTAAAGCACCTCGCGTTTTTTATGAGTACAAACAGAATCGACTTTTGCGTTTTCCCTATGGAATAAGCCGCAATCAAGAGATTCAAACCAAACGCGAAGTGCCCTGAACCGCCCAACGGCAACCCGACACTGACAGGCCTCTAGGAAACCCTATGCAAACATCCAGTTTCTTTGAAAAACAGCCATATTTTTCAAATCCTTGGGGCCCATGCACTGTTGCGCCGCAAGGCATTCCCAATTTCGGAGACCGCACGTCTACCGCAGTCTTCCCCCCGCATATCTAAACAGGAACCAAACCCATGTCCGACAACCGCGTTGTTATTTTTGACACCACCCTGCGCGACGGCGAGCAAAGCCCCGGCGCCACCATGACCCATGACGAAAAGCTCGAAATCGCCGAGATGCTGGATGACATGGGTGTGGACATCATCGAAGCCGGTTTCCCGATCGCTTCTGAAGGCGATTTCGCCGCTGTTTCCGAGATCGCCAAGCGCGCCAAAAACTCCCGTATCTGCGGTCTTGCCCGCGCCAACATCGCAGACATCGACCGCTGCTGGGAAGCGGTGAAACATGCGGAGAAAAACCGCATCCACACCTTCATCGGCACCTCGCCTCTGCACCGCGCCATTCCCAACCTCACCATGGATGAGATGGCCGACAAGATCCACGAGACCGTCAGCCACGCCCGCAATCTCTGTGAGAACGTCCAGTGGTCCCCGATGGATGCCACCCGCACCGAGTGGGACTATCTCTGCCGCGTGATCGAAATCGCCATCAAAGCCGGTGCCACCACCATCAATATCCCAGATACCGTGGGCTACACCGCCCCGATGGAAAGCGCTGATCTGATCAAGAAACTGATCGAAACCGTGCCCGGCGCAGATGATGTGATCTTCGCAACACACTGCCACAACGACCTCGGCATGGCGACCGCCAACTCGCTGGCCGCTGTGGCGGGTGGAGCGCGTCAGATCGAATGCACCATCAACGGTCTGGGCGAGCGCGCAGGCAACACCGCGCTTGAAGAAGTCGTGATGGCGCTGAAAGTGCGCAACGACATCATGCCATGGACCACGGGCATCGACACCACCAAGCTCATGAACATCTCTCGTCGCGTGGCCACCGTTTCCGGCTTCCCAGTGCAGTTCAACAAAGCCATCGTCGGCAAAAACGCCTTCGCGCATGAGTCTGGCATCCACCAGGATGGCATGCTGAAGAACAAAGAGACCTTCGAAATCATGCGCCCGGAAGATGTGGGCCTCTCCGGCACCTCCTTGCCGCTGGGCAAACACTCTGGCCGCGCCGCACTGCGTGACAAGCTGGAACAGCTCGGCTTTGAAGTGGGCGACAACCAGCTCAAAGACATCTTTGTACGCTTCAAAGAGCTGGCCGACCGCAAAAAAGAGGTGTTTGACGACGACATCGTGGCGCTTGTACGTGCCGGTGGCGGCGAAGATGCCGAAAACGATCATCTACAGCTCGTCTCCATGAAAGTGGTCTGCGGCACAGGTGGTCCGGCAGAATCCACAGTTGAGATGGAAGTGGGCGGCTCAGACGTCACCGCGACCTGCGAAGGCGACGGCCCGGTGGATGCGACCTTCAAAGCAATCCGCAAAATCCACCCCAACACCGCCCGCCTGCAGCTTTATCAGGTGAGCGCGGTGACAGAAGGCACCGACGCGCAGGCCACCGTCTCTGTGCGGCTGGAAGAAGACGGCGTGATCGCGACCGGTCAGTCAGCCAACACCGACACGGTTGTGGCCTCCGCCAAAGCCTACATCCACGCCCTGAACCGCCTGCTCGTGCGCCGCGACAAAGTGGGCGAAGGTGTGGACGCCAAAGAGGTGTCTTACAAAGATCTGGCGTAAGCAAAAGGAAGGCTGTCTCTCTTGAGACAGCCTTCCTACGCGAGCGAAACATCCCTACCAAGCAAAGCCGCACTAAATCGGCAGTTGCAGCCCATACGCTTCAGTCGCGCACCGCGTCCTAGTCGAAGAGTGTATGCAAAGCACCCTCCCCGTGGCCGGGGTTCGAGTGTGTCCAAGGCAAAACAATGACGCGTGGCTTCAGTCAGTGCTGAACATGCCCAGTAGAACTAACCCGATCGTCAACGCCAAAGCATACGAATAGGGAATCGTAGTCGATGCCAAGGCCGCTACACATCCCCAAGCTATATGCCGGGCAAGCAATACCATCTATTTTTATTTTGTAAGTCGATGGACCAAGCATAGCTGTGACTTGATCACGCGTCATTTGCCCGGGGACAAGATAACTGGTTGTGAGATCGTCCACCATCCCGCCTCGCGGACAGGACGCTTCTTTTTCCATACATTGTAGATCAGACAAACCTTTGCAACTCCCAGCTTCCTCCCACGCGCTAACTTCAAATTCATCTCCCCGAAAAGGAGATACATGCATAACCCAAATCAAGCCGAGGATGAGCAAGCCAATCGATGCGAAAATCACGCCGATTGATCGCAAAAAAAATCGACTAAACGATAATAGGCGTTCTTGGTTTTTGAGCGATTTTGGGAAGGAGAAACGGTAGACTGGATTGGTCAGGAGCGCCCTATCGTGAAGCCGATAAAAAAGTTCGCGTCGTGTTAAGGCGATCAAAATTATCCCGAAAAGGACAATAGCAAGAAGAATGAAATAAACAGACGTCATGGGTAAGAAATAGTCTCTAAGCGATATACCTAAAACCGAATTCATAAAAAAATGTAACCGTGAAACCGGGCTTACTTATGTCAGCGGTCACGCCCAAAGCGAAACATCGCCCCTTACCCCTTCCCCAAATCCTCCAAAATCGGGCAATCCGGCCGCGCATCCCCCGCGCAGCTCTCCACCAGATGGCTCAGCGTCGCCCGCATGGCCTGTAAATCGGCGATCTTTGCATCAATCTCTGTCAGGTTCCGCTCCGCAACCCGTTTCACATCCGCACTCGCTCGCCCCTGATCCTCATAAAGCGCCAGAAGCGTCCGGCAGTCCTCAATCGAAAACCCAAGCCCCCGCGCCCGGCCCAAAAACGCCAACTTATGCAGGTCGTTCTCCGCGAAGCTGCGGTAGCCATTCTCGCCGCGTGCAGGCGTCACAAAGCCGATGTCCTCATAGTATCGGATCGTCTTGGCGGGCAGTCCCGAGCGTTTGGCAACTTCCCCAATGTTCATGCGCGCAACTCCTGCAAAACCGGCGCAGCTCGGCGCAGCCGCAGCGCGTTTGAGAGCACAAACACACTGGACAGCGCCATGGCCCCTGCCCCGAGCATAGGTGACAAAGCAGGCCCGCCAAAGGGCACCAGAATGCCTGCGGCCACTGGGACCAACGCTACATTGTAGCCAAAGGCCCAGAACAGGTTCTGCCCGATATTGCGGATCACGCGACGGCTGACCTCAAAGGCGTTGATCACACCGCCCACGTCGCCGGACATCAGCACCACATCTGCCGCCTCCATGGCCACATCCGTGCCCGTGCCGATTGCCAGCCCGACGTCCGCGCTGGCCAATGCAGGCGCATCATTGATGCCATCCCCTACAAAGGCCACGTTGCCAAAGCACGCACGCAGCTCCTCCAGCGCGGCCACTTTCCCATCCGGAAGGACTTCAGCCACCACATGATCGATCCCCAACTGCGCAGTCAAAGCCTCTGCCGTGCCACGCGCGTCGCCGCTGATCATCGCCACTTTCAAGCCCATGTCATGCAGCGCATGAACAGCTGCTGCCGAGCCGGGTTTGATCGGATCAGACACCGCCAGCACCGCCGCAGCCCGTCCGTCAATCGCCACACAGATCGGTGTTTTCCCACCTGATGCAAGATCCTCAATCTGCGTCCCAAACGCCGCGAAAGACACCGCTTCCTGAGCCATGTACCGCGCCGCACCGACCAGCACAGACCGTCCAGAAACCTCAGCAGAAATCCCCATGCCGACCTGCGCTTCAAACCGCGTGGCACGTAGCACATCCAGCCCACGCGTCTCTGCCGCACGCACCAAAGCCTGCGCCAATGGATGTTCCGAGGACGCCTCTGCCGCCGCAACAAGCGCCAGCACATCTGCTTCTTCAAACCCTTCAGCCAGCGCCACATCCGTCAGCTCCGGCTGGCCCATCGTCAGCGTGCCTGTCTTGTCAAAGGCCACCACATTGCAATCACGAAGGCTCTGCAGCGCACCCCCTTTGCGAAACAGCACGCCCAGCTGTGCTGCGCGGCCCGTACCCACCATGATCGAGGTCGGTGTCGCCAGCCCCATGGCACACGGGCAGGCAATGATCAGCACCGCCACAGCCGCCACAATCGCATGGCCAAACGCTGGGCTCGGCCCCAACACCATCCAGATCCCAAAGGTCAGTGCCGCCACAGCCATCACAGCCGGCACAAACACCGCTGTCACGCGGTCCACCCGCGCCTGAATGGGAAGCTTCGCACCCTGCGCCTCGCGCACCATCGCAACGATCTGAGACAGCATGGTGTCACGTCCGACCTTTTCGGCCTCATAGCGCAACGCGCCCTGCCCGTTGATCGTGCCACCAATCACCGCAACGCCTGCAACCTTCGCCACTGGGACCGGCTCGCCTGACAGCATGCTCTCATCCACAAAGGACTGCCCGTCAATAACGCGCCCATCCACAGCCACACGCTCGCCGGGCCGCAAATGCAAGACATCTCCCACGGCCACGGCATCAATGGAAATCTCCTGCACCGCGCCCTTGCGCTCTACCCGCGCCACCCGCGGCTGAAGCCCCATCAACTGCCGGATCGCCTCCCCCGTGCGCCCCTTGGCGCGTGCTTCCATCCAGCGCCCAGTAAGGATCAGCACCACAATCACCGCTGCCGCCTCATAATAGACATGCGCGGTGCCCGCAGGCAGCAAGCCGGGGGCAAAGGTTGAGACCACGGAAAAAAGATAGGCCGCGCTGGTGCCCAAAGCGACCAACGAGTTCATCTCTGGCGCGCCTTTGATCAGCGCCGGAAACCCTTTGGCATAAAACTGTCGCCCCGGCCCGACCAGCAAAGCTGACGTCAGCACAAACTGCATCAGATACAGCGCCTGCATCCCCACATTGGCCATCAACCAATGATGCAACACCGGAACCATGTGTCCGCCCATTTCGGTCACAAACACCGGCAAGGCCAACGCCGCAGCGATCAGCACATCACGCTTGAGCCTCGCCGCCTCGTCCGCCTTATGATCGACCTCCTCGGCCCCTTCTTCCTGCAGCCGCGCTGGATAGCCCGCCTTGGTGCTGCGTGCCGCAATCTCACCCGGCGTGGCCTCACCTTCGAAATATTCAACGGTCGCAGTTTCACTGGCAAAGTTCACATTGGCCGCCACCACGCCCGGCGTTTCGGACAGAGCCGCCTCAGCCCGGCGCACACAGCCTGCGCAGCTCATACCCGCCACGACATAGGTCAACGACCGAACACGCGCTGGATAACCCGCGTCCTTCAAGGCCCCCAAAACTGCTTCGGTGCCGCCTTCCATCACCACCACACGTGCGCTCTCATTGGCCAGATTGACCTCTGCAGATTGCACCCCTTCAGTCTTCGCCAAGGCCTTTTCAGCACGTGAAACGCATGCGGCACAGTTCAGGCCGTCAAGATGAAAGGTCAGTGTTTGCATGGATCTGTCTTTTCTGAGTCGGCGTCACCCGCCACTAAGGGATATAAAGGTTCCAGTAAGTGGAAGGTCAAGGCCACTTAGCAGAGCATGTCGTTTGCCCACGATTTGCGCCTCATAGCCCCTCAACACATTGATATTGGTCAACAACCTCTCGGATTCTGACACTCCCTACGAACCTACACCCCATGAAATGTACGCCGACCGCAATTTTCTGTTTGATCTCCAATTTAATTTGACGCAAAAATTAAGTCGAGGAGACTTAGGGAGGACCCCCATGTTTGTGGGATTGGATCTGGGCACGTCTGGCTTGCGTGCGCTGTTGGTTGACGCGAGCCAAAATGTGATCGCCGCGCGTGAGGCGCATTATGACACCGCCCGCCCCCATGCTGGCTGGAGCGAACAGGCGCAATCTGACTGGACCCGCGCCGCCAAAGAGGTCTTCGCCCAACTGGCTGCCGATTTCCCTGATGAGGTTGCCGCGATCAAAGGTATCGGCGTCTCAGGCCACATGCACGGCGCCAACCTGTTGGACGAAACCGGCGCGCCTCTGCGCCCCTGCATGATGTGGAACGACACCCGCTCTGTCGATCAGGCCGCCCGTCTGGACGCCGCTGATCAGATACGCACGCTCTCCGGTAACATCGTCTTTCCAGGCTTCACTGCCCCCAAAGTTTCTTGGGTCGCGGAAAATGAACCTGACACATTTGCCAAAACCGCCAAGGTCCTGCTGCCAAAGGATTATCTGAACTTCTGGCTCACTGGCGTCTATGCCTCAGACATGTCTGACAGCGCGGGCACCAGCTGGCTCGATGTTGGCGCGCGCGATTGGTCAGACACGCTGCTGACCGCTTCCGGCATGCACGCCGATCAGATGCCCAAACTTTTTGAAGGCTCAGAGGCCATCGGCACGGTGCGTGACGACATCGCCGCAGAACTTGGCCTGCCCAAAGGCGTGATTGTCGCCGCCGGGGCCGGAGACAACGCCGCCGCCGCATGTGGCATTGGCGCGCTGAATGAGGGGGATGGTTTTGTCTCCCTTGGCACCTCCGGCGTGCTGCTCACCGGGCGCGGCGCTTATGCGCCAAAACCCGAAAGCGCTGTGCACACCTTCTGCCACGCCATTCCGGGCCGCTGGTATCAGATGGGAGTGATCCTTGCGGCCACCGACAGCCTCAACTGGCTGGCCCACAATCTGGGCCAAAGCCCAGCCGACCTCACCAGCGCCTTGGGCAACAGCATCACAGGCCCCGGCCAAATCCGTTTCCTGCCCTACCTGTCTGGCGAGCGCACCCCGCACAATGACGCCGAAATCCGCGGCGGCTTCCTCAACATCGACATCAATTCCGGCCCCGAGGCATTGACCCAAGCGGTGCTCGAAGGCGTCGCCTTTGCCCTGCGCGACAACTACGAGGCCCTCAAATCCACGGGCGCAGAGCTCGACAGCCTGATCGCCATCGGCGGCGGCGCACAGTCGCGTTACTGGATCGAACTCATCGCCACGCTTCTGAACCTGCCGATTTCCCTGCCCGCAGCGGGTGAATTTGGCGCAGCCTTGGGGGCCGCCCGCCTTGCCATCTGCGCCATCACCGGCGCCGCGCCCGAAGAGATCATGACCAAACCCGAGATCGCAACCACGATCGCCCCGCGCACCGAGCTGCGCGACGCTTACGAAGCGGCCTACGCTGCCTTCGTCAAAACTTACCCCGGCATAAAGGCCCTGACACAATGACCGACTTCTTCAAAGACATCGCCCCCATCCAGTTTGAGGGCGCCGACAGCACCAATCCAATGGCCTTCCACCACTACAACCCCGATGAGGTTGTTATGGGCAAACGGATGGAGGACCACCTGCGCTTTGCCATTGCCTACTGGCACTCTTTTGCTTGGGAGGGTGGCGATCCCTTTGGCGGCCAGACCTTTGAGCGCCCTTGGCATCCGCAAACCCGCATGGACATGGCCAAAGTCAAAGCAGATGCCGCCTTTGAGATGTTTGACATCCTCGGCCAACCTTACTTCTGCTGGCACGACGCAGACGTGCGCCCCGAAGGCGACAGCTTTGCCGAAAGCCTGAAGAACTTCGAAGAGATCATTGATTACTTTGAAGAAAAGATGAGCACCCGCAAAATCAAACTGCTCTGGGGCACCGCCAATATGTTCAGCCACCGCCGCTGGATGTCCGGTGCCTCCACCAACCCCGATCCGGAGGTGTTTGCCTATTCTGCCGCCACCGTAAAAACCTGCATGGACGCGACCAAACGTCTGGGCGGTGAAAACTACGTGCTCTGGGGCGGCCGCGAAGGCTATGAAACCCTGCTCAACACCGACATGGGCCGCGAGCTGGATCACATGGGCCGTTTCCTCAACATGGTGGTGGATTACAAGCACAAGATCGGCTTTGAGGGTGCCATCCTGGTAGAGCCCAAACCCCAGGAACCGTCCAAGCACCAATATGATTTTGACGCCGCCACCTGCTACGGTTTTCTGCAGAAATACGGCCTTGAAAACGAGGTGAAGCTGAACCTAGAACAAGGTCACGCGATCCTCGCCGGACACAGCTTTGAACATGAGATCGCCACCGCCGCCGCGCTTGGCGTGCTGGGCTCAATCGACATGAACCGCAACGATTATCAATCCGGCTGGGACACCGACCAATTCCCCAACAACGTGCCCGAGGTGGCCCTGTCCTACTATCACATCCTGAAAGCAGGCGGTTTCACCACAGGCGGCACCAACTTTGACGCCAAACTCCGCCGCCAGTCACTTGATGCCGAAGATCTCATCGCAGCCCATGTGGGCGGCATGGACATCTGTGCGCGCGGCTTGAAAGCGGCGGCAGCGATGATTGAGGACGGCGGCTTGGAACAGGCGCTCAACGAACGCTACGCCGGTTGGGAAAGCGACGAGGCCAAAGCCATGCTCGCCGGTGATCTGGACAGCACATTCGCCGATGTGATGAGCGGTAAAATCAACCCTGCACCCAAATCCGGCCGTCAGGAAATCCTTGAAAACTACGTGAACCGCTTCGTCTAAGATGCTGTTTAGTTGAAATTTAACCACTCTCCTCACCTCTCCTACCGAGGTGGGGAAGACACTGCCAAGGAAGACCAGCCATGCGCCATGTCCTGTTCTGCACCGTCGCCATCTTGCCCGCTTTGGCAAACGCTTCACCGCTGCCCAAAGCAGATGCGACCTTCCCGGAACAGGACATGGCGGAGGTCAAACTTGGCCAACTTCTTTTCTACGATCCCATTCTGTCGGGCAACAAATCTGTCTCCTGCGCGTCCTGCCACCATCCGGATCTCGGCACCTCTGACGGGGTCTCCTTGGGGCTCGGCGACGGCGCAACCGGCCTTGGGCTTAACCGCAAGATCGATACGGACAATCCACCGGAACAACGCATCCCACGCAACGCCCCCGCACTTTGGAATCTCGGCGCAACGGAATTTACCGTCTTCTTCCACGACGGGCGTTTAGAAGACGACCCAACCCGCCCCTCTGGCATCCGTACCCCACTGGGCGCCGAAATGGAAATGGGCTTTGACAACGCGCTCGCCGCGCAAGCCATGTTCCCCGTGTTGTCAGGCGACGAAATGGCCGGACACTACTCCGAAAACGATGTTTCTCAAGCTGTCCGCCTCGGCCGCCTCACCGGACCCGGAGGTGCCTGGGACATATTGGCCAAACGCGTGGAGGCCATACCCGCGTATCGCGCAGCATTTGACGACGTCATTGGCGCGCAACCGATCAAATTCCACGACATTGCCAATGTCATGGCCGCCTTCATCGCCTTTGAATGGCGCGCAGATGCCTCCGCCTTTGATGCCTATCTGCGCGACGGCATGCCCCTCACAAATGACGCCGCCGCGGGTATGGAGCTTTTTTACGGCAAGGCACAGTGCAGCACCTGTCACAGCGGTCAATTCCAGACCGACCATGGCTTCCACGCCATCGCCCTGCCGCAGATCGGCCCGGGCAAAGCAGCCCGCTTTGAACGCCACAATCGCGACGTCGGTCGCGGTCGCGTGACCGGTGCAGCTGAGGATTTTTACCGCTTCCGCACGCCATCGCTGCGCAACATCACGCAAACTGCCCCCTATGGGCACAACGGGGCTTTCACAAGCCTCGAAGGTATCGTGCGCCACCACCTAAACCCCGAGGCGTCGCTCAGCGCCTACACCCTTGCGGCGGCCACCTTCTCTGATGGGGCATTCCCAAATGATTTCAAACTGATGAACGACGCGCCTGAAGTCAGCCAAATCGCCCAGGCCAGCGATCTGCCTTCGGTGTCGCTTTCAGATACAGAGGTCACCCAGATCCTCGCCTTCCTGGAAAGCCTTACGGATTATGACGCGATCAAGGGGCGCCTCGGCGTGCCAACATCGGTCCCCTCAGGTCTGCCGCTCGACAACTGATCGAGAAAGCCGCCTCGCTCAACTCTTTGGCCAAGCAGTCAGGCCAGCGTCGCGCTCAATCCGCCAGAGCCCATTTAGAGGCACCTCCTGCCAAGGGCCCACTGCGCCATCCGGCCAGATCACGCGCACCTTCGCAGCCTCAGATGCTCCAAGCCCAAAATGCGCCGCGCCAGACACGCCGCCTGCATGGCCACCGCCCACTGTGATCTCGCGGGTATAAACCCGCTCTCCGGCCTGCAGCTCGATCACTGCGCCAATCGCATCACGATTTGGCCCATCATCCTGCAGGCTCAGCGACAACCAGTTACCCGCAGCTGCGCTGACGTTCTGATACACCTCCAACGGCGCACGTCGGTTGACCACCGCCAGATCCAACAACCCGTCGCCATTCAAATCCACCAAAGCGGCGCCCCGGCTGCGCGCCAATGTGGCAATCCCAGCCGCATCGCCCTGCTCGGCAAAGCTGCCATCTGTCTGCTGGATCAACAGGTTGTTGGGATCTTCCATCGCCGCATCCGGCATCTGCTCCACATTGCCTTTGGCAATAAACACATCATCCAACCCATCGTTGGTCACATCCCCAAAGGCGATATGCCAACCGGTTGAGGGCCGCCCGTCATCGCCCACATAGGGCCGATGCGCCGAGGTGCCCAGGGCATAGGGCACATCTTCATAGGTCGGCAGCGCCCCATCCGTGCGCCGCATCAGGCGCTGATCCCCCATGGACGAGAGAAACACTTCGCTCACGCCATCAAAATCCAGATCACGCTCCGCAATCCCCATGCCCCAAAGCATATGGGTCGCCCAGCCGTCCGCCTCGCCATAGAGCCGCGGTGTGGCCTCCATCGCCCAAAGCTGCTCCGCCCCGCCGCGCACGTAATAGTGCCGGTCATTGCTCATCCGCAGATCAGCACGCCCGTTGCGCCCCCAATCTGAGAACAGGATCGACAGAGGACAAAACCCCGGCTCCAACGCGCTATGCGCGTAGCCCTCACCGTCCGGTCGGAACAAATCGTTTGTATCACAGGCCTCAAACGGCCCATCCGGATTTTCCCGATCCACATAATTGCCAAAAGCCAGCGTGGGCAGCGTATTTTCCCCTTCCCACGTGGCCGAAAACGCCGTGGTCCAGGCATCACCGCCCTCAAAGCCCGGCAGATCCATAGGTGTGAAACTGCAGTCTGGGCCGCCTTTGAACAGCTTGTTCTCGCCGACGCGCAGAGCCACAAGATCCTGCCACCCGTCGCCGTCGATATCGAGCGCGTAAAACCCGGTGGTCGCCGTGATATTCAGTGCCTCAGGCAAGGTCGCTTCAAGCACCACAGCGCCACCAAGTTCACTTCGGTTACGCAGCAGCACAGGTGGGTTTGCCCCGCCCGCCGCCACCAGCTCCGACAGTCCGTCGCCATTACAATCAAAGGCGGCCACGCCCCCGCCGACAAAAAGTTCCCAGCCGCCATCATAGCTGTGCGGCGACACATCGACTGGCACAAATTTCACCTCTGCCCCAGCACCACTTGCCGCCAGCACAGCCAAGCCCATCACAAGCTTATCCAACATGATCTGCCATCCCCTGCAACGCGGTTTCCGAAACATTTTCAAGCGCATAGGCCGCCGCTCCTCGTGCCCACATCAGGTTGCCCCATTTGTGGATCACCACCTCCGGCGGCGCCTTGTCGATTTGCACAATCGACTTGCGCATCGCATCAATCACCTCTTCGGCGTAAAGGTGGCTGGATTGCATCTGCTCTCCGGCAAGGATGATCAGTTCCGGATCAAAGATGTTCACCAGATTGGCCAGCCCCATCGCAAACATCCGCCCAGCGCGCTCCACGATGGAGGCCGCCACCTCATCGCCCCGCTTGGCAGAGGCCAGAATATCCACCACCTGCCGCTCAGCCATTTCACCCGTCGCGATCATCGCCTCACGCATCAGCGCGTAGTCCGCAACATAGGCCTCAAGACACCCCCGCTGCCCACAGCGGCACAAAGCGCCCTCAAGCTGCACCTTGGTGTGGCCAAATTCCGCACCACAGCCACGCGTGCCACGGTAGATCTCATCGTTGATGACGATCCCCATCCCCACACCGCTCTCGATGGTGACCACGATAAAATCGCGATGTCCCTGCCCCAGGCCAAAGCTCTTCTCCGCCATCGCCACAAGGTTGGCATCGTTGTCCAGAAATACGGGAATGCCCAGCGCTGCTTCCAGAACCGCGCCAAACTGCACATTGCGCGCGCTCAAGGACGGCGACCAATGCACGAACCCCTGCGGCGCATCCACAATGCCCGCGATGCCAAGCCCAAGCCCGGCAACATCTGTCAGCGACTTTTCGATCTTCTGCGCCAGAGTCTCGACCAGCTCAGCCAGAGTGTCTGCCAAATCTTTGGCGGGTTGCACCGCATGTTCGAGCTCTGCCTCATGGGAGGCCAGCTGATTGCCCTCAAAATCCAGCAACACCAAAGACACCGTCCGGTTTGAGATCTTCGCCCCGGCAATCAATCGCGCCGCACCGCGAATCTTAAGGTCCACTTTGGGCCGCCCCCGGCGCGCATCCTTGTCAGGGGATTCGCTGGTGACCTCTTCGATCAATCCTTCCCGCAGCAACTCTGCAGTGATCGTGGTCACGGTCGCTCTGCTAATGCCAGTAATCTCACTGAGGTTGATCCGTGGGATGCGCTGATGTCTGCGGATTTCTCCCAGCAGCACACGGCGACCAATTTCCCTTTGATTAACAGACATTTACAGACCTCCCTCCCATCAGGCATCGCGTCATTCCCATAGTGGAATACAGCGCTGACCTGGCCCACCACCATGGCGGCGTTCTGTGCCTTCATGCAAGCTTAGCTGAATTAATTTGATTTACAAATTTATTTTGCTAACAATGGGTCAACCCGGAGCAAAACCGATTCACATCGGCCACCGCCGGGGAAAACCTTTGGGAGGAAACCATGAAACTATTCGCTTCTGCGACGGCCATCATCGCCGGCGCCTTTATGAGCACAGCGGCGTTTGCCGAAGATCTGGTGATCGGCGTGAGCTGGTCCAACTTTCAGGAAGAGCGCTGGAAAACCGACGAAGCCGCCATCAAAAGCGCATTGGACGCAGCTGGCGCCAAGTACATTTCGGCCGATGCGCAGAGCTCCTCTGCCAAGCAGCTGTCTGACATTGAAAGCCTGATTGCTCAGGGCGCAGACGCGCTGATCATTCTTGCACAGGACGCCTCCTCTGTTGGCCCAGCCGTACAGGCCGCAGCTGACGAAGAGATCCCTGTCGTTGCCTACGACCGTCTGATCGAAGACAGTCGCGCCTTCTACCTGACCTTTGACAACGTTGAAGTTGGCCGCATGCAGGCCCGCGCCGTGCTCGAAGCGATGCCAAAGGGCAACTACGTGATGATCAAAGGCTCCCCAACCGATCCAAACGCAGACTTCCTGCGCGGCGGTCAGCAGGAAGTGCTGCAGGCAGCAATTGACTCCGGCGACATCAAGATCGTTGGCGAAGCCTACACCGACGGCTGGGTTCCAGCCAACGCACAGCGCAACATGGAGCAGATCCTGACCTCCGTGGACAACAAAGTGGACGCGGTTGTGGCTTCTAACGACGGCACCGCTGGTGGCGTTGTGGCTGCTCTGACCGCTCAAGGCATGGAAGGCATTCCGGTTTCCGGCCAGGACGGTGACCATGCCGCTCTGAACCGCGTTGCCACCGGCACCCAGACCGTGTCTGTCTGGAAAGACGCACGCGCACTTGGCGCAGCGGCTGGCGAGATCGCTGTGTCTCTGGCCAAAGGCGAAGCGGTTGACGGTGCTTCTGACTGGACATCCCCGGGCGGCACCACAATGACCTCCATGTTCCTGGCACCGGTGCCTGTCACCGCCGACAACCTGAACGTTGTTCTGGACGCTGGCTGGATTGCCAAAGACGTGCTCTGCGTAGGCTCTTCCAACGCCGCCTGCAACTGATCTGACACTCTGCCCTCCTGATCCGTCAGGGGGGCACACCTCACTCCCCACCCCCACACAACTGCAAAAGACTTTGCTGTCGCGGCCCGGGTCGCACAGGCTGGCCCTGTACACCCAAATTCCGGCGCTCAAAAAGGTAACGCACAATGCAAAAACAAGCCAAAAACCTGATCGACAAGCTTGGGCTGGATGTCCGCCTGCTTGGCATGATCGGCGCGCTTGTGGTGATCTGGGTTGTTTTCGGCATCTTCACTGATGGCCGCTTCCTGTCTCCACGTAACTTCTTCAACGTCTCGGTCCAAACCGCTTCCGTCGCCGTTATGGCCACCGGCATGGTCTTTGTGATCGTGACCCGCAACATCGACCTCTCCGTAGGCTCCATGCTGGGCTTCATCGGCATGACCGTCGCCGCGCTTCAGGTACAGTGGCTGCCCCAGCTTGTTGGCCTCGGCCATTGGTCGATCTGGATCATCGCTGTGTTTGCCGCTGTGTTCATGGGGGCGCTGCTCGGCGCGTTTCAGGGCTGGATCATCGGCTATCTCACCGTGCCAGCCTTCATCGTGACCCTGGGTGGCTTCCTCGTCTATCGCGGTGCCATGTGGTGGGTCACCAAAGGCCAGACCCAAGCCCCGCTTGATCCGACCTTCCGCCTCCTTGGCGGCGGCGCAGAAGGCACTCTGGGCGAAACGCTCAGCTGGGGTTTTGGCATCTTTGCATCCGTTGTCGCCGTCGCCCTCATGCTGATGAGCCGCCGCAACAAAGCGAGTCACGGCTTTACCGTAAAGCCGGTCTGGGCCGAAGGCGTCCTGATCGCGATCGCAGCTGGTCTGATCATGTGCTTTGTCTGGATCATGAACAGCTACCCGATCCCCAAAGGCGCCATGCGCCGCATGACCGAAGCGCAGGGCATCGAATACACCGACGGTCTGGTCTGGAACCACGGTGTTGCCATCCCTGTTGTGATCCTTCTGGGTGTTGCGATTGTAATGACCATCGTTGCCACCCGCACCCGCTTTGGCCGCTATGTCTACGCCACGGGCGGCAATCCTGAGGCGGCAGAGCTCTCTGGCATAAACACGCGTCTGCTGACCGTGAAAATCTTTGCGCTCATGGGTGCACTGACCGGCATCGCCTCCATCATCGCCTCAGCCCGCCTGAACGCGGTAGACGTGGGCCTCGGCACACTGGACGAGCTGCGCGTGATCGCGGCAGCAGTGATCGGCGGCACTGCATTGGCAGGCGGCGCAGGCACCATCTACGGTGCTGTCATCGGCGCCTTGATCATGCAATCTCTGCAATCGGGCATGGCCTCCGTGGGTGTAGACGCCCCGCTGCAAAACATCGTTGTGGGCATCGTTCTGGTCTTCGCCGTCTATGTCGACATCGTCTACCGCCGCCGCACTGGCGCGTAACCGGCGCATAAGGAGTTCTATTATGGACAAGCAAACCCCTCTCGTAGACATGCGCGACATCCACATCTCCTTTGGTGGGATCAAAGCGGTCGACCATGTCTCTGTTGATCTACACCCCGGCGAAGTGGTTGGCCTTCTGGGCCACAACGGCGCAGGCAAATCCACCCTGATCAAGATCCTGTCTGGCGCCTACCAGGCTGACGGCGGCGAGATCTACATCAACGGTGAAAAGGCAGAGATCCACAACCCGCGTGATGCGCGCAAATACAACATCGAGACCATCTACCAGACCCTTGCGCTGGCCGATAACCTCGATGCCGCCTCCAACCTCTTTCTGGGGCGCGAGCTCACCACCGCCTTTGGCACCGTGGATGATGACGCGATGGAGGCTGAAACCCGCAAGATCATGGGCAAGCTCAACCCGAACTTCCAGAAGTTCTCCGAGCCCGTCTCTGCCCTTTCAGGTGGTCAGCGCCAATCGGTCGCCATTGCGCGCGCTGTCTATTTTGACGCCAAAATCCTGATCATGGACGAACCCACCGCCGCCCTTGGCCCGCATGAGACCCAGATGGTGTCTGAGCTGATCCAGCAGCTTAAGGCCGAAGGTATCGGTATCTTCCTGATCAGCCACGACATCCACGATGTCATGGAACTCTGTGACCGCGCCTCTGTGATGAAAAACGGCCAGCTTGTCGGCACCGTGGACGTGAAAGACGTCACTGATGACGACCTCCTCGGCATGATCATTCTGGGCAAACGTCCTGAAGGCGTCCCTGTTCAGGGCTGAATAAATTCGCTAAACGAACTAAAACAGATGAACCAAGAAAGTTGCGGGCGCATGACCTACCTTGTCGGCGATATCGGAGGCACCAACACCCGTCTGGCACTGGCCGGACCGGAAGGCGTGCATCAAGAAACGATACTGCGCGCCCGCAATGACCACTTTGACAGCTTTGACGCTGTCCTCGCGCATTTCCTCGGGACCCAGAAAACCGGCCACCTTGATGGCATCTGCATCGCCATCGCTGGCCCCGTGCAAGCGGGCGAAGGCCGCCTCACCAACCGCGATTGGGCGCTCTCTGCCGCAGGATTTGGCGTACAATCCGGCGCGGCGCGTGCCGAGCTGATCAACGACCTCGCCGCCCTTGGCTACGCCCTGCCCCGCATCACGCCTGAGCATATCTTTGGCACCCGCGTCGCCCCCACCAATGGTCAATCTCTGGTCACCGGCCTGGGCACGGGCTTTAACGTCAGCCTCACCAAACAGACACGCCACGGCGACACTCTGGTGATTGAGGCCGAGCTCGGTCACGCCGAAGTGCCGCAAAGCATCGGCCAGCTGATGCAAGACGCCCTCGGTGCAGAGGCCGCGCCCCTCAAAACCGTCGAAGACCTCTTTTGCGGCCCCGGTCTTGAACGCCTGCACAGCCTTCTGAGCGGCGCAGCGCTGGACGGTGGCAGCATCATCGCCGCCTATGAGGCAAACGACCCAGCCGCGACGGCCACGGTCGAGCTCTTCACTAAAGCGCTCGCCTACCTCACCCGCGCCCTGATCCACCAATACCTGCCGCGTGACGGCATCGTCTTCGCCGGCAGCGCCGCCCGAGGCGTGCTGGGCAGCCGCGCCCTGCCGCTGTTTGTAGAGACCTTGGAATCCGATGGCCCCGGGATCGTCGCCCCAGCCAGGATCCCGCTCAGCGTCATCACCGACGACGCCGCAGCCCTGCAGGGATGCCTGCAACACTTGGTGCAAACCGCACGCTGAAAAAACGCCTGCGACACCAAGGCACGTGCATTTCAATGCGCGCTCGCCTACCTCCTAGGTAGAAAGAGGGGTGCCAAGATGCCCAAAGCTCTCGTGCTCGGAGGCTACGGCCTCATCGGCGCAGCCTGTATGGATGCGCTCCACAAAGCCGGGTTTGAAGTCACCGGCGTCGGCCGATCTGCAACCGCTGCTGCCCGCTTTCCGCAATATGCGTGGAAATATCTCGATGTCACCGAATTGACCCCGCACCAATGGCGCGCATTGCTCGAGGACTTCAAAGTTGTGGTGAACGCCTCAGGTGCCCTTCAAGACAGCGCCAAAGACAATCTGCAAGCGCTTCATGTCGATGTGCTCTGCCATTTGGCCGAAGCCGCAACGGAAACCCGAACACGTATCATTCAAATCTCAGCCGCAGGCGTCTCTTTGAGCGCAGACACCGCATTTTTTCGCACCAAGGCAGAGGGCGATGCAATACTCGCTAGCTCTGCGTCCGATCACGTGATCTTGCGCCCCACTCTCGTGCTGGGACAAGAAGCATACGGCGGCAGCGCCTTGCTGCGCGCCTTGGCCGCAATGCCCACTGTCATGCCCCGCGTGTTTAAGCACAGCCCTGTTCAAACCGTCGCCTTGGAGGACGTTGCCGCGGCCGTCGTCCGCGCAACGCGAGAAGATATCCCCTCGGGCACTGTGGCTGATCTGACAGAAGCCGAGAGCCAAAGCTTTGACTCGCTTGCACTTTCTATGCGCGCATGGTTGGGCCTGCCCTGTCCTAAATGGCGTCCCCAGCTCCCAAAGGCCACCCTCACGATGACAGCAAAAATCGCTGACATCCTCGGCCGGTTCGGCTGGCGGGCCCCTTTGCGCAGCACATCGCTCAAGGTTTTAGCGGGCGGCATTCAAGGCAACCCGGAGCCATGGCAGAAGCTGTCGGGTCAAACCTGTGCGCCTCTCAAAACCACCCTGCAAAGCACCCCTGCCACGGCGCAGGATCGCATTGCCGCCCGCGTCTACCTAGCAATCCCTTTGGCGATTGCCACGCTTTCACTCTTCTGGCTGCTCTCTGGCATCATTGGTCTTCTGCAACTCCAACAAGCAGCCGAAGTGCTCACACATACCGGCACGCCCCAAGCCCTCGCAATGTGCGCTGTCATTGGCGGTGGCATCGCCGACATTCTTCTTGGCATCGGTATACTCTTTAGGCGCCACACGCGCTTGGCCGCCCTCGGCATGATCGCCCTCTCCCTGAGCTATCTTGCCGGCGCTGCCGTCCTCACCCCCGCGCTCTTTGCCGATCCGCTTGGCCCGATGGTGAAGGTACTACCCGGCATCACTCTTGCCGCCCTTGTAGCCTTACTGATGGAAGACCGATGATCGAAGAACTGCTCCGTTTCGCCCATGTCATCGGCGCCACTGTGCTGTTTGGAACCGGTGCCGGCATCGCCTTTTTCATGGTGATGTCGCACCGCAGCCGCGATCCCGCACTCATCGCTCATGTGGCAGGTATCGTCGTTATCGCAGATACGATCTTCACCGCCACTGCCGCTGTGGCACAGCCCATCACCGGCAGCCTCCTTGCCATGTCACTTGGCTGGTCGTTGAGCGAGCCGTGGATCATGCTGTCTCTGGCACTCTATGTGTTTGTGGGTCTCTTCTGGCTGCCTGTCGTTTGGATGCAATTGAAAATGCGTGATCTTGCTATCGTAGCTCGCGATGCGAACGCTCCGCTGCCGGAGCGCTACTTTCAGCTATACCGTTGGTGGTTCGCCTTCGGTTTTCCGGCATTCTTCGCTGTCATAGCCATCTTCTGGCTCATGCTCACAAGACCTGCCTTCTGATTATGTTTGTCGCGCCGGTCAGAAACCTATTTTCGCGTTGATAGAGCGCAGTGACTGCGTCAACACATCAGCAGCGTCGCCCCACCCCAAACAAAAAAGGCGCAGCCTAAGCTGCGCCTCTCTCATGTTTTATCCGCTCAGATCACTTCAGATCAAAGCGATCCGCGTCCATGACTTTGGTCCAAGCCGCGGCGAAGTCACTGACCAGCTTGGCCTCACCGTCGCTCTGGCCATAGACCTCGGCCACTGCGCGCAGTTGTGAGTTGGAGCCGAACACCAGATCCACACGGGTGGCGGTCCATTTCACGTCGCCGCTGGCGCGGTCTTTGCCCTCATAGACGCCGTCTTCGCCTTCAGACCACTCGGTGCCCATGTCCAGCACGTTCACAAAGAAGTCGTTGCTGAGCTGGCCAACGCGGTCGGTGAAGACACCGTGCTTGCTGCCGCCGTGGTTGGCACCCAGCACACGCAGGCCACCTACCAATGCGGTCATTTCCGGTGCGGTCAGGGTCAGCAGCTGTGCTTTGTCCACAAGCAGCTCTTCCGGAGAGATCGTGAACTGCGCCCGCTGATAGTTGCGGAACCCGTCTGCCTGTGGCTCCAGCATGCCAACGCTTTCCACGTCGGTCATCTCCTGGGTCGCATCCCCACGACCCAGGGAGACCGGCACGGAGACGTCATGCCCTGCATCCAGAGCAGCCTTCTCCACTGCCGCGGCACCCGCGATCACGATCAAATCTGCTGTGCTGACAGGCTTGCCAAACGCGGCTTTGATCTCTTCCAGCTTGTCCAGAACCCGCGCCAGCTCTTCAGGCTCGTTGGCCGCCCAGTCCTTCTGCGGCGCCAGACGCACACGGGCGCCATTGGCCCCGCCGCGCATGTCACTGCCACGGAACGTGGAGGCAGAGGCCCAGGCGGTTTTCACCAGATCGCTCACCGACAGACCGGAGCCGATCACAGCCGCCTTCAGTGCGGCCACATCATCGTCAGACAGGTCGGTTTCGCTGGCCGGAACCACATCCTGCCAGATCAGCTCTTCCGCTGGCACTTCTTCCCCCAGATACCGGGCACGTGGGCCCATATCGCGGTGGGTCAGCTTGAACCAGGCGCGCGCAAAGGCATCGGCGAACTCTTCCGGGTTCTCATGGAACCGCTTGGAGATCGGGCCATAGATCGGATCCAAACGCATCGCCATATCGGCGGTGGTCATCATGGTCTTCACCTTCTGGCTCGCGTCATGCGCCGCTGGTGCCATGTCTTCTTCTTTGACGTCGATTGGTTCCCAGATCCACGCACCCGCCGGGCTCTTGGTCAGGTTCCACTCATAGCCAAACAGAAGATCAAAGTAGCCGTTGTCCCACTGGATCGGGTTTGCTGTCCACGCGCCTTCGATGCCGGAGGTGGTGGTGTCACCGCCCTTGCCGCTGCCGTGCTTATTGATCCAGCCAAAGCCCATGGCTTCGATCGGGGCCGCTTCCGGCTCCGGGCCAACCAGCTCAGGGTCGCCAGCACCATGCGCCTTACCAAAGGTGTGGCCACCAGCCACCAGCGCCACGGTCTCCTCGTCATTCATCGCCATCCGCGCAAAGGTCTCGCGAATGTCTCGACCGGAGGCCAGCACGTCCGGCTGCCCATCAGGCCCTTCCGGGTTCACATAGATCAGACCCATCTGCACTGCGGCCAGCGGGTTCTCCAGATCACGCTCACCGGAGTAGCGGGAGTTGTCCGCATCAGAGCTCGCAAGCCATTCCACTTCCGCACCCCAATAAACGTCTTCTTCCGGCTCCCACACATCTGCACGGCCACCGGCAAAACCGAAGGTGGTGCCACCCATGCTCTCAATCGCCACGTTGCCCGCGAGGATATAGAGGTCCGCCCAGCTGATCTGGTTGCCGTATTTCTGCTTGATCGGCCACAACAGACGACGCGCCTTATCGAGGTTGCCGTTGTCAGGCCAGGAGTTCAGCGGCGCAAAACGCTGCTGTCCGGTACCACCACCGCCACGGCCGTCCGCGGTCCGGTAGGTCCCGGCAGAGTGCCACGCCATACGGATAAACAGACCGCCATAGTGACCATAGTCCGCAGGCCACCAGTCCTGACTGTCTGTCATCAGCGCCGTCAGATCTGCCTTCAGCGCCTTGTAGTCCAGTTTCTTAAATTCTTCCGCATAGTCAAACGCGGTGCCCATCGGGTCAGACTTGGCAGAGTTCTGGTGCAAAATCCGCAGGTTAAGCTGGTTTGGCCACCAGTCGCGGTTGCCACGTGTCTTGTTGCTGGTGGCGCCATGCATCACCGGGCAACCACCTGTTTTCATATCACCGTCCATATCGGTCTCCTGTCGGATAGATGGGTTTATCGATTCTCTGCCAGCAGTCTAAGCCCAGGGCGGGTATTTAAAGAAGTTGCATTTTCCAATCGGTTTAATAAGTAAAACAAATGACAAATCTCACGCTCCGCCAATTGCGCTACTTCGAAGCCCTTGCCCTGCACCGCCACTTCGGCCGGGCCGCTGATGCCTGCGCCATCTCCCAACCGGCTTTGTCCCTGCAAATCAAAGAGTTGGAGGAAGATCTTGGCCTCCCTCTGTTTGAGCGCTCCAGCCGCCAAATCCGCCTCACGCCTTTTGGGGAAGACATGGCAGAACGTGCCCGGAACGTGCTTCGCAGCGTGGAGGAAATCGGCGAAATGGCGCGGATGGCGCAATCGGGTCTCGTAGGGCGTTTGCGGCTTGGTGTGATCCCCACCATCGCGCCCTATTTGCTTCCCAATCTGCTGCGCCGGCTGAAGACCGATTTTCCCGATCTCACCTTGCACGTGCGCGAGACCATGACCGCCACGCTGATCGAAGAGCTGCGCCAAGGCCGCATCGACACAGCGATTGTCGCCCTGCCCGTCTCAGAACCGACCTTTGAGGAAATGCCGCTTCTGTCGGAAAACTTCGTCTTGGTGCGCCCCAAGTCCGAGGCCGACGCCCCCGTCCCCGCACCGGAAAATCTGGAGCGCGAACGTCTGCTTCTTTTGGAAGAAGGCCATTGCTTTCGCGATCAGGCACTCTCGTTCTGCGGCATGCCCACCGCCCGCGCCCATGAAGGGCTGGACGGCTCCTCGCTCTCGACCTTGGTGCAAATGGTCGGCGCAGGTCTGGGCGTGACCCTGATCCCGGAAATGGCGGTCCCGGTCGAAACCCCTTCCGCAGAGGTCACCGTCGCGCGCTTCAAAGGCGTCGAGCCCAACCGCAAAATCGGCATGATCTGGCGCAAAAGCAGCCCGCTTGCGCCGCAGCTGCAAAGGATTGGGTATTCGGTTCAGACAAGTGCGGCGGCGCGTAACGGCTGAAATCGCAAAGGCTGCGGAAAAGTAAGGCAATCAACCGTTGCAAGTCTCACGCCGCTCATCAATGCTCGGTGCAAAACACTTCTGAAAGAAATCAAGCAAAATGAATTCACTAAGCGCGATTGTTGCTTCTATCAGCGCCCTCTCACTTATGGCTTGTCAGTCCAGCTCAACTCAGTCGGCAAGCACACAGGCAGCCAATTTGCTAGCTGTAGTAGAGACTCAAAACGGCTGTTCGATTCCCCTGAACGAGACGCGAGAAGTTTTTACCGCGGCTGGGTTTAACTCCGCGCAGGAGCGCATTGATCTCATCTGGAGATTGCGCACTCAATCGGGAGCTCTTTCAATATCGGAACGTCAACTCCATGCAAATACGCAAGATTGCGGAAATCCATCGAGCATCTTGGTGGCGAGCGAACAACGGTTTCACAATGTTCAGAAGTTCTTTCTAGAGCGCAGCTGCATCACAACAAACAAGCAAATAGTAAACCACTTCAGCTCTACTGATATCGGGCCATACGAATTTCGAAGTTATGTAGAAGTATTGCTAGCCGCGGGAGCGCTTGAAGAAGATCAAGGTCAGATTACTCGCAAAGATTGGAACGGATGCGAATAGCTTTGCTCATGGTGCGCCAAACAAACACAGCAACAACGACCTCCCCAATTTTCCCCTAGCATTCCCAACGCTTTGCGGCATTCTGCCCTCATGCGTATGATCCTGACCTTCTCGGCCCTCTTCCTCTCCGTCATCCTCCTGCAGCTGAGCTCCGGCGGCGTGGGGCCATTGGATGCGCTCTCAGGCATTGCGCTCGGCTTCTCCACCGAACAAATCGGCCTCTTAGGCTCGGCCCACTTCCTCGGCTTTTTTATCGGCTGCTGGTGGTCGCCGCGCCTCATGGGCAGCGTCGGGCATTCCCGCGCCTTTGCCACCTTCACCGCGCTTGGGGCCATGGGCCTTCTGGGCCATTTCATCATTGTTGACCCCACCGCTTGGGCGATCATGCGGATCGCATCCGGCCTCTGTGTGGCAGGCTGTTTCACCGTGGTGGAGGCTTGGCTGCAATCCAAAGTCACCAATGAAACCCGCGGGCGCGCCATGGGCACCTACCGTGTGGTGGATATGGTCGCCTCCCTCGCCGCGCAGCTGGTGATCAGCGTTTTGGAGCCTGCCTCTTATGTCTCCTACAATCTGCTGGCCTTGCTGTGCTGTGTCGCCCTTCTGCCGATCACCCTCACAACCTCGCCACAACCCAAAACCCCTGCGGCCCCGCGCCTGCGCCCCAAGCTCGCCTATGAGCGCTCACCCCTCGCCGTGGCGGGCGTGATTGTCGCCGCACTCAGCTCCGCCTCTTTCCGTATGGTCGGCCCGGTTTATGGCACCGAGGTCGGCCTGCAGGTCAGCCAGATCGCATGGTTTCTGGCCGCCTTTGTGCTTGGCGGCGCGATTGCGCAATATCCCGTGGGCTGGCTTGCGGACAAATATGACCGCCGCTGGGTGCTGATCTGGCTCTCTGCGGCCGCCGTGCTCAGCTGCGCCACCACCGTAACCCTCGGCGGAGGCAGCACCGCCATGGTCATGCTGAACGCAGGCTTCTTCGGCTTTACCTCCTTCCCGATCTATTCGGTGGCCGCCGCCCACGCCAATGACTTCGCCACGTCTGAGGAACGGGTCGAGCTTTCTGCCGCGCTGATGTTTTTCTTTGCCGTTGGCGCCATTGGCACACCGCTCTTTGCCTCTGGCCTGATTGAGCGCTTTGGCCCCTCCGCACTTTTCATCATGATCGCCGCAGGCCATCTGCTCCTGATCGTCTTTGGCCTCGCCCGGATGCTCGCCCGCCCAACCGTCGCTGATCGCACGCGCTACGTATATGCCCCCCGCACATCGTTCACCGTTGGGCGCATCACCAAGCGGCAGCGCGAACAGCCAACCAAGTCTGACGAAACCAACAATTGAGGCGCAAAAAACCTCCCCAAAATGCACCGACAATGCACTCCCGCGATACCACCGCGATACAGATGCAATACCGACGTGTTACCGACGTGCGATTTCCCCTGTGGAATTGCTCCGCCCTTTGAGCTAATTGGGGTCGAAACAGTTAAGGGACACCCAAAATGGCGCGCCATCTGATCACCTCGGCCTTGCCGTATATCAACGGCATCAAACACCTCGGCAACCTCGTTGGCAGCCAGCTGCCCGCCGATCTGTTTGCCCGCTACATGCGCGCGCGCGGCCATGAAGTTCTGTTCCTTTGCGCCACCGACGAGCACGGCACCCCGGCTGAACTCGCGGCTGCCAAGGCGGGCAAAGACGTCGCAGATTACTGCGCCGAAATGCATGAGGTTCAAACCAAAATCGCCGAAGGGTTCCGCCTCAGCTTTGACCACTACGGCCGCTCGTCCAGCCCGCAGAACCATGCGCTGACCCAGCACTTCGCAGGCCGACTTGCCGACATGGGCTTGATCCGTGAAGTCACTGAAAAGATGGTCTATTCCAACGCGGACGGGCGCTTCCTGCCGGACCGCTATATTGAGGGCACCTGCCCCAACTGCGGCTTTGACAGCGCGCGCGGCGATCAGTGTGACAACTGCACAAAGCAGCTCGACCCAACCGATCTGATCAACCCTTATTCCACCATTTCCGGCTCCACCGATCTGGAAGAGCGGGAGACCAAACACCTCTTCCTCTGTCAGTCGCAAATGCGCGACAAGCTGCAGGCCTGGATTGACAGCAAGACCGACTGGCCAGTGCTGACCACCTCAATTGCCAACAAATGGCTAAACGACGGTGACGGCCTGCAAGACCGCGGCATCACCCGTGATCTGGACTGGGGTGTGCCCGTTAAGAAAGGCGGCGAAGACTGGCCCGGCATGGAAGGCAAAGTCTTCTACGTCTGGTTTGACGCCCCCATCGAATACATCGCCTGCGCCCAGGAATGGGTCGACGCCGGTAAGGGCGACGATTGGGAACGCTGGTGGCGCACCGACAAAGGCGCGGAGGATGTGACCTACACCCAGTTCATGGGCAAGGATAACGTGCCTTTCCACACGCTGTCCTTCCCCGCCACCATTCTCGGTTCTGAGGAGCCATGGAAAGCCGTGGATTACATCAAATCTTTCAACTACTTGAACTATGACGGCGGCCAGTTCTCCACCTCGCGCGGGCGCGGCGTATTCATGGATCAGGCGTTGGAAATCCTGCCGTCCGACTACTGGCGCTGGTGGCTGCTGAGCCATGCGCCGGAAAGCTCTGACAGCGAATTCACCTGGGAGAATTTCCAGCAGTCGGTGAACAAAGACCTCGCTGACGTGCTTGGAAACTTTGTCAGCCGCGTCACCAAATTCTGCCGTTCCAAATTTGGCGAAGAGATCCCTGCTGGTGGCGAACTCGGCGAAACCGAGACCGCGCTGATCAACGAACTCACCACCCGTCTGCGCGCCTATGAGGGCCATATGGCGGACATGGAAGTGCGTAAATCCGCTCAAGAACTGCGCGCCATCTGGGTTGCGGGCAACGAGTACCTGCAAACGGCTGCACCTTGGTCCACCTTCAAAGAGGATCCGGAAAAAGCCGCAGCGCAAATTCGCCTCGCGCTCAATCTGATCCGCCTCTACGCTGTTGTGTCTGCGCCCTTCATCCCGGATGCCTCAGCCCAACTGATGGCGGCGATGCAAACTGAGGACACAAGCTGGCCCGAAGATGTGGCCGCAGCGCTGGACACCCTCGCCGCCGGTCACGCCTTCACAGTGCCGGATGTGACCTTCCGCAAAGTCTCTGATGAAGAGCGCGAAGAGTGGCAGGAAAAGTTCGCGGGCAAGCGCGAAAGCTAAACCGCACGTAAGCTGAAATCCTTGGGGCTGCACCTTCTTGAACGTTGGTGTGGCCCTTTGCTTTTGTGGCATCTACCGCAAACGTTGTGGCCCCTCGCTGGTTGCCCTGCAAATCTGACCAAGATCAAAGCGCGACCTTGAGGTATTTCATAGTAAGCTGATGTCGACCGCGCGCGATGTGCGCTCTGGTGTGATGTTTGACCGACGCAAAAGGAGACCAAGAAATGGAAGCCATCCTGAACGTGATCTGGAATATCATTGAGATCATCCCACCCGTCATCACGGCATCCATCATGATGTTGGGCATCAGCGCCTTTGCAGGTGCGCTCCTTTGCCTCTTCGTCGCTGTGCTGGCCATGCGCCGCGAAAATAAGGCGAACTGACATCGCCTTTCAGCAGTCGCACGCTTAGGAGCACCGCCTGCAAAACTTCGAATTATCAGAGATTTATCTGGTACCCGCGGCCGGACTCGAACCGGCACGGCCTATACGGCCTAGAGATTTTAAGTCTCCTGTGTCTACCATTCCACCACGCGGGCACGCAGCGCGAACATAACGTCAGCGGCGCGACAATAGCGTGTTGGCCGTCAGTGTGAAGAGGGTTTGCCCGCCAAAATGCAAAGTTTTTTGCACATCTCCAAAGCCGGCTGACGCCAAACGCCGCGCACAGGCTACAGGTCTTCTCCCGGCTTGTCTGACACACCCGGCGCCCGATAAAGCGAGCGCTCTGGCAGCCATGGATTAAGCTCCAAAGCCGCAGCCAAAGCATCCTGCGCTTCAGCCTCCCGTCCCAGGCCAATCAACGTTAACGCCAGTCCGGACTGCGCCGCCACATGGCGCGGCGACAGATCAAGCGCCCGCTCCAGATCCGGCAAAGCCGCCTCAAAATTCTGGCTCAGAAAATTCACAAACGCCCGCTGATTGTATCCTTCCGCATAATCCGGGCAGTACGCAATCAACGCATCAAAATCTGACCGCGCGCCCAGCAAATCCCAGGACTCACGCTTGCGCATCCCCCGGTTCAAAATCTCCTGCGCGGTGTCATCCGGCGCATCCGCCCAATATTGCCACATCTCCCCGGAAAGTATCTGTGCTGAAGCCTGATCCGGTGCCCTTTGAACCCGCTCAATCAGGGCATCCAAGGCCACAGTATGATCAGGTGGCGCGGGACAATCCGCAGCAAATGCGGGGTGACAGAGGCAAATCGCGGCAAGATATCTCAACATCCGCAAAGGCTGACACAGCATCGCGCATTGCGCCAAGTCACATCTCTGCGAGGCCGGTCTCTTTCACCGCCTGCATGGCCACATAGGTCGAGGTGCTGGCCACATAGGGCAAAGCGGAAATCTTCTCTCCCAGCACCCGCCGATAGGCTGACATGCTCGCCGTGCGCACCTTGAGCAGATAGTCAAAATGGCTGGCGATCATATGCACCTGTTCGATCTCCGGCACCTCGGCAACGGCTTCATTGAAAGCCTGCAGAGCACGCTCTCGGGTTTCTGAAAGCTTCACCTCGACAAAGGCAACATGATCGAGCCCCAACCGTATCGGATCCAACAACGCGCGATAACCCGTGATTACCCCTTCGTGCTCCATACGCCGCAACCGTGCTTGGGTCGGGGTCTTGGAAAGGCCGATCTCGCGCGCCAGGTCAGTGATCGAAATGCGCCCATCACGCGACAGCACATCGAGAATCGCCCGGTCATAGCCATCAAGAGCGACATTGTCACTTTGCATATTTAGTTCCCAAATTTGAGCACACTTAGACTACCTAAACACCCCCTTTAAGAGAATATGACCTTCTACACCACGATATACTACATAAAAGACAGGAGGCGACATGACCAATACGCGCGATTTGATCGACACCACGACTTACCGGGACGAAACCGCCTTGATTGCAGAGCTGACGCAACAGGCTGCGCTGTCTGATAGCGACCGCGCCGCCATTTGCCGGAGCGGCGCACAGCTGGTGACAAAAATCCGCGAAGAAACACGCCCCGGCCTGATGGAGGTCTTTCTCGCGGAATATGGTCTGTCCACAGATGAAGGCGTCGCTTTGATGTGTCTGGCCGAGGCCTTGCTGCGCGTGCCCGACGCCGAAACCATCGACGCGCTGATCGAGGACAAGGTCGCCCCCTCAGATTGGGGCAAACATCTGGGGCAATCCACATCGCCTCTGGTCAACGCCTCCACATGGGCGCTGCTGCTGACAGGCAAGGTGATGGAAGACAGCAATCCCGGCCTGATCGGCACCCTGCGCGGCGCGGTGAAACGTCTGGGCGAACCGGTGATCCGCACCGCCGTTGGCCGCGCCATGAAAGAGATGGGTCGCCAATTCGTGCTTGGGGAAACCATCACCTCTGCCATGGAGCGCGCCGCGCATATGGAGGCCAAAGGCTACACATATTCTTATGACATGCTCGGTGAAGCGGCAAAAACCGACGCGGACGCCATGCGCTATCACCTCGCCTACTCCCGCGCGATTTCTGCCATTGCAACCGCCTGTATTCATGACGACATCCGCCAAAATCCCGGCATCTCGGTCAAGCTCTCGGCCCTTCATCCCCGCTATGAGGTGGCGCAATCCGCGCGTGTCATGGAACAGCTTGTCCCCCGCCTGCGCTCCCTCGCCCTGTTGGCCAAATCCGCAGGTATGGGCCTGAACATCGACGCTGAGGAGGCCGACCGGCTGTCACTCTCCATGGATGTGATCAGCGCGGTTCTGGCAGAGCCAGCGCTGGCAGGCTGGGACGGCTTTGGCGTCGTGGTCCAAGCCTACGGCAAACGCGCGGGCGCGACGCTTGATTACCTCTATGAGTTTGCCCAAAAATGTGAGCGCAAGATCATGGTGCGGCTGGTGAAAGGCGCCTATTGGGACACAGAGATCAAGCGCGCACAGGTTGAGGGGCTGGAGAGCTTTCCGGTCTTCACCAACAAAGCCGCCACCGATATCTCCTACATCTCCAACGCCCGTAAACTGCTGGGCATGACCGATCTCATCTACCCGCAGTTTGCCACCCACAACGCCCATACGGTTGCCGCTATTCTGCATATGGCAGAGGACAAATCTTCCTTTGAGTTCCAACGCTTGCACGGCATGGGTGAAGCTTTGCATGACCTTGTGCTCAAAGATGAAGGCACCCGTTGCCGTATCTACGCACCCGTTGGGGCGCATCGCGATCTGCTTGCCTACCTTGTGCGCCGCCTTCTGGAAAACGGGGCAAACAGCTCGTTCGTCAATCAGATCGTAGACGAAGACGTGCCGGCAGAGGTGGTTGCTCGTGACCCGTTCCCCGAAGCGCTCAAACCAACCGCCAAGCTGCTCACAGGCCCCGCGCTGTTTGCCCCTGAACGGCCAAACTCCAAAGGCTTTGATCTGACCGATCTGCCCACATTGGTCGCCATCGACACGGCGCGCGAACCTTATCGCAAAACCACATGGGCCGCAGCGCCGCTCATTGATGGTCCAACGCAGCCCGAGCCCGCAGTCGCCGTTGAAAACCCAACCCTGCCGACCGACAGCCCGGGCACCGTCGCCCATGCCAGCCAGACGGACATCGACACTGCACTCAGCGCTGCCGCGCCTTGGGATGCCTCAAGTGAGGAGCGTGGCGCCATCTTGGCCCGCGCGGCGGATCTTTATGAAGAAAACTTCGGCATGTTCTTTGCCTTGCTTGCGCGGGAGGCCGGAAAAACGCCGAAGGATGCTGTGGCCGAGCTGCGCGAAGCGGTTGATTTCCTGCGCTATTACGGGGCCAACGCGCCGAAAACCCCGCCCGCAGGCCTCTTCACCTGCATCTCTCCCTGGAACTTCCCGCTGGCCATTTTCACCGGCCAGATCGCAGCCGCGTTGGCGGCGGGCAATGCGGTTTTGGCCAAACCGGCTGACCAGACGCCGCTGATTGCACATGAAGCCGTCAAGCTGCTGCATAAGGCCGGAGTGCCGCGCAGTGCGCTGCAATTGCTCCCGGGCGCAGGCGCGACTGTTGGCACAGCGCTCACTTCGGACCCGCGCATCAACGGCGTGGCCTTCACAGGCTCCACGGCCACAGCGCTGCGCATTCGCCGGACCATGGCCGCCAACCTCGCGCCCGGCACCCCGCTCATTGCGGAAACGGGCGGCCTGAACGCGATGATCGTAGACTCCACCGCTCTGCCTGAGCAGGCTGTGACCGCAATTGTCGAAAGCGCCTTCCAATCGGCTGGTCAGCGATGTTCGGCCCTGCGCTGCCTCTATGTTCAGGAAGACATCGCCGACACTCTGCTCGACATGCTCAAAGGCGCGATGAAGGAGCTTTCACTGGGCGATCCCTGGGAGCTGTCCACGGACAGTGGCCCTGTGATCGACACCGCCGCGCATCGCACCATCGCCGCACATATTGCGCAGGCTGAGGCGGAAAAACGCGTTCTTTATCAACTGCCAACGCCGCAAACCGGCACATTCATTGCCCCCACATTGATCCGCGTGCAAGGCATTGCCGATCTCACGCGGGAGATCTTCGGCCCAGTCCTCCATGTGGCAACCTTCAAAGCCAGTGAATTGGATCAGGTGATCGACGACATCAACGCCACCGGCTACGGGCTGACCTTCGGTCTGCAAACTCGGATTGATGACCGTGTGCAGCATGTCTCTGATCGTATCAAAGCAGGCAACATTTATGTGAACCGCAACCAGATTGGCGCAATCGTCGGCTCTCAACCCTTTGGCGGAGAGGGCCTTTCCGGCACCGGCCCCAAGGCAGGTGGGCCGCATTATCTGTCCCGCTTTACCAAACCGCAAAGCCAGCCTTCAGGCCAATGGCACACAGAGGTCGCGCGCGAACATGTGCAGGCACAGCTGGATCAAGCAGGCGAAGCGGTCGCGCCTCACGCAACATCCCTCCCCGGACCAACAGGCGAGTCCAACCGACTGACAACATTTGCCAAATCACCGGTCCTATGTCTTGGCCCCGGTGCAGAAACCGCGCAAGCCCAAGCGCAGGCTGTCATCAATTTGGGCGGACAGGCGGTTGTCTCCGATGGCCTGCTGCGGCCAGAGGCTCTGAGTGATATCGCGGGCTTCTCGGGCGCGATTTGGTGGGGGAATGACGAAACCGGTCGGCAGATGGAGCAGGCTTTGGCCAAGCGCGAAGGCCCGATCCTGCCGCTGATCACCGGCCTGCCGGATGCCGCACGGGTTCTGGGTGAGCGCCACGTCTGCGTGGACACCACCGCCGCCGGCGGCAACGCAGCGCTTTTGAGCGGGGGCGGTTGACCTCCCCCGCAATTCACCGCAGCTTGGCCGCATGTTTCCTATCCGCGATCACAATCCGTCAGGCCGCACGCCGTTTGTCGTCTATGCGCTGCTCATCTTCAATATCGGGATCTTCCTGAGTTATCAGCCAATTGTGGGCGATGATTACCGTCTCGCGCTGTTCTTTGATCAATGGGCGCTGATCCCCGCCGCTGTCACGGAGGGCCAGCGCCTGCATGGACTTTTCAGTTCCATGTTCCTGCACGGCGGCTGGATGCATCTGCTTGGCAACATGCTGTTTCTATGGATCTTTGGCGACAACCTCGAAGATGAAATGGGCCATGTTGGCTTTCTCGTCTTCTACATCCTATCTGGCCTTGGTGCAGGCTTCGCCCAGATCGCAGCGGACCCTGGCAGCATCATCCCCATGGTGGGGGCCTCAGGTGCCATCGCCGGTGTGATGGGTGGCTATCTCCTGCTGTTCCCCAAAGCGCGCGTCGACATCCTGCTGATTCTCATCATTATTTTCCGCATCTTCACCATTCCTGCCTGGATCATGCTGTGTTTCTGGTTTGGCCTTCAACTGTTCAACGGGGTGCTGAGTGATCCGGAAACCGGCGGCGTGGCCCATTGGGCTCATGCGGGCGGGTTTGTGATCGGTGTCGTGCTGGCCATTCCGGTCTGGCTCCGCCTTGGCGGCACCCGATATTGGCAGCGCACCCACGGACATCCGCCCCACCCTGAGACCCGCTATCGTCTCAGCCAGAGTTCCATTCCACGTGTCAGGAGACGCCGATGAGCCACAAACTGACCTGCCATTGCGGGGCTGTCGAAATACAGGTGACCCTCGCACAAGACCTGAGCGAAGCACGCTCCTGCGATTGCTCGTTTTGCCGCCGCCGCGCTGCCCCAAACGTTGATGTGGCGCTTGAGGATCTCGCCATCATCAAGGGCGCGGACAGCCTGTCGCACTACACTTGGGGCACAAAGACTGCGCAGCATTACTTCTGTCGCCACTGCGGGATTTACACCCACCACCAGCGCCGCTCAAACCCCAACGTCTATGGCGTCAACATCGGGGCACTCGAAGGCGTGAATCCTGCCGATTATGCCCCGTTTGACTGGGTTGATGGCGTCAATTTCGCTCTTGATGAGGACACAAAACAAAAAACCTGACCCAATCGGGCCAGGTTTCAAATTATCTCAAGCGCATCAAAGCTGCCTTAGGGCAGCGTGCGTTGCGTGGATCAGTCCTTGCGGATGACCTTTGCAAACTGCGAGAAGATCGGCTCGTTGGCCACGATCACTTCACCGTCCTCGACCATATCGCCATCCGGATTGACCGGCTCGACCAGCGCACCGGCTTCTTTGGCGATCAGCAGACCTGCGGCGACGTCCCATGGCTGCAGACCACGTTCCCAGAAGCCCTCGTAGCGGCCAGCGGCCACATAGGCGAGGTCCAGAGAGGCAGCACCAAAGCGGCGCACACCTGCGGTGGCGGGCAGAAGGCGCGCCAGATCCTGCAGGGTTTCCGGCAGATCAGCCCGGCCGCCAAACGGCAAACCAGTGGCAAAGATCGATTCAATCATGCGGTGACGGCCGGACACACGCAGGCGCAGGCTGTCGTTCAGCCAAGCACCTTCGCCGCGCTCGGCATAAAACATCTCGTCTTTGGCGGCATCAAACACCACGCCTGCAACGATCTCGCCCTTATGCTCCAGCGCGATGGAAATCGCCCAGTGCGGCAGGCCGTGCAGGAAGTTGGTGGTGCCATCCAGCGGGTCCACGATCCAGCGGCGGGTCGGATCTTTGCCCGCAATCTCGCCACCTTCCTCAGCGATCCAACCATAGGTCGGACGCGCACCAAGCAACTCTTCTTTCAGGATTTTTTCGGCAGCGATGTCGGCGCGGCTGACAAAGTCCCCTGCCCCTTTCATCGACACCTGAAGGTTCTCAACCTCGCGGAAGTCTTTGACCAGTGACCGCCCCGCTTTGCGAGCGGCCTTCATCATGATGTTCAGATTTGCGCTGCCCGGCATGGCACGGCTCCTTTTGGCTCAGAGCGGGCGTATACGCCGCCAAACCCTTTTTGCCAAGGGCCAATGGGCGCATAGCAGCCCCTTTTGAAACGCCGCGTCACGAAAATCGCCTGCCAGGGGCCATTGCTTGCAAGAGCAGGGCACTGGGCGCAAGCTGACAGCAGAGCTTCGGAGGACACCCCAGATGACAGAGAAAATGCAACGCATGGTGCTGGCCAGCCGCCCGACCGGCGCGCCGCTGGACGAGAATTTTCGTTTGGAAACAGCAGACTTGCCGGAAATCGGCGACGGCGAAGTGCTGGTGCGCAGCCACTATATGTCGCTTGATCCCTATATGCGCGGCCGGATGGATGATGCGAAATCCTACGCGGATCCAGTGCCAATTGGCGGCACCATGGAAGGCGGTGCCGTGGGCGAGGTGATCGCCTCCAACCACCCTAACTTCAGTGTGGGTGATTTTGCCTTTGGAATGTTTGGCTGGGCCAGCCATGGCAAGGCAAAAGGCGAGGAAATGCAAAAGCTTAACCCCGACCTCGCCCCGATCACCACAGCGCTTGGCGTGATGGGCATGCCGGGCTTTACCGGATGGTTTGGCCTGACGGAACACGGCAAACCCAAGGCCGGTGAAACGCTGGTTGTGGCAGCCGCCACCGGCCCTGTGGGCTCCATGGTTGGGCAAATCGCCAAACTGCACGGCCTGCGCGTGGTCGGCATCGCCGGTGGTGCGGCGAAATGTCAAACCGCAACAGAGACTTACGGCTTTGACGCCTGTCTGGACCACCACGCCTATGAGACCGCCCGAGACCTGCGCAACGCCCTAAAGGAGCACTGCCCGCAAGGCATTGATATCTATTTTGAAAACGTGGGCGGCAAGGTGCTGGATGCGGTGCTCCCGATGATGAACCGGGCCGGGCGCATTCCGCTGTGTGGCATGATCTCCTGGTACAACGCTGGTGGCCTCGGGGCGGATGCGGCGATGGAGGCCCTGACCGGCCCGCGCCTGTGGCGCACCATTCTGGTTAGTCAGTTGTCCGTAAACGGTTTTATCATCTCAAACCACTACGACCGCTATGGCGATTTCCTGCGCGAAGTCGGCCCGCAACTGGCCGCTGGCAAAATCGCCTATCAGGAGGATATTGCCGAAGGGCTGGAAAATGCACCTGCCGCCTTCCGCTCCATGCTGACCGGCGGCAACAAGGGCAAACAGATCGTCAAACTGATCTGATCCGCCCCCAAAATCACGCGCGCTGTTGCGTGGCGGCGGCAATTGGTTAACGCCAAAAGCCGCCGTGTTGGAACGTCGGTATCGCGTCTGTATCGCGGTGGTATTGCGTAGGTGCGTTTTTCAGCGCCGCAACATCTTAACCCTGCGTGCGTTGCGCGGGGTTTTTCATTTGATTTTTGATATGTTTGGCTGCGGGTACTGCGCCAATCAGGCCGCCCGTTCAGGCCACCAGCAGACGCGCTTCCTGCACCCGCAAAGAAGGCCGCGCCTCGGCGCCGTAAGCCTGCAATCCCTCGTCCCGCAATTCCGGGAACAAGGCAAAGATCTCTTCCTGCACCGAACGCTCCAGAGCGTTCAGCCCCTGCGCCCCCGGCAGGAAGCTCTCGCTTGGCACGCCGCCGCCATAGACAATTTCATGGCAGTCAAACATCAGGTGGACATAGGTGATCTCCCCACCCTCGACCTGACAGATGGTGTCGCCATTGACCAGACTGATCGCAGGCACCAGCGCTTCGGCTTCGCCAAAGTGCATTTCCACCCGCCAGCCGCGCAGCATCATCCGGTGATGTGGCGAGACCATCAAAGGCGCGTCATTGCCCAGCGCTCCGGCGGCAAAACGTACCGGGGCCACCGCGCCTTGCGCCGCCACCGTGCGCTGACCGATCCAGCGCAGCGGCTGAAAGCCGTGATCCAGTGTCAAAATCATATCGCCCGCTTGCAGCGTCTCCACCGCGCGCTCGCCCTGTTGGGTGACAATCGGCGTACCTGCCGCAAAGCAGGGCACAAAATCCCACTCCTGACGGTTGGCCGCCAGACCCTGCGCACGATTGGCCGCGAGACTGTCCAGCGAGATGGATTGGATCGGGCCTGCTTCCAGCGTGGCCTGATCCGTGTTGTTGGTCAGTTCCGGTGCGAGATAGCTGTTGCCGTCCACATCCTGAAACAACACTGCTGAATATGTCGCCGTGCTGCCATCCAGATAAGTGATGGTGGCGTTATAGACTGCCACGCCGTCAAACTGCTGCGGCGCGCCACCGTCAATCCGGAAGCGGTCGTTTGGATTGTTGTTCATCGCGTAAAACGCGCCAACGCCGCCGGTGGCGGAGACTTCGACAAAATTGTTCAGCAAAGCCGCACCGGGGCCGCCAAAAGTCAGCCCCACCAGAGCGGAGGCGTTTTCGGCAAAGGAATTGCCTTCGAACGTATCAATCTCGGCCAGCTGGCCAATCGAGAGCGCATTAAAGGTGGTCGGCATACTTACATATGAGGGCCGAACCAAGATCCAATCAGCTGCCAGGCAACATGACCAACCTATGATCTCAGAGCCCCCTCCCAGTCACAGATGAACGTAGTGCGCGCTTCTTTGATCCCCCTTACGCGATTCTTAAAGGGGAAAATCTTAGATGTATTATCAACTCTTTTTTAAGTTTCTTGCAACCTGCGGGCCTCTTTGCCCGCCATTTGGATCAGGTCCTGCATATAGGGCTTGCTCAAATCCTCATCACGGGTGGCGGCAAAAAGCTGGCGTGTGAGCCCTTCGGCGGTCAGCGGGCGGGTCACATAATCGGAGGAATATTTGACCTCGCGCACCACCCAGTCGGGTAGCACAGAGACACCGCGGTTTGAGGCGACCAGCAGCAGGATCACAGCGGTCAGCTCCGCCTGACGCACGGCACCGGGCTCCACCTTCGCCGGGATCAGGAGCTGGGAGAACACATCCAGACGGGAACGCTCCACCGGATAGGTGATCAGCGTTTCCCCGCGAAAATCAGTGGCCTCCACATAGTCTTTCTGGGCCAGCGGATGCTGGGAGGACGCGACAAAGACCGGCGCATAGTCAAAGAGATGGCTGAAGGAGACGCCGGGCAGATTTTCCGGGTCAGAGCTCACGACAAGATCCACCTCTTCTTTCTGCAGCGCAGGCATGGCGTCAAAGGCCAATCCGGGGCGAATGTCCACATCCACATCCGGCCAGTTCTTGCGGAATTGTTCCAGCACCGGAAAGAGCCATTCAAAACAGGCGTGGCATTCAATGGCGATGTGCAGCCGTCCGGAGCTGCCGTCGCGCAAACCGTTAAATTCCGCCTCAAGCTTTTCCACCTCCGGCAAAACCTGATTGGCCAGCCGCAGCAGGCGCAGGCCCGCGGCGGAGAGCTTCATCGGTTTGGAGCGGCGCACAAAGAGCTCTACGCCAGCTTGCTCCTCCAAGCCTTTGATCTGGTGTGACAATGCCGATTGCGTGATATTGAGCTGATCTGCCGCGCGCGCCAATCCGCCACATTCATGGATCGCCCGCACGGTGCGCAGGTGGCGGAATTCAATGTGCATCTTCATATGAAGCTCATGACCTTCTTGAGTATTATGAATTTGCGTAATGATCGCACGCATGGGACATGAGGACAACAGCAAGTTACAGGATGCCCGTTATGACCACGCCTCAAGTTTCTTTTGAATTCTTCCCGCCGCAGTCTTTGGAAGCTTCCTTTCGCCTGTGGGACACGGTGCAGACCCTGGCACCTCTGGATCCGCGCTTTGTGTCGGTCACCTATGGCGCCGGTGGCACCACGCGGGATCTGACACGGGACGCTGTGGCGACGCTGCACAAATCCTCTGGCCTGAATGTGGCGGCGCATCTGACCTGTGTGGAGGCCTCAAAGGCCGAGACCCTGCGCATTGCCGAAGAGTTTGCCGCCGCAGGGGTGCGCGAGATTGTGGCGCTGCGCGGGGATCCCGCCAAAGGCAGCGCGGGCTTTACGCCGCATCCAGAAGGCTTCACTTCCTCCGTGGAGCTGATTGAAGCGCTGGCCACCACCGGCAAATTCACCATCCGTGTGGGCGCCTATCCTGAGAGCCACCCGGAGGCCGCCGATATGGCCGCCAATGTGGAGTGGCTCAAGCGCAAGATTGATGCCGGAGCCAGTGAGGCGATCACGCAATTCTTTTTTGAAAGCGAGACCTTCCTGCGCTTCCGCGATGCCTGTGTGAAAGCCGGTATTGACGCACCGATCCTGCCAGGCGTTTTGCCGATCGAGAACTGGAAAGGCGTGCAGAAATTTGCCGCGCGCTGCGGCACCTCGGTGCCCACATGGCTGGCCAATGCCTTTGAGAAGGCGGTGCGCGATGACCGTGAGGATCTGCTGGCCACGGCGGTCTGCACCGAGATGTGCTCTGAGCTGTTGGATGAGGGTGTGGATGCGCTGCATTTTTACACGCTGAACCGGCCCGAGCTGACCCGCGATGTCTGTCATGCGCTTGGGGTGGTGCCGGAAGTGAAGCTGCAAAACGTCGCGTAACCCGCGCCCCTGCGCTCTTGCGCCAAGCCAAAGCTTGCGGCCTTCTTTGAGTAACACAGAGGAGGCCCCAATGCCGGAACATCGCTACGCCCAGTCGCTTGAAGAGATGGCCAATTTTGACGACATCCTGTCGATGAGCGGGCTGGAGTTCATGCAGGCGATCATCGACGGCGCTCTGCCCGGTGCGCCGATTGGCGACACCATGGGGTTTCTGCCGACACATGCGGAACATGGCAGCGTGACCTTTGAAGGCGCGCCGGAGTTTGGCGTGCTCAACCCGATCCGCACGGTGCATGGCGGCTGGTACGGCACGGTGCTGGACAGCTGCATGGCCTGCGCTGTGCAGAGCACGTTGGCGGTGGGGCAGATCTACACAACGCTGGAATATAAGATCAACATTCTGCGTTCGATCCCTGTGGGCATGAAAGTGCGCGCGGTGGGCAAGGTGCAGCATGTGGGGCGCTCCACCGGCATTGCCAATGGCGAGATCCGCGGCATTGAGGATGGCAAGCTCTATGCCACCGGCTCCACCACCTGTATCGTGATGGCGGGGCCGAAGCGCTAACGGCGGCTTGGCGCGGGAGGGCGCTGCCCTCGTCCCAAGCAAGTTGGGACTTCACCCGGGATATTTTGCGAATGAGAAGCGCGGCTTGCAGCGCCCTGCCCGCTGGCGCATTTTGCGTGGATCAATAAGGCGTCAAAAAGGGGCAAAAGATGCGAGCAGTGATACAGCGGGTGAGCGAGGCGCAGGTGCGCGTGGACGGAGAAGTCATCGGAGCCTGTGGCGCGGGTGTGATGGTGCTGGTCTGTGCGATGCAGGGCGACACCGAGGCGCAGGTGATCAAGCTGGCGGGAAAAGTGGCGAAATGCCGGATCTTTCAGGATGAGGCCGGCAAGATGAACAAATCCGTGGTGGATATTGGCGGCAGCGCGTTGGTGGTGAGCCAGTTCACCCTGTCTGCGGACACGCGCAGCGGCAACCGGCCCGGGTTTTCCACAGCCGCCGCGCCTGAAGAGGGCAAGCGGCTTTATGAGCTCTTTGCCAAGGAGCTTGCCGCCTATGTGCCGGTTGAAACCGGGCGGTTTGGGGCGGATATGAAGGTCTCGCTGATCAACGATGGGCCGGTGACGATCCCGATGGAGATCTGACAAGACGCCTTTTTTTCGGTGGCTTACGCCGGGCACCAGACCGCCATGGCTGTGCCACCCGGTTCGCGGAACTCAAACCGTTTGCCCCCGGGGAACTCAAAAATCTCTTTGGTGATCTCCGCGCCTGTGTCGGAAATCTGGCTGTAGGCAGCTTCAAGATCAACTGCCTTCAGCACAATCAAAGGCGCTTGAGGCGCGCTGCGCGCGATCCCGCCGCCGATCCCTGCGTTTTGAATGTCGCGATAGTCGGGGCCGTATTCCACAAAATTCCAGTCGAAGGCTTTGGCAAAGAAATCTTCGGTGGCCTCCAGCTCTGCGCTGTAAAATTCGACATAGTCCATTTTCAGATTGAGGGGCATCCAGGTCTCCTGTTTAAACGGCACGCCCTCAAGTGTTCACACTTTGTTCCACTCCGTCAAGACGGAACTTTATGCAGCCGAAGCCTGCCCCCGCCTGCCCTCAGCTCTTTTTCACGAATTTTGTCAGGATCACGATGCGTTGGCTTTCGACGCGGCCTTCGATGTGCTCGGCGTTGTCGGCCACGAGTGAGATATTGCGCACGGCGGTGCCGCGTTTGGCGGTGAAGCCTGCGCCTTTGACCGGAAGATCCTTGATCAGCACCACCGTGTCTCCGGCGGCCAGCACTGTGCCGTTGCTGTCGCGGTGAATGACCGTTTCCCCGTCCTCAGCGGCAAGACCAGCCTCCGCCCAGGCCTGCACCTCGGGCGCAAGATAGGCGATGTCCAGCAGATCGCGGGCCCATGGGGCTTCGGTGAGGCCGTTGAGCAGACGCCACGCGACGACTTGTACAGCCGGGGTCTCGCTCCAGATCGTGTCATGCAGGCATTGCCAGTGGGGCGCGTCTTTGGGGCCGTTCTGAACGCCGTCTGCGCAGGTGGCGCAGAGGGTGACAGTGGTGTCTTCCGGCGCAACAGCGATGGGCGCGAGGGTTTCGGAGGCTCCGCAGAGCACACAGGTTTCTGACATTTGGGGCCTCCTGACAGGTCAAAGGCGGGGCACAGACGGGGCCGTGCGGATCGGTGTGTGAGGCCCGCTCAATCGGTCATCGACAAGGTGGCGTCAATCGCTTTCTTCCAGCCTGCATAACGCCCGTCGCGCCAATCCTGATCTTTGGCCGGGGTGAATTCGCGCTCTTTTTCCCAAGTGGCGGCAAAGCCTGCCATATCGGGATAGACGCCAACCTGCATGCCCGCGAGCCAAGCCACGCCTTTGGCGGTGCTTTCGGCCACCACGGGGCGGTCCACCGGCGCGCCCAGCACGTCAGAGAGGAACTGCATGGTCCAGTCCGAGGCGGTCATGCCGCCATCGACGCGCAGCACGGTGTCGCCGGAGAAGTCAAAATCCGCCTGCATGGCTTCGAGCAGGTCGCGGGTCTGAAAGCCGACGCTTTCCAGAGCGGCGCGGGAGAATTCTGCCGGGCCGGAGCCACGGGTGAGACCAAAGACCGCGCCGCGGGCCTGCGGGCTCCAGTAAGGCGCGCCTAGGCCGGTGAAGGCGGGCACCATGATGAGCTCCTGCCCCGGATCTGCGGCTTCGGCCAGACCGGAGGTGGCGGCGGCATCCTCGATGATACCCAGCCCGTCGCGCAGCCATTGCACCACAGCACCGGCGATGAAGATCGCGCCTTCCAGCGCATAGGTGGGCTTGCCGTCGAGCTGATAGGCCACGGTGGTCAGCAGGCGGTTTTGCGAGGTCACGGGCGTGTCGCCAGTGTTCAGCAGGGCAAAACAGCCGGTGCCATAGGTGGATTTCAACATGCCAGCCTCAAAACAGGCCTGCCCGATAGTGGCGGCCTGTTGATCGCCCGCAACACCCCGGATCGGGATGGGCGCGCCAAAGATCTCGGCATCGGTTGCGCCAAAATCGGCGGCGCAGTCTTTGACCTCTGGCAGCATGGACATGGGAATGCCAAGGATCTCGCAGATCTCCGCGCTCCATGCGCCTTGGTGAATGTCATAGATCAGGGTGCGGGCGGCGTTGGTGGCGTCTGTCGCATGGACCTTGCCGCCGGTGAGCTTCCAGATCAGGTAGCTGTCCACGGTGCCAAAGAGCAGATCGCCCGCCTCTGCAGCCGCGCGCGCGCCTTCGACGGTGTCCAGAATCCATTTGATCTTAGTGCCGGAGAAATAGGGATCGAGCAGCAGGCCGGTGGTGCGCTGCACCAGATCGGCATGGCCTGCGGCTTTCAACTCGTCGCAGATGGCGGCGGTGCGGCGGTCTTGCCAGACGATGGCGTTATAGACCGCCTCGCCGGTGTGTTTGTTCCACACAAGCGTGGTTTCGCGCTGGTTGGTGATGCCGATGGCGGCCACATCTGCGGCGTTGAGGCCCGCAGAACTGAGCGCCTCTTTGCAGGTGCTGAGCGTGGTGGTCCAGATGTCGGACGGATCATGCTCCACCCAGCCCGATTGCGGGAAGTGCTGGGTGAATTCCACCTGCGCACTGGCGCCGGGGCGGATGTCGCCGTCAAAGACGATCGCACGGCTGGATGTGGTGCCCTGATCGATGGCGAGAATATGTGTCATGACGGCCTCCCTGCTGGTCTTGGCGGGCACATTAGGCCGCGCATTCTGTTACCGCAATCAGCAAGATAACCCGCGCCGCGTCAACCTACTATTTTTTTCGTAGACAGTTGCGGCAGATCAGATGGGAAGGGTCAGCAGCTCTAGCCCTTGGTCACATCATGGCTGTAGATCCAGTCAAACTGTCCCATCAGCTTTTGCGACGCAAAACGGGTTGCCATGCGCATGCCCATATGCGCTGCCATTCGCAGTGGCCGGTTGGCGAGGTGGTATTTCCACGCATTGCCGCTGGCGGTGTCGACAATCCGCTTCACCCGCGCTTCACGACGGCTCTGATAGGCGGTGAGCGCTTCGGGAATAGTGTCGGCTTTCTGGATGGCATCGCCCAGCACCCAGGCATCTTCCATCGCCATCACCGCGCCCTGCGCCATGAAGGGCAGCGTTGGATGGGCCGCATCCCCCAGAAGGGCGCAGTTGTCCTGATGCCAGCGGGGCGCAACCGGATGGCGGAACAGGCCCCAGCGGCCAACCTCTTTCACCTCGGCCATGATCCGCGGCACATCTCCACCAAAATCAGCAAAGGCGCTGCGCAGATTGTCCGGCGCATCCACATGGTGCCAGCCTTCCTCGGCCCAGCCCATCTGTTCCTGCACCGCCACCAGATTGACCATGGTGCCGCCGCGCAGCGGATAGCTGACCACATGGCGGTGTGGGCCCATGTGGACCTGCACCAGATTGCCATGTCCCATGGTGTTGGGCACCGTGGCGCGCCAGGCGACCTGACGGGTGAAGAAGGGCGCAATCGTGCCGTTGATCACGCCGCGCAGCCGCGAATGCAGCCCGTCGCCGCCAACAACAAGGTCTGCGCGCATTTCAGAGCCATTGGCCATCACCACACGGGCGCGCTCCCCGTTTGCACCGGGATGCACCGTGTCGACCTTTTGCAGCAGCAGCACCTTCACGCCTGCCGCCCGCACCGCCTGTGCCAGCAGATCAATCAGATCGGCGCGGTGAACGAAATGATACGGCGAGCCTGCTTTGATCAGCGACAGATCCAGATTGGCAACCAGACGTCCGGCGGCGTAATCCCGCAGCTCCACCGCCTGCGCCTGCACGGCGCGTGCCTCAAGATGTTTGTCGAGCCCCAGGGCGCGCAGCACCGCCAGACCATTGGGGCTGATCTGCAAACCGGCGCCGACCTCTTTGATCGCCTCGGCCTGCTCCAGCACGCACACGCGGGCGCCAAGCTGACGCAAAACCAGAGCCGCCGTCAGCCCGCCAATCCCGGCGCCAATGACGCAAACTTTCTGTTCACTCAAATTCATTGCGGCGGTATCTACAAAAAAACGCCGGGGCAAAAGCCCCGACGTGCTGTTTTTTTTCCGCAATTCAAAAAAAATCAGTCGTCGCGGTGTACTTTTTCGCGGCGCTCGTGCCGTTCTTGCGCCTCAAGGCTCATGGTCGCAATCGGACGGGCATCCAGACGACGCAGGGAAATCGGCTCGCCGGTCACTTCGCAGTAGCCGTATTCGCCTTCATCAATGCGGCGCAGGGCGCTGTCGATTTTCAGAACAAGTTTGCGCTGGCGGTCCCGGGTGCGCAATTCCAAGGCGCGGTCGGTTTCTTCGCTTGCGCGGTCGGCAACATCAGGAATGTTGCGTGTGCTGTCTTGCAGGCCCTCAATGGTGTCGCGGCTGCCGGCCAGAAGCTCTTCTTTCCAGTTCAGCAATTTACGACGGAAGTACTCAGTCTGCCGGTCATTCATGAACGGCTCATCCTCTGCGGGACGATAGTCATCCGGCAGGAAAGTTTCTGCTTTCATTTGTGCTCCCTTACCGTGGTCAACGTCCGTGGTGCTATTCAAGTCAGACATGCCACCCCCTTCTCTAATGCCTGCAAATACTCCCTTGGAGCGGGAATGTCACTACCTCATAATGGCACATTGCGGACAAAATATGTTCACGATAGGGTTCAGCGAAAAATTGGCGAACGGGCGGAGAAATTTTATGCAGTTTTCAGGCACCAAAGACTATGTGGCCACCGACGATCTGACCGTGGCGGTAAATGCTGCGGTCGCGCTCGAGCGCCCTTTGCTCGTTAAGGGTGAGCCAGGCACCGGCAAGACCGAACTGGCGCTGCAGGTGGCCCGTGGACTGGGTCTGAAAATGATCGAGTGGAACGTGAAATCCACCACCAAGGCGCAGCAGGGTCTCTACGAATATGACGCCGTGTCCCGCCTGCGCGACAGTCAACTTGGAGATGAACGGGTGCACGACATCTCCAACTACATCAAGCGCGGCAAACTCTGGGAAGCCTTTGAGAGCGATGAGAAAGTTGTGCTGTTGATTGATGAGATCGACAAAGCCGACATCGAATTCCCCAACGACCTGCTGCAAGAACTCGATAAGATGGCTTTCCACGTCTATGAGACCGGGGAAACCGTCACCGCCAAGCACCGCCCGATCATCATCATCACCTCCAACAACGAAAAAGAACTGCCTGACGCCTTCCTGCGCCGCTGCTTTTTCCACTACATCCGCTTCCCGGACGTGGAGACCCTGAAAAAGATCGTTGAAGTGCACCATCCGGGCATCAAAGAGTCCCTGCTGACCACCGCGCTGACACAGTTTTTTGAAATCCGCGAAACCGCCGGATTGAAGAAAAAACCCTCCACATCCGAGGTGATTGACTGGCTGAAGCTGCTGCTGGCGGGAGATCTCTCTCCGGAAGACCTCAAGCGCGACGGTGCAAACGCCCTGCCCAAGCTGCATGGCGCGCTTTTGAAAAACGAACAGGATGTGCATTTGTTTGAGCGTCTGGCCTTTATGGCGCGCTCCGGACGGTAAGCACCTGCCCCTCGGCACATTGCCGTGGGCATATGCCCGCTGCAAAGCGCGCGAACGACAAAAAAGCGCCTGAGAGCCACACCCTCAGGCGCAAGACCTCAAAAAATTTCGGCTTGGCCCAGAATTTCACGTCCCTTGTCCCTATTCTTGCCGTAGTCTGAGCAGACCACTTGTCCAAACCGCGCCACCGGCGCAGACCACAAGGTGCGGACCACAAGGAGCAAACGAGGCCCATGACCACTGCCCCCGCGACCGATGATGTGCGCATTCGTCCGCTTGAGCGCTCAGATCACGACGACTGGCGCAGGCTCTGGACCGCCTATCTCGCGTTTTATGAAAGCTCTGTGGCGGAAGAGGTCTATGTCTCGACCTTCGCGCGGCTGCTGGGGGACGACCCGCAGGATTTCTCCTGTCTGGTGGCCGAGAAAGACGGCGTTCTGGTCGGCCTCACCCATTATCTGTTTCATCGGCACGCATGGCGCGTCGAAAATGTCTGCTATTTGCAGGACCTCTATGCCGACCCTGAGGTGCGTGGCACCGGCGTCGGGCGCAAATTGATTGAAGCGGTTTATGCCGCTGCAGATGCAAAAGACGCGCCCGCGGTGTATTGGTTGACCCAAGAGTTTAACACAACGGCCCGCCAGCTTTATGATCGCATTGGCAAGGTCACCCCGTTTATTAAGTATCAAAGGCCCTGATGTTTCGATTTTTGCTTCCTGTCGCCTCGGTTTTGGGCGCCCTGGCTTTGGGGGCCTGCGCGCCGATTGGCGAGAGCGGCACCTCCACCCGCGCTGCGGTGGCAGACACCACCCTGCCCCCGGTCAAAGGCTTTGCCACCCCGCGCCCACAGCCACCGGCTCGCTCCAACCGCGATATTGCACGGGACTTTCTGGATCTGACCTTTGAGCTTGAGAGCGGGCGCAATCTGGACCGGCTGACCCGGTTTGAAGGGCCGATCACCGTGCGCGTCACCGGTGCGCCACCGCCCGGGATGATGACCGATCTGCGCGCGCTGCTGTCGCGCCTGCGCAATGAGGCGCGCATCGACATCAGCCTGACCAGCGCGCCCACAGCCAATATCACCATTCAGGCCGTGTCCCGCCGCGACATTCGCAAAGCCCTGCCTCAGGCGGCCTGCTTTGTGGTCCCAAATATCTCCTCGCTCAACCAGTACCGCTCTGCCCGCCGCACCGGCGCGGCCAATTGGGCCCTGCTGGAGAAACGCGAAAAAATCGCGATCTTCCTGCCCAATGACACCAGCCCGCAGGAAACCCGCGACTGTCTGCACGAGGAGCTGGCACAGGCGCTTGGGCCGCTCAATGATCTCTATCGCCTGCCCGACAGCGTGTTTAACGACGACAATATCCACGCGGTTCTGACCGGCTTTGACATGACCATCCTGCGGGCGTTTTATGACCCCACACTGGTCAATGGCATGAGCCGCAATCAGGTGGCCAACCGCCTGCCTGCGATCCTGACCCGGATCAACCCGCGCGGCGATCAGCTTTCCTCCAATCCCCTGCCCGCCACACCGCGCAGCTGGATTGACGCGGTGCAAACCGCGCTTGGGCCGGGTACCACACCGGCGGGACGCCGCGTTGCCGCACGTCAGGCGCTGGCGATTGCGCAGGCTGAGGGCTGGCGTGATCACCGGCTGGGCTTTTCCCACTACGCGCTGGGGCGCCTGCTGCAATCCCAAGACATCAGCGCCGCCCTGACACAGTTCCGCGCAGCAGACCGCGCTTATCGCAGCACCGAAGGGTTCGGGCCGCACCGCGCCTTTGTCGCCACCCAGCTTTCGGCCTATGCCATCAGCGCCGGCCAGAGCCGCGAAGCGCTCAACATCATCGGCCCGCAGCTCACCCCGGCGGCGCAATATGAAAACGCCGCCCTGCTGTCCACGCTGATGCTGCTACAGGCCGAAGCGCTGGACCTTGAGGGCCAGTTCAACGATGCGGCCAGCCTGCGTCTGGACAGTCTGGGTTGGGCACGCTACGGCTTTGGTCCGGACTGGGCGGTGCGCGCAAAACTGCGCGAGATCGCGACGCTCAGCCCGATCAGAGGGGGATCATAAGACCATATGTTCGTGATTATCGGAGCGCTTCTGGGCGCAATTCTGGGCGGCACCATCGCCAAAAGACGTGGCGGCAAACGGCTGGATATCTTGCAATATGTCGGTGTCTACGCAATGATTTTTGCTATGCTTGGGCTGTTCGTCACTTTAATCATCCACCGTATGGCGCTGTAAAACCTCATGTTTCTACCCTTCTTTGAAAACCTGCGTGCGGCCCGTGTGCCGGTCTCTTTGCGCGAATTTCTGGGCTTTCTGGAAGGGCTGCGCGCGGGGCTTGCCACCTATGACGTGGAGAGCTTTTACTACCTCGCCCGCACGGTGATGGTGAAAGACGAGCGCAACATCGACAAGTTTGACCGCGCCTTTGCCATGACCTTTGACGGGCTGGCGGAGATTTCCGCGCAGGATGTGCTGGAGGCCGTGGACATTCCCGAGGAATGGCTGCGCAAGATGGCCGAGAAACACCTCAGCGCGGAAGAAATGGCCGAGATCGAGGCCATGGGCGGCTTTGACAAGCTGATGGAAACCCTGCAGGAGCGCCTGAAGGAACAGGAAGGCCGCCATCAGGGGGGCAACAAATGGATCGGCACCGCAGGCACCAGCCCGTTTGGCGCCTATGGTTACAACCCCGAAGGCGTGCGCATCGGCCAGAAAGAAAGCCGTCATCGCCGCGCTGTCAAAGTCTGGGACAAGCGCGAGTTCCGCAATTTTGACGACACGGTGGAGCTTGGCACCCGCAACATCAAGGTGGCGCTCAAACGCCTGCGCCGCTGGGCGCGTGAGGGCGCGGCCGATGAGCTGGATCTCAACGGCACCATCCGCGCCACGGCAGAACATGGCTATCTGGATGTGAAAACCCGCCCCGAGCGGCACAACGCTGTGAAAGTGTTGCTGTTTCTGGATGTGGGCGGCTCAATGGATCCCCATATCAAAGTGGTGGAAGAGCTGTTCTCCGCCGCGCGGGCAGAGTTCAAACATCTGGAATATTACTACTTCCACAACTGCCTTTATGAAGGCGTGTGGCGCAACAACCAGCGCCGCTGGAACGACCAGACCCCCACCCATGAGGTGCTGCGCACCTACGGGCCGGACTACAAATGCATCTTTGTCGGGGACGCCTCTATGTCACCTTACGAGATCGCCTATGCCGGTGGGGCCAATGAACACTGGAACCAGGAAGCCGGTCAGGTCTGGCTTGAGCGCGCGCGCGATCAGTGGCGCGACAACCTCTGGATCAATCCGGTGCCGGAAAGCCATTGGCAATACACCCATTCCATCGGCATGATCCGCGAGATCTTTGAAGACCGTATGGTGCCCATGACCCTTGAGGGGTTGGAGCGCGGCATGCGGGAACTTACACGCTAACCACCCGCCCCCTGAGCCTGCCTCCTCAAGCGGCAGAGAGCGCCCGCCCTGGCAGTGCCAGCACCTTGGTGACAGAGGGGGTCAGCCCGACATAAGCCGCCAAAGCGCCCTCATATTTGGGGGCCGCGTCAGAGAGATCCTGCACCCGCGTGTCATAGTAGATGTCACAGGCCACCTCAGGCAGCGCGATAGACGCGCCTGCACCACTTGAAGCATCAGGTAAAGTCGCAGCGGGCACAATGCTCACGCCGCCAAACAGATGCGCGACCACAGGTGCCTCACAAGCCCGGCATACCCCCCGCACCAGCGGCGAAGGCGATTTTGTGCGGATCCACTTGAGCTTGGCCGGATCAAGAGGCTTCACCTGCCCCCGGCGAAACATCAGCGCATCGGCATAGGCCGCGCGGTAAACCGACTGGCATTTGCTGCAATGGCAGCGAAAGCGCACACGTGGGGCAACGCGGATGGAAACCCCGGCCGCGCCACAACCACAACTTGTCTTGATCTCTTGCATGACGTCACCTTAAGCGCGCCGCGCTTTCCCCGTCAACGCCACATCCGGACGACGTAAGGGGCGCTTTGCCGCTTGCGCGCATGCCCTCTGCGCCCCATATCTTCTGCATGATCAAATTCATGCCCATCCTGCTGGCCCTGATCATGGGTCTTGTGTCCTTCAAGTTCTCCGCATGGCGCACCGCCAAGGAGCTCAAGGCGCGCTCCACGGAACTGGCCGACCCGCGTCTGACGCCGCTGATCAAGGATATGGCCAAGGCGCTCGATCTCTCGCGCATCCGCGTGCACATCTACGAAATCGAGCCGGTCAACGGCCTTGCGGCACCGGATGGCAAAATCTACCTCACCCGCGGTTTTTATGAACGCTACCGTCAAGGCGCGGTCAGCGCGGAGGAGATGGCCAGCGTGATCGCCCATGAGCTGGGCCATGTGGCCTTGGGCCATTCGCGCCGCCGCATGATCGACTTTTCCGGCCAGAACGCCCTGCGCACCGCGCTCGCCATGGTGCTCAACCGCTTTCTGCCCGGGCTGGGCGCGGTGATCTCCGGCGCAGCGCTGTCGCTGCTGATGGCGCGGCTGTCCCGCTCTGATGAGTTTGAGGCCGATGCCTATGCCGCTGCCCTGCTGGTGAAATCCGGCATTGGCACCGCCCCGCAAAAAGCGCTGTTTGAAAAGCTCAGCCACCTGACCGGCGCGCGCGGTGCCAGTGTGCCCGCCTGGCTGCTGAGCCACCCAAAGACCGAAGAGCGCATCAAGGCCATCGAGAAACTTGAGACCGACTGGGGCCTCACAAAAGCCTGAGCGCGCTTCTCATTCGGCAAATATCCCGGGTGAAGTCACAACTCCGTTGTGACGAGGGCAGCGCCCTTGCCTGCCCTAAAGGCTCACCGCTTTCGCCAATTTGGGCAACCGCGCTTTCTTCAAAAGCCCGCGCATCTCCCAAGCCTCCCCGCTGAGCCGCTCGGCCTCTTGCCGCACGGTTTCACAGACCTGCGCCACACCGTCGGGATCGTCTTCCCAGCACTTGCGCAGCAGCTCATCCGGCCCGAGACGCGCGACGCCTTCCTCGGCCAAAATATGACGCGGGAAGTCTTTCACGTTCATCGTCACAATCGCATCTGCAGAGCCTGCAATCGCTGCGGCCAGCACATGGGTGTCGTTTTCATCGGGCAGAGTGAGACGGTCCTGCAAACCTTGGGGCCATGCGACCTCTGCCTTGGGCCAGTCGGCGCGGATCAGGGCAATCTCGCTGCGCGCCTGCGCTTCGCCGGTGGGGCCGATCTTGCGCGCGGCCCGCGCCCATTCTTCCAAAATGCGGGCTGACCATTGTGGCTCAAAGGCGCCGGTTTTGGCCACGCCAAGCAGCACCTCGCGCATCACCGTGGGGTAAAGCACGCAGGCGTCAAGCAAGAGCCGCTTCACAGTAGGAACCTCACTGCGCGCGCCTCACAGGCGGAAGATCAGGGATTTGAGATAGCCGCTTTCCGCGAGCTGCGGCATCAGCGGGTGATCCGGCCCGGCAAAGCCGGTGTGCAGAAGCTGTGCCTGACGCCCTGCCCGGCCAATCCCGCGCAGGCTTGCCCCACGGAAGCGCGCCACATCGGCGGCATGAGAGCAAGAACAGAGGCCCAGATAGCCGCCTTCTGCCACCAGAGGCGCGGCCAATCGCGCCACACGTTCATAGGCCCGCAGACCTTTTTCCAGCGCAGGTTTTGACGGTGCAAAGGCCGGTGGATCACAGATCACCACATCAAACTGCGCGCCTTCTTCTGCCAAAGCGGTCAGCACTTCAAAAGCATCCCCCTTGCGGGTGGAGAAACGCGCTGCCACGCCCGCGGCCGCGGCTCCGGCCCGTGCCAGCTCCAATGCCGCGGCAGAGCCGTCCACCGCCATGGCCTCAGAAGCACCGCCCGCAAGCGCGGCCAATGAGAAGCCCCCGACGTGGGAAAACACATCCAGCACTTTTGCATCTTTGCAAAGCCCGGCGACAAATCCGTGGTTGGGACGTTGATCGTAGAAAAGCCCGGTTTTCTGCCCGCCGGTCAGATCCGCCATATAAGTGGCGCCGTTCATCACCACCGGCACCGGTGCCTCAGGGGCTGTGCCCAGCATCACGGCGCTGTGCTCTTCCAGCCCTTCAAGGCTGCGCGCACGGCCGGAGCCGTTCATCAGGATGGTGCTGACGCCAGTGACCTTGGCCAAGGCCGCGACCATCATGTCCAGGCGCGCATCGGCCCAGGCGGCATTGGGCTGGATCACGGCGGTGTCGCCAAAACGGTCCACCACCACACCGGGCAGCCCGTCCGCTTCGGCATGGATCAAACGGTAATATGGCGTGTCGTAAAGCCGCTCCCGCATCGCCAACGCATAGGCAAATTTGGCCTCAAACCACGCCTGATCGACCACGGTTGTGACATCGCGATCCAACATCCGGCAGAAGATCTTGCTCTGGCTGTTGGTGGCCACCAGCCCGATGGGCGCGCGGTTGTCGTCTTCCAGAATGGCCAGGGTGCCAGGTGTCAGCGCTTTGGTGCGTCGGTCGGTCACCAGCTCATTGTCATAGACCCAGGGAAAGCCATGACGGATTGCGCGCGCATTGGCTTTGGGCTTGAGGCGGACAACCGGCAGATCACCGGTGGCGGAAACAGAAGAGGACGGCATAGACATGCCGCCCTCCTACTGTGTTCTGTGGGATGTGAAAAGCCCTGACGGATCAGTTCAGCTGTGCCACCTGCTCTCCGCCAACCGGGGACAACGGCGTGATGGTCTTGGTTGCGCCACGTGAGGGCGGCACAAAGCCTTCCGCTTTGGTCAGTTCTTCGCGCAGCACATAGGCCAGATGCTGGGTGATGCGGTATTTCTGCGTCAGGCCACGGGCCTCAGCCGCAACGGCTTTCTGACCGCCATAGCCCACAAGGCTTGCCTTGATCGGCTTGGGCCCGCGCAGCACGGTGCCGGTCTGGGCGTCCACAATGGTCATGACAAACTCGATGGAATGTACGCCACCCACGGTGTAGCGGGTTTTTTCGGTCAGCGCGTGAAAGCGGGTGACTTCGATCTGCACCGAAACCGGACGGGCGCCTTCCAGCGGGCCGCCGCCAATGCGCAGCCCTTCTTCAAAGATCGCCTGAACCTGTTTGTAGCGGTCGCCATAGCCATCCCCGCGCCAGACAATGTCACCGCCGGGGTAATACATATTGGCCTCAGACACCCGCAGGCTGCGCGGCACGGAAACCTCAAAGCCGGCCATCTGATAAGACGGCGCAGGCGCTGCGATCTCGGTGGGAGGCACGTCAAACGGCGCGTTCCGGCTCGCGGTATCCACGGACGCACAGGCGCTGACACCCAGTCCCAAAACCATTGCTGCAAACACACGCTTTATAGACATGATCGACTCCTTCGGCGGATTTCGCCTGTTCTGTATGTCAATCAAGATGCGCGGCAATTGGGGCGCGATTGGGGCGCGCTCAGGACGATTCGAGGGAATTGAATAAAATTGTCAAAGCCCTCTGAGCCGTGCATTTCCCCCGCGCGATGTGGGTGGATTTGCCTGGGCGCGCTTCAGCCACGCTCGCGGCTGCGCCAGCCGCCGCGGCGGCGCGGGGTGCCGCTCATCTGCACCTGACCGTCTTTCAGAACTTCGGTCATCGGGTGGTCCGGATGATCTGTGCCATAGGCCTTGCGCAGCGCTTCAATCGCAACCTGCGTGTCTGCGCCCACCGGCAGAGACAGCGCCCAATCCAGAAAGATCGAGCGGCATTCAGGCAGCTGGATTCCCTCGATCCGGTAGCTTTCCCGGATCAGCCCCTTGGGGTCAAACTCTGAAAGATCCATCTCACGCCTCCCTTTTGGCGATCTCACTTGTGTCCGCCAGCGCCGCTGTGATCGCCGCCGCCGCGCGGGCGCAGGCCTCACTCAGCCGCGTCTGCAACGCCTCTATGTCTGCCGCGCCGGTTTCGCGCAACAGGAATGCGCGCCCGCCCTCGCCGATCTGATCCGGATCAATGGTCTGGCCAGACAGCAGTTTGGAGGCAAGCTGCACCTGCCAACAAAGCCGATAGGTGCTGGCCAGCTCTGTCACAATGTCGCCGTTCAGCCATCCAATTGCGACACCGGCCTGCAGGCCCTGCGTGACCGCGCGGCGCGGGCTGCCCGCCAGAAGCGCGCCTGCCTGACTCAAGAGCTCAATATCCTGCAGGCGACCTGCCCCGATCTTGGCATCCCACGGTCCATCCGGCGCTTTGGCTGCGGCGATGCGCGCACGCATGTCTGCCACGTCCTGCGCCACCGTCTCCGGTACTTTGGGCGCACTCAGCACCTCCTGGCGGAAGGCTTCGACCTCTACCATCAGCTCGGGCGCGCCGGTCACTGGCCGCGCGCGGGTGAGCGCGAGGTGCTCCCAGGTCCAGGCCTCATTTTGCTGATAGTTCTGAAACGATGCCAGTGAGGTGGCCACAGGCCCTTGGGTGCCAGAGGGGCGCAGCCGCATGTCGACCTCATAAAGCCGCCCCTGCGCCATGGGGGCGCTGAGCGCGGTCACCAGCGCCTGCGTGAAGCGCGCATAATAAGGCCGCGCTGCCAGCGGACGGCGCCCCTCAGAGGCCTCCACCCCATCGGCGTCATAGATCACGATGAGATCCAGATCAGAAGTGGCATTGAGACGGCGCGCGCCAAGCGAGCCCATGCCCAGAACCATCGCGCCACGTCCCGGCATCGGGCCGTGCTTGGCGGCAAATTGATCGGCCACCGGCTGCCAGAGCGCCGCGAGCACCGCATCTGCCAGATCGGCATAATGCTGTCCGGCCTCCTCGGCCCCGATCAGCCCGCGCAGGTGATGCACACCGATGCGGAACTGCCATTCCTTGGCCCAACGGCGGGTGGTGTCGAGCTGGGTTTCATAGTCATTTTCCTGCGCCAGCCGCTCTGCCAGCTCCTCTGACAGCGCCGCCTTGCCCGGCCAGGGCGCAAAGAAGCCGCCGCCGATCACAGCATCAAACACGCCGGAATTGCGCGACAGGTGCTGCGCCAGCGCCGGTGCGGTGCCGACGATATCAATCAGCAGATCAATCAGCTGCGGGTTGGCCTCAAACAGCGAGAACAGCTGCACGCCAGCCGGCAAGCCGCGCAGAAAACCATCAAGCGCCAGCAGCGCCTCATCAGGCCGTGGGCTCTGCGCCAGACGCCGCAGGATTTCCGGTCGCAACCGCCCCCAGATCTCCGTTGCCCGCGCGCTGCGAAAGGCCGGATAGGTCTGCCAGCGGCCCAAGACATCCGGATCAAAGCTGTGATCGCTGACCGCCTCCGGCGCACAGGCATCCGGCGCAAAGAAGCCTTCGGTCATGTCATGCACTTCGGTCAGGCGGGCGCGCAGCTCGGCCTGAAGATCGTCGATATCGCGCCCCATAAGCCCGGCAATGCGGCCCCAGCCTTCGGCCCCTTTGGGCAGGCGGTGGGTCTGGGCATCCGCCACCATCTGCACCCGGTGCTCGACCTCGCGGTGGAAGCGGTAGTGATCAGACAGCCCCTCGGCCACCTCATCGGGCACCCAGCCCTTGGAGGCCAGCTTGCGCAGCCCCGGCACCGTATGGCGGTCACGCAGATAAGGATCGCGCCCCCCGGCGATGAGCTGACGGGTCTGGGTAAAGAACTCAATCTCGCGGATGCCGCCGCGGCCCAGTTTCATGTCATGACCGTCCAGCGTGATCTCCCCGCCAAGGCCTTTGTGCTCGCGAATGCGCAGGCGCATGTCATGGGCGTCCTGAATGGCGGCAAAATCCAGATGCCGCCGCCACACAAATGGCGTGAGGGTTTTCAGAAAACGCGCCCCGGCGTCGAGATCGCCAGCGGAGGGGCGCGCCTTGATATAGGCGGCGCGCTCCCATGTGCGACCGAGGCTTTCATAATAGCGCTCTGCCGTTTCCATGGCGATGCAGACCGGTGTCACCGCCGGATCGGGCCGCAGGCGCAGATCGGTGCGGAAGACATAGGCTTCGCCGGTCAGATCATTCAGCATCGCCGCCATTTTGCGGGTCGCGCGGATGAAGCTGGCGCGGGCATCGTGATAATCATCTGGATCAAAGCGAGTCTCATCAAACAGGCAGATGAGATCAATGTCGGAACTGTAGTTCAGCTCATGCGCGCCCATTTTCCCCATCGCCAGGGTGACCATGCCGCCCGCCGTGGGAATATCGTCTTCGGTGGCGCCGGGCAGCTTGCCGCGCCGGATTTCTGCACCGATGGTGGCTTCCATCGCCAACTGGCTGGCCAGATCGGCAAACTCGGTCAAGGTGCCGGTGACCTTTTCCAGAGACCACGCTCCGGAGAGATCGGCCAAAGCGGTCAGCAGCGCCACCTTGCGCTTGCCCGCGCGCAGCGCCGTTGGCCGCTGATCCGGTGCGCTTTCTTTCAAGGTGGCAAACAGCTGTGCCAGCGCCGCATCCGCATCCGTGAGCGCTTCGGGCAGCCAGTCCGCCTCTTTGTGGATCAGACCTTTGAGATAGGGGCTCGAGCCTGCGGTGCCGGTGATCAGCTTGGCCAGATCGCCGGACAGGCCCGGCACAGCGGCGCAGGCCTCCGCCCCGAGGTCAGCGTCATAAGCATGTGGCAGGCGGGTGATTTGGGATGCAAACGTCATGGGGGGACTTTGAAACCCGCACGCCGCGAAGGTCAATGCGGCGTGATGGCAAAAGGGGCGCTGCCCCTGCCACATCTGCGATGTGGCTACCCCGGGATATTTTAAGAATGAGAAGCGCTTAGGCGCGGGCCTTAAGGATGAGTATAGCCGGTCAGCGGGGTGTCCTGGCTGAAGCTGTTGCGCCATTCCCCGTCACGCCTCTCCCAAAGCGAGCTGATCAGCATGGCTTCCCAATCCGCGCCGCCCACGCGCAGATAATCCGCGCGGTAGATCAGAAGGGCCGCGTCTTCGCAGATCTGGCGCAGCTTGACGTCGCTGAGGCGAAAATCCACCACAGTGGCGCCATGGGCCAGCTGGCCGGTGTGATCCGCCTTGTCGCCAAAGCCATCGGAGTACACCCCGAGAAAATCCGCCGTCAAAAGCGCGCCATCTGCCGCAGCGTCGCCCTGCACCAGGGCTGTCCACACGCGGGTTTCCAGCGCCAGAAGCGCGTCTTTCTGGATATCCTCTGCTCTCATGATGACAAGCTGCGCCGAGCTGCGCTAGAAATCAACCCAAACGAGAGGGGCCTGTCATGAGCAAAAGTCTGAAACGGGTACGCGCCGCGCTGGAAGCCGCAGGTGCCGCCATCGACATCCGCGAAACAGAGGGCGCGCGCACCGCAGAGATGGCCGCCGCGGCGGTAGGGTGTCATGTGGATCAGATTGCCAAATCCATTGTCTTTCAGCTGCAAGACAGCGGCGATGTGGTGCTGTTTCTGACCGCTGGCGGGCGGCAGGTCGATCTTGAGGCCGCCGCAGCGCTGGCCGGTGGCCCGCTTGCGCGCGCGGATGCCGCTGTGGTGCGCAGCCAGACCGGTTTTGCCATCGGTGGGGTCAGCCCTTTGGGCCATCTCTCCCCGATCCGCAGTTTTATGGATGCGCATCTGATGGGATTTGAGGAGATCTGGGCCGCCGCAGGCACGCCCAACCATGTGTTTTGCCTTGCGCCGCAGGTGTTACAAGAGCTGACCGGCGCGGAAATCAGCGCCTTCAGCAGCTGATCCAAACTTCATTCTGATAAAAAATCCAACCAAAATCAGCCACATAAGTCGAAAATGTAAAAACTATTCACATTTGCGCTTGCATTAGAGGCCCGCAGTGCCAATCTAGGTAATGTGAAAGGGATTTACATACCCCGCCACAGCGTAGCTAGAAACACCAACTTCGGAGACCCAAATGACCCCTGCCGCAACCGCATATTCCGCTGACACGCGCCATCTTGGCTGGTTTGGCAAAAGCGAGGCATGGCTTGACAGCAAAGGCAAAGGTGCCTGGATCGCCGCCATGGTGCTTGGTTTTGTGTTCTTCTGGCCGATTGGCCTGGCCCTTCTGTTTTACATGATCTGGAGCAAGGATATGTTCAAGAAATCTCACCGCAGCCGCAGTTGCTCGCGTCGGATGCATGTGATGACCCCAACCGGCAACAGCGCCTTTGACTCCTACCGGGACGAGACCCTGCGTCGTCTGGAAGACGAGCAGAAGAGCTTTGAGGAATTCCTTGAGCGTCTGCGTGCGGCCAAGGACAAGGCAGAGTTTGACCAGTTCATGGACGAGCGCGCCACCAAAGCGGCCAATGCCAAGCAGGAAACCGAAGACGCGTAAGCGCGCTTTGGCAATCCTAAAAAATCGTGGCGCGGGAGGCTTCTTCCGCGCTGCTGTTTTGAAGTAGCCTGTTATTGATGTTCACCCCGGAGAGAGGGTCATGACCCAGTACGATATGTCACAACACAACGCCAACACCCGCAGCTATGCCCTGCCCGATCCTGACACTCAGGCGGAGTTTTATGAGGATGTGACCTTCAAACGGCTTCTGGCCTGGTTGATCGACACCGCCGTGATCTTTGTGCTCTGTGTGCTGGTGCTGCCGTTCACCGCCTTCACCGGGCTCCTGTTTTTTGGCGCGCTGCTGTTTGTCTTTGGGTTTGCCTACCGTGTGGTGACCATCGCCACCGGCTCTGCCACCTGGGGCATGCGCCTGATGTCGATTGAACTGCACCAGTCTGACGGCGCGCGCTTTGGCCTTGGCGCGGCCTTCCTGCACACGCTGGGTTTCACCATTTCGGTGGCCTTTCCGATCCTGCAGATCATTTCGATTGTGCTGATGATCACCACCGCGCGCAAACAGGGTTTGACCGATCACGTGATGGGGTCTGTCCTGATCAACCGGGCGGCGCGGTACTGAGCTGAGGTGTGAGGGCGCTCGGCGCTGTGAGGGGAGAATTGGGCTTTGGGTAGCTCAATGGCTGGTTGAGCAGGCGCGAATTTCTTTGGGAATATGGCGGCGCCTTTAGACCTGAGAATGCCCGCTTTGCGGACAAAACGGACTTTTGCTGCGACTGTTCCAATGGCTTCTTTTGGATGCACGTTGCCATAACGAGTACCGCCGCAGGATGAAAAACGAAGCACTGCCTTCAGAGAGTTGATAGCAGGTAAACCAAGAAAGCGATGATCGTGCCGACAACCTTGCCTTGAAGCCGATGCAGCCCGACGGACCGCTCCCAACCACACATTGACGATCGTTTGGATTGAAAGCCCATACCACGTTACACTACCGCCAGCATCTTGTTGCACACTACGGGGGCGATTTGGTGCTCTGTACTTCACCGCAATTCGTTTTGGTCACGCTACTGGTCGGGTTTTGTGGGTGTTGCAGCGGGTTTTCTACAAATTAGCTTGGTGTTTTGGCCAACACATACCAATCATACGTTTTTAAAATGCCTTGGAACATTGAAAGCCATAGCGTCCTGATATCTTTCCGACACGTTTATCATGAGCCGCCACGTTGTTGGCAGACCTTTTCATGATTATCGACGGTGGTCGCCCCGACATTCGGCAGGCCCAGTTCCTTCAATATGCTAGCGGAATGAACCCGATAGCGCTTGGACAACCCGTCTTCTGCCAAACCTGCGTTGGTCAATACCGCACGCACCTCGGCGCTTGGCCGTTCCCCGGTCAGCACCAGACGGCGCGTCTGAATGGCTGTTTCTTTGGGGCCGTCCGAAACGGTGTTGGAAAGTAGTTTCTGCCCGAGAACTGAACCACACCACGTATCCACCTGGAATTTGAATGCCTCACCAGAGGCCCGGCTCTCCAACCGACCTGATGCACGTTGCGTGTCGATCCGGCCTGATGTGTCCGATAGGTTTCGAATGGCATTCGCCAACAGGGTCGTTTCGCGCGAAGTTATTGCGTCGACCTCGTTCACGCGCCTATTCCCGGCCACGATATCTATGTCGAAGATGATGTCATCCGCGCTTTGCAGGATGGCGAAATCAGGTGTCATCGCCAGGTTGGAACAATCCAGTGGCCGGATAGAGCTTGTCGGGTTGTCTCCGCAAAGCGCTTTGCCTTGATCACGCGCCGTACGCGCAACCTGTCCGTCACCTTGGCGACCAGCATAGCGCGACATTTCGGCTGCCAGCGCCAGCATGGAAATCTGGCTTTCTTTGTCATTGGCAAACTTGCCGCCAGTGGCGCAGCTAAGTGTTTTTTGCGCGCGTTCTGCCAGTTTTGTGCGCTGTGCGGCCAATTGATCTATAGCACTTTGAGCCACGATTTCCTGCCCCGAAGCAGTCGCACTGATTGCTGCTCTTGTGGCAAGCATGCGATCAACAAACTTGTCTCGGTCCTTCGTGGCAGAAGGAAGATTGCAACCGCTAAACAGATTGCCAATGACATTGGTGCGTCCTTCTGGTTGATTGCAAGCGACAAGCCCGAAAAGGAGCGGCAGCACAATAAAAAAGGTAAGTTTGCTCATGTATTCAGCTCCTGATCGGAACGTGGGTTGTTAGGATTTCAGAGATCAAGGTTTTTCCGTTAGGCGTCAGAAGCTTTGCGTTACTTGTCACGAGGTGTAACTCCTCTTGACTGAGCTTGTCTTGATCGTTCATCAACCGCATCAGTATCGCCCTATAAATTCTCAGCCACTCCTTGGATCCCATCATAAAGTGGCCGGTTTCAGACTTCACTGCGACGGCCGCAGAGATCTGTTCAATGTAGAAGGCAACTTTGCTTATCGTCCCTTCGTTGTCTTCATTGGGCAAGAAAATCATCGCCGCACGCGCAGGGTTGGATGCTACGGCCGAAAGCGTGGCGTCAATTGCTATTACCAGAGTGTCTCCAAACAGAACGCCACCTTTGCTGCGGCTTGCAACCTGGTCTGCGGCACCTTCGAGGAGTGTCTCAATCGCGATGACAGCGAGTTCTGAAGCGGGATCGCCCGGTTCAAGCCTGAAAAGCCGGCCAGGATTCTGTGAAGCCTGCCGCAAGGCAGAGGCAATGATGGTTTTCCAGTCTTCAGGCGTCAGGAAGGTGTCTTTGTCGGCTGTGATCGCTTCGCCGATCGCCTTGATGATGCCTTCAAGCTCGTCGTGACTTTGGACCAGATCAGAGTTGCTGGCGATTTCCGCAAGCGCATGTCGCATGAGATCGGCCGCAAAGGCCTTTGGGATGTTGTCGGCCGAAAGTGCTCCACCCAGAATGACGAGCGTATCGCGCAACTCGTCTGCATTGCCGAGCAGCTCTGGGTATTTGGGCAGGTCCGACAAGATCGTTTGTACCAGCTCGATCGCGCCTTCCTTGCCGAAGATTTCATCGAGCCGTTTGTCTCCGGCCAGGCCCTTGGTGATGCCACCCAGCACAAGACTCAGCAGGTCATTGTCGCCAATGAGTTCAGGGTGGTCTGATACCTCTTTGAGGATCGTTTCCACGAGCGTGATCGCGGTCTCCTTACCAAAGACTTCATCAAGTCTGCGGTTACCCGCCAGCGTTGTATGAATGGAGCCGATGAGTATTCTTAGAGCTTCTTTCCCGCCCAGAATGTCGGGGGCACTTGCAACGCGATCCAACACGTTCCTAACCAGATCGAGTGCCAGTTCCTGACCAAAGATTTCGTCCAGTCTTTGGCCGTCCCCCAGGCCTTGGGTAAGCGCTACCAAAACGGTCCTAAGCGTTTCGGATGCGACCGTCTCCAACCGGTCATTGCCGGGGCGGATCAGGTGGTCGATGTTGTCTTTGGCGGCGTTCAGGGCAGCCAGTGACAACGCAAGACCGTAGTCATCTATGTCACCTTTCGAGATCAGGGTTTCATCGCTCAACGTGGTTGCAAAATTCTTCACGAGAGATGTGACAAACACCTCGTTCGCTTCGAGATCCGGGAAAACCAAATCAGGGTTCTCTGCAATCACCTCCAACGCCCCGCGATAGAGCGCAATCACGCCGTCTTGGGTGAATGCATCTTCCAGACCATGTGTGCTGAGATGGTTGAGCACACTGAGGTTTAGTTTTCCGAGCAATTTGTCTTTGGCAAACTTGGAGCCAAGGAACTTTGTCTGATGGTCTGCCACAACCTCGAATGCTGCGTTGAGCGCCGGACCTGCGAACGCATCGAGCACGTGCTCCCAGTGGATCTCTTGCGCGAAATCTCCGCTTTCCGGGAAGGCATCCAGAATGGGCGTGCTGATCGCATCTACCAGCTCGGCTTGATGCTCTTTCGTGATGAACACCTCTTTGTTGCTGGAAAAGCTTTCCAAGCCCGCCCGGAAGATCAACCCTGCCAAACGCCCGCCAAGCCTGTGGCGTGGGCCAAACTCGCCATTGTCTGGCAACAAAGAACTGATCTGACCCGCGAAAGATCCGACCAGTTGCTCGGCTGATCCGCCTTTGGCCAAGAGACCCGGGTTAAAAGATATGAATTCGGCGGCGACATCTACGAAACTGAGTGCAAATCTTGTGAGCGGTGGGAGCGGTTTGTCTTTGTCCGTCGCCCATTGCGTCAGACGCGCGTATTCCACCTCCTCCATAACCGTCACCAGATCGACACCGCTGAACTGCTGTTCGTTGAAGGCAATCCTTGCTTGCATGATTGTATCAAAGGCCGCATCGCTTCCAGTCATCATTTTGTCGAACGTGGCGTCCAAATCGAAACGTATGATCCATGCGTTCCACGTTTCATCATTGCGCCTGCGCTCTTTTAAAACCGCTGGCGTGATGTCTTCTTGGTAAAACTTTGTTGGAACAGATCGGAAAACGACCGTCTTGTCGCGATAGGCTTGGGCGACAGCGCTGTCACCCGCTTGGTAGAGCCGCAAGGCCGCGCGGACGGCAGAGATAATCAGGAGGGGGCTGGCCATGTCACATTCTCCTACGATGAACTGCCATCGGGATTGAGCGGCAACGGCGCGCGATGCACGGAAGTGGGCACTTCGTTGGTCTCATCGGCAAGCTCACTGAGCTTGGCCAGTGTCTCAAACCCGGTCTCTTGTCCTGATGCCCTGTCGATCTGACGTTTCGCTTTGAGCGAGGTTTCAAAGGCATCCTTTACATTTTTTGGTCGGTGGGCTGTTTCCGGTATGGGTTCTCTCACCTGATCAGGCGTGGTTTTGGGACGGGCCTGAGCGGTAAAGCCAACTGCACTTGCAACACTCGCGATCGAGGAAAGCCGTCTGTAGATGTCGAACCAGAATGGACCGCCCAAGCCGATGAGCACCCCGCCGAAAAGGACGCCAAAAACCCATGCTGACAAGCCAAATTCGGATCGCATGTTAAGCCACTCTTTCGAAGCAACCCAATAGGTTTGCCAATTGCGAAACTCACAAAACGATGTGCCCTCTTTTGCCTTCCCGAACCACGTTTCTTTGCAATCGAGTTCCAATGCTGCGATGTTTTCGCGGATATCGCCGAATGAGACGATGATACTCTGCTCGCCCTTTTGCTCAGATAACATGTGTTCAGCGAGTGCCAGGCACCTATCGTCGGCACCGGGCTGCACCACGCTCAGGCGGCCGGTGTCTTCGTCGTTGGATACCGTGGCTTGCGAAACATCTTTGCAAAAAGGGAAAAGTGTCCAGCCGACCGGAACACCAAGCTCTCGCAACTCATCTACCTGTGTCGCCATCTCTTCGCGAACGGCGGAAAGGGCTTTTCTTAGCTCCTCAACCTCTTCATCCGCAGTCTTGCCAGCATCATCTTTTTCGACCTCGACTTGCTTCTCAGCGACTTGTTCCACCAAGCGCGCCTCACGCTCAGAAAACTCCTTTAGCCTGGCCTCATAAGCAGCGTCCACACGTTGCGAAAGCTGGGGGTCCTCGTAGAACGTTCGGAACAACAAAACCGCGTCTACGTTGGCAAAAATAGCGACCACAAAAGCAAGTCCGATAGACCACCGCCGTGCCAGCTCTGCAAAGTTCTCCCTTGTTTGCTGCCCGGCGTTGTCAAACCGACGGGCCATATCCTCGATCAGGGTCGTCAACGCCTCTTCTGTAGCTTCGCGGGCCTTGTCACGCTGGGTTACAGCGGCGCGTCGCATCGCCTCACCAAATTCTGTTCGACCGATCAGCTCTGCGAATTCCACGACGGATATGTGATCCCGCTTGGTTTGATCCGCGCGCATGCGTGTGGTCGCCAATGACTTTGAGGCCTTGAGGATTTCGTCAATGAACTGGCGCCGTCGACTGAGGCGTTCGTGTGTGTCGATGAGTTCCTGTTCCTGGAGGTCTTTGTTTTCGCTCAGTTCTTTAAGATTTCTGGATTCGTCGAGCGTCATGTAGCCATCCGGATTCGCTTTCTTCCGGCGCAAGGCCTGTAGCGTGTCAATCTCGGACAGTTTGCGATACATCTCGTCGTTTACGTTGTGCCACAAGGCGAAGCTCTCGCGGTCGATCTCACGTACGTGATCGACCCAGAAGAAAACCACGACAGCCAGAGCAACAAAAATATACAAAACCTCTAGTTGCAGACAGAGAATAAAGATGCCCAGAACTGCAATCCAAACGACAATGGCGAGCAGACCAAGACCCGATGCCATTCCGATATTGTGGCGTTTTCGGTACTTTCTGCTGGGATCAAGCATGTCTCCCGCAAGCGCCCAGAGATCCAAAGCGACCGCCACGTTGTTCAACGCGGCGCGTTTCGGGTTCATTTCAGATTGAACGCTTGGGCGGTTTTTTTCGGCACGGAAATGGCGCTGTTCAATGCGGGTGACAAGCTTGCCGAATTCCGGCCAAAGATATTCGTCAAACAAGGTGCCCAGCATGTAACGCATATGCCTTTGGCGCACGCCGCGTGCGTTCTGAAGCAGGCTGACCAAAGCCACAACAAGCGTCGACATGACAATCATCACAACGGAAAAAGCAATCAGAGCGTAAAGAATATTCATCAGATCAACTCGTCTTTTCAGTGCGGTCGGTCATGGCCGAAAATCGACGTTGGTGCCGCGTGTATCGAGATGCACGAAATGCCTAGTGGGATAGATGCCAATGCCACCTTTGAAATCGCCCGCACTGCGAAATGCCTTTAGCTGTGCCCCCCAATGTTCCGGGCCGCGTCCGTTCTGGCAATAGAAATCCACGGCGGTGAATTTCATATGCTGACTTCCTGACGCTCCTCCAATTGCGGTGTTGTAGTCCTTGTTCCGGTACACGTTGGTCAGTCGGATCGACGCGTCGAGCACCTTGCGCAGACGATCCATGATCTGCGCGGTGGGGATCATGTTTGGCCAGATCTCCTCTGGCGGCAGAGCGTTGAGGTTAAACCCTTTTGCGCCTTCCGTTTCATGGCTGTTGCCGAGAAAGGCGAATTCACTTGGTCTGAAATGATCGAGGTTCAGAGACAGAAAGAATGCCTCAAAACGCTGATGGTGGGTCATAAGCACGACAGGCGACGCCGGAACCGCTGAAGACCTTGCCTCAGGCTCTTTGTCCAAAAACGGCATGACTTTGGACACGTTCTCCAAACGACTGATGATCGGATCGTTGCCCTCAAGCTTTGTAATGCGGTCTTTCATGCCGTTCCGACCGCCATTCCACAGTTTGACGCACTTAGCGAAGTCGCCTGCGTCCGCCGGCCCATTCAAGCCCTTCCAATCCCAGAACGCGGCGAGAATGGCGGGTTGGTGTTCCGCTTTGGTGGCAAGCTCAGGCTGGTTCACAAGGTCCAAACCAGCGCGCTCGCCCACCTGTTTGTAACCATCTCTTCCGGTGATCTGCGGGCCGCCACGACCAATGTACCGCGAGCCGTCGTTCGTGTTCGAGCGATTTCCCATGCGCTCGCCATAGATTTTATCAAACGCCTTCAGCTGCCATCCCCGTTCCACACCAAACGCGTCACGCACGGATTGGGCACTAGGATAGCGATTGGGCCAAACTGCGGCGATGCGCTCATGCGAATACCATAGATCTTCCGTGAGATCTTTAATCGTGAAGCCACCGCACTCATGCTCCACATTGGCCAAGGCATAGCCAAGCCGTAGCTTGTTTTCTGTTATGCCGACCCTATCCAGAGGATCAGGATTGTCGGCAAACGCTGAGATTACATCATCTGGCGCACTCGGAAAAATCCCGTTCCAGTCGTCTTTTGTCAGAACCAACGGCATCGTGCGTCTCCTCACGAGTTTGAGGCAGAAACGCTGGCGTAACTTGTATTTTCAAAGGGGGGTGATCACGCCCGGTAATACAAGATATGGCCATTGACAACGCTTCAAACACTGTTGCCATCTCAGACCCCAAAATTCACACTCAAAATACTTTTTAAACAGAAGGCTGAGATCGCCACTTAACCTCAGTCCTCGCAATCAACACGCGGCACTTCAAGCCTAGGTTGATTTTGAGATTAAATCAAATGCTAAGGCAAAAAATATGCCGACGGGCGTATATTACCCCGCCCTATTGAAGAAATTTCGTTAACTTGTCTGATTGCTGAAGATCCCGAGGTGTCTGCACTGTGAAAGAAACAGGCATTCGGTGCAAATCTCTGAAAGGCTGCTTAAAGCGTTGTGCGACCACAGAAGAAAACTCATTAGAGGATTGGGACATGCACTGCGAGGACGAACTAGCAAAGCCGGAACTAGGGGGGCAGGCAATACAACAACAACCCAACCATCGACACTAGATTGAACCAAATACTGATGAACACATCTGGTGAATTGCTTCAGTCAGCAACTGAGCGCATCTCACGAGGCTATACAAGGGACAGAGAAATTCAACTGAAGCAAGCGCACGTACGTTTAAGTGCCGTCTTATTTGCTTCCGAAGTAATAAATATTCACAGGGGTGACCAAAAACGCTAACCACTTAGCTGCAGAGACAGCTTGTGCCAATGTCGTATCCACTGAGTTGAATCCGTTGAAATAGCCTCGTGAGAGCAAATAAATTATGTAAGCGTTGAAGAGAATTGTGCAGACAATGGCGATTATGCGACGGATTGCGCGGCTTGAATCCGTCGATGCGGCAGGAAATGGTTTGGTGAACCAGAACGCCAAGATTGCTATGATAACAGCAGAATAGATGCTAATCACTGGTACAAGAACATCCGGCCGTTTTTCTTCTAGCAAGACGCGTACAGGCTCAAGGTGTCCCTCTAGCTGTACTGTCTGATAGAAATAGGATTCAACGATCACAACCGCGGCTGCAAAACACATCAACCAGAGCGCTGTGAGAATGCTCTGGGCTGTGAAGTAAGACGCGTTAAACATCTATATTTTTCCGCAAGGAGAAGCGATTTGTTACGCTGGATTCAAAAATATCTAGGAAGAAGTTTCCCGAGTAGTCATTGCTTCGAAAGGGAGTTGTAAAAGCAGATTCGCCGGCCCCTCTCGAATAGAGCTCAGAACTGATGCGGAAGTTCACAAAGTCTTCGGAAGAATAGTATCTCCCAACATAGCGCAGCCCATAAATGCGGTCCATTGGCAGCTTTCCAACGGCACTCTCAGCATTATGTGCGGCAATCAGATCTGGTGTCAAAAGCCGTACACTTGTCGCCCAAGACTCGTTTGGCAAAATGTATTTGGTTTCATTTAGATTTGGAACCTCTATGCCAAGTTCGAGATCCTGCAACGCTTGGATAAGCACTTCGGAGACATAAGCATCGCCGCGTTCTCCCGTTGGAACGGCGGATGCTAAGAGTGGATTGGCTCCGGCGCCTAACTCTTCCCGTTGAATCGAAATTGCAAAGGAACGAGTGTTGGCATAAGTCGAAGCACCCTCAACGTTACCGTTCACGTTTACAGTGCATCCAGACAGGCTCAAGACTGCAACTATGGCAATCAAAAAAGCACCCCTAGTTTTAGCGACTTGCTGAAACATTGCTGTCTATCCTTATTCTCTTCTAGTTTTCTTCCAATATCCCTAAGGGGCTTAGAGCGCGTTTCTCCGTCAGCCGACCAAATGACGCTTCCAGTGCTGCAATGCGCGCTTCTCGAGAGGGATATTCACAACCTCGAACACCAGCACCGCTAAAATTTGCATATTCATAGGTTAAATTAAAAAAATCACTTGCGCCCAGCCTGGACGCAAACATATCGGGAAAAAAGAATACCCCGGCTGGTGAGAGCTGAGCCTGCGCACTGAAAAAAGTTGTCTCCAACGCTTTTTCGTCTGCCTCCAATTCGACCTCCACAAGCCTCTTGCACGTGAGGGCTTCCGTATCGAGCAAATCGATATGACCCAATTCGACATGGGCCAGTTCATGAGCAAGCATAAAAGATAAAACACCAAAAAAGCTCTGTTCCAAATCGATTGTCAGGAAGGCGGCTTCGGTTAGGACTGACCAACTGTCGTCCTCCAGACCAGTGCTCAAATCTCCGATCAAGGAGCGCCCTCGTGTCTCATCCACAATCTTCTTTATTCGCAAAAATTCCGCGATGACTTCTCGGTCGCTGCGTGCTTCGATCTCTCCAAAAAAATCGTCAAAAGCCTGAGCTTCGCGCAGATTGCTTGCCAAAGCACTACGATAGGCGGCTTGCACGATCTTGGTGTCCACTGTAATCACACCGTTGCGATTGACAGAAACCACTGGAAAGCCGGTGTTCGATGCACGGATCTTGGCAGCCAAGGCCCTTGTAGGCTCTCTGTTGTACACATTTTCACCAATGACACCTAAGACAGATTGGTTGGCGTTGAGAGCCGCTTTGAGGAAATCTTCAATCTCTCTCACTTGGGCCTTTTTGAGCAAAGGCAAGTCAGCTGGGTCGTCCGGCACACCATTGGGGTAAAATATATCTGCCGACTTGAACAGAAACGATTCCTGCAACGCGCGTTTGGTTTGGCCGGAAGAACTGCCTTCGAACTTAACCGAGATACAGCCGACTAGTAAAACCAGCCAGAATAGAAAAAGAAAAAAACGGCACATTCTCGAACAAAACCGGATCGCGTGCCCGCGATGTCCGTTCTCCTTAAGCGGCAATCATCATACCTATTTCTATCAGCAGGTTCTCATCGTATCTTCTTCCACGCAAGTGATTTCCGCTTTGAGGCGCGCGTAGGTCCAGATCTTGAGGCTCGTGGCATATCAAGATGAAACTTTTTGGGACGACATCCAGTCGTGCATCCGCAACAAAATGAGAGGCATCTATGACTAGCAGGAAGTGTCGATTTTGTATGTGTGGTGCTCGTGCGTCGAGATCTCGTGCCAACAGCTTTCGCAAATGACAGATTTGATGGATGGTGCCCAGCACCAGGGCGTCTAACTGCGTTACAGTTTGGACGGCACCTCAAGATATAAGTGGCTGCTTTCCAGCACTCTTTGGTCATTTGAGGGCTCTGCGGCATCCGACACTTTGGGCTCGTTGCCGACCTTCCCCCCAAAACTCCTTCACTTCAAGCACCACACAAATCCCCCCACAAAAAAAGGGGGCCCGAAGGCCCCCCAAATTCTGTGTCTTTGCTTTACCCTCAGCCGCCGAGCAGATCCGGCAGGATCGTCACGATGGAGGGGAAGTACCACAGGATCGCCAGACCCACGACCTGGATGAGCACGAAGGGGATAATGCCCTTGTAGATATGCCCGGTCGTGACCTCCTTGGGCGCCACGCCTCTGAGATAGAAGAGCGCGAAGCCAAAGGGTGGCGTCAGGAACGAGGTCTGCAGGTTCACCGCGATCATGATGGTCACCCATTTCGGATCAAAGGTGCCGCCGTAGATGACCGGGCCGACAATCGGGATCACGATGTAGATGATCTCCAGGAAGTCGAGCACGAAGCCCATCACAAACAGCACCAGCATCACGATCAGGAAGACTTTGAACTCATTGTCAAAGGACTGCAGGAACTGCTGGATATAGTGTTCCCCGCCAAAGCTGATCACCACCAGATTGAGCAGCTGGGAGCCGATCAGAATGGTGAAGACCATGGAGGTCACCTTGGCCGTTTCGCGCACGATCGGTGTCAGCACCTTGCCGCGGAACAGCACCCAACAGCCATAAAGCAGACCAAACATGGCAAAGAGGTAGGTCCCTTTGGCCACGAAGAAGGCGATGTAGTTCTCGACTTCGACTTCAGCCTGGTTCACGCGCAGATCAAAGTTCACACCGACGAGGATCATGATGATCACCGCAAATGTGGCCCAGATGATGATCGCACCGGAGCGTTCCTGATCCTTCAGCTTGCGGTAGGCCGCCAGCATGATCGCGCCACCTGCGCCCAGCGCCGCTGCGGGCGTCGGGTTGGTGATGCCACCCAGAATCGAGCCAAGCACCGCAATGATCAGCACGAGCGGCGGGAAGACCACGCGCAACAGATCATTCTTGCCCAGCAGACCGGCCGCATAGCGCACGCCATACAGCGTCAGCGCCAGCGGGATCGCCAGATAGATCAGCGTCCAGCCCGGTGTTGTCACCGGCGAGATCAGGATCGTATCCACAGCCAGCGCCAGCACGATGCCGGCCGCCCCAACCATCAGAGGCGTTCTGTCGGCACTTGGCGACACACCACGTGCGGTGGTGATGACCAACGCCAGCAGCAGGAAGCCAATCGCGATACCGGAGCCGATCGGCGCAGCTGCGGCGATCTTCTCGGCACGCAGCTCGGCGCGTTCGTCCTCGGTCAGCGCACGGGCTTCTGCCACACCACCGGCCTCATCAATCGCTGCCTGCTCGGCCACGGCGGTATCCCATGCCAGCTGCCCGTGCAGATCAATCATGGAGGCGCGGCACTCCTCGCTCACGTTTGTGCGCAAGCTTGCGGTTTTGCCCGCATCAGAGAAGCTGTCCACGGTGACGTTCTGGTCGCCAATGAAGTTCACCTGCCCCAGCAGGATCACACCCGCGATCAGACCCGCAGGCACCGCGAGAAACCATGTCAGGCTTTCACCACGGGTGATGGCTTCGCCAGAGGCTTCGCCGAATTCCACAGCGGGCGCTTCTTTCGGGTTCAGCAGGGCATAACCAAAGGCATAGAGACCATAGAGCACCGCCAGCATGATGCCGGGGATCAGCGCCGCTTGGAACAATGTGCCCACAGAGACAACCGCCGGTTCGCCCAGAAAGGTCAGCGCGTCAGAACAGCCTGCCACCTGCGCACGGTTTTCCTGTGCTGCAGAGTAGAGGTCGCCTGCCAGCGTGCCGAGCAGAACGATCACGATGGAGGGCGGAATGATCTGTCCCAATGTGCCGGAGGCTGCGATCACACCTGTTGCCAGCTTCGGGTTGTAGCCGTGCTTGAGCATGGTTGGCAGCGACAGCAGGCCCATGGTCACAACGGTTGCGCCCACAATACCGGTGGAGGCCGCAAGGAAAGCACCCACAACCACAACCGACACAGCCAGACCGCCGGGCAGCGGGCCAAAGACGCGCGCCATTGTGGTCAGCAGATCGTTTGCGATCTTGGAGCGTTCCAGCGTGATGCCCATCAGAACAAACATCACAACCGCAAGCAGGGTCTCAATCGATTGACCGGCAAGCACACGCTCGTTCATCCGGTTCACGATAAAGCTCAGGTTGCGGTCCATGGCCTGTTCCCAACCGCCCGGGAACACCGGTTCCGCAATGCGCGGCAAATCCGGGTAGCGGAAGATCGAGATTGTATCGGCCTTGATCCCTTGCGAGATCAGATCGCCATACATGGCCGAGCCCGTATCAATGGCCTGGTGAATGAGAATACCGGCGCTGTCGAGCGCAGCAATGATCCCGAAAGAGATCACCCCTGCCCCACCAATGGCAAAGGCCACCGGGAAGCCGGAAAGAATGCCCCCAAAGAGGCAGAGGAAGACGATAATCAGGCCGACCTCGACCCCATCAAGTCCAAATAGCATAAGTTCTGCCCCTTAGATCAGTGTGTGCCTTCGTAGGCTTCTTCACCTTCGCCCAGCGTGTCGCGGTCGAGGTATTTGCCTGCGCTGCCTGCACCTTCTTTGAATTCAAGGAAGGAGCGGTAGAAGAAGGCGATGGCTTGCAAGAAGACCATGCCGGCGAAGAGCACCAGAAGCACTTTGAAGAGGAAATAGGCGTTAAACCCGTTTGGCGAGAAGCCAATGGTTTCCACGTTCCATTTCAGGATACGCGCCTTTTTCTCCAGCAGTGTCAGCTTGTCAGACGCCGAAACCTTCGGTGTCACAAGGTGGCGCCACATGAAGAACCAGCCGTACATCCAGGTCAGCACAGCCGCTGGCATCATGAAGATCAGCGAGCCCAGCATGTCGATCACACGTTTGGCGCGGTGGCTGATCGTGGAGTAGACAAGGTCCACACGCACGTGGCCGCCCTGCACAAAGGTGTAGGTCGCACAGAGGCAAACGATCATGGCGTTATAGAGCTTCAACTCTTCCGCCCACCAGCTCACATCCGCTGTCAGCCAGTCCGCCTTCCAGATCAGCGAGATTTCCGCCACGGTGAAGATCCGTTGCATGAAAACGATCACGATCTGCTGCAGCACCATCAGAAGGCCCGCCCATGCAAAGAAACGGCCCACCGAGTTGGCAAGACCTTCCAGCACGCGCACACAGCCCCACATGAAGCCGTTCCGCCAGAACCCGACCGCGGTCACGATCAGGAAGAGTGTAAACACCACAAAGAAAAACTCGACCGAGCCACCGTAGTAGACAAAGCGCATCAGCGCCTGTTTGTCCTCGGTGGTTTCAAGGCCGCCTATCCAGCTTAGCCAGCTGCTTGGATGTGTGATCGCGTAAACGGCGTTCACAAAAGCTTGGCCAATGTTGGAAAAAAACCAGACCAGACCGTCCAGCATTGTCCCCTCATCCCCTTATTGTTCGAAATGACGGCACCGCCAGACCGCCGGACAGATTTTAGAAAAAGACCCCTCGGCGTGAGTACCGAGGGGTCAATGTCTTTAGCGATAGATGGGCTTAGCCCAGGATGCGGTCACGCTGCGCGCGATACACACCTTCAGATTTCACCAGCCAGCCAGAAGAAGCCTTCATGCTTGCTTCGACCGAGCTGCGGATTTTCACGAAGAGATCGTCGTCCATGTAGCTGTCCAGAGTCTCTTTCGCAGCTGCACCCATGGCGTCCCAAACGCTGTCTGGGAATTCCAGAGTTTTCACGCCACCGGCCTGCAGACGCTGAAGCGCGGCACCGTTGTTATTGAGGAACTGAGCGAGGTTCCACTGGTGGGACGCTGCTGCTGCAGTCTCAATGATCTTCTGGTGCGCAGGGGACAGGCTGTCAAAGACTTCGCGGTTGGTCGCCAGGGACAGACCCGCGCCTGGCTCGTGGAAGCCTGCGGTGTAGTAGAACTTGGTGATTTCCTGGAAACCGGCTTTTTCGTCAGCCCATGGGCCGATCCACTCGGTGCCGTCGATCGCACCGGATGCCAGCGCCTGATACACCTCGGAACCTGGAAGGTTCTGAACAGATGCACCCATTTTGCCCAGCGCCTGGCCGCCGAGGCCTGGCATACGGAACTTGAGGCCTTGGAAGTCTTCCGGGCCGTTGATCTCTTTGGAGAACCAGCCACCTGCCTGCGCGCCGGTGTTGCCTGCGAGGAAGGATTTCAGACCGAAGATTTCGCCCAGCTCGTCATGCAGAGCCGCGCCTTCACCGTGGTAGTACCAGTTCACCAGTTCCTGAGCGGTCATGCCGAACGGAACAGAGGTGTAATAGGCGTAACCTGGGTGCTGGCTGACGAAGTAGTAGTCAGCGGCGTGGTACATGTCGGCCTGACCTGCGGTCACGGCGTCAAATACTTCAAATGCGCCAACGAGTTCGCCAGCGGCTTTGATTTCCACGGTCAGGTCACCGTCAGACATCGCGGTGATGGTGTCTGCAGCGTATTGCGCGGCGTCAAACACGCCTGCCAGGCCACGACCCCAAGAGGTCACCATGGTCAGAGTGCGCTTGCCGGAAGCATATGCAGGTGCGGCCAGAGTGGTTGCCGCGGCTGCGGTGCCGCCCAGAGCAGAAGTCTTCAGAAAAGAACGACGATCCATTTATGTATTCCTCCCAGAATTTGTTCAGCCCGGCCCTCCCTCCAGAGAGTCCGAGCGGATCGTTGAAGTGGGGAGAGCCTAGCCTTGCCCCTACGTAGAAGAAATACCCACTACCGCGTAGAAATGCGGCAAATGGTAAAAAATACTGGCCAGTCTGGGGTTAACGGCCTGCGAATCTCTGTACGCATAAGTTGTATCACGTGATTCTTGGGTTTGATTCGCTACAAAAATTCCGTAACGAATCGGGTATGCGCCTCCTCCTGTCTCTGTTGCGCCCTTCCTATGGGCAAAAGCTCTTCCTGCTGGCGACCCTGCCGCTTCTGCTGGCGGTGGCGGCGATTTCCGTGCTGGTGGCCAACCAGTCGCGCCAACTGGCCGAACGCGAAATCCGCGCGCTGGAATCCCAGCTGATCGAAGCCAAGAAGGCAGAACTGAAAAACTACATCTCGATTGCCCGCACCGCTTTTGTGAACATCTATGGTCGCGCCGCGCCGGATGACGATCAGGCCAAGCTGGCGGTCACCCAGATCCTCTCTTCCATGCTCTATGGTCAGGATGGCTATTTCTTTGTCTTTGATTATGAGGGCACCAATCTGGTGAGCCCGCGCCAGACCTATCTAATTGGCAAAAACTGGCGGGGTCTGACCGATCTCAACGGCACGGAAATCACGGATCCGCTCATTCAGATCGCGCGCTCTGGCGGCGGCTATCACAGCTTTGACTGGACCAAACCCAGCACCAATGAAACCGCGCGCATGGTCACCTATGCGGTGGGCCTGCAGGACTGGCAATGGGTGGTCGGCACCGGGGTGTTCATTGACGATGTGTTGGAAAGCGTGGCCGCTGCACGGGCGGATGTGGAAGAGCGTGTACAGCGCACCTCCTTCTATATCCTCGTGATCACCGTGGCCGCGCTGCTTTTGGTGTTCTTCTCCGGCTTTGTGATCACCGTGCGCGAGCGCAGGCTGGCAGACACTAAGCTGAAGGCCCTGACCCAGCGGGTGTTTGACGCGCAGGAAGAAGAGCGCGGCCGGGTGGCGCGTGAGCTGCATGACGGGATTTCCCAGCTGCTGGTGGGCGTGCGCTATGCGCTCGACAGCGCCCGCAGACGGGTGAAATCCGGCGATGAACGGGGCCTACAATCGCTGGAAAAAGGCATCGACCATTTGTCAGGCGCCATTCAAGAGGTGCGCCGCATCTCGCGTGATCTGCGCCCCGGTGTGCTGGATGATCTGGGCCTTGGGCCCGCGCTGAAGGTGCTGACGGATGAATATGCCGCGCGCACCGGCATTGAGGTGGATTTTCAGACCGTGGTGTTCCGCAACCGGCTCGATCAGGAATCCAAGATTGCGCTCTATCGCATCGCGCAGGAAGCGCTGACCAATGTGGAGCGCCACTCCGGCGCCAGCAAAGTCACCATGGATCTGCGCGGCCACAAAAGCGGTGCCACCCTGCGCATCGCCGACAATGGCTGCGGCCTGCCTCAGGATGCCCCGCCCTCAGAGCGCGGCGGGCTTGGCCTGCGCAATATGCAGGAGCGGGTCGAGCAGCTGGAAGGCACCCTGCGCATATTCTCATCTCGCACCGGAACCGTGATTGTGGCAGAAGTCCCGCTAAGTCACATTCTCCCCCCTGAAAGCGAGGGGACCGACAACAGTAGAAAGGCCCGCGCATGACCGCCCCTTCCGACAGCCCCGCCACCAAAGTCATGATTGTCGACGATCACCCGATGGTCGCCGAAGGCATCGAGAGCATTCTGGAAAGCTATGATGACATCACCGTGGTGGGCACGCTCTCCAATGGGCGCGAAGCGGTGGATCAGATCGCGGAACTGGCCCCTGATGTGGTGCTGATGGATCTCAACATGCCGGAGATCGGCGGGCTGACCGCCACCGAGATGCTGCTGGAGATGAACCCGGATCTGCGGGTGTTGATCCTGTCGATGCACGACAGCCCGGAGTATATCAACACCGCCCTCAGCCATGGTGCGATGGGCTATGTGCTCAAAGATGTGCCCACCGAGGAAATCAAAACCGCGATTGATGCGGTGATGCAGGGCGAGCGTTATCTCTGCACCGGTGCAGCCGGATCGCTGTCGCCTGCGGATGGCGAAGGGCGTGAACCGCTCACCAGCCGCGAACAGACCGTTTTGCTGCAACTGGCACAGGGCAAATCCAACAAGCAGGTTGCGATTGATCTGAACATCTCTGTGCGCACGGTGGAGACCCACCGCAAGAACATCAAGCGCAAGCTGGGGATTTCCTCCACCGCGGGTCTGACCCGCTACGCTATGGAACATGGCGTGCTGCAAGGCACCGGCGTCGGGCTATAACAGCGGCTCAGCCCGCAATGGCCTCGCCAAAGAACACCAGCGTGCAATCCTCATCTTTCACATGGAATTCGCGCTGGCCGTAATCCTGATCAAAAGGCGCGCGCACCCGACCTTCCGCCAAAGTCTCAAGCTGCGGACGCAGCCGCTCATAAAGCGCGTCGATGCCAACCACATCGATATAGAATGAAGTCTCCTTGCCCGCGGCAGCAAGGTCTTCCCCCTCCTCCACCTCAATCAAGCGGATCGCCACGGGCCCTGCCCGAAGGAAGGCGTAATTCTCCGCCTGAAAGCCCAGCTCAAAACCCAGCACGTCCCGATAGAAGCCGATTTGACGCTCCAAATTGCGGCACGGAACAAACGGTGTGATCTGAATCAGTTGAAATGCGCCCATGATTTTTCCTCAAATTTCACGGAGACCCGCACTCCGCGCAATAAATGAAAAGAATTTCGACCCAAAATATGCATTTCTCTTACCATTCGCGGTTGACGCCGCTGTGCAGCACACATAAGGTCCGGTTCGAACACAATGGAACCCAACTTGAGGACCGACGCAATGCAACAGCTAGTCGTCATTCTAAGAAATTGGCGCATGGGCCGGTAACGGACACCATAATGGTACCCCATGCGCCCTCGCCAAAAGCGGGGGTTTTTTTGTGCGCAACGAATGTGAAATGACGTCGGTAACGGAGAGAGTGATGACACGTCAGATGACCGGAGCAAAAATGGTTGTTCAAGCCCTGAAGGATCAGGGTGTGGACACAGTCTTTGGCTATCCGGGGGGAGCCGTCCTACCGATTTACGACGAGATTTTTCAGCAAAATGACATCCGCCACATCCTCGTGCGTCACGAGCAGGGCGCGGTGCATGCGGCTGAGGGCTATGCCCGCTCCACCGGCAAGGTCGGCGTGGCGCTGGTGACATCCGGCCCCGGCGCCACCAACGCGGTGACCGGTCTGACCGATGCTTTGCTGGATTCCATTCCGATTGTTGTGCTCACCGGACAGGTGCCAACCTTCATGATCGGCTCTGACGCCTTTCAGGAAGCAGACACCGTGGGCATCACCCGCCCCTGTACCAAGCACAACTGGCTCGCCAAAGAGACCGAAACCCTGAGCGAAACCCTGCATCAGGCCTTCCACGTGGCGCGCTCTGGCCGCCCCGGCCCTGTGCTGATCGACATCCCCAAAGATGTGCAGTTTGCCTCCGGCACCTACACCGCGCCGGAGAAGTCGGACACCTCGATCTATGAGCCACAAACCAAAGGCGACATCACCGCAATCAACGAATTGGTTGAGGCGATGGAAAAGGCCGAGCGTCCGGTGTTTTACACCGGCGGCGGCGTGATCAACTCCGGCCCCAAGGCCTCGCAGCTGCTGCGCGAACTGGTGGATGCCACCGGTATTCCGATCACCTCCACTCTGATGGGGCTGGGTGCCTATCCGGCGTCCGGTGAAAACTGGCTTGGCATGCTCGGCATGCACGGTCTTTATGAAGCCAATATGGCGATGCATGACTGCGATCTGATGATCAACATCGGCGCACGCTTTGATGACCGCATCACCGGCCTGATCTCGGCCTTCTCGCCAGACTCCATCAAAGCGCATATCGACATCGACCCCTCCTCGATCAACAAGGTGATCAAGGCGGACATCCCGATTGTGGGCGATGTGGAAAGCGTGCTGACCGACATTCTGAAAGTCTGGAAAGCCCGTGGCCGCACTGTGAACCGCGAGGCGATTGCCAAATGGCAGGGCCAGATCAGCGATTGGCGCAAGGTGGAATGCCTGAAGTACACGCAGGAAGGCAAAGTCATCAAACCTCAATACGCGCTGGAGCGTCTTGAGGCCCTGACCAAAGACCACGACCGCTATATCACCACCGAGGTTGGTCAGCACCAGATGTGGGCCGCGCAGTATCTCGGCTTTGAAGATCCCAACCGCTGGATGACCTCCGGGGGCCTTGGCACCATGGGCTACGGTGTACCGGCGTCCGTGGGTGTGCAGGTCGCACATCCCGACAGCCTCGTGATCAACGTGGCAGGTGAGGCCAGCTGGCTGATGAACATGCAGGAAATGGGCACCGCGGTGCAGTTCCGCCTGCCGGTGAAACAGTTCATCCTCAACAACGAGCGCCTCGGCATGGTGCGCCAGTGGCAGGAACTGCTGCACGGCGAACGCTACAGCCACAGCTGGTCTGAGGCGCTGCCTGATTTTGTAAAGCTCGCCGAAGCCTTTGGCGCCAAAGGCATCATCTGTTCTGACCCGGATGATCTGGATGAGGCGATCATGGAAATGCTGAACTACGACGGTCCGGTGATCTTTGACTGTCTGGTAGAGAAACACGAGAACTGCTTCCCGATGATCCCATCAGGCAAGCCGCACAATGAAATGCTTCTGGGCGAAGCCAGCACGCAGGGCGCAATCGAGGCCGGCGGCGCGGTACTGGTGTAAGGAGAAAGATCATGGCTGCTCTAAAAATCAAGAAAGGCTCCACGAGCCACTCTGCCTACAACCTACGTCCCAATTTCTCGGACACTCAGGAAGCGCACACACTGGCGGTTCTGGTCGACAATGAGCCGGGCGTTCTGGCGCGTGTGATTGGCCTATTCTCCGGCCGTGGCTACAACATCGAGAGCCTCACCGTGGCTGAGGTGGATCACACCGGCAAGCTGTCGCGCATCACCGTTGTGACCACCGGCACACCGCAGGTGATCGAACAGATCAAGGCACAGCTGGGCCGCATCGTGCCGGTGCATGATGTGCATGACCTGACCGTGGAAGGCCCCTCTGTTGAGCGTGAACTGGCGCTTTTCAAAGTGGCAGGCACCGGCGACAAACGTGTGGAGGCCCTGCGTCTGGCCGATATCTTCCGCGCCAATGCGGTGGACAGCACGCTGGAGAGCTTTGTCTTTGAACTCACTGGTGCGCCTGAGAAAATTGACGCCTTTGCAGATCTCATGCGCCCGCTCGGCCTGATTGAGGTGGCGCGCACCGGTGTTGCGGCCATGTCGCGCGGCGCGGAATAACGCCGCCACATTCTCACAGGTGAAAACAGTAAAGGGAGGCAGCTTGCCTCCCTTTTTGGTTCGTGAGTGGTCGCAGTAAACGGAGGATCCCGCCTCCGAATTCCTCGGCATCGGCCCGCTGATCCGGCCAGAAAACTTTGGTCCACACCAGACGCTTTCTGACCAGACCGCTCCCCCACGGGCGCGATTGCCTTAACCGACCGTCACCAGATTTGGTGCCGGATTGCGTGAGCGCGCCCCAGACGGGAAGCTCACCACATTGTCCATGTTGGCGGCAGACTCTGCCACCAGCGCGTCAATATCCGCGCCACTTGCCCGACGCCCGGCCGCTTTCAGCCGCGCGATCAGATCGTCCACTGCACCGTTAGCCAAAGCCCGCACATTGATTGCGCGGCGCATTTCGCTGCTACTGCAGATATCAAAAATCAACATATCACCCACAACTGGCACCACCGAAGTGTCCCCTGTGCCAAATTGGGCAACGTTATCGCCTTCGTCAGCCCCATCAAAATACGCAAGATCTCTTTGATCTTCGCACCAGATCAGGGCCTTTCGGCGCTTTGGATTGCTCCAAAGTACCAAACCGAGCATCCCGTACTCCCCAATAGTCCCATTTACCCCGTGTAGTCACACACATTTCCTTTCGCCCTGGCGGGGGCTTGCACACAGGCGCCCCCCATTAAATACTGCCTTCTGGCCGTCAGGGTTTGTAATCGCGCCGTTCTGGCGCAAAGTTGACGCTAATATGCATCAACTGCCTCACGTTAGCGTCTGATGTTGGGTAAAATCCAGCGAAAATTGAATGAGTGTGTCCTCGGTAACTACTTAATTTGACAATGATCAATGAAAGAGCACTGTGAAGAACATCAATTCTGAGAATGATCTGGAACTGTCCCCAGCCGAATTGCGTCAGACGTTCGGCCGCAATCTGCGTGAACTGACAAAACCTTACCGCTCGATCTCCGGTCTCTGCCGCGAACTTGGAATCAACCGGACCCAGTTCAACCGCTACCTCGCTGGCGAGAGTTTTCCCCGTCCCGAAATTCTAGCTCAAATTTGCGCTTTTTTTGAGGTTGACGCCCAAACGTTGCTGGGACCATTCGCGCGCCGCAAGAAAGCCCAGATCGGTCGTGAGCATCCATTTCTGGACGAATTTGTCGGCCCCAAGCCTGACACGGTGAGCGAAGAGCGCTTTCCCTCAGGCTTCTACCGGTTCAGCCGCCGCAGCTTTCTGGACACGGATCTGGTGATGAACGGCTTGGTCTATGTCTTCCGGCGGGACGGGTTTGCCTTCATCCGCGGCTATGCTAGCCGCAGCATCATGCGGGACCTGGCTCTGCCCACCAACAGCCCCATCCGCGAATTCCGCGGCGTGCTGATTCCTCAGGAAGAAGGCGTGCATTTCACCATCTCCCACCGCAACAACATCGCCACGGTCTTCAACTACCTCAGCCGCGCGAGCGCCCTGCAGCAAAATGTCTGGGTCGGATTTTCCGCCCGCCCCGAACGGGACAATGTGATCAAACGCCGGGTCACGCGGCTGGTCTATGAAAAGATAAACGGCTCCTTCTCTGACGTGCGCGCAATGGCCAAAAGCACCGGCTATGTCCCCCTCGGCGAGATCCCAGAGCTGCACCAGCGCCACCTGCGCCTGGGCACGCCTTTTAGCTGACGCGCGCGCAACGGCCAGCCTCCGGCCCAACATCAGGCGGTCAGACTGGTTTGTCTCCGTCATCAGAGGTCGCAGACAGGCCAGTGCCCCGCTGAGCGCGGGGCCTAGACTGATCACAATGATCAGGAGGAGTGCCGCCATGTCCAACAGCCGCCCCACGCCCCCCTCGGCCACAGCGCTGCACAAGGTGCGCGCGCCTGTGGCGCAGGCCCAAGGCTTGCCTAACAGCCACTACACCAGCCCTGCCCTGTTTGAGGAAGAGGCAGAGGCGCTCTTAAAATCTACCTGGGCCGGTCTGGGCGTTGCTACCGATGTGCCAGAGCCCGGGGATGCCAAGCCGGTCAATTTCCTTGGCATGCCGCTCCTGCTGCTGCGCGACAAGACGGGCGTTGTGCGGGTCTTTAACAATGTCTGCCGCCACCGGGGCATGATCCTTGTGGAGGAACCGCGCAAGATCGAGGGCGCGCTGCGCTGCCCCTATCACAGCTGGTGTTACGCCACCGATGGCCGCCTTGTGACGACCCCGCATGTGGGTGGCCCGGGGCAGAACACCCACGCCGATATCGACCGCAGCACCCTTGGCCTGTTCGAAGTGCGCAGCCACATCTGGCGCGACGTGGTCTTTGTGAACATCGACGGCACAGCGCCGCCCTTTGAGGAGGTCCATGCCGACCTCATCACCCGCTGGGCCGCGCTGGACCAGCCACAACATCACGGCGGCGCAGAGAGCCGCTTCACCCTGGATGTGCAGACCAACTGGAAGCTCGCGGTCGAAAACTATTGTGAAAGCTACCATCTGCCTTGGGTGCATCCGGGGCTGAACAGCTACTCCCGGCTGGAAGATCACTACAACATCACCGCACCCGGTCACTATTCCGGCCAGGGCACCCATGTGTACCGGCAACTGAAGGCTGAGGACGGCACTTGCTTCCCTGACTTTGCCGATCTGCCTGTCTTCTGGGATGAGGGCGCGGAATATGTCGCGCTTTACCCCAATGTGCTTTTGGGCGCCCAGCGTGACCACAGCTTCGCCATCGTGTTGGAGCCGGTCTCTTGCGAGCAAACCCGCGAACATGTGCATCTCTACTACGCCGCCTCTGAAACCGATCCCGCCCTGCGCGCGCAAAACGCCGCCCAGTGGAAAGAGGTCTTTGAAGAGGACATCTTTGTGGTGGAGGGCATGCAGAAAGGCCGCCATGCCCCGGGTTTTGACGGTGGCCGCTTCTCCCCGGCCATGGATGGGCCAACCCATTGCTTCCACGATTGGGTCGCCGCACGCATGATGGCACATCGCGCGCCGGCCACCCCCGCCGCTGCGGAATGAGCGATCTGCACCAGCGCCTGCTGGCGGCCCATGCAGGCGAAGACCCGGCAGCCCTCGTGGCGCTTTATCAGGAGGCTGCCGATGCCGCGCCTGACGTGGACGCGCAGGGGTTCTACCTCACGCAGGCCTATGTCTATGCGCTGGAAAGCGGACACGCCGCCACCGAAGGGCTCAGGACGCAGCTACACGCCCTCGGCCGAGAAAAGGGGCAAGAGGACTGAGAGGATTGCGCGGCAGGTGGTTTACGCCGCCCCCGCCGCCTTGATCTGCGCATAAAGATGCCAGCTCGCATGCCCGACCACAGGGAAGATGACAAACAGCCCGAGAAAGCCGGGGATCATCGCCGCAAAGGTCAGCCCGGCCACCATCCCGGCCCAGATCAGCATGACCAGAAAATGGCTCTGCACATACTGAAAGCTGGTGATCATCGCGGTCACAAAATCCAGCTCGCGGTCCAGCAGCAAGGGCAGCGACAGCACCGTGATCATGTACAGCAAGAGCGCGAAGAGAAAGCCGACCACCGAGCCAAAGCCCAGCATCATCATGCCATTGGCAGTGAAATAGACCTCCAGCGAGCTTGACACATTGGTCATCACCGACAGTCCCAGAAACAGGGCGAAAATCATATGGCCAAGGAAAAACCAGAACAGAAACACAATGATGATCACCGCACAGATCGACGGCAGCTGCCGCTTGCTCTGTCGCATCACCACCCCGGCAATCAGCGGCCAGTTCATCTCCCAGCCGCGCTCCAGCCTGAGTGACACCTCATAAAGCCCCACAGCCGCAAACGGCCCCAACAGCGGGAAGCCAATCGCCGCAAAGGTCAGCCAGTAGCTCTGTCCACTGGCCAGCGTCAGCCAGACCATGGCCCAGCCACCCAGCACATAAAACAGCGCAAATCCAAGCCCGTAGACCGGCTTTTTCACAAAATCCCGCAGACCCAGCCGCAGGGCAGCCCCAAGCATGGCAAAGCGCACCGCACCCAAAGGCGGCGCACCATGTTCGCGCTCGCCATTGGCAGAGCGCGCGGCAGACAGCTTGGTTTCCTCTATGGCTGTGCTTTGCGTGGCCGTAGTTTGTGTGGCTGTGTTTTGGGTGTTTGGTGCCTCACCACCAAAAGTGCTCTCCTCAGACATGCGCCCTCCCCGCGCCTGTTCCTCCACCTGCCATGAAAGCGGCTTTGCCGCGTCAAATCAACCGCTTGCTGCCGCAACCTCGCGCGGTTGCGGCGGATGCTGCTGCGGCCAGTGGGTTGCACCGTGGTAGGCCTGTGCAATCTCCAGCACCTTGCGGTCCGCCCCTTTGGCACCAATGATCTGCATCCCCATGGGCAAGCCGCGCCCATCAAAGCCCACCGGTACGCTGATCGCGGGCAGCCCCAGCAGGCTTGCGGGCACCATCACCTGCATCCAGCGGTGATAGGTGTCCATCTCTTGGCCCCCGATGTCCTTGGGCCAGTCCCACTCCGCCGGGAAGGGGAAACACTGCGCCACCGGCAGAACAACCGCATCAAACTGCGCAAACATCTCTGCCGCGGCGGCAAACCAGGCGGAACGCACACGGGTGGCCTGATGCAGCGCCATGGCGTCCATCTCAATGCCGCGCCGCACCTCCCATTGCACCTCAGGTTTCAGCCGTTCGCGGGTCGCCTCTACCTGATAAAGCGGTGCCAGCTCCCCCGCCAAGGCAAAGGCCCTCAACGCGCTCCAGCTCTGAAACATCGCTTCCGCATCAAAGGGCGGTTCCACAGGTGCAACCTCCGCCCCCACGCCCGCGAGCACGTTGAGCCCCGCTTCACAGAGCGGCAGAATGCCCTCCTCCATGGGCATCGCACCGCCCCAATCCCCCAGCCAGCCGATCCGCAGTCCGTCAGCGGCACAGAGCTCAGGCACCTCCCAGTCCTGCGCGGGCATGTTGAAGGGCACGCCCTGCTCTGCCTGCGCCATCACCTTGAGCAGCAAGGCGCAATCGCGCGGACTGCGCCCCATCGGGCCAATGGTCGAAAGCTGCTGCCAGAAGCTCTCCGCCCCGACTTCCCGCGGCACCACGCCCCAGCTGGGGCGAAAGCCGTAGACATTGTTCCAGCCCGCCGGATTGCGCAACGAGCCCATCATGTCACTGCCATCGGCCAGGGCCACCAACCCAAGCGCCAGCGCGGCCCCGGCCCCGCCGGAACTGCCCCCGGCGGTACGGGCGGCGTCAAACGGGTTGCGCGTGACCCCATGCACCGGATTGTAGCTGTGACTGCCAAGGCCAAATTCCGGTACATTGGTCTTGCCGATAAAGATCGCACCCGCCGCCCGCATCCGCGCCACAAAGGCGCTGTCCGCCTCCGAGATCCGTTCGGCAAACAAGGGGCTACCTTCGGTGTTGCGCGTGCCTTTCACATGGGCCAGCGCCTTGATCGCCATGGGCATGCCGTGCAGCGCGCCGCGCGCCTCATAAGGCACCTCATCCGCCGCGCGCGCCTCCGCCAGAAGCGCTTCTGTGTCGCGCAGATCCACAATCGCATTCACCGCACCGTTGCGCGCCGCAATCCGCTCCAGCGTGGCCGTCATCACCGCCTCAGCGGTCAGCCGCCCCTCCCGCAGCGCCGCACTCAGAACCCCTGCATCCCAATCGAGAAAATCGCTCATCTGCTTTGACCCTCCAAGGCAATCGCAGCACGATCCGCCCACAACCGCAAGCCTCAAAGCGCAAACGGCGCACCCTCAAAGGACACGCCGTCTTCTCATTCACAAAATATCCTGGGGTAGACACCGCTTGCGGTGGCAGGGGCAACGCCCCTCTCTTCCCTCTCAGCGCAGCTTATGCCTGCAAGGTCAGGCTCAGTCGTCCGCCTGCGCATCGGCGCGGCTCATGCCCGCCACGTCCATCGCCAACGTCGCCGCCATAAACCCGTCCAGATCGCCGTCGAGCACGCCTTTGGTGTCGCTGGTCTCATGGCTGGTGCGCAAGTCTTTCACCATCTGGTAGGGCTGCAGCACGTAAGAGCGGATCTGGTTGCCCCAGCCTGCGTCACCCTTGGCCTCGTGCGCCGCGTTGATGTCAGCGTTCCGACGGTCCAGCTCCATCTGATACAGCCGCGATTTCAGCGCTTTCATGGCGATGTCGCGGTTCTGGTGCTGCGATTTCTCAGAGCTTGTCACCACAATGCCGGTGGGCATGTGGGTGATCCGCACCGCAGAGTCGGTGGTGTTCACGTGCTGACCACCCGCACCGGAGGAGCGATAGGTGTCCACACGGATATCGGCGGGGTTCACTTCGATTTCGATGTTGTCATCCACCACCGGATAGACCCAGACCGAACTGAAAGACGTGTGGCGCTTGGCAGCGCTGTCATAAGGCGAAATCCGCACCAGACGGTGCACGCCGCTTTCCGACTTCAGCCAGCCATAGGCGTTGTGCCCGGAGATCTTGTAGGCGGCGGATTTGATGCCCGCCTCTTCGCCCGCGGTCTCAGACTGCAGCTCAACCTTATAGCCTTTTTTCTCCGCCCAGCGCACATACATCCGCGCCAGCATCGAGGCCCAGTCACAGCTTTCCGTACCACCCGCACCGGAGTTGATCTCAAGGAAGGTGTCATTGCCGTCCGCCTCGCCATCCAGCAACGCTTCCAGCTCTTTTTCCGCCGCCTTCTCTGCCAGCGCCTTCAGCGCCGCTTCGGCCTCGGCCACAACCTCATCATCCTCTTCCATCTCGCCAAGCTCGATCAGCTCGACGTTATCAGACAGCTCGGTTTCGATGGATTTGACGGTGTCCATGGCATCCACCAGCAACTGACGCTCCCGCATCAGCTTCTGCGCGCCCTCGGCATCATTCCACAGGTCCGGATCCTCCACCCGCGCGTTGAATTCCTCCAAGCGGTAAGCAGCCGTTTCCCAATCCATACGCTGGCGCAAAAGGGTCAGGGATTTCTCGATCTCTGTAACTGTGTTCTGAGCGTCCGCGCGCATGATCTTAGCCTCATTCCGGTTCAGATCAGGGTGATAGCGCAGAGCCGCTAGGGGGGCAAGGTGGCACACACGCGCCTACGGGTGAAGAAAACACACCTCGCGCGCAACCCAAGGTGGATCGATAATAATTCCGCCGGTGTTTACCACAAATTGTCCATTCAATGTCCTGCCCGGTTTTACCGAACACTTAACCTTTGTTGCGACACTCGCCCCGACTTTCTTTCCAGGACCAACCCTATGCGCACGCTCGCCAAGCTCTCTTTCACCGCCCTTTTTGGCCTCTCCGGGGCTGCTGCCGCCCTGTTTGGCGTGATGCAGGTCTCTGTGCCCATCGTTGAGAAACTGATGGAGGCCGACCTGCGCAAACAGTCAGAGCTCTGGCACCGCCGCGTGGTCCTGCATCTTGATGACCCGTCCCGCACCTTCCTGTATGGAGAGCTGACAAGCGACAACATCACCTATTTCGAACTTCTCCCCGAAGCTTCCGATGTGTACCGCTTCAAAATCTATGACACCGAGGGCACTGTGGTCTGGTCCACTCGCCCCGGAGAAAGAGGTCTGTCGGACGCGGATACCTTCCCCGCAGATGAAATCATGCAAGGGATCACCTCCTACCGTCGCGAGCAAAAACCTGCCTCTGAGATTGACGGGCTGGCTCTACATGCCCTGTCAGAAGATGTCGCAACGCATGAGGTGGCGGAACTCTATGAACCGGTTATTTCCAACGGCCGGGTGATCGGGGCGCTTGAATTTTACACCGACATCACCGATGTGCGCAAAAGCTTCCTGTTCCGCGTCCGTGTACTGCTCACCGCGCTCACCACGCTGGCCATTGCCACGGTCAGCATCGTGGCCGTGCTGCTTTATCGCGCCAATCGCCGCCAGTATCAGACCCTCACCAACCGCAGCGCCAAAGAAAAAGATCTGCTGAACGAACAGCTCAAGCTGGCGCGAAACGTCAAACTGCTGGGCGAGCTGAACGAATGGCTGCAATCCAGCCGCTCTCTGGAAGAGCTGTTTGATATGGTCAAACGCTTCATGACCCACATCCTGCCGGATTCTGAGGGCAGCATTTACGTCTATTCCAACTCCCGCGATGTTCTGGATGGCTGGGCCAGCTGGAACGGTGGTGAGCACAAGGATCACATTCATCCCGATGAATGCTGGGGCCTGCGCCGTGGCCGCACCTATGAATTTGGCGACAGCGAAATCAACTTCACCTGCTCCCATGCTGAGCCCCACAACGACCACCCCTATTTCTGCTTCCCCATTCTGGCGCATGGCGAAACCGTTGGTCTGCTGCATCTGCGCGCCAAGAGCGCAGACGCCGAGGTGTTTCATGCCAACCGCGATCTGGCGCAGATGTGCTCGGAACAGATCTCCATGGCGATTGCCAATGTGCGCATGCGCGACGAGCTGCATGACCAATCGGTGCGCGACCCCCTCACCGGCCTATTCAACCGCCGCCACATGAATGAAACCCTGCGCAAAACCATCAGCGACAGCCAGCGCAGCACGGACCCGTTCTCTGTGGTGGCCATCGACGTCGACCACTTTAAGAAGTTCAACGACACCCACGGTCATGACGCAGGCGACATGGTGCTGCGCGCGGTTGGCTCGGTGCTGCAGCAGGATTGTGACCGCGACGATGTGGCCTGCCGTCCCGGCGGCGAAGAATTCACCGTGGTTCTGCCAAACAGTGATCTTGAAACCGCTCAGGAGCGCGCCGAAACCCTGCGCCGCGCGGTGGAAAACATCAAAGTGCGTTATGGCGAAAAGACCTTGCCGCGCATCACCATCTCGGTCGGCATCGCGACCTATCCGGCGCATGGCACCCTGCCGCAGATGCTGCTGCGCAGCGCGGACGACGCGCTCTATCAGGCCAAAGCGCAGGGCCGCAACCGCGTGGTGGTGGCGGACGCGCTCGAAACCGGCGAACACGAAGGCGAGCTTTGGGAAAAGACCATGCCCACCGCCCTGCCCGCCGCCGCTCCGGACGTACCGGCATCTGAGAACATCCCCTCAGAAGATAGGGCAGAAGACACCCCCAAGAAAAAAGCCAGCTAAGACAACAGCGGCCCTGCCCCGGCAGGGCCGTTTCTTCTTGTGCGATCAGCACCTTACGGCGGTACACCCGAAGCGCATTACTGACCATCCAGCGGGATAGCGCACGCGCCACATTCCCTTCCGGATCACCACCCTCTTCAGCGCCGCACTGCCCCTCAGCCCGCGCCCGTCCTTGCCTCCCGCAAGGGCGGCTTACTGATGTTTACAGGGTCGGCTAACACGCCATGCGGTCTCGCTAAAAATGTGCTACAATCGCCATGGCATGCGCCTCAAATTATCTAAATTTCGCCCGAATTGATTAGTAGTTTTTTCCCAGAAACCGAGGAGAACCTCAGGTTTTTGAGAATTTTGGTTAACAGGCACCCTTGTTGAGAAGCGACAAAGATTGGGTGTCTGCCCTGTGAGAAGTGTTTTTAGATGCCTAGTTTTAGTATCGTCGGGGGGAACTCCACGACGTTCACAGATACGACGCCCAATGGCGGTTTCGTCATTGATTTTGTGCGGCTCGACAACAGCCTGAATGTGCAGATCAACGGGGTTAATCTGTTTGTCGGCGGTCCTGGCGGCGCGGCAACGGAGCTGCAGTTTCAGACCGCTGCGACCTCAGGCCAGACCGTCAGATTTGCCGATGGCGACCGCTACGCCAGCGACACGCCAGAAATCTGGCAGCTCAACGGCACCGCCGCAAACCCCATCTTCCGGCTGCAGGTGGACCCGGACGGCACGGTCACGCTTTCTGGTGTGAAGTCCAACGGCGGCGCGCTGGAGCCGCTGGAGCTCTTTAACGGGCTCTCGGTGAACTCCGCAGCGGTGGCTGCCGCGTGGAACGACAGCGGCTCAAACACCATTGTCGTGGATCAGATCGTCACCGGCCCCACAAACGCCAGCGGCGAATTTGTCGATGTGCCCTGCTTCACCACCGGCACGTTGATTGACACCCTGTTTGGCCCAAAACCGATTGAAAGCCTGCAGGTCGGCGACATGGTCCTGACCTATGATTGTGACTATGAACCGATCCGCTGGATTGGCTCGCGCAAGGTCACCGCGGCGCAGCTGCGCGCCAAGCCCAAGCTCAAACCAATCCTGATCCGCGCCAACGCGCTGGGACTGGGATACCCGAAACAGGATTTGCAGGTCTCCCCACAGCACCGCCTTTTGGTGTCCTCAAAGGTCGCCATGCGCATGTTCGGCTCCAAAGACGTGCTGATCCCCGCGCACAAGCTACTGCCGATGGATGGCATTGAGGTGGTGGGCGACACCACAGAGGGCGTGGAGTACTGGCATATCCTGTTTGACAGCCATCAGGTGGTCTGGTCCAACGGTGCGCCCTCAGAAAGCCTCTACACCGGCCCACAGGCGCTCAAGGCGCTATCCCCTGAGGGGCGCGCGGAAATCCAGAGCCTGTTTCCAGAGATTTGCCAACCGGACTTCAAGCCTATTTCGGCGCGACACATCCCGGAAAAAGGCAAGCAGGTCAAAAAGATGATCGAACGGCATCAGGCCAACAACAAGCCTTTGTACTGTCACTTCTGAGGATTGCGCCGCGCTCGCTGCGCCTCCATCTCAGCGCCCTAAAGCGGCCTCAAGCAACGCCCCCGATCAACGGGGGCGCTGAGCTCAGTAGAGCCCGCCGGAACTCACCGTGCCAAAGTCGGCTTTCGGGCCCACAATGCCGGTGCCGCCTGAGGAGGTGGTCACTTCGCGGCCCTGCGACGTGGCAACCTCTTCCACCAGCGGCAGGTTTTGCCCCATGGCAAAGCCACCGTCATAGGTGATGCCAAACACCGGCTCCTCGCCATCCCGGAAATACTCCGCCACCACATTTGTGCCGCGCGCGTCCCCATCCAGACGCGCACCGGTGTAGCGGTCGATCTTGATGAAGTGGCCCCCGGGCGGCACGCGGAACTTGCCGCCGCCGTATTTCTGGATCGCCTCTTCCATGAACTCCTGGAACACCGGACCACAGGTGGTGCCGCCAAAGGCGCCACGGCCCAGCGGACGCGGACGGTCATGGCCGATATAGCAGCCCGCCACGATGTTGCTGGTGAAGCCAACAAACCAGACGTCTTTGGCCTCATTGGTGGTGCCGGTCTTCCCCGCCACTGGCACCGGCAGTTTGATCTGGCTGCTGGCGGTGCCGCGTGTGACCACGCCTTCCATCATCGAGGTCAGCTGATAGGCGGTCACCGCATCCATCACGCGCTCGCGGTTGGTCACGATGCGCGGGCCACGGGTGGCCGGGATCGTCGCATCAAGACAATCGGTACATTCGCGCTGATCATGGCGATAGATGGTCTTGCCGTAACGGTCCTGCACCCGGTCGACCAGCGTGGGTTCCACCCGCTCGCCGCCATTGGCAAACATCGCATAGGCCGCCACGATCTGATAAAGCGTGGTCTCATCCGCGCCCAGCGAGTTCGCCAGAAACGGTCCCATGTCTTCATAAACACCAAAGCGCTCCGCATAACGCGCCACGGTCTCCATCCCGACCTCTTGCGCCAGACGGATGGTCATCAGGTTCCGGCTCTGCTCGATGCCTGTGCGCATCGGCGTCGGGCCGTAGAACTTGTTGGTGGAGTTTTTCGGACGCCACACCCCCTGCGGGGTGTCGATCTCAATCGGCGCGTCAATCACGATGGTCGCGGGCGAATACCCGCTATCAAGTGCTGAGGCATAGACAAACGGTTTGAAGCTGGAACCCGGCTGACGCTTGGCCTGTGTGGCGCGGTTAAACACCGTGTCCTGATAGCTGAAACCGCCCTGCATCGCGATCACACGGCCGTTGTTCACGTCCATCGCCATAAAGCCGCCCTGCACCTCCGGCACCTGCCGCAGGGACCAGCGCACAAACTCGCCGGTGTCATCTTTGGTGATCGCACGCACCAGCACCACATCGCCCACGGAGACCAGATCTCCGGCCACCCGCGCCTGACGGCCCAGCGAGCCGTCCGCCTGACGCTTGCGCGCCCAGGTCACGTCATTGGCGGCAATCCAGTGACCGTCCTCATCATCCTCGATGCCTTCGATCCCGATGCGCGCGTCATTGTTGCCAACCCGCAGCACGACGGCCGGATACCACTGCCCCTCAAGATCCACATCCCGTGGCAGAGAGACCTCCGCCAGCGCTCCGCGCCAGGCGATCTCATCTTCCAGAAGGCCCGCGTCAATCGCCTCTCCCGTGCCGCGCCAGACACCGCGGCTGCGGTCATATTTCTCAAGCGCGCGGCGCAGCGCCTTCGCGGCAACCTTCTGCATCTCCGGATCTTCGGTGGAGCGCACAGTCATACCGCCGGAGAAAAACTCGTCTTCGCCAAAATCCCGGCTCAGCTGGCGGCGGATCTCATCGGTGAAGTAATCCCGTGGTGGCAGGGTCGATTTGAAGCTTGCATAGTCACCGTTTTGCACCGAGCGCAGCGGCAGCTCCTTTTCGGCCTCATAGACGGCCTGCGTGATATAGCCGTTCTCCGCCATTTCCTTCAGCACAAAGTTGCGCCGCGCCAACACGCGCTCTTTGTTGCGCACCGGATGGAATTTGCCCGGCGCCTTGGGCATTGAGGCCAGCGTCGCCGCCTCATGCGGCGCAAGCTGCTCCAGCGATTTGTTGAAATAGGTCTGCGCTGCGGCGGCCACACCATAGGAGTTTTGACCAAGGAAAATCTCGTTCATATAGAGCTCAAGGATCTGCTCTTTGGTCAGCGTCTCCTCGACGCGGGTCGCCAGAATGATCTCTTTGATCTTGCGCTCAATGCGGCGGTCACCGGACAGAAGGAAGTTCTTCATCACCTGCTGGGTGATGGTCGAGGCCCCGCGCACGCTGCCACCCCGGCTTTGCACAGCCTCAACAGCCGCCGCCGCAATCCCGCGCGCGTCATACCCTGAGTGGTGGTAAAAGTTCTTATCTTCTGCGGAGATAAAGGCCTCTTTGACCAGATCCGGGATCTCCTCGGCTGGCACAAACAGACGCCGCTCCTTGGCAAACTCGTCAATGATATGGCCTTCACCGGAATAGATCCGGCTGATGGTCGGCGGTTTGTACTGCGCCAGACTTTCGTGGCTTGGCAGCTCTTGGCCATAGATCCAGAACACCGCCCCGATGGAGAGCGCCACAACGGCCAGCCCCATGGTAACAAAGGTGAAAATGGTTCCAAGGAAAGACAGGATAAATCGTATCACGCCGAAGGCCTTTTAAGTCGGGTCTGCTAGCCTCTCTATATAGAGGCCCGGGAGGCGGGTCAAAACACCTCTCCGTTTGAGCGCGCGAATATGCGCTGCGTCAACGGGCGGGATTTCGCAGATTGCCACGATCCGCGCCCGAACCGAGGGGCAGGAAGCAAGGCGCCCGCCCCGTGCGGGCGGTTCTGGCGCTGCCAAAGCAGGGCTTTGGCATATTTGACATCAGCGAGCCAATTCGGCCCTCAAACACATTCACGCTGACAAAATTTTTGCAGCTTACAAAATTTTTGCAGCTTATTGCGTCATCCTCCTTGAAAAGACACAAACAGAACCAACTTTTGTACAAGAAAAAATCAACCTTAAGGTGTTAGAAATGGAGCAGCTTCGATACAACAATAACCTGACCTGTGACGTTAGCGAGCACGGCATGGGGAAAGGGTTTCTTGCATCCATCAAATACAACCGACGCGAAGTTGGCGTATTCGAAGACACTTCTATCGAGGAAATAGAAGCCACTTTCAACTGGGTCGGTCAGCTATTGGAAGAAGGTGCCCATTTAGATCAAGGTATCATTATGCTTGGCTATCGCGGTTCCGATTTATCGGGCGATGTTCTTGTTTTGGATGGCCAAGTCATTGGTGAATGGCACTGCGACGCTGAAGAATGGTATCATTTTACTGCCGATGGTTCCAGCGAGCCAAACTGTTCAGCCCCTTCGAACTTTAAGCTTATCGGGCGCATTGCAGAATGGAATAGGCCAGATGCCTTTGCCCGCGAAGGATCCAACCAAGTCGTTTGATCCCCCCGCGCCTCACCCCGCGGCGCGCTGCTCCAGATACTCCGCCAGCCGCGCTTTCATATTGGGCACCGCATTGGCCATCCGCAAATAGCGGGAGACATCCCACATGCGCCAGGCCTGCCCTTCTTCGCCCAGCCGCAGCCGGTTGATATCGAGATCGGGCACCTCAGCGACAAAGAACCACGTCACAACCTCGCCCTGCCGACCAGAGGCATAGCGCCGCCGATAGGTCAGCGCCTCTTCATCAAGCCGCAGCCCCAGCTCTTCGCGCAGCTCACGCAACGCGCAGGTTTCGGGGCTTTCGCCCTTTTCACGCCCGCCACCGGGAAAATCCCACATGTTCGGGAAGGGAATGTCCGCCTTGTCATCGCGCAGGATCGAGACCAGCTGATCGCCTTTCAAAATGGCCAGCTTGGCCCCCTCAAAATCGGTAAATTCGCGCATCGCAGCCCGCTCTTATGTTCAACTACCCCAGCCTATCACTCGACGGGCTTCAGCCCGGAAAGGAAAGCCACACGCCTTCAAATCTCCGTGCATGGGCAAAGCTTCGCCGATCCGCCCAGCTGCGTCCAGCCCGTTCACTGCCACGCCGCTCACTGCCGGACCAACGCCCGCGCTGCCCTGTCGTCCTCGACCCAGGCTATCAGCCCGTCACGCAAGCCCGCCGCCATCGCCGCGCGCCAGCCCGGATCCTGCAGATTGGCCAGATCACGTTGCGATGACATAAAGCCCAGCTCCACCAGAACCGAGGGCACATCTGCCGCCTTTAGGACAGAAAAAGCTCCTTCTCTCATCGGCTTACGATTCAAAGTTACGGTGCTCTCCTTCAGCGCATCCACCAAAGAGCGCGCCAGCCTATCAGTGCGCGGCTCGGTCTCCATACGCGCCAGATCAAGCAGCACATCGGTCACCTCATCATCCGCACCGGACAGATCCACACCGGAGAGGATATCCGCCCGGTCATGGCGCTCCGCCAGCAGGGCTGAGGCCGCGTCACTGGCGTCGTCAGACAGGGTGTAGATCGTGGCGCCCTTGGCGTTGCCCTGGCTCAGGCTGTCGGCATGCAGCGACAAAAACACATCCACCTGATGCTGATGCGCCAGCGCGACGCGGCGCTCCAGCGAGACAAACTCATCCGCATCCCGCGTCATCACCACCTCAAAGCCACCCGAACGGCGCAGAAGATCCCGCAGCTCGCGCGCAAACAGCAGCATCAGGTCTTTCTCCTGAGTCTCGCCCCGCTCCGCCCCTGGATCAATCCCGCCATGGCCCGGATCAATCATCACTTTGGTTGGCGCCCAATCCGGCCGCGCCTCAGACGCAGGCTCGGTGGCCGGGGCCGGCAGATCCCAGCGCGGATCATACGGCGCCCCTGCCTCTGCGGCAAACGCAGCCGCCTCGGTTGGGGTCAGCAGCAGCGACAGGCGCGCGCGCCCCGTGGCTTCTGCCACCGACATCTCGGCGCTTTGCACCTTCAGCGGCGCGGCCAGATCCAGTACCATGCGGCTCCAGCCCGGGCGATAGGCCCCAAAGCGCACCGCCGCTACGCCTTCGGCGGCCCCGAGCTCGGCGGCCTGCAGCTGCCCCCAGTCAATCTCGCGAAAATCCAGCACCACGCGGCGCGGCGCATCCAGCGTGAACACCCGCCAGGGCACCCCTTGGCTCAGGCTCAGCTCCAGCGCCGTGGCCCCGCGGCGCGCATCAGACAAGCCGCTTTGCGCCACATCCAGCCGCGCCAGTGCGGAGAAGCCCTCTTCCTGCGCAGCCCCTGCTACCGGTGCCAGACACACAGTCAGCGCCAAAGCCGCCCCCCGTGCCAAAGCCTGAATGCCGCCCGCTCGTTTGCCAAAAATCATGCTCGTCTCACCGCTCTTGCGCGTTCTTGTTGGCCAAAGCCTACACCAGCCGCGCGCCACTCGCCACGACAGACTTGCGCAGCTCACGCGGCCTTCCTCTTGCCAAAAATATCCCGGGGTGAATTGGACCGAAGGGCCAAGAGGGGCTGGCCCCTCCCTGCCCGTTCGATACCTTAATTCAGGCGATGCTAAACCGCCCCGCGCGCAGCCATGAAGCGTTGCAAACGTGTCAGGCCTTCCGCGATGTCCTCTGTGCTGCGCGCATAAGAAAACCGCAGCGTCTGATGCCCGCGCACCGGATCAAAATCGAGCCCCGGTGTCACCGCCACTCCGGCCTGCTCCAGAATCTCCTGCGCAAAGGCGCGGCTGTTGTTGGTGTAATTGCTCACATCCACATAGACATAAAACGCCCCGTCCGGCGGCGCGAATTTGGAAAAGCCCGCTTTGGGCAAACCCTCGATCATCATCGCGCGGTTGGCGCGGTAGACCGCCATATTGGCTTCCAGCTCATCGTGACAATCCATCGCCGCCAATGCTGCCACCTGGCTTGCGTGCGGCGCGCAGATAAACATGTTCTGTGCCAGTCGCTCAACCTTGCGCACGTGGTCATCAGGCACCACCATCCAGCCCACGCGCCAGCCGGTCATGCTGAAGTATTTGGAGAATGAGTTGATCACATAGCACTCATCGGTCAGCTCCAGCGCGGTGACCGCTTTGGCCTCATACTCAATGCCGTGATAGATCTCATCGCTGATGAAGGCAGCGTCTTTCTCCTGACAGAGGTCGATCAGCGCCCCCATGGCGGCTGTGTCGAGCATCGTGCCTGTGGGGTTGGCCGGTGAGGCCACCATCAGCCCCTCAAAATCCATCGCGCGCAGATCATCGGGCACCGGCTGCAGGCGGTTCTGCGGTGCGGTCTGGATATCCAGTGGCTCAAGGCTCAGCGCTTTGAGGATCTGGCGGTAGCTCGGATAGCCCGGCGCACCAATCGCCACCCGCTCACCCGCGTCAAACAGCGCAGAAAACGCCAGCACAAACGCCCCCGAAGAGCCCGGGGTCACAATCACGCGGTTGGGGTTCAGATCCACATTGTACCAGTCGCCATAAAGCTGGGCGATGCGCGCGCGCAGCTCCGGAATGCCCAAGGCCACCGTGTACCCAAGCGCCCCCTGTTCCATCTGTTGGCTCAGCGCATGGCGCGCGGCTTGCGGCGCGGCGGTGCCCGGCTGGCCCACTTCCATATGTATGATGTGGCGTCCGGCTTCCTCGGCCTGACGCGCCGCTTCCATCACATCCATCACAATGAAGGGATCAACCGCCCCACGTCTTGAGTTCCGCATGAATTTGTTCCCTAGTGTCGCTCATGAGGTTTCACCGCGAAATGACGGCGCCGTCAATCACCGCTTTGCGCATCCATGCCGTCACTCTGGTGACGCTGCTTGCCCTGTTGATCACCACCCCGATGGCCCGGGCGGTTTCGCTGATCCGCGACCCGGATATCGAATACGCCCTGAGCAGAATGGCCGCCCCCATTCTGACGGCTGCGGGCCTTGGTGGTAACGTCAAAATCCTTCTGGTGAACGACAACAGCCTCAACGCCTTTGTCGTTGATCCACAACATATTTTTATCCACACCGGCATGATCATGCGGATGGAAACGCCGGAGATGCTGCAGGCGGTGATCGCCCATGAGGCGGCCCATATCGCCAATGGTCATCTGACCCGCCGCATCGCCAATCTTGATTCGGCGCGCAACGCTTCAACCCTTGGTCTGGCCCTTGCGCTGGCCGCCGCTGCGGCGTCGGGCCGCGGCGATGTCGCCGCCGGTGTCGCGCTTGGCACGCAAAGCTCTGCCCTTCGGCAATTTCTCGCCCACACACGGGCCGAAGAAGCCTCTGCCGACCAATCCGCCGTGCGCTACATGGCCTCTGCCGGGATCGACCCTGCGGGCGCTGTCGATGTGCACCAGCTGTTTGTTGGCCAGGAGCTGCTGAATGTCTCCCGTCAGGATCCTTACATGCGGTCGCACCCGCTGTCGCGTGACCGGGTGCGCGCGATGGAACGCTTTGTCGCCGCCTATACCGGCAAAAGCCGCCCGCAGCCTGAAATGGACTATTGGTATGACCGGGCGCGCTCCAAGATCACCGCGTTCATGCGCCCGACCAAATGGACCTTGCAACGCGCCAGTGAAAGCCGCGCTGACGACGTGCGCCACATGCGCCTTGCGGTGGCCTATCACCGCCAGCAGAACAGCTCTGAGGCGCTGGCCCATATCAACAAAGCCATCGCGCTGCGCCCCAATGATGCCTTCTACTACGAGCTCAAAGGTCAGATCCTTCTGGAAAGCCGCCAGTTCCAAAGCGCGGTGACCGCCTATCGCAAAGCCGCAGAGCTTGAACCGCGCAATCCGCTGATCCTTGGCGGGCTGGGCCGCTCGTTGTTGACGGTGAACCGCCCCAAAGAGGCGCTCAAACATCTGGAGAATGCGCGGGCGCGTGACTTCCGCAATGCCAAGCTGCTGCGTGATCTCGGCTCCGCCTATGCCCAGACCGGCCAGCCCGGCATGGCCTCTCTGGCCACGGCAGAGCGCTATGCCCTTGCCAACCGCCTCAAAGATGCCGACATACACGCCCAACGCGCCCTGACCCGCCTGCCGCGTGGATCAAGCGCCGCGCGCCGTGCCCAAGACATCGTGTCCGCTGCAAAGCGTGCCCAAAAGAAAAAGTGATGGAGACCCCCCTAAAGTGATGGAGACCCCCCTGATGAAACGCCTTTTCGCCCCCGCCCTCGTCGCCCTCGGGCTCAGCGCCACCTCCGCAATGGCCTTTGACATCGACAGCATGTCTGAAGAAGAGCGCGGCGCGTTTCGCGATGAAATTCGCGCCTACCTGCTCGAAAACCCCGAAGTGATCATGGAGGCCGTCGCCATCCTTCAGGCGCGCCAGGAGCAGACACAGGAGCAGGATGACCTCGCGCTGGTCGCAGCCAACACCGAGCGCCTGTTCAACGATGGCTACAGTTGGGAAGGCGGCAACCCTGAGGGCGACATCACACTGGTGGAATTTGTCGACTACCGCTGCGGCTACTGCCGCAAGGCGCATGACGAAGTGGCAGAGCTGATCAAATCAGACGGCAACATCCGCTTCATCGTCAAAGAATACCCGATCCTTGGCGAAGCTTCCGAGCTGAGCTCCCGCTTCGCCATCGCCGTGAAGCAGAAGCTGGGCAATGAGTCCTACAAGCTGGCCCATGACGCGCTCATCAAAATGCGCGGTGACGTGACCGAGCGTTCCCTGACCCGCCTGTCCAAAGGGCTCGGCTTTGATGCCGCCCCTCTGCTTGCGCATATGAACAGCGATGAAGTCACCGAGGAGATCATGACCACCCGCCTGCTCGCACGCGATATGCGGATCACCGGCACGCCCTCCTTTGTGATGCAAGACGAGATGCTGCGCGGCTACGTCCCGCTTGAAGGCATGCGCTCCATCGTGGCTGACAAACGCGGCTAATCCGCACCGCCTTCTTTCCAAAAACAAAAGCAGCGGCCCGGCCGCTGCTATTTTTGTGGCGCAGTGTTGCGCAACGTTCGGCATGTTAAGCCGCCAAAGTCGCGATTTTGCACCTACGCAATACCGTAGGGATACCGACGCGATACCGACGTGCCGGTTTGGCCCCGTCTGGCGTCGTTAAGCTTTGGCGCAAAAATCGGAACTTATTCCGCAGCCTCTGCTGCGGCCTTCGCCGCTTCCAGCTCCGCGGCCTTGGCTTCCACCTGCTCAACGATGTGTTCCACCATATCGTCGTTGGACATCCGGTGGCTCTGCTTACCGGCAAGATAGACCATGCCGTTGCCATTGCCACCGCCGGTCCAGCCCACATCGGTCATCAGCGCCTCACCCGGCCCGTTCACAACGCAGCCAATGATCGACAGGCTCATCGGCGTGTGAATATGCGCGAGCCTTTCTTCCAATGTTTCCACGGTCTTAATCACATCAAACCCTTGGCGGGCGCAGCTTGGGCAGCTGATGATATTGACCCCACGGTGACGCAGGCCAAGGCTTTTGAGGATCTCAAAGCCGACCTTCACCTCTTCCACCGGATCGGCACTCAAGCTCACGCGCAGCGTGTCGCCAATCCCCATCCACAGGAGCTGGCCAAGGCCAATCGCGGATTTGATGGTGCCGCTGACAAAGCCGCCCGCCTCGGTGATGCCAAGGTGGATCGGCGCATCTGTCGCATCTGCAAGCAGCTGATAGGCGGCTGCCGACATAAACACATCAGAGGCTTTCACCGAGATCTTGAACTCGTGAAAATCGTTATCTTGCAGGATCTTAATATGGTCGAGACCACTCTCCACCATCGCATCTGGGCACGGCTCGCCGTATTTTTCCAAGAGGTGTTTCTCAAGGCTGCCGGCATTCACCCCGATACGGATGGAGCACCCGTGATCCTTGGCGGCCGCAATCACCTCTTTGACGCGCTTCTCATCACCGATGTTGCCCGGATTGATCCGCAGACAGGCCGCACCGGCCTCCGCCGCCTCAATCGCACGTTTGTAGTGGAAGTGAATATCCGCCACGATCGGCACAGGGCTTTCTTTTGTGATTTCTTTCAAGGCCTTGGTGGCGGCCTCATCCGGCGCTGAGATGCGGACAATATCCGCCCCGGCCTCTGCCGCAGCCAGCACCTGCCCCAAGGTGGCCTTCACATCACCGCTGTCGGTGTTGGTCATGGTCTGCACGGCAATCGGGGCATCGCCGCCAACAGGCACATTGCCCACCATGATCTGGCGCGACTTGCGTCGCTCGATATTACGCCAAGGGCGAATGTGGTTCATCGACATGGCAGGCCCCCTCATCAGAGCATGGAAACAGCTTTCTGCCTATCTAGTCGCTCTGCACAGTCGGGGCAATGCACGATAAAGAAAAGCGCAGCCCAAGCTGCGCTCTGTCAATGTTATACCGCTGAAAAGCCAGAGGATTTTGCGACGCCTTGACGGCGACGGAGCGCTTATTCTTCGCCCACCACCACATCTGTTGCCGCCGCCAGGGCGACAATACGGGCCAACTCCGGATCGTCATCCAGATCCGCAACCTGATACCCCTCTTTCAAAGCATCCATCGCCAGCGGCAGATCGCGCGCCACGCTGGTGCCCTCACCGGCTGGTCCGTAGATTTCGCCGTTGAGCTTGAAGTAGACTGAGCCACTCATGCCTGCGCGCAGGATTGGCGCTTCTTCGGTGGCGGGCAGCACATATTCCTCACCGGCGTTGAGGATTTTCTCAAACAACACCGTGCCATCCGCACCGCGCACGCGCACCCAGGCAGGCCGCACCGCCATCACGACGATTTCCGGTGCTTCTTCCTCAACCACAATCGGGATCGGGCGATCTTCTTCGGGCACCACAGCTGCGACCAGCTCCGGCACTTCCGGCGTGAACACACCGATGTTGTCCGGGTTCAGCTGGGAAATCGGCGCATCACGCGCCACCAGCACAGGCACATCCAACGCCTGAGGGCGATAGAGACGGTCCAGCGCCTCAGACGGCGCAAACACGCCCGCCCCGGCTTCCGCAAGCTCTGCGCCTTCAAGATCATCGCCATCATTGGTCGCACGGGCTGCGCCTTCCAGCGGATCCAGATCACTCAGCACAACCGGTGTCTGCTCCACGGGGGCCAAAGTCACCCGCTGTATTTCATTGAGCACCGACCAGCCGCCATAGCCAATCCCTGCAATCAGCGCGAGCAAGACCACCGAAGATCCAATGGCACGCAGCTCGATACGAGACAGCAGGGATTCTTGGATCGGTGTGAAGGGGGCATTGGCACCGGAGAACGGATCACTTGACACAATAGGTGCCGCCTTCTCCGTCTTGCGCGCGCCGGAGGCCTCCGCAGACATGCCATGCGCGGTGGTGAAGCCACTTTCTGCACAGAAAGTGTCAAACGCCTGCTCAGGGTCCATGCCGAGGTAACGTGCATAAGAGCGCACATAGCCCGCAATAAAGCCCGGCGTTTCAAAAGCGGATGGATCGCAGTTTTCGATGGCAGCAACGTAACTTGCGCGTATTCGGAGCTCGCGTTGCACATCCAGCAGCGACTTGCCCAGAGTCGCCCGTTCGCCTCGCATCATATCGCCTAGGCTCACGGCAAAGTCGTCGTAACCTTTCGGTCCCTCGGATACCTCTTCGGTATCGCGCTTGGATCTGCGCCCGATCATCCCAAATGCCTCGTTTAGCAACGCCGGTCCGTTCTTCCCCCGATTCGGACCGATCCCCTTGTTAAACAATACTATACCATATGTGGTATAATTGAGAACAATATGTGTTGGTTAACCTGCCAGGTCGGCACGATTCAGCGCACAGTGACTCCAGAGTGCATCCAAAGCATGCACAAGCGCATCAATCTCTTTCGGACCATGCACCGGCGACGGCGTGAAACGCAGGCGTTCTGTACCGCGCGGAACCGTCGGGAAATTGATCGGCTGCACGTAAATTCCATAATCGTCGAGCAGGTGATCAGACAGGATTTTGGTGTGCACCGGATTGCCCACAATCACAGGCACAATATGGCTGCCATGATCGATGATCGGCAGGCCCAGACCTTTCAGGCGCAGCTTCAGGATTTTGGCCTGCGTCTGGTGGCGTTCGCGCAACGCCTGATCGATTTTCAGATGCGCCACAGAGGCCGCAGCACCGGCTGCCACAGCAGGCGGCAGAGATGTGGTAAAGATGAAGCCTGGCGCGTAAGACCTTACGGCGTCACACATTTTTTCAGATGCGGCGATGTAGCCGCCCATCACGCCATAGGCTTTGGCAAGGGTGCCGTTAATGATGTCGATGCGATGGGCAAGGTTGTCACGCTCGGTCACACCACCACCGCGCGGGCCGTACATGCCAACCGCGTGCACCTCATCAATGTAGGTCAGTGCGCCAAATTCATCCGCCAGATCACAGAGCGCCTCGATCGGGCCGAAATCACCATCCATGGAGTAGACAGATTCAAAGGCGATGAGCTTAGGCGCTGCCGGATCATCGGCCTCAAGCAGGCTGCGCAGATGGTCTACATCATTGTGTTTGAAAATACGCTTCGCCCCGCCGTTGCGGCGCACACCTTCGATCATGGAAGCGTGGTTCAATTCGTCGGAATATATGATTAATCCCGGGAAGAGTTTTGGCAAAGTACTTAAAGTTGCATCGTTTGCGATGTAGGCGCTGGTGAAAAGCAGCGCTGATTCTTTGCCGTGCAGATCCGCCAGCTCCGCCTCAAGGCGTTTGTGATAGACGGTCGTGCCGGAGATATTGCGGGTGCCGCCAGAGCCTGCACCGGTGGCATCAACAGCCTCGTGCATCGCCTCCAGCACCACAGGGTTCTGCCCCATGCCGAGATAGTCGTTGCCACACCACACGGTGATCGGGCGCTGGGTGCCATCAGGACGGGTCCATGTGGCATGCGGGAAATGACCTTGCTGACGTTCGATATCAATGAACGTGCGATAGCGCCCTTCTTCGTGCAAACGATTGAGAGCGTCATCTAGCTTTGCAGTGTAATCCACAGTGGCTTTCCTTTTTCCCGGCCAGATCATCACGGGGATGGAACTGACTGAATATTAGAGCTGTTCTAAACCTCAACAGCGTCTTGGGCAATGGGTAGCAAACTGACAAAGTGTAGCACTTTGATATCGATCAATGTGTTAACGCCCCGCTCTGGACACCCCAGATTCGAATGTTACGGTTTGCGCAAATCGCTGCACCCGTGGCGCATAGAAAAGGAGTTCCCATGACACTTGATCCAGTCCTCTCCCGGATTGACGCAAATATGCCTGAGGCCATCGAGCGTTTGTTCGATTTGCTGCGCATCAAGTCGATCTCAACCGATCCGGCTTTTGACGCGGATGTCGAAGCGGCCGCCGACTGGCTGGTGAAAGATCTGCAAAGCCTTGGCATCGCAGCAGAAAAGCGCATGACCACAGGCCATCCAATGGTGGTGGGCCATGTGGACGGCCCCAGCGAAGACAGCCCCCACATTCTGTTTTATGGCCATTACGATGTACAGCCGGTGGACCCGCTGGAGCTCTGGGACCGCGATCCATTTGATCCAGCTCTTGAAGACACTGACGCAGGCCAAGTGATCCGCGCCCGCGGCGCCTCTGATGACAAAGGTCAGCTGATGACCTTCGTGGAAGCCTGCCGCGCATGGATCGCAGAGCATGGCGCCCTGCCCTGCAAAATCACGTTCCTGTTTGAGGGCGAAGAAGAATCAGGGTCTCCAAGCCTTGTGCCCTTCCTCAAGGAAAACGCTGAGGAGCTGAGCTGTGACATCGCCCTGATCTGTGACACAGGCTTGTTTGAAAGCGCCGTGCCTGCGATCACCACCATGCTGCGGGGTCTCTTGGGGGAAGACTTCACCATCACCGGCCCGTCGCGCGACCTGCATTCCGGCATGTACGGCGGCATCGCGATGAACCCGATCCGCGTGCTGAACAAAATCCTCGCAGGTCTGCATGATGAAACCGGCGCTGTGACGCTTGATGGCTTTTATGACGATGTGCCCGAACTGCCTGACGACATCCGCGCGCAATGGCAGGGGCTGAACTTTGACCACGCCACCTATCTCGGCGATGTGGGCCTTAAGGCGCCTGCTGGCGAGCAGGACCGCACACCGCTGGAGCAAATCTGGTCCCGCCCGACATGTGATGTGAATGGCATCTGGGGCGGCTACACCGGCGATGGCTTTAAAACGGTTCTGCCCTCACAGGCCTCTGCAAAGCTGTCGTTCCGTCTGGTCGGCCACCAAGATCCGGACAAAATCCGCGCGGCCTTCCGCAGCTATCTGGAGAGCAATCTGCCCGAAGGCTTCACCGTGGAGTATCGCACCGAGAAAGGCTCTGGCGCCTCCCATATGTCCATTGACGATCCGGCGTTTGAAAAAGCCCGCAGCGCACTGAGCGACGAATGGCCCCGCCCTGCCGCTTATGTGGGCTGTGGCGGCTCGATTCCGATCGCAGGCTACTTCAAAGAGATTCTCGACATGGATTCGATGCTGATCGGCTTTGGCCGGGATGACGACCAGATCCACTCGCCCAACGAAAAATATGATGTGGAGAGCTTTCACAAAGGCACCCGCTCCTGGGCGCGAATCCTTGAAGCGCTCACACGATAAGACACTAGAAACATGCAAGAATCAGAAACGCGCCCCTTGGGCGCGTTTTTTCTGTGGCGGGCTAAAAACGGCGCAACAAGGCGCAGATAATGCGCGCTTATAAGCGACCAAATCAACCAACTTTTAAGGGAGGAAGAAGTGGCGCGGTTGACGGGGCTCGAACCCGCGACCCCCGGCGTGACAGGCCGGTACTCTAACCAACTGAGCTACAACCGCGCATATATCTTCGCCTTTCGGCATGACCCTTTACCCGAAGGCACCCAAGGTCGGGGCTGGCAGCGGTGGCGCGGTTGACGGGGCTCGAACCCGCGACCCCCGGCGTGACAGGCCGGTACTCTAACCAACTGAGCTACAACCGCTCGCTGCTCGCTGTTTGGCGTGTGCCCCTCAGCGTGTGGTGGGGTTTATGCTGAGCGCTTAGGCGCGTCAAGCGGATATCCGCACGAAAATCGAAGAAATTTCACAAGCCCCTGCCAACCCGTATTTTTTCCGTTATGCACGACGTCGGGTTCGCTTTGAGCAATGACGGTTTTGTGATTAGATAGGCGCACTCGATTCAATTGCTTTTTGAAGGACAAAACAAAATGAAACCGATTTATGCTGCCCTTTGCATCGCCGGCCTGACCCTTGCAGCTTGTGGCCAACAAGAAGAGCCGGCCCCGATCACTGTACAGCCAAGCTTTGACAAAGCAGGCGACGCAAGCTGCCCAGGTGGCTATGAGCTGCAGAGCACCGAAACCGGCGCGCTGATCTGCTCCCCAATCGTCGCAGGCTAATTCAGAGCCAAGACGTGTTTCACCCCTTAAAGCGGCCCTCTGGGGCCGCTTTTGTCTTGGAGGCCCCTCGCGTAGGACATGACGGGTTCAAGCCCCCTCCCCCGAGGCAGTTTCCAGCCCGAACAGATCCTCAAACGCCCCGTCTCACTCCACCACGGTCCTTCAAAGAACTCCGCGGCGAAGCATCTGATAGCCCACCTGCGCGACTCGCGACCCGCGTGAGGAATCAGCCAACCCGCCCACGCGACGAAAGAAAGGCGGAGCGCGATTCCAAAGATCAAACGGTGCAGCAGTGAGGAAGAAACAAGAGGTAGCAAAAGCCAAAGATCAGAGACACCGTCTGGCGTCCGGTAGAGCTACATTCTGAAGGAGAATGGTGGGTCGTGAGAGGCTCGAACTCCCGACATCTTCGGTGTAAACGAAGCGCTCTACCAACTGAGCTAACGACCCGGTGAGGGCGGATTTAGAGAATACCGCGGGGGAGCGCAAGAGGGGATTTGAGAAAATCTCCAGAAATTTTCACTCGACCTGTAAAACCCGTTCCCGGCCGCCTTTCAGCTCATAGACGCAGCCCTGTAAATTCGGCAGTGCCGCCGTCTCTGCGTGGCTCAGCCCGCAGATCAGCCCGCGCAGCACCTGCCCCCACAATCCATGCCCCACCATCACCGTCGGCCGGTCCAAGTTTGCCAACACCGCACGCACCCGCGCCTCAAAGGCGGCATAGCCCTCCCCTTCCGGCGCTGCGCAGAAAAGATCCAGCGCTTTGGGATTCGCCCCATAGATTTCCGGATAGCGCGCGTCGATCTCATCCATGGTCATGCCCTGAAAGACACCGGCCTGCGCCTCAGCCAATCTTGCATCGCTCACCATCGGATGCCCACCCAGCGCAATCGCTGCGGTTTGCTGTGTCCTGCGCAATGGAGACACAAGGCAGTGCGGTTGGTGCGCTTTCAGAATCGGCGCGATCAAATCGGCCTGCTGACCCGCCTGCGCCCTTCCCAGCTCCGTCAGATCGCTTTCCAGCTGCCCCTGAACCCGCCGCACTGCATTCCACGTGGTTTGCCCATGGCGCAAAAACCAAATTGCCGGAAACTCTGTCATCTGCTGCCTCGTACGGCGCACATCGCACCTTTTGGCGGAGCCTAGCCCCGCACGGGCCCGCCGCGCAAGGAGATGAGATTTATAAATAAAAACGGGCGCTCACCCCGTTTAGGGGAGCGCCCGCTTGGAAGAATGGTGGGTGATAAGAGATTTGAACTCCTGACATCTTCGATGTGAACGAAGCGCTCTACCACTGAGCTAATCACCCGGTGACGCGGCTTCTATCCTCACTCCGCGGCCTCCGCAAGGCCCTCTTTGTCACTTTCTGCATCCCCGGACTTGGTCTCTGTATCCGCATCCGCAAGCTTGCGCCGCAGACGGAGATTCAGCACCTGCACATCGCCAACCGACTTCTGATTCTGGATTTTCACTTTGCCCAATTCCGGCAGGTTAAGTCCCTGCCCCTGCGCCAGGGTTTCCCCCAAAATCGCCAGCGCCGCCTCAACAGCAGGTTTCACATCACGCTTTTTCACGCCTGAGCGCATCACCACCGCTTCGATCAGATCCCGCTTGCGAAACGCCTCCGCTTCTTCCGCAGCGCCGGCTTCCTCAACAACCGGTGCCACAGCCTCTTCGGCAATCGCCTTGGCGCCCTTGGGGGCCTCGCGCAGGCTGGTGCTGGTTTTGCGGGTGGAGGTGCTGCGTGCACGGGTTTTGGTCGTGGCTTTCGCCCGCGTTGTGGTGCGTTTGCGTGTGCTTGTCCCTGTGGTGGATTTGGCCATTTTGGTCCCTCATTGGTCTGCTCGACAGCAAAAGCTTAACAAGCGACCGCTCAAAACAACAGGGAATTCCACATTCACATACAATATGTGCGCACAACTCACATCATGCGCACAAAATAATCCAGGCGATTTGGGTCGACAGAATCGCCCGCGTCACTTCAGTTTGGACAGCTTGTCCTGCAAATCCGCCAGCTGACGTTTGATCGCGTCCAGATCTTCGCCCTCGCCGCTTTCCGCGTCCGCTTCCGGCGCTGGTGAGGAGCTGCCCGGCCAGGCCATGCCGCCGGTCATCGCTTTCATGAAAGCTTCCTGTTGCGCCTGCATCGCCTCAAGCCCAGGCATCTTCATGCCGCCGCCCATGCTCTCCATGACTTTTTCTTGCCCTTCACGCAGCATCTCAAAAGATGTCTGCAGGAATTGCGGCACCATGGAGGTTGCTTGCGTAGTATAGGCCCGCACCAGATCGTTGAGCACATTCACCGGCAAAACATTCTCGCCGCGGCTCTCATGCTCGGCAATGATTTGCAACAGATACTGCCGCGTCAGGTCGTCGCCGCTTTTCAGATCCACGATCTGAACTTCGCGCCCGGATCGGATAAATCCGGCGATATCTTCAAGCGTCACGTAGTCGCTGGTTTCGGTGTTGTAGAGCCGGCGGCTCGCATAGCGCTTGATCAGCAATGGTTTTTTATCGTCACCCACGTCCATCTCCCCAATATTCATGCAGTGCAGAAAAAAGCCTATGCGACTGCAGAACAAAAAGAAAGGGCAGGCCTGAAGCCTGCCCTTGCAAACCGCGCATCGGGGAGGAGGAGAAGCGCGAGATTTGCGTAGTTTTTATTTTGCTGTCGCTTTTTTCGCAGCGGCAGTCACCTCAGAGGTGGCTTTTTTGACAGCTGCGGTCGCCTCTTCGCTGGCTTCCTTGCCCGCAGACATCAACAACTCGACGGTTTCCATCTGAACTTTTTTCGCAACTTCTGCAAAAGCGGCCATGTTTTCAGAAGCAACTTCGGCCTGTGCGGAAGCAAAATCGGTCAGCGCTTTGGCGTAATCGGCCGGCTCTGCTTTGGCTTTGGACATGTCGCCCAGCTTTGTCAGAGTGTCTTTGGTCCATTTGGAAGAAATCTCAGAAGACTTCTCTGCTGCACCAAGCGCCACAGCGGCGAGTTTCTCGTTCAGCGCTGCGGTGTTTTTGAACGCATCTTCAAAAGCCGAGGTATCAACTGGGAAGGAGCCCATCACGTCTTTGAACATTGCAGTTACGTCCTGTGCTGCTTTAGCCATTTTTCAGTTCCTTAATTGAATAACAGCCCAAGGAAGAAACAGATGATCAGGGCTGCGCGTCTAGTCTCTGAAAACAATATGTATACTGCATTGCGGCATTTCAAGAATTTTTTGCTGCATTGCAGCAAAAACCTATTAAGCCGCTATTATTTCAATGCTTTTTTCCGGACATATTCGCCAGGCGCGTCGCAGATCGCAGGATGCGTGCCTGTTCCTGGAACCCGCGCCTCCACCTGTTTGCCAGATTTCTTTGACAACCATGTGTCCCACCGCGGCCACCATGAGCCTTCGTGGAACGTGGCCTCCTCCATCCACTCATCCGCGGACAAACTCAGCTTGCTGTTGGTGTAGTGGCCGTACTTCTTTTTGCTCGGCGGGTTCACAATCCCGGCGATATGGCCGGACTGGGACACGATGAAGGTTTTGGAGCGGCTCTTGGTCTGCTGGTAGCCGTGATAGCAATCTTTCCAACGTGCAATGTGATCGGTTTCACAGGTCACCGAACACGTCGGAATGTCCACATCGGAAATCTTCAGCGTCTCGCCGCACAGCTCAAGACCTTCGCCAACAAACTTGTTGGACTGGCACAGATCACGCAAATACTGATGCGCCATCTTGCCTGGAAGGCCAGAACCATCCCCGTTCCAGAACAACAGATCAAATGCAGGCGGGGCCTCCCCCATCATGTAGCTTTTGATCGCAGGCGTATAAATCAGGTCATTTGAACGCAGAAAGCTGAAGGTGCGCTGCATGATGAACGACCGTAGCACGCCCTCTTCCTCAATTTCCTCATCAATCCCGTCGATGAAGTCATCCTGAAGGAAAGGTGTGAATTCGCCCTGATCGCCAAAATCCGTCAGCGTGGTGAAGAACGTGGCAGATTTCACCGACTCATCGCCGCGCTGTTTCATCAGAGACAGGGTCAGATGCATGGTAGTGCCGGCAATACAGTAGCCAACCACATTCACCTGAGGCTGCGCGGTGATCTCTTTGACCTGTGCAATCGCATCAAGGAACCCCTCCTCGATGTAGTCATCAAGCCCCACATCCGCCAAAGACCGGTCCGGATTGACCCAGCTGACCACAAACACCGTGTAGCCCTGCGCCACGGCCCAGCGGATCAGGCTGTTCTGCTCTTTGAGATCGAGGATATAGTATTTGTTGATCCACGGCGGGAAGATCACCAGCGGTGTTTCATATACCGTCTCGGTGCTGGGTGAGAACTGCAGCAGCTCATACATGCGGCAGCGGTACACCACCTTGCCCGGCGCCGTAGCGATGTTGCCGCCAATTTCAAAGGCGCTTTCATCCGCAAGCTTCACCAGCAACTCGCCGTTGTTGGCATCCAGATCCGAGATCAGATTCTCCAGCCCGTCCACAAGGCTCTGGCCTTCCGTCTCCACCGCACGCTCCAGCGCTTCCGGATTGGTGCCCAGAAAATTGGTCGGCGACATCATATCTATGATCTGCTGGGAGAAGTAGTCGATGCGTTGCTTATCTTTAGGGGCAAGCCCCTCCAATTCAGACACCGCAGTCTGAATGGCCTGCGCATTGCGCATGTATTGCTGTTTGAGCAAGTTGAAATAGGGGTGGCTCTTCCACAGAGGATGGGAGAATCGGCGATCAGTGGGCGTGTCGTCCTGCGGAGCAGCAAACTGCCCCTTCAGCATCATATTCTGGGCATCAACAAAGCCTTTGACCGATTTGCTCCAGAGATCGAGCTGGTTTTCGAGCACTTTGCCCGGATTATCCAACATACCTTGCCAATAGGCGCTTGCGGCATTCAGAAAGACTTCGGGTTCCGGGCTGTTCAGTTCATTTCTCAGGGGTTTATGGCGGCTCATGATGTCCGCGAGCTTTAATGACAACGCCTCAACTTTTGCGAGGTTGGCGTTCAGGCGATCCATTTTTTCACCTGCTTCAGTCTCATTTGTTGTCATATTAACCCATTCGTCCTATTCTCGCTGCTACGCAGCATAAAAATATCCGCCCCTGTAATACTAATGGGGAAACAAGTTACTGGATACCCCAAGGTAAGGAATACACACATGCGGTACATGGCCACGTATGATCTTATGGAAACCATGCGCAATACCAACCAATGGCTCGGCGCAACTGCTTCGGCCATGGCCTCCTACCCTGCGATGGCATTGGTTCCCAATCCGGCCCTGCAATGGATGCGGGCCTGGGGCGAAGTCACAGAGCGCACATTCCAGCGGATGGTTGTGAAGCCTGACTGGGGCATCGACAGCTTCACTTGTGAGGACGGCAAGGACCATATCGTCAACATCAACACTTTGGTTGAGCGTCCCTTTGGCGATCTGATCCATTTTGACGTCTCCGGCCGCGCGCCGATGAAACGCAAGGTGCTGCTGGTCGCGCCCATGTCCGGCCACTACGCCACCCTGCTGCGCTCGACCGTCAAAAGCCTCATTTCCGATTGCGAAGTCTATATAACCGATTGGCATAACGCGCGTGACATCCCGGTCAGCGAAGGCAAGTTTGATGTTGAGGATTACACCCTCTACCTTGTCGATTTTATGAAACACCTCGGCCCGGACATCCATGTGATGGCCGTCTGCCAGCCCGCGCCGCTGACGTTGGCCGCGACCGCCTATCTGGCCGGAGAAGATCCAAAGGCCCAGCCCCGCTCCCTGACGCTGATCGGCGGGCCGATTGATACCGAGGCCGCAGCCACTGAGGTCACAGACTTCGGCCACCGCGTGACTATGGGCCAGCTTAAGGAAACCATGATCCAGCGTGTCGGCTTCAAATATCCCGGCGTGGGGCGCATGGTCTATCCGGGCCTGCTGCAGCTTCATTCCTTCATGTCCATGAATGCGGAGCGCCACTCCAAGGCCTTCACCGACCAGATCATGCGCGTGACCCGCGGCGAAGCCTCCGACCACGATCAGCACAACCGATTCTATGATGAATACCTCGCGGTGATGGATATGACCGCAGAGTTCTACCTCTCTACCGTAGAGCGAATCTTCAAAAACAACGAAATCGCCAAAAACACCTTTATGGTGAAAGGCCGCCCTGTGGATGTGGGCAAAATCACCACCGTCGCGATCAAGACCGTTGAGGGCGCGAAAGACGACATCACCGCGCCGGGCCAATGTGTGGCAGCGCTCGATCTGTGCACTGGACTGCCAGACAGCAAGAAGGCCAGCCACGTCGAGCCTGACGCAGGGCACTACGGCATCTTTGCCGGCAAGAGCTGGCGCAACAACATCCGCCCGCTGGTTCTGGAGTTCATTGACGCAAACTCTGAGCCTCAGACTCGCAAGCCGGCCAACAAAAATACCGCTGCCTAAATCCTCAGCGCTGAAGTTTTGATCAAACAGGCTGCCTTCGGACGGCCTGTTTTTGGTTGACGTAAGGTCCAGCGGAGCAGATCCGGGCAGATCGGCAAAAATTTCTACATTTTTGCCATTTCCGCGCAGGTCAACACAACATCTAGTGAGAAATACAAGCTCTCAGATCACGATCTTGTGATTCATGAAGGATTTTCAGATGGTTACCGGCGCCAGCCAATTTTAACCTTCTATTAACCTTCTGTGGAGGAATCGTAGGCAGGCCAAAAACCGCCTCTCGCCCGCATTCGGTCAACAGAGAAAATCCTACTTTTTTGTAAATAAATTCGTTGACCCTCTATGTAAATTTACGCCAGTTTGTGGGGGCAGCCAAGAAAACACACTACATGTTGTGGCGCGAGGGGCGGCAGGGACAATTCGGAAATCAGCGCCAATTAAGGCCTTTAGCGACACCAGATATTGTGTGGTGCGCATCCCGGTTCCTTTTGCCTTTCGAAGTGAGACCCCGTCCGGTGGTCCAAACCGCATGTTTTTAGGCCGCTGAGGGCAAGGGCACAGGTGATGTGTCGGGGTTAATTTGGAACTGGGAACGAGGCAGGGCATGAAAATTCAACGGCGTTTCACCAAGACCGGACAGGACGCATACGCGGACCTCAACTTCGTGACCACCGAATCGGAAATCCGCAACCCGGATGGCACCATCGTGTTTCGCCTCGACAATGTTGAAGTTCCTGCCAGCTGGTCTCAGGTGGCCTCCGATGTGATCGCCCAGAAATATTTCCGCAAAGCCGGCGTGCCCGCGAAGCTGCGCAAAGTGCGCGAAAAGGATGTGCCTGAGTTCCTGTGGCGCTCTGTGCCTGCAAATGATGACGTACAACTAGGCGGCGAAACCAGCGCCAAGCAGGTTTTTGATCGCCTCGCCGGTGCGTGGACCTATTGGGGCTGGAAAGGCGGCTACTTCTCCTCTGAGGAAGACGCCCGCGCCTACTTCGACGAAATGCGCTTCATGCTCGCAACCCAGCGCGCAGCGCCGAACTCTCCACAGTGGTTCAACACCGGCCTGCACTGGGCCTACGGCATCGATGGGCCAAGCCAGGGTCACTACTATGTGGACTATAAAACCGGCAAGCTGACCAAATCCAAATCCGCCTACGAGCACCCACAGCCCCACGCCTGCTTCATTCAGTCCGTGGCCGATGATCTGGTGGGTGATGGCGGCATCATGGACCTCTGGGTGCGCGAGGCACGCCTCTTCAAATACGGCTCCGGCACCGGCACCAACTTCTCCTCGCTGCGCGCAGAAGGCGAATCTCTCTCCGGCGGCGGGAAATCCTCCGGCCTCATGGGCTTTCTGAAGATCGGTGACCGCGCTGCTGGCGCAATCAAATCCGGCGGCACCACGCGGCGCGCAGCCAAGATGGTGATCGTGGATGCGGACCACCCGGACATCGAAGAATACATCAACTGGAAGGTCAAAGAGGAGCAGAAGGTTGCCTCCATCGTGGCTGGCTCCAAGATGCATGAGCAGAAGCTCAACGCCATTTTTGCAGCAATCGGCTCCTGGGATGGTGCAGAGGCAGACGCCTATGACGCCAAGGTCAATCCGGCTCTGAAAGCTGCGGTACGTGACGCCAAAAGCGTCATGATACCTGAGACTTACATCAAGCGCGTGCTGGATTATGCCAAACAGGGCTACGCCAGCATCGAATTTCCAACCTATGACACCGACTGGGATTCTGAGGCCTATGCCTCCGTGTCGGGCCAGAACTCCAACAACTCGATCCGTGTCACCGACGCCTTCCTCAAGGCGGTCGAGAATGACGACGATTGGGAATTGATCCGCCGCACCGACGGCGAGGTCGCCAAAACCATCAAAGCACGCAAGCTTTGGGAAGATGTGGGCCACGCCGCATGGGCCTGTGCCGATCCGGGCATCCAGTACCACGACACCGTGAATGCGTGGCACACCTGCCCCGAGGACGGCGAGATTCGCGGCTCCAACCCCTGCTCTGAATATATGTTCCTGGATGACACGGCCTGTAACCTGGCCTCCATGAACCTGCTGACCTTCCTCAAGGACGGCCAGTTTCAGGCAGAAGACTACATCCACGCCACCCGCCTCTGGACGGTGACGCTGGAAATCTCCGTGACCATGGCGCAGTTCCCGTCCAAGGAAATTGCGCAGCTCAGCTATGATTTCCGCACGCTGGGTCTGGGCTATGCCAACATTGGCGGCCTGCTGATGAACATGGGGCTGGGCTATGACAGCACCGAAGGCCGCGCGATGGCCGGTGCCCTCACCGCAATCATGACCGGCATTTCTTATGCCACCTCCGCCGAGATGGCGGGTGAGCTGGGCGCCTTTGACGGCTATGCCCGCAACAGCCAGCACATGCTGCGCGTGATCCGCAATCACCGCCGCGCCGCCTACGGCAAAACCGAAGGCTACGAAGGTCTCGCGGTCAAACCGGTGGCACTCGACACCGCCAACTGCCCGGATCCGATGCTGGTCGCGCTTGCGCAGTCCAGCTGGGACGAAGCGCTGATGCTTGGCGAGAAAAACGGCTTCCGCAACGCGCAGACCTCCGTGATTGCCCCCACCGGCACCATTGGCCTGGTGATGGATTGCGACACCACCGGGATCGAGCCTGACTTTGCGCTGGTGAAGTTCAAGAAACTCGCAGGCGGCGGTTACTTCAAGATCATCAACCGCTCCGTTCCTGGCGCTCTGGAAAAGCTTGGCTATTCCTCCGCCCAGATCGAAGAGATTGTCTCTTACGCGGTGGGCCACGGCTCCATCGGCAACGCGCCGGGCATCAACCACACTTCTCTCATCGGCCATGGGTTCACCACCAATGAGATCGACAAGATCGAAGCGGCGCTTGGCTCTGCATTCGACATCCGCTTTGTCTTCAACCAGTGGACGCTGGGCGAAGAGTTCTGCACCAATGCGCTTGGCATTCCGGCGGAGAAACTCAACGATCCGTCGTTTGAGCTGCTCGCCCACCTCGGCTTCACCAAAGCCGACATTGAGGCCGCCAATGACCATGTTTGCGGCACCATGACCCTTGAGGGCGCCCCGCATCTCAAAGAAGAGCACTATGCGATCTTTGACTGCGCCAACCCATGCGGCAAGAAAGGCAAGCGCTACCTCTCCGTAGACAGCCACATCACCATGATGGCCGCCGCGCAAAGCTTCATTTCCGGCGCGATCTCCAAGACGATCAACATGCCAAATGATGCCACCATCGAAGACTGCCAGAAGGCTTATGAGCTCTCCTGGTCTCTCGGCATCAAAGCCAATGCGCTCTATCGCGACGGCTCCAAACTGTCCCAGCCGCTGGCCGCTGCGCTGGTGGAAGATGATGACGAAGCCGCCGAAGTGCTCGAATCCGGCTCGGTGCCTGAAAAAGCACAGGTGCTGGCCGAAAAAATCGTCGAGAAGATCGTGCTCAAAGAAGTGGCTCGCGGTCGGGAGAAGATGCCCGAGCGCCGCAAAGGCTACACCCAGAAAGCGGTTGTGGGCGGCCACAAGGTCTATCTGCGAACCGGCGAATACTCCGACGGCTCGCTGGGCGAAATCTTCATCGACATGCACAAGGAAGGCGCAGGCTTCCGCGCGATGATGAACAACTTTGCCATCGCGGTCTCCGTGGGCCTGCAATACGGCGTACCGCTGGAAGAGTTTGTCGATGCGTTCACCTTCACCAAATTTGAGCCTGCAGGCATGGTGCAGGGCAACGACAGCATCAAGAACGCAACCTCGATCCTGGATTATATCTTCCGCGAGCTGGCCGTGTCCTATCTCGACCGCACCGACCTGGCCCACATCAAGCCTCAAGGCACCAGCTTTGACGATATGGGCCGCGGCGAAGAGGAAGGCGTATCAAACCTCTCAGAGCTGTCAGAATCGGCCGCAAGCCGGTCTCTGGAAGTGCTGAAACAGATCTCCTCTACGGGGTATCTGCGCAAGCGCCTGCCACAGGAACTTGTGGTTCTGAACGGCGGCGGCGGGACCTCGCCGGAAATGGGCGATCCTATCCAAAAATTGAACACGCTTGTGCCGGAAACCGCTAGCGCGGGCGTATCAGACGTGGCATCCAGCGCCTCCGCCGCAACGGTGGCCACGCCGGCAGCTGCACCTGTCGCAACTCTTTCGATGGACGCACGGTCCAAGGCAAAGATGCAGGGCTATGAGGGAGACCCCTGCGGCGATTGCGGAAACTACACGCTGGTGCGCAACGGCACCTGCATGAAATGCAACACCTGTGGCGCGACAAGCGGCTGCAGCTAAGGAGAAGAATGTGACTACCACGAAGCGCAGAAGCCTTCGAGCCGAAGACATGACAGCCAGCATTCACGAGATATCACCTGCTGAAAAGCCACTCACGGATGATCTCGCCGTCGTCGGACGTATTTCTGTCCGGCGCGAATGGGCCAAGCAGGTCCGTCAGGGGGCCAAAGAAAAACTGCTGGGTGCGGAGACCTCCGGCCCCAAAGCAGTCAAAGACAGCGGCTACGCAGAGCAGCTGCTCTACGCGGCCAGCCAGCGCCGGGCCTGACCCCGCCGCCACACAAGATCCCGGGGGGACCTGGGTAGGGGGCAGAAGCCCCCGACGAAATATCCCGCCATCGTCCCTATTTCAGGTGGTGGTGATACCCGGAGCGGGTGCGCTCGCTCCGACGACATTCAGGCCGCAGGCAAAAAACATCGAGCGGTATATAGAGTGAGCCTGAATGGCGAAACTGGGGGGCCAAGCGCCCCCCAATTTTTTTCTTTTTGAGGGAATACAGGCGAGCGGATCTGGCTGCTGAGCCTTGGGCGTTTGCCTGAAACTCAATGTCGGTATATGTTTGCGGTATGTTGGGGAGTATCTGACCATGACAACCATCACGAAACGCAAAACCTCCCTCACGCTTGATGCAGAGGCGCTCGACGATGCCAAACAACTGGGCGTGAATGTTTCGGCTGTGGCAGAGGCGGCTCTCATCAAGGCCGTGGCAGAAGCACGCCACAAACAATGGCTGGAAGAGAACAAAAGCGCCTTTGCCGATCAATCCGATTGGCACGAACGCCACCGGCATCCGTTGGCTGACATCATGACGACCCCAAGGGCATCCTCTTGGAAAAGCTGACGCGCTACGATGTGGCTGAATACAATGGCGTTTCCATGGTCATTGTCGAAAGTTACTTGCTGCCTCCTGATGCCGCTGTTGTCGTCATCCCTCTGCTGACAGACTATCCAGCGGTGCGGCTCCTAAATCCTGAGATCGTCCACAATGGCGCACGCTTCATTCTCGCCACACGCCTGATTGCATCCGTGCATCGGCCAAGTCTGCGGCGTACTGGAACCGTGAAAGATCAAAGCGACCGCATTCTCCGTGCCATGGATGTGTTGTTGTCAGGTGTCTAGGCACATCCGACCAAGCATGAAAAAGCGCGCCACTCAAAGGGCGCGCTCTCAATATCAAACCTGCGTCTCAATCAGTGCGGAACACTGGTAGAAACGGCTGTTTTGTCGTCTTTGCGATAGGCGTTCAGCATCGCTTCAAAAGACGCAAAGATCTCGTGCATGTGTTTGCTTTTGTACGGGAAAATCGCATCTGAATCCATGTCGTGCACGATCAGCGCATTGTCCGCTTCAAACACCACCAGATTGCCGTCCCGATCCTCGGCGCAATCAATGCCGAAGTAGTTCAACCCGATGCCCGTGGTCAGCGCCTCAAACGCATGGCTGTGGCGTGCTGCGAAATCTGCGTCAAACGCTTCCATCCAGTCGGCCTCTTCCGCGCGCTTCTCCGGATGCTGCTCCATCTTTGCGTTCAGATACCAGACGTCCCACTGATCCGCGATCGCCATGTGACACGGGAAGGCTTTGCCGTTCACAAAAACAATCCGGTACTTGCGGAATTGGCCGTCATCAGGCGTCGCATAGTCCACATATTCAGAAACAAAGAAATCCGGCGCAGGTTGGCGCAGCAGGTAATCCACCAGCGCATCTTTATCATCGACTTTCTCAAGCCCCAGACCGGCATGAGAACCCACCGGACGGATGATGTAGGGACAGCCCCCTACCCCGGCCAGCACCGCTTCCTCCTGCCCCGCAACCAGCGCGCCAATCAGCGCGTCGCGTGTGATCCGGGTGGTCTTCGGGAAGCGCAGCCCGCGCACGTAAGGGAAGATGCGTGCCAGCACGTCACGGTCAAGGTCAACCGGCCCATCCGGCAGGTTGAACGTATGAACGCCGCTCTGTGCTGTCAGCCCGCGCACGGTCTCAAAAAACGGTGTGGCAATGTCGGAATCGGTCGGCACCGCACAGAACGCCACATCATGCTCCGGCAGCACATTCTGCGCGCCGGGTGTCAGGTCAGGATAATAGGTGATGATCTCAAAATCAGAGGTTTCCAGCAGGAATTCAATCGGCGTATTGCCCCCCACATGGCTCGGCTCCGCAAACACCAAGAGCTTGGGTTGCGCCGTTTCGCGCCGGTTGATGGAGAACATGCGATGGCCCTTCAGCGCCTTGGCCTGCCACTCCAGCCCCATCTCCTGATTTCCATGCAGCTGATCAATCACCGAGAGGTCCATAAAAATGCCGTCGGTGTCATCACTCTGCTCCGATTGTGTGAGCAGTTCAGCCCGCAGCGGCATCAAATCGATTCCGTCAAAGGCCATCTTCGTCAGCCGTGCAAGGCCGAGTCGTGTTTGAGGTTCCATTCTGGCTCCTGATGTAAAATGCCCCTCTGGGATGCCGGAATATGATTAATGATCAGTGGATCAAAACCCCGCTGTGACCGATTAAAATCACACGATTTTTTCTTAAAATTGGATACATCTAGCGCATAAAAAAACGCGCCAGATTGCTGACGCGTTTTCTCGTACTTTAAGCGGGCTTTTTAGTGCGCGCGGGCGCCTGTGCCCTCTTCAGATTTCAGCGCGGCTGCTGCGGCTTCTTCTGCCGCCTCGTCCCACTCAATCGCTTCAGGCTCTTCAATCAGCGCAAGCTTCAGCACTTCGGAGACATGTTTCACCGCGACGATTTCCAGACCGTCTTTCACGTTGTCCGGAATATCCGCCAGATCTTTCTCGTTCTCTTGCGGGATCAACACGGTTTTGATGCCACCGCGCAGCGCCGCCAAGAGCTTCTCTTTGAGGCCGCCAATCGGCATCGCATTGCCGCGCAGAGAGACTTCGCCAGTCATGGCAATGTCTTTGCGCACCGGAATGCCTGTCAGCACAGACACAATCGAGGTCACCATCGCAAGGCCCGCAGAGGGGCCGTCCTTAGGGGTTGCGCCATCTGGCACGTGCACGTGGATGTCGATCTTGTCAAAGACGGTTGGCTTCACGCCAATCTGCGGGCTGATCGAGCGCACGTAGGAGCTTGCCGCGTCGATGGATTCTTTCATCACATCGCCGAGCTTACCGGTGGTTTTCATCCGCCCCTTACCGGGCAGTTTCAAACCTTCGATATGCAGCAGATCGCCGCCCACGCTGGTCCATGCCAGGCCGGTGACAACACCGACCTGATGCTCTTCTTCCGCAAGACCGTAGCGGTATTTCTTCACCCCAAGGAAATCATCCAGATTCTCGGGAGTGACAGACACGCTTTCGGCGTCGCCTTTCACGATCTGTGTGACCGCCTTCCGGGTCAGCTTCGCCAGCTCACGCTCAAGGTTCCGCACGCCCGCCTCGCGGGTGTAGGTGCGGATCACCTCTTGCAGCGCCTCGTCAGAGACCTCGAACTCGCCCTTTTTCAGGCCGTGGTTCTTGATCTGCTTGTCGATCAGGTGCTGACGCGCGATCTCACGCTTTTCGTCCTCAGTGTACCCGGCCAGCGAAATGATCTCCATCCGGTCCAGCAAAGGCCCCGGCATGTTGTAGGAGTTCGCCGTGGTCAGGAACATCACGTTGGAGAGGTCATATTCCACCTCAAGGTAGTGATCCACAAAGGTGCCGTTCTGCTCCGGATCGAGCACCTCAAGCATCGCAGAGGCCGGATCGCCGCGGAAGTCCTGCCCCATCTTGTCGATTTCATCGAGCAGGATCAGCGGGTTGGTGGTCTTGGCTTTCTTCAGCGCCTGAATGATCTTACCCGGCATGGAGCCGATGTAAGTCCGACGATGGCCGCGGATTTCGCTTTCATCGCGCACGCCGCCAAGGCTGATGCGGATGAATTCACGCCCAGTCGCTTTGGCCACAGATTTGCCCAGCGAGGTTTTACCCACACCCGGAGGGCCAACAAGGCACAAGATCGGTCCTTTGAGCTTGGAGGAGCGCTGCTGCACCGCGAGATACTCGACGATGCGCTCTTTCACCTTCTCCAGACCGTAGTGGTCTTTGTCGAGCACCGCCTGCGCGCCTTTGAGGTCTTTCTTCACGCGGCCGCGCTTGCCCCATGGAATGGAGAGCATCCAATCCAGATAGTTGCGCACCACGGTGGCCTCGGCACTCATAGGGCTCATATTCTTGAGCTTCTTGAGTTCCGCGTCAGCCTTTTCCTTGGCCTCTTTGGAGAGCTTGGTCTTGGCGATCTTCTCTTCGAGCTCGGCGATTTCGCCTTCGCCCTCTTCGCCGTCGCCCAGCTCCTTCTGAATGGCCTTCATCTGCTCATTCAGATAGTATTCGCGCTGGGTCTTTTCCATCTGGGATTTGACGCGGGTTTTGATCTTTTTCTCAACCTGCAGAACACTCATCTCGCCCTGCATCAGGCCATAGACCTTCTCCAGACGCTCGCTCACAGACAGGGTCTCCAGAAGCTCCTGCTTCTCAGACACTTCAATGCCCAGATGCCCGGCCACCAGATCGGCCAGACGCGCCGGCTCAGCGGCTTCTTCCACCGCGCTCAGCGCCTCTTCTGGGATGTTCTTTTTGACCTTGGCATAACGCTCAAACTCATCGCCAACAGAGCGCAGCAGCGCTTCGATGGTGGCGGCGTCGCCTGGCATTTCTTCAAGCGGCTCAGCCGTCGCTTCAAAGAAGTCGTCGTTTTCCAAAAAGTCGGTGATTGTCACGCGGCTCTGGCCTTCGACCAGCACTTTCACAGTGCCATCGGGCAGCTTCAGGAGCTGCAGCACATTCGCCAGAACGCCGGTGCGATAGATGCCATCAATGTTTGGATCATCCTCAGCGGGATCCATCTGGCTCGACAGCAGGATCTGCTTGTCATCGGCCATCACCTCTTCCAGCGCGCGGACCGATTTGTCCCGGCCCACAAACAGCGGCACGATCATATGCGGGAAGACCACAATGTCGCGCAGCGGCAGGACAGGATAAGATGTGTTGAGAGGCTCTTGCATGAGTTTTCCTTGTTCTAGCAAAGCGACACAGGCCCCTCTTTGAGGCAGCCACTCGGCCACTTTCCGTTTCCTCGGCTTATTGATTTGGGGGCCGATGCCTCCGCTTTCAACAGCGTTTTGCTCGTTGGAGCACACAATGCCTTTACAGAGCGTAAGGAACAAGGCGGAAAGCCCCATCTCAGGTGATTTTTCGTGACGTAGGTTTGCCCCGTTTGATCGGCAAAAAGTTGCCGTAGCGGCAACCACGCCACAGCTGGGATCCCCCGCATCCCACACGGCGCGGGAAGTTAGGCAATAGATGGCATTTGTGCTAATGTTTCTGGGTATTTGCTAAGTATCCGGTTTTGAGGTGATTTTATGCGCAGGTTTGCGATCGTTGGGATTTTGGCCGTTGTGTTGCTTGGCGGCTTCCTCGCGCTTGGCACGTTCAGCCCCCGCCCGACAGAGAACGATGCTCCGCTTATGATCACGATGTCCGGCATCCCGCCTGAGGCATCTGAGACGGCCACCGAGTCAGAGGTGGCAAGCGTTCCCCCAAGCCCGACCCCGGAACAAGAGGTCGCTCCGGCAACAGACAGCGTGGTATCCGCACCGCGCGCAGATACCGCTGCACCAACTACCCCTGAGATCGCGGCAGAGCCCAGCGCTGAAGAGTCAAATTCGCAACGGGCCATGACAGCTCTACGCGCCGAGATTGGCGACGCTCAACAGCAGGCTCAATCTACACAACAGCCCACCCGTGGTCTGGTTCTCAACACTGCCGAGCAGATGATCCAAGACGGCGCGATAACGCCCGAAGCGCTGGCGCAAATGGACATTCCCACGGGAAGCATCGCCGCGCCCTCGACCACCACCGCTCAACCAGACAGCCCAACAAGCGCCCCCTTTGACGAAGCGCTCTCAATCCAGCCGGGCACGCTTCTGAGCATCGAAGACAATCCCGAACCGTTTGCCTCCGAAGAGCCACCAGTGATCGAAGACTTTGATGCCCCGCTTGAAATGGTGTTAGAGGCTCCCGATGAGTTTGAAAGCGCCTCAGACATCCCGGCAGAGGGCGCATTCGAACAGCTCGCGACAATGGATGTCAGCGCAACTGAAGACACCGCTGCCGCCCCTGTTGCGGAGGAAACCATCTCCGTGGAAGCGGCTTCTGACACGGTTGGCGCGGAGGAACGCGCCGAGACGGACTCTGAGGAGGTCGACGCCTTATTGGAAGCGCTGGAGCAAGGCGCAGATCTCAGCGAGCTCCTGCCGGCAACCGCCGCTAGTCCGCCTCCGTCTGACCGCATCATCCCCACGCATCTGTTTGCCGCACCGGGCCAGTTCCCGCCTGAGGGCTATCTGGCCTATGGCGTGGTGGCCTTCCCACAAAATCCGACACCGGACACAGAGGCGCGCTTCGCCATGCTGTGCCGCGCGTTTCAGGGCATCATCTCCTCCGTTGCAGGGGCCACAGCAGCTTTCCCTTCGGCCCGACAGGTTGTGACGATCTGGCCAGTCTCCAGCGCCGAGATCGCAAATGAGCTGAACTCCAGCCCCAACGGGCAAAAATGCGAGCTGGCAGCGAAGCACTACAACCTGCCCCACAGCGACTTCTTCATGGATGCGGCCCGCGCCGCAGGCGAAAACATCGGCTCAGATCGCGGCCCCTTCCTGCTGGCATGGAACCCGGGCCATTCCATCGGCACCATTGGTGCGCCGGTGCTGAGCAAGAACCTGAGCCTCGTTGTGACCAAACAGCAGGCCGAGGCTGATTTCCGCGCGTGGAAACGCAAGATCGCCGCAACCTGCTGGGATTGTCCGATCTATCGGTATGAGCTGCGCCGCACCTTGCGGCTTTACAGCGACTATCACGGCGCGCGCATCATTGGGGCCATTCGGGCAATGATCACGGATGTACTCTTGGGCGAAGGGGACAGCGACGATGCTTAAGAAACTCACCTCCCTCAAGTCCGCCTCCATTGCCGCGCTGCTTCTGGCGCTTGGCATGATGATGTGGGTTGACCCCACCACCCGCGACGGTGACATCGCGCTGGTGATTGTCTCGTTCCTCTTTTTCACCCTGATCCTGCGCGGCATCGGGATGCTGATCGATCTGATCTTTGACCGGCCAGCCGAGGATGCAGAGAGCGACGAAGACGAAAAAGCCCCCGCCGAGGGCGAGGGCCAACAAACTTAGGAAATCATGAGCCTTACAGCGGCTCAATGTCCCCTTGCGCACGCTGCGCATGGAAGTCCGCTTCCCAGGCCGCAAAGGCGCCTTCTGCGATGGCATCCCGCATGCCCTGCATAATCTCTTGGAAATAGTGCAGATTGTGCCAGGTCAGCAGCATGCCAGAGATCATCTCGTTGCTGCGGAACACATGATGCAGGTAGGCGCGTGAATAGTTGGAACACGCCGGGCAGCTACACTGCTCATCCAGCGGGCGCGGATCATCCGCGTGGCGTGCATTTTTGATGTTCACCACCCCGTGGCGCGTGAACACCTGCCCCGTCCGGCCCGATCGGGACGGCAGCACGCAATCCATCATGTCGATCCCGCGCTTGACGGCACCAACGATATCATCCGGTTTGCCCACGCCCATCAGATAGCGTGGCTTGTCCACCGGCAGCATGTCAGGCGCATAGTTCAGACAGCCAAACATCGCCTCCTGTCCTTCGCCAACCGCAAGGCCACCCACGGCATAACCGTCAAAGCCGATTTCTTTGAGTGCCTCAGCGGATTCTTCGCGGAAGTCCTGCTCGAGCCCACCCTGCTGAATGCCAAAGAGCGCATGGCCGGGGCGATCCCCGAAAGCATCACGCGAGCGCTGCGCCCAGCGCATCGACAGCCGCATGCTCTCTGCAATCCGGTCCCGATCCGCGGGCAGCGCCGGGCATTCATCAAAACACATGACAATGTCACTGCCCAAGAGCTTCTGGATCTCCATTGACCGCTCCGGCGTCAGCGCATGTTTGGAGCCATCAATGTGGCTCTTAAAGGTCACGCCTTTCTCCGTCAGCTTGCGCAGCCCCGCAAGGCTCATCACCTGAAACCCGCCGCTGTCCGTCAGAATTGGGCGCTCCCAGTTCATGAACTTATGCAACCCACCCAGACGGTCGATCCGCTCCGCTGTGGGGCGCAGCATCAGGTGATAGGTGTTGCCCAACAGGATATCCGCCCCGGTCGCGCGCACACTTTCCGGCATCATCGCCTTCACCGTTGCCGCCGTGCCCACCGGCATAAACGCAGGCGTGCGAATTTCGCCGCGCGGCGTGTCGATCACACCTGTACGGGCTTTGCCATCCGTGGCCTTAAGCGAGAACGAAAACTTCTCTGACATCACACACCTTCTTTCGGGGACATTTGACGTATTTTCCCCCTCCATACGCCCTCGCGTTTCGCTTGTAAAACACCCCCCAATCCCCATATTGCAAACCACAGAAACACAAGCATTTTTTGGGGAGCAGACCACATATGGAAGATCTGATTTTATCGTTGCTATCACAAAACATCGTCCTGATTTTGGGCGCTATTTTCCTGATCATCGTCGTTCTGAAAGGCGTGCGCATCGTGCCGCAGAGCGAAAAACACGTGGTCGAGCGCTTTGGCCGCCTGCATTCGGTGCTTGGGCCGGGCATCAACTTTGTCGTGCCCTTCCTTGATGTGGTTCGCCACCAGATCTCCATTCTGGAGCGTCAGCTGCCCAACGCCACACAGGACGCGATCACCAAAGACAACGTGCTGGTGCAGATCGACACCTCCGTATTCTATCGCATTCTGGAGCCGGAAAAGACCGTTTACCGCATCCGCGATGTGGATGGCGCCATTGCCACCACCGTCGCCGGCATTGTGCGGGCCGAGATCGGCAAAATGGATCTGGACGAGGTGCAATCCAATCGTGCACATCTGATCTCTTCGATCCAGAAAATGGTCGAAACCGCCGTGGATGACTGGGGCATCGAAGTGACCCGCGCCGAGATCCTTGACGTGAACCTCGACCAAGCCACCCGCGACGCCATGCTGCAACAGCTCAACGCCGAACGCGCCCGCCGCGCGCAGGTGACCGAGGCCGAGGGCCAGAAGCGCGCCGTTGAACTGCAGGCTGATGCGGAGCTTTACGCCGCCGAGCAATCCGCCAAAGCCCGCCGCATTGAGGCGGAGGCCGAAGCTTATGCCACCGGCGTTGTGGCCGAAGCGATCAAAAATAACGGCATCGAGGCCGCGCAATATCAGGTGGCGTTGAAGCAGGTCGAATCGCTCAACGCGCTTGGCAATGGCGAAGGCAAACAGACCATCGTCCTGCCCGCCGCCGCGATCGAAGCCTTTGGCGACGCATTTAAGCTCTTGAAAGGATAAGGATATGGCCGACCTCATGACAACATGGTGGGTCTGGCTCGCCGCCGCTTTGGTGCTCGCCATCCTCGAAGTGCTCGCCCCGGGCTTTGTCTTCCTCGGCTTCGCAATCGCCGCCGCCGTGGTCGGCCTCGCCCTCCTCGGCCCGCTGCAACTCCTGTCCGTGCCCATGCTGCTCCTGATCTTCGCCGCCGTCAGCTTGGCCGCCTGGCTCATCCTGCGCCGCCTGTTCGCGCTGCCCAAAGGCCAGGTCAAAACCTTCAAGCATGACATCAACGACTGACGTCAGTTAAGACCACCACAGCGTTTCAGGCAGCCCAAAGTTGTCTGAAACGCCAAACCTGCTACGCTGCCGCTATTCTTTAGGTTATTTGGTAGCAGTAGTTATGGCCGACCCCTCCGTCGAGCGGATCAACGCCCTCACCCAAAACGCGCGCAGCACATGGTTCGCTCTGCTCTCTGTGCTCCTGTTTGTCGGCATTACCCTAATGAGCGTGAGCGACATTGATTTCTACGGCGCAGACCGCGCCACGGACTTGCCGCTGATCAATGTCTCCGTCCCGACGCCGCTGTTTTTCTACGCTTCGCCGATCCTTACAGCGGCGGTCTACAGCTACTTCCACCTCTATCTGATCCGTTTGTGGGATGCGCTGGCCGACGCGCCCACGCGGATTGAAGGCCGTCAACTCAGCGACGCCGTGACGCCATGGCTGATCACCGACGCCGCACTCTTCGTGCGCCGCTTTCGTCGCAAGGACAACAGCGCCAAGCGTCGCCCCCTAGAATTCCCCTCCGCTCTGTTGAACATCATTCTGGCATGGGGCGGCGGCTGGCTCATTCTGGGTTTTGTCTGGTTGCAATCCCTACCCGCCCGCGAATTTTGGATGACAGCCGTCGCCGCCGCCTCCTTTCTGGCTGTACTTTGGGCCGGGCTGGCAAGCCTGATTATGGCTTGGCTGCGCTTAGGGCCACCAAAGGAGGTTTACCGCGTGCGACGGTGGACGATCCCCGGAGGACTCTTGTCTATATTTATCTTTGTGCCCGGCGTGTTCGCTTTCAGCTATCTGAAAACAGAAGCCCCAGACGAATGGCCTGCGAAGTGGGTAGAAGCTTGGCCGCAACTCCCAGAGTATATTGGCGAGCAACCGACGATCTGGCTTGCCGAACTCGATCTCACTGGCGAAGACATCGTAGAGCGCCCAGCCAACTGGCTCCCCTACGAAATAGCCCGCAAAGACTTTCTCGCCGTTTGGTGCAAGCGCGAAACGACCGCATGTGAAACAGAACTTGAACCACAAGCCTTTGTTGAAGAATGGCATCAGCGACTGAGTGCACAAGTAAGCGGATTGAGAAAACCCCATTGGCATACAGAAGAGGGTAGTCAGCTAGATTTAAGGGACGCACGAGCAGCCAAGGCCTACTTGCCGGGAGTGGACTTATCTAAGGCTCTCTTACAACGCGCCCTCTTGGTAGAGGCGCAGATGCAGGGAGCACGTTTGAATAGGGCAGAAATGTCGCATGCCATAATGCGTGGCGCGGAGATGCAACTAGCAAATCTCAATGGGGCAAAACTGCACCACAGTAAATTACAGTGGACAAATCTTAGCGGCGCAGACCTGAGTGGCGCCGAGATGCAAAATGCCAACCTGAGCGGAGCACAGTTAAACGAAGCAGTCTTTCGCTGGGCTAAAATGCAAGGGACAAATCTCTCAGGCGCGAAGCTGCAAGGTGCGAGTTTAGATAAATCGGAAATGCAAAAAGCGTTCCTAGCCTTAGCTGATCTAGAGAATGCTGATTTTAGCTTCGCTATTATGACAGGAGTTAACCTCAGCGGCGCAAAGCTAGTCAATTCTGACCTTATGGAAGCAAGCATCCAAAATGCTGACTTCACAGCCGCGAAACTACATAATGTCAATCTAAGTAACACAAAGTTACAAAACGTAAACTTCGATGGGTCCCTAATAGGGGCACCAATCAAAAACCCAATCGAGCTTTTTCAAACGGACCTAAGTGGTAGTCGTAACTATGGCGGCGCGATTAGATCCGTCGATTTTACCTACGCCAAAATAGACGCAAGTACAGACTGGAGAAATGTCTTTTTTGATGCATCTGTCTCGGTCCCCAAAGATATGAGAGACCGGATCGGATCACCGTGTTGGTGGGATTGGGTCGAAGCCAACCCGAAACCGCTAAAGGACTTTGAGTACTTTGCGCGATGGCGCGGATGGCTGAGCATCGAAGAAAAATGGGGAGATGATGGATGGGAGAGACTCGCGCCGCCCGAATTTCGAAACGTCCCTCTTATCCCCCCACCCGCCGACTGCAAATGGATCACCGATCCGCTCCCCGGCGCGGCGGAAAACTGACGAAATCCGCACCGCCGCGATACAGTCGCACTACCTCCTAAACACCAACCCTGCATTTTCGCCCCTTCCCCCCTCTGGACCTCTGAATTGGAATTTCCTATATGAAAACCTCAGGATTTATGTAGGACACAGCATGACACAGGCTCCCGATCCCGCCACCGATCCCGTCGAAGGCGCGCCGCTGATCACTCCGTCAAGCACGGATCACCCGCTGCACGAGCAGATCGTGGAGGCGTGCCGCAGCGTCTATGACCCTGAAATCCCGGTGAATATCTACGATCTGGGCCTGATCTACACGATCCTGGTCAATGACGAGAACGACGTGAATGTGATCATGACCCTCACCGCGCCCGGTTGCCCTGTGGCTGGCGAAATGCCAGGCTGGGTGCAGGAAGCTGTCGCCGGTGTCGGCGGTGTGCGCACGGTTGAGGTGGCACTTGTCTGGTCGCCGCCTTGGGGGATGGAAATGATGAGCGATGAAGCACGGCTTGAGCTGGGCTTCATGTGATCTCACAACGGGTTATAAAGGAAAGCTGATGTTTGGCATTCCCGGAAAACAAGCGGTCACCATGACCAAATCTGCCGCCGCGCAGATCTCCAAACTCATGGCCAAAGAGGGCCATGCGGGCCTGCGCATTGGCGTCAAAAAAGGCGGCTGCGCGGGCATGGAATACACCATGGATTACGTGACCGAGTCCGACCCGCATGACGAGCGTGTGGAACAGGATGGCGCGGTGGTGATGATTGCCCCCATGGCGCAAATGTTCCTTTTTGGCACCGAGATTGACTACCGCGTTTCGCTTCTGGAAAGCGGCTTTCAATTCAACAACCCCAATGTGGCCGATGCCTGTGGCTGCGGCGAATCCATCAAATTCAAGGACATGGATGAGCTGGCCGAACAGGTTGCCGCAAACGGAGCGCCGAAACTCACCTGAGCGCTTGACGTAAGCCGCCCATACTCGCATGACTTGCGCTCACACTAGATAGCTCGGGTCAACACACGGAGGGGCAGAAATGCGTCGCAAACTGGCAGCAGGAAACTGGAAAATGAACGGCACCGCCACAGCTCTGGCGGAGCTGGAAACGCTCGCCGCCGCAGGCGCGCAGGCGCAAACCGATGTGCTGATCTGCCCCCCGTCCACCTTGATTTCCCGCGCCGCCGCGATCAGCGGGCCTGTCGCCATCGGCGGTCAGGATTGCCACGCCAATGCCAGCGGCGCCCACACCGGCGACATCGCAGCCGACATGCTGAAGGATGCAGGCGCAAGCCATGTGATCTTGGGCCACTCCGAGCGCCGCGAAGACCACGGCGAAACCGATGCGGATGTGCGCAGCAAAGCCACCGCCGCCTGGGGAGCCGGGCTGATCTCTGTGATCTGCGTGGGCGAAAGCCTCGCGGAGCGTGAGGCCGACAACACGCTCGACATCATCGGCGGCCAGCTGGCGGGTTCCATCCCGGATGAGGCGACCGGCGAAAACCTCGTGGTGGCTTATGAGCCGATCTGGGCGATTGGCACCGGCAAAGTGCCCACCATGTCCCAGATTGGCGAGGTCCATGATTTCATGCGCACCCAACTGGAAATGCGCTTTGGCGAAGGCGTTGGCCGCTCTGTGCGCCTGCTCTACGGCGGCTCCGTAAAGCCCTCGAATGCCGCAGAGATCTTTGCAGTTTCTAACGTGGACGGTGCTCTGGTGGGCGGCGCAAGCCTCAAAGCAGCGGATTTCAGCGCCATCATCACCGCGCTTGACGCGGCCTGACACCGCTGGGTGGCGCGGGTCAAGGCGCGCGTGAGCGCCCGCGCAGCGGCCTGGCCTCGAGGCGGGCCGCGCAAGCCTGACACTGGGATTGGCGCGTTCAGGGCAGACCTGCCCCTGAACCGCTTCTCAACAAAACTTCCTAATCCTAACCCACAACAAAAAACGACGCCCCGAGATCGGAGCGTCGCCTTTGTTTTGTTCAGGATAAGAGTGCGCGGAAGCGCACCGCTTACTTCCCCTAGTTGGTGATGATCTCCGGCCCCATGACCGCATTGGGCAGCACGGTGGAAATCCACGGGATATAGGTGATCATGATCAGGAAGACGAAGAGCACTGCAAGGAACGGCAACGCCGCCCGCACCACGCCCATCATCGGCATCCCGGCCACACCGGAGGTCACAAAGAGGTTGAGACCCACCGGCGGCGTGATCATCCCGATCTCCATGTTCACCACCATGATGATGCCCAGATGGATCGGATCAATGCCCAGCTCAATCGCAATCGGGAACACCAGCGGCGCCACAATCACCAGAAGGCCTGAGGGCTCCATGAACTGACCACCGATCAGCAGGATCACGTTCACCACGATCAGGAACATCACAGGGCCGAAGCCAGCAGACAGCATGGCATTTGCAATGGTCTGCGGCACCTGCTGCTCGGTCAGAACATGCTTCAGGATCAGCGCATTGGCGATCACAAACAGCAGGGTGACGGTCAGTTTGCCGGCCTCAAACAGCGTGTGTTTGGTGTCTGCGTGGAAGAAGGATGTGACCAGCGCGTGTGGCTTCTTAAACAGGGAGACCTTCTGACCACCGTTGTTGTCTGCCGCCAGCGGGCCCATGTCTTTGTAGACAAAGCAGGCGATGAAGAAGGCGTAGACCGCCGCCACAGCCGCTGCCTCTGTCGGAGTGAACACACCGCCGTAGATGCCGCCGAGAATGATCACGATCAGGAACAGGCCCCAGCCCGCTTCCATGCCGCTCTGTGCGATCTCGCCAAAGCCGCGCCATTCGCCTTTGGGCAGGTTCTTCACCTTGGCCATCACATAGATGGTCACCATCAGCATCAGCCCCGCCAGGAGGCCCGGGATCACACCTGCGAGGAACATACGGCCCACGGAGACTTCTACAGCTGCCGCGTATACCACCATCACGATGGAGGGCGGGATCAGAATGCCCAAGGTGCCTGCGTTACAGATCACACCTGCGGCGAACTCTTTGGAGTAGCCGACCTGACGCATGCCTGCGATCACGATGGAGCCAATCGCCACAACGGTGGCTGGAGAGGATCCGGAGAGTGCTGCAAACATCATGCAGGCAAACACACCCGCAATCGCCAGACCGCCGGGCAAATGCCCCACACAGGCGATGGAGAAGCGGATGATGCGGCGTGCCACACCACCTGTGGTCATGAAAGAACTGGCCAGAATGAAGAACGGGATCGCCAGCAGGGTAAAGTGCCCTTCAAAGGCTTCAAACAGCGTGCCTGCCACCGAGGCCAGCGTCGCATCGCCAAAGATCAGCAGGAACAGGATCGAGCTGAGACCAAGGGAGACCGCAATCGGCACCCCGATCAGCAAGAGGCCAATCACCATGGCAAATAGTAGAACAACAGCCATCAGTCGTGCTCCCCTTGAAGTGCGCGCACTTCTTCAATTTCATCTTCAACTTCGTGGCTGGCCACCAGACGGTCGGTGTCGCCTTTCCAGATCGCGATGGAGGCCTGTGCAAACCGGAACACCAGAAGGAACATGGAGATCGGCAGCACGATATAAGGCACCACTTTGGGCAGTTTTTCGTATTCGTCACCGTAGTTGATCAGGTCTTCCAGAAACTTGAACGCGCTGACCATCGGCACGTCCTGCACCTCATAGAAAGACTGGCTGCGCGCCTTCAGATCAAAGCCGGTCGGGAACCAGCGGCCCGAAGTCGGCGGCAGATCCGCAAAGACCGCCCAATAATCATAGGCGCCTTTCAGCATCAGCAGCGAGAAGATCAGGCAGGCCGCAGCCGCGATCAGGCCAAGAACACGCGCCGTCGCCGGGCTCACCATGTTCAGGATCGCATCGACGCCCAGATGGCTGTGTTTCTTGACGGCATATGAGGCGCCCAAAAGCACCAGCCAGGCAAACAGGAAAACCGTCGCCTCCAGCGCCCAGAGAATGTTTGAGTTGAAACCGAACCGGGCAATCACATTGGCAAAAGTGATCAATGTCATGCTGCCCAGAAGAAACGCGATCAGCGTCTCTTCGATCCGGTCCACAAAGCTATGCTTGGTTTGCATTGTCCTGCGTCCCGCTTGTGTGTTGAGTGGATTTTGGTTGCAAAACGGGCGGGCCATTGGCGGCCCGCCCGCTCAAATTTGATCAGGATTTACGCCCTGAAATCAGCCTGCGGCGTTGATCGCCTGCGCTGCGTCGATGTTGTCCTGGCCAACATCGTCAGTGAATTTCTCCCAAACCGGCTTCATGGCTTCAACCCAAGCCAGACGCTGTTCTGGGGTCAGCTCACGAATGGTGCCGCCCGCATCGATGATGGACTGACGCGCTGCTTGGTTCACCGCTTCCGCTTCTTTGTTGCGGGTGTGGGTCACCTCTTGGAAGATGGTGATGAACTGGGTGCGCACATCTTCTGGCAGGCTGTCGAGCCAATCAACAGAGGTCACAACCAGATAGTCCAGAATGCCGTGGTTGGTCTCTGTGATGCCGTCCTGCACCTCAAAGAACTTCTTGCCGTAGATGTTGGACCAGGTGTTCTCCTGACCGTCCACAACGCCCTGCTGCAGTGCGCCGTAAACTTCGGAGAAGGCCATCTTCTGCGGGGAGCCACCCATGGCTTCCATCTGGGCCACAAGCACGTCAGAGGACTGTACGCGGAACTTCAGGCCGTTTGCATCGGTTGGAGTTTCCAGCGGCACATTGGCAGACATCTGCTTCATGCCGTTGTGCCAGTAACCCAGCCCCTGCAGACCACGGCGCTGCATGCTGTCCAGCATCGCCTGACCTTTGTCAGAGGCTTGGAACGCATCCACGGCCGCGATGTCTTTGAACATGAACGGCAGGTCAAACAGGCGGAACTGTTTGGTGAATTTTTCAAACTTGGACAACGAAGGCGCGGCCAGTTGAACGTCGCCCTGCAGCATCGCTTCCAGCACTTTGTTGTCGTTATAGAGTGTGGAGTTCGGGAAGACCTCCATGCACATCTTGCCGTCCATCTCTTCGTTCACGCGCTTTTCCAAGAGCGACGCAGCAATCCCTTTTGGGTGCTTGTCGGTGTTGGTCACGTGGCTGAATTTGACGACGATTTCGCCATCGTCACAGGCCGCAGCCGCAAAGCTCGCGCCGGTGACAGTCAGGGCCATCGCTGTGGCCGCAGTGGTCAAGAATTTCATATCTTTTTCCTCCCAGATATTCGTTCAAGTGCCGTCAGCGCCCAGAAGTGCTCAAAGCGCTGGATGACAGGACTGTGGCCCTACCGAAGAGACCGCTCAACAATTTCTTGCATATGTCCCCTCTTGAAATTTTTTCGTCACAAAAACAGATGGTTATCGGCAAAATACCCACTTACCCCGATAGGCGGCCTTCAAAAACGTGCGAAATCCCGCACAGGCGAGACAGGGGTTGTGCGGAAATCCGCACAACTGGGAAAGCGGCTAGCAGCCCTATGAAACGCCAAGTTAAGGCAAGCTACGGTAGGAGCGCCCTTCGCAGGCGATTTGCACATTGACGCTCCCCCTGCGCAGCTTAGGCTGGCGACAACACCATTTTGAACGCTGAAAACCCGATGTCTGATACCGCACCGCGCCCCAAGGGGATCTCTCCGCATTCCCGCCGCCACAATGAAATGCGCAAAGCTGCTTTGGCCGCGCACCCAGAGCTGGCCGCCCTGTCCGGGCCACAGCCGCTGACTGCGCTCGCGCTGCCGGTCTTGCTGGCGGTGCATTGGGGCATCGCATGGGTGATCTCGGATCAGCCGATCTGGGTCATCGGCCTTGCCGCCTTTCTGATCGGGCAGCTGGTCTATCACTCCGCCGCCTCGCTGATCCATGAAACCTGCCACAAGCTGGTGTTCCGCTCCGCGCGTCCAAAGCTGGCCTTTGATCTGGGGCTGGAATTCATCCTCACCTCATACGGCAAACAGCTCACCTATCAGCATCAGCATGTCACCAGCCACCATCCTTTCATCGGCGACTATGACAACGACTATGAGCACGAAGACCTCTGCGCATTGCAGGCGCGCTTTTCCATCGCCAAAACCAGCCCCGCCCTGCAACACGCGCTCACGGGTCTGACCCTCATCCTGCACGCTCTGCCGCTCGGCTCTGTGTTCATCGCCGACAAGATCCTGCCCCCGCTTTACGCTTGGGCCTCTGGCCGCCCGGTGCGCGATCCGCAACCGCGCTTCACCGGCACCTCTCCTGACACGGCCGAAATGCGCCCTTTTATCATCACCTCTGTGATCTCAAATCTCGTGATGCTGGCGCTGCTGGGCCCTTGGGCGCTGCTCTACCACCTCTGGTCCCTGTCCTTTTTCCTCGGAAAACTAGGGGTGACCAACCTTGGCCAATCCCTCACCGAGCATCCCGGCGACGATGATGTGAACCCGACGCGCTCGACCTATGGGCCGATCAACTGGCTGCTGTTCAACACCGGCTATCACAACGAGCATCACTCCTTCCCCAATGTCCCATGGACGCGCCTGCCCACCCTGCGCCGTGTGGCACCGGAGGTGTTTCATGCCGAAGCCGAGCGCAGCTACATTGGCGCTTGGTGGGATCATGTGCGCCATGATTTCACCGCGTCTCGTCGCCTGAAACTGCATGAGGAAGATCACCTGACCCGCTGTCAGGGCGGAGAGATCAAACCCGCGGAGTGATTTGCCTCAGCCGCGCAGCATCCCTATACTGCAGCGCAGAAATCACAGCGAGCAGATCTCATGAAACTCTTCGTCGGCCTTGGCAACCCGGGGGCCAAATACGCGCAAAACCGCCACAACATTGGCTTTATGGCGATGGATCAGATCGCCTCTGACCACGGCTTTGCGCCTTTCAAGGGCAAGTTTCAGGGCGCGCTGACCGAAGGGCGACTGGGGCGTGAGAAGGTGCTGCTGCTGAAGCCTGAAACCTTCATGAACCTCTCCGGCCAGTCGGTTGGCGAGGCGATGCGGTTTTACAAGCTGACCTCTCAGGATGTGGTTGTCTTTCATGACGAGCTGGATCTCGCACCGGGCAAGCTCAAGTACAAAATGGGCGGCGGCCATGCCGGGCACAACGGGCTGCGCTCCATCCATCAGCACATCGGCGAGACCTATGGCCGTGTGCGCATGGGCATTGGCCATCCGGGCCGCAAAGAGCTGGTGAGCGGCTATGTGCTGCGCGATTTTGCCAAGGCAGATCAGGATTGGCTTGATGACATGCTGCGCGGGATTTCTGACGGCGCGGCGCATCTGGCCGAAGGGGACACCGCAAAGTTCTCAAACGCGGTCGCCATGCGCCTGAACCCGCCGCGGCCCTCCACCGGCACCAAAGGCCCGAAAGCGGGGGGCACCCCCGCCCCTGCCAAAGCGGAAACCGCAAAACCCAAGGCAGAGGGCAAGCCCGCCCCCGAAGAGGACAGCCGCAGCCATTTGCAAAAACTGATGGACAAGTTCTCATGAACGCCCTGAGTGCGGCGTTTTTGGAGCAGGCGGACAGCTGCGACGCCTTGGACAGCCCGTTTATGGGTCGTCTGCTGCGCATGCTTTCTGCCAACTGCCCCACAGACACCGCACTTGCCAAAAAATGCGCCACATTTGCGGGCGACATCGGCCCCAAAGGCCACAGCCTACCCTTGCGCATCGCCAGCGGCCTGCATGCACTGGTGCTGAAACAAACAGATCCAGCGCTGGCAACGGTCTATCCGCCCAACGCACCGGCGGACCCAGAGCTGCAAGACGCGGTCCTCGCCGCCCTGCACCGCCATGACGCCTTTTTGTGTGACTGGATCACAAATGCGCCGCAAACCAACGAAGTGCGCCGCAGCGCCGTCCTGATCGCCACGGCGCAGCTGCTGACCGCGCGCTTTGGCCTGCCGTTAAAACTTTCCGAGCTTGGGGCCTCTGCCGGTCTCAACCTGATGTTTAACCACTTCCACCTCGCCGTGGGTGACGGCTATGGGCCGCAAAGCGACGTCGTGCTGACACCTGACTGGCAAGGCGCGCTGCCGCCACAAGGCGCGCTCTCGGTGGTGGACTGCCGCGGCGTCGACCTGCACCCTCTCAACAGCCATGATCCCGAGCACGCGCTGCGGCTTCAGGCCTATCTGTGGGCCGATCAAGCCGAGCGCATCACCCGCACCCGCGCCGCCATCGCCGTGCAGGACGCGCCGGTAGATGCCAGCGATGCGATAGACTGGCTGGAGGCGCGTGTTGCCGCCCCACAGAGCGGCGCGCTGCATATCGTCTACTCCACCGTGGCTTGGCAGTATTTTCCTGCAGCGGGCCAGATGCGCGGCACCAAGATCATGGAAGCCGCAGGGGCCAAAGCCACCGAAACCGCACCCCTCGCTTGGCTCTCTTATGAAGCCGATGACCAGACACCCGGCGCGGCGCTCACCCTACGCCTTTGGCCCGGTGATGTGACCATAAACCTCGGCCGCGCAGATTTTCATGGCCGCTGGGTAGACTGGCAGGCCCCAGAGAAGCTCACCTAACGTCAGCATTGCAGCCCAGCCCCGCAAGATGCTCAACTTATTTAAAAGGTGAGGCATTTCGGGGAGGAAAAAATGCGCACATTCGGGAAGTGGCTGGGCCGCATATTGCTGATGCTCGCTCTGGCGGCCGTGGCGGTCTATTTTCTCAAACGCGAAGAGATCACCCGGCTTCTGGCGGTGAACTCCCTCTTTGCCGAAGAAAAGATCGTCTCCAACTTCTCCAATATGGACACGCTGTTCCTCACTGCAGACATCGCACAGGGCGACGCTGCGGTCAGCCCCCTGCCAAGCGGCACAGCCATGCAAATGCCAGCCCGCTTTGAAAGCTGGCTCAAAGAGCGCGCCGTGACCAGCCTCGTTGTGCTCAAAGACGGAGCGGTTGTGCATGAGAGCTACCATCAGGACACCGCGCCTGAGGATCTGAAGATCAGCTGGTCGGTGGCAAAATCCTATCTGTCCTCCCTCATGGGGATTGTGCTGGCGGAAGGCCACATCGAGAGCCTTGACGATCCGGTCACCAAATATGCGCCTGTGCTCAAAGGCTCGGCCTATGACGGCGCAACCATCAAGAACGTGCTTCAGATGTCTTCAGGGGTGACTTTCAACGAGGACTATCTGGATTTTCATTCTGATATCAACCGCATGGGCCGCGTTCTTGCCTTGGGTGGCACATTGGACGGCTTTGCCGCGGGCCTCACAGAGACCTTCGTCGCACCGGGCACGCAGTTTCAATATGTCTCGATTGACACCCATGTCATCGGCATGGTGATCCGTGGCGCCACCGGCCGGTCCATCCCCGATCTTCTGGGGGAAAAGATCATCTCCAAGCTCGGCTATGAGCAGATGCCTTACTACGTCACCGATGGCGAAGGCGTGGCCTTTGTCTTGGGCGGGCTGAATATCCGCACGCGTGACTATGCCCGCTTTGGTCAGATGGTCCTGCAAGAGGGCCAATATGGCGGCGAACAGATCGTGCCGGCTGACTGGCTGGCCGCCGCCACCGTGCCCAGCGCCAACACCCAGCCCGGCAAGCTGCACTATGGCTATCAGTGGTGGATGCCCAAGGACCCGCGCGAGGGAGAGTTCTTTGGCATCGGTGTTTATGGGCAATACATCTACATCAACCGCGCTGAGGGCGTGGTGATCGCGGTAAACTCTGCAGACCGGAAGTTCAAGGAAAGCGGCGTCACCGATGGCAATATCGCCCTGTTCCGCGAGATTGCGGAAACCGCTCAGTAATAAAGTGGACGGACGGGGGCTGGCTGCCCCCGCACCCCCGCGAGTATTTCTGGCAGAATGAAGCCTTAGTGGACCCGCGCGCCCTGTGCTTCCAAGCCAGCCTGAATATCTGAGATATTGAGCGCATCGAGCGCGCGGTCTTGCTTCACAGCCAGCGCTGCAGCCACGCCAGCCCCCTGCCCGATCACCGCACAGCAGGCCATATTGCGGGTGGCCGCATGGGCAATCTTATGCCCTGCCGTGGCGCGGCCGGAGATCAGCAGATTTTTCACACCCTGGGGCAGAAGGTTGCGGTAAGGCACCTCAAAATAGCGCCCAGTGGTGGGCAGGATCAAAACGCCATAGCCGTCGATAAACTCGGGGAAAATCCCGATGCTGTCTTCAAAGCGCCCCTGCTCGCGCACATCCAGCTCGCTCATGGCATAGACCGTGTCCACCTTGCGCGTGTCGCGGATGCCCAAAGTCATGCCAAAGTTCCTGAGGCGCGCGTTCTCACAGCCCGGCAGGAAGCGTTTGAGCGCCTCAATCGCCAGCATGGTCTGACGGCGGCCTTCGATCTCGCCATAGGTCAGACTGTCCGGATCGGTGCCGTCAATCCCGTCCAGATGGATCAGGTTCATATAGGTCAGCTCTCCGGTGTCATGCATCGCCCCCCAGGTGCCTGCGATGGTGTTCAGATGAGGCGGGATCAGCCCGGCCTCGATGGCCTGCGCAAAGGGTTTGTAGAGGAAGGGGGAGAACATCTGATCCTCTTTGCCAGAGGTTTCGATGTTCCATTCACCGCCGCCGCCCCAATCGGCGTAGGTCTGTGGATCAGCCTTGATGCCCTCCATAAAGGCGCTTTTGTCGACACCTGCGAGGTGGAACATCACCGAGGCCGCCATCAGATTTTCGCGCGGGGCCATCTGGCAAGGCGCGCCTGCCCGATGCGCCACATCCGCATCGCCGGTGGCGTCGATCACCACTTTGGCCAGGATCGCCTCACGGCCTGCCTTGGATTCGGTGATGATGCCTTTGATCTCATCGCCTTCCATGATCGGGGCCACAAAGGCGCGGTGCAGCATCGGGTGAATGCCCGCCTTCTGCACCATCTGGTCCGCCACCAGTTTGAAGCCTTCGCTGTCAATCTCATAGCTGAGGGACTGGCTTTCCGGCACCGCGGCACCTGCCTCTTTGGCGGCGTCCTCAAACTCCTTGGGGATGCCCATGCTCTCCACGGTTTGCTCGTGGCGATACCAATGCATGCCTTCCACGCCGACCACAGTGATATTACCGCCAAAGCAGCCAAAGCGCTCCACCAGCGTGACCTCCACACCGGCGCGCGCCGCAGCCAAAGCAGCGGACAAGCCGCCGGGGCCTGAGCCCACAACAAGTACGTCGGTCTCGTGGATCACATCAATCTGGCGGGCGGGTTCGGTAATCTGTTTCATAGGCGCCATGCTTCGCGCAGCCGCCCCGATGGGTCAATTCATTTCTTGAATGGCCATTCAATTTTTCAGACTGCGCATTGCCCCGTGAGCATCACGTATGCAATGCTAACGCCATGATCGAAAAAGACGCTTCCGTAAATGTGCTGGGCGGCGCGCTTGCCCCCTGCTCCACCAATCCGGTCACCGGCTTCTTTCGCGACGGTCATTGCAACACCTGCGAACAGGATCAGGGCAGCCACACCGTATGTGCGGTGATGACAGCCGAATTCCTCGCCTATTCCAAATATGTCGGCAACGACCTGTCCACCCCTCGACCGGAGTTCAACTTTGCAGGCCTCAAACCCGGGGATCACTGGTGCCTGTGTGCCGCGCGCTTCCTGCAGGCCCATGACGAAGGCTGCGCGCCCAAGGCCAATCTGGCGGCCACCCACCAAAAGGCCCTTGATATCGTGCCTTTGCGCGTCTTGCAGGAACACGCCCTGCCCTGAGACTGTGGCGCCCGATCTGCGGCGCGCCAATATGCCCTATATCTTGAGCGATTGACCTGCGCGCGCAAGTTGTGCCACTACTGCGCCTCTGCGCCAGCCCCGCCGTTTTGTTCGGCCAGCAAGCCTACATTCCCGCAGTGAACACACGCATCAGAAAGGCATTGCCATGGGCTATATCGCTATGAACCGCTTCAAAATCGCCGAGGGCCGTGAAGCGGACTTTGAAGAGGTCTGGAAAGCGCGCGAAAGCCGCCTCAAAGAGCTCAAGGGATTTCGCGAGTTTCGCCTGCTGAAAGGCCCGAAGGGCGACGGCTTCACCCTCTATTCCAGCCATGTATTGTGGGACCAACAGGCGGATTTTCAGGCCTGGACCAAGTCGGAGCAATTCCGGGATGCCCACCGCAACTCCGGCAACTCCAAAACCGAAGGCGTGATCATCGGCCGCCCGGAATTTGAAGGCTTTGAAACCGTACTGCACGAAGCCTGAGCGCAAATATTATCGGAACGCCTACAGTCGGGCGCTCCGTGAACCTCTAGGCCTCTTCGGCCAGCAGATCATCCAAGAACAGGCTCATAAGCTGGGCGCGCCCGCTCACGCCCGCCTTCCGGTAGATCGCATTGCACTGCGCCTTGACCGTGCCTTCTGAGGTTTCGCGTAACCCCGCGATTTCCTGAATAGACAGACCTTTGATCGAAAACAGCGCCACATCCCGCTCTGCCGGGGTCAATTCCCAATGCGCAAAGCTGGCGTCAATATGTTCGCGGAAGGCTTTCTGAACCTGAGCCAGGTTGGCCTCTGCCCTCGCCCGCGCACGAAACGCCTGACGCAGCGCAACCGCGCCCAGGATCGCGCCGAGCAGCAGCCCCAAGGCGGCGCCGATTTCAAGAAGTTCGCGCACATGCCATGGGATCGGCACACTTCTGATCCCCAAGATCGAGGCCAGAATCTCAAACAGAAAGAACAGCGCACAAAACGACTGTAGCGCCAGGAGCGCCAACAACACCCCTGAAGACTTCACACATGCCCCCCACAGCGGCAGCCCCATATGCCGCACCACATGTTAGTTGTCCCAACCACCCGTGGCATCATCTCCTTGACCTCCGTCATGGCCCCCATCATGACCTCCGCCATAGTCTCCGTGATCTCCCCCGTCGTGACCGCCATCCCAACTCTCGGCATGTCCTCCGTCCCAGTCGTCGTTGTCTACATCACCAAAATCGCCGCCAAACGCATTGTCGGTCTCACGATGTGAGCCACCGGAATCATAATCAGGGTCATCGCCACTGAATAAACCGTCATAGGCCCCATCGTCACCGCCGATGGCATCTGCTGTAAAATCGGTGTCTTCGTACATGTCATCGTCATGCGTCCCGGAGCGCTGAGCGCCACGGCGGTCTTGTCCAGCTTCTGTGCCAATGTTACCTCTGCGCGCGTCAGTGCTGCTGTCGCGCTGCGCGCGGGGGAGCGTTTGATCACTACGGTCAGTGTGCGTGTAATCACGCAAAATCTCACCGGTGCGTCGATTGACGATAATCTCGCGCTCAACCTCACCCTTTTGGGCCTCAATACGCATGCGCCCAAGCCACGTACGGCTGACGGTTATTTCAGAGTAGCCCTGCTGGTTAAGCTGTCGCGCGATAGACTGAGCCCGACTTTCAGCAGCAAGAGACCCAGCTGAAGAAATCAGCAAGGCCGCACTCAACAAAAATTTCAACTCTCTTGTCGCCATCTACCAATCCAATAGTGCCGGCGCTTTCTCCCAAAGCGCCGGCCACCTGAAAGCGTCTATCGTGTCCTACATGTAATATGTCCGTGAGTGGATGGCAAAACACTGATCCGCAGAGGGGAAATTCTGCAACACGCTTTCAAGACTTCCAAAAATGGTTGTCTGCGCTTCTAAACAAGTGCCTCCTCTGTCTTAGCGATCGCTGTAGTCTCCGCGCGCCCTTGCGCTTTGGGTTTGCGAATAGTCACTCTCAGCCCACTTTTTTCTGTGCCACCTCCTGCCAACGGAACTGCACTATCGTCGGTGTCCGCATGAGCTCTTGGGCCGCTCCTGCGCCAAGATGCTGGGAAACTCACTGTCATGGCGACAGCTTCTTTACCTGCGCGTTGTCCCGAAACTCTCAATTCACCATCGATACAGCCGACGCGCGCCTCCGAAAATCCGCTAGCGCGCATCGCAGTAGATAACCGCTTCCCGGCTTTAAAATCGAAACCTGGATGTTCCACTTGAGGTCCAAGTGGTGCGGCATTCTGCTCTGCTCGGTTCATCGACAACTCCGTGAGTACAATTGCGAAGAAGTGGCCTCCCTTTCATAGGAAGCGCAGGGTCGAATTGCCCGAGCGCGGCACGGTGCGCTATAGAACTTCGGTTTAATTAGTCATGCATAACCTGCGGGTTTATGCGCATAAACTCAGGTTTATGCACCCTCGGACGCCCTGCTTGCCAAGGCACGCCTCATCGAACATGTCTCCAGCGCAGAAAATCCACTCAGAGCACAAACCTGTGCTCATAGGGCGCTTTCCGCTCCCGACGTGATCCATGCGGCAGGGTCAGGTACTGCGTCTTCGGCATCTTGCCTGACGCGCTGGCCACCACGGTCAGCTGGCAATCCGTGAGAATATACTCAATGTCCTGATAGCCCTGCGCCTGCATCGAGGTGACCACACGCTCCGCAAGCCGCTTGGCGCGATCAAGCCCGGTGTTTTCTGAAATACGCACGCCGATTTGTTCATTGGTCTGTGTCATCTGGCTCTCCTTCCCAGCAGATCGGACAGCTGCTTGCGGGCTCAACTCCGCATCACAGCCTGTCTCAAAACCCTAGCAAGTTGTGCCCCAGCGCCAGCACACACCGGAGATCAGCGGCCATCGCTTCCGCATAGCCACCTATACAAAAGAAGAGAGCGCCCCGAAGGACGCTCCAAACTCAAACCACGAGGTCCGCCGGATCAGTCGGCGGTGCGGCCTTCGGTGTCAGACATGTCAAAGCCCAGATGGCGCGCCACGGTCTGCACGTCTTTGTCGCCACGGCCACACATGTTCATCACGATGATATGGTCCTTGGGCAGATCACCTGCGATCTTCATCACATGAGCCAGCGCATGGCTTGGCTCCAGCGCCGGAATGATGCCTTCCATCGCACAGGAGAACTGGAACGCCTCCAGCGCTTCTTTGTCGGTGATGGAAACATACTGTGCACGGCCCGTGTCATTCAGCCAGCTGTGCTCCGGCCCGATGCCCGGATAATCGAGACCTGCAGAGATCGAATAACCTTCAAGAATCTGGCCATCGTCGTCCTGCAACAGATAGGTGCGGTTGCCATGCAGCACGCCCGGGCGGCCGCCAGTCAGGGAGGCGCAGTGCTCCATTTTCTCATCCACGCCACGACCACCGGCCTCAACACCGATGATGTTGACGGATGGATCATCCAGGAACGGGTAGAACAGGCCCATTGCGTTGGAGCCGCCACCGATTGCGGCAATCACAGTGTCCGGCAGACGGCCTTCGCCTTCCTGCTCTGCAAGCTGCCAGCGCACCTCTTTGCCGATGATGGATTGGAAATCACGCACCATCGCCGGATAAGGATGCGGGCCAGCCACAGTGCCGATGCAGTAGAATGTGTCGCGCACATTGGTCACCCAGTCACGCAGCGCATCGTTCATCGCGTCTTTCAGCGTGCCACGCCCGGAGGTCACAGGCACCACTTCCGCACCCAAAAGGCGCATACGGAAGACGTTTGGCGCCTGACGCTGCACATCATGCGCGCCCATATAGACCACACATTTCAGGCCAAACTTCGCGCAAACCGTTGCGGTCGCCACACCATGCTGGCCAGCACCGGTTTCGGCAATGATGCGGGTCTTGCCCATGCGGCGCGCCAGAATGATCTGGCCCAGCACATTGTTCACCTTATGCGCGCCGGTGTGGTTCAGCTCGTCACGCTTCAGATAGATCTTCGCGCCGCCCAGCTCTTCGGTGATGCGGGAGGCGAAATACAGCGGGCTTGGGCGGCCCACATAGTGTTTCCACAGATCATCCATCTCCGCCCAGAAGGTCGGATCATCCTTGGCCTTTTCATATTCCGCTTCCAGATCCAGGATCAGCGGCATCAGCGTCTCACTGACAAACCGCCCGCCAAAATCGCCAAACCGGCCGTTTTCGTCTGGGCCAGTCATAAAGCTGTTGAAAAGATCGTTGGACATTCAGGTCTCTCCCACGGTGTTTGAATTGTTCTTAGGGGGGTGGATCGGGATTTGCCACCCGAATCTGGATGCGATCCCGCTGGTAACGTGAGGTGTCAGACCATCATCACAGGCATTTGCCGCTGCAAAGGCGCTGGCAGAGCCGCATACCATGCCGACAACGCCACCTCACGCTCCGGCATGGCCTCACTTTCAAAGACATGAAACCGCGAGGTCTCGGTGAGCCGCTCCCGCATCCTCAGCGCCATCCGATGTGGCCCGGTGGTGGCAAAGCCTTTGATGTCTTCCGGACGCTGCCAGACGGTGAGTGAAAAGAAATGGCCCGCATGGGGAATACTTCGGCATGCAGGTTGCCCGCAGAGCGCTTCGCATGGCGCAGCGACAGGATCGCCACCGTCACAAACCGCGGCGTGTCCCACCAATGTCTGAGCTTTGCCGCCCCGATCGCCACCATCACCATCTGCGCATCCTCTTTTGTTGCGAATACGCAGTGGCATGGCGGTCAGACCATAGAATTTTTGCGGGGTTTAGACGGCGCTCAGCGCTGCCTCCATAAAGGCCTGCATCATGCCGACATCTTTCACACCGGGCGCGCTTTCCACACCGGAGGAGAGGTCCACCTGCCGCGCGCCGGTCATCCGGATCGCCTCTGCCACATTGTCGACAGTCAGGCCACCGGCCAGCAACCATGGGCAAGGCCAGTACTTCCGGTTCACCAACCGCCAGTCAAAGGCCAGCCCATTGCCGCCGGGCAAAACCGCATCTTTGGGGGCTTTGGCATCCACTAGCAATTGATCTGCGACGCTGCCAAAGGCATCAATCTGCGCCACATCCGCCGCCTCAGCGATGCCAATCGCCTTGATCACCGGCAGACCAAACCGCGCTTTGACCTCGGCCACCCGCTCAGGGGTTTCTTTGCCGTGCAGCTGCAGGAAATCGAGCGGCACCTTGTCGACAAGCTCTTCCAGAAAAGCGTCGTCCACATTCACCACAAGCCCCACTTTGCCCACGCCCACAGGCGTCGCAAGGCACAGCTCACGCGCCCGCTCAAAATCCACATAGCGTGGCGATTTGGCAAAAAAGTTGAGACCGATATAGGCCGCGCCCGCCTCAGCCGCCGCGACCACATGCTCAGGCTCTTTCAGCCCGCAAATCTTGACCCGAATATCCATGAGACCGCCCTACCGCAGTTGCCATGCAAAGCAAAGGGTTCAGCTTGCCTCATCCAGCAGCGCCAGAACTTCGTCTTTCTTTTCAGCCTCACGGCCTTTCAGACGACGCACTTCGCGTTTGGTCTGGTGCAGCTCGCGCTCCGCTTTGGTCTTGTCAGACCGCATGCGGTGCTCCCGCATCCACTCCCAGACAAAGCCGACCAGCAGGCCGACCACAATTGCCCCGAGGATCACGAGGAACAAAGGCAATTCGATGCTGTGGTTGAGCCCCGCCAGATCGCTCAATGCTTGTGGCAAGAGCGTCAGCGTGACGAGATCCCGATTGGCCAACGCCACCGAGATGAGTGCGGCGCCAAGGGCGCCGAGAAAGGCATAGCGAATGTAGCGCATGGCTTACTTTCCGTTTAGTCGGTCCCGCAACAACTTGCCGGTCTTAAAGAACGGCACGTGCTTTTCTTCTACGTCCACCGACTCCCCCGTGCGCGGGTTGCGCCCGGTGCGGGCCTCGCGCTGTTTTACGGAAAAAGCGCCAAAACCGCGCAGTTCCACGCGGTCTCCCCGGCTCATGGCTTCGGTGATTTCGTCAAATATGGTGTTTACAATGCGCTCAACATCGCGCTGAAACAAATGAGGATTTTCGTCTGCAATTTTTTGAATCAATTCCGAACGGATCATCGGTGTCTATCTCCCTGAGGGCGTGCAGGTCTTACCGCGTGCATCTCTCTGACTATAGGAAGAAAGCGGCTCAACGGAAACGGAAACCCGATGCCCGATGGTGGAAAACCGCTCAAATCCACAGAAATTGCATGGTCAGGCCGCTATTTCTGACAGTTTCCAACAAAGCGCAAGCCCCCTTTTCACACCCACCCTCTGCCGCAGCGCGGCAAGAACCCTTTGATTCGCAACAGAAAGCCGCGCTTTCCGCAGGGTTACCCTCTTCTGCGATAAAGCAGAGGTGATCGTAGTTTAATGCATGCGCGCCTTGATCCGCCGCACCATCCACCAAACCAGCGCCACCACCACCGGGGTCAGCATGGCCGTCATCATGCCCTTGCTCAGCCCCAACGGCCCCGCCAGCGGGTAAACCACATATCCGGCCAGCGAGACCGCATAATAGCTGATCGCCACTACAGACAGCCCCTCTACGGTCTCCTGCAACCGCAGCGCGAGATCGGCGCGCCGGTCCATGCTGGCCAGCAAAGCTTGGTTTTCCGCCGAACGGGCGACCTCCACCTTGGTGCGCAACAGCTGCGCCGCCCGACCCACACGCTCCGCCAAAGATTGCAAACGGCTCTGGCTGTGCTTCACCGTCCGCATCGCCGGATCATAGCGCCGCGTCATAAACTCCCGAAACGTCTGCCGCCCCTGAAACCGCTCCTCCCGCAGCACATCGATCCGTTGAAACACAATCGTTTCATAGGCCCCGGTGGCTCCGAACCGGAAAGAGGTGTCCGCGATCAGACGTTCCAGATCCCCGGACAGCCCCAGCAGGCTTTGCAGCGTCGCAGCCGCGTCCCCTTCCTCACTGCGCAATCTCCCCATCAGACGCCCCGCATCCGCCTCCAGCGCCCCTAGCTCTCCGGAAATGGCCTTCACCCGGAAATAGCCCAGCATCGACATGCACTTATAGGTCTCAATCTCGCACAAACGCTGCACCACACGGCCCACACGGCGCGCGCCCGTATCCGGCGCGACAAAGACCGCCATGCACTGATGGCCATTGGCCGCGATGCGAAAATCAGTCGCCACCACGCAGGAGCCATCCAGCACATAGTTCATCGCCACCGCTTCCTGCAAAAACCAGCTGTCGATCTGTGTATTGATCTCTGCCTCATCGGACATCGGTGCCACACGGATCATCGCCGAGGTCACCCGCTGCCCTGGCGCGGCCGCAAGCCAATCTGTTGGAAACACATCAAAATCCACCGGATCAAACGCCCGTGCGCTCAGCTGCGGCAGAAACACTGTGTAGGTCACAAACTCCGCATGCTGCTCCCACTTCAACGTGTCCCGCCCGATCTGACAGGTGAAATGGGTCGCCTCCGGATTGGGATGCGCCACCCCAAACCGGTCCAGCAAATCAATCAGATGCGCCCGCGCAGCCTCTCCTCCGGTGCCCAGATGATCCGGCGCGATCCGCCACGCCACAAAAACCGCGCGGCAGGGCACATCCAAAGTTGGAAACGGACGCGCATGCAGCTCATTGGCAAGCTTGTAGCGCAAAGGGTCATCCTTGATCGGCGTCATAGCAGGCTCCGTGTGACAGTCGGCGCACTATACGACAGAAACCCAAGACATCAATTATTCTTTTATTTCAGCATGTTACGTGAATACCGCGGTATACAAACCCGCTATCCCCTTGATTTGGGCATGTTTTGCCGCGGCCAAAGACATCAAGCCGCGTGAAGCACCGCCCAACAGCGCATAATCGCAAACAGGTTTTGCCGCTCACGCCGTAGGGGCCGCCGGCTCCCAAAGCTCAATCGGATTGCCTTCCGGGTCATGTATGCGGGCAAATTTACCCACCTCGCTGTCCCAGTCCGTATGGGTCTCCACCGCGATCCCCGCCGCCTCCAACTGCGCCGTCATGGCCGCCAGATCATCCACACGAAAGTTGATCATCCACTGCTTTTCGTCATTGCCGAAATAATCTGTGTCCTGCGCAAAGGGCGCAAACACCGTAAACCCCTCTCGCTGTTTCCAGGGCATGGGGTTGAGCTGGTTCACCCCCAAATGGGTCTCATACCACGCCCCCAACGCCTCAGGATCGCGCGCCCGAAAAAACACGCCGCCTATGCCATTCACCTTCTCCATGATGCACCTCCTGGCAGGAGGATAGCGCTGATTGCTCCCCACTTGGCAAAATAAAACCTATAGATGAAACCGATTGAGGGTAGTTCGCCCAAATTATTGCCGCATTCTCTTGCAAGAAGGGCAACGTTATACCCGAATGAAAGTTGGTCGAATCCATGCTTCGTGCCCCAGAACTCTCCCCAAACTCTGTAAAGTTCCTTCAAGAAATCCAAGGAAGACATGTGTATCGCCCTTGGTTCAAACGATTTAACCTATGTTTGTTCTTGCTACTTGGCTTGAGTGGCCCAGGCATGGGGATTGAGTTGGTCTTAGATCCTCCAGATTCGATCTATCAACGCGCAGAGCAATTCCTCATCGCAACCGGCTGCCTGTTGTTCGCCGGGATCTTTTTCATCCAATACCGAAAATTCCGCGAGATTGTGGTCGATAGTACTGGCCTCCGCTTCGAGCCTCTGGGCCTATACATTGCTGCGGACCAAATAGAAGAAATTAGCTGGGCAGAGAAATATACGGGAAACGGAGGGCACCTAAAGATTAAGTTAAAAGAGCCGCGCCTTCTTTTCTATATTGGAGCATGGTCCTTCGGGAGTACGGCAACCGTTGGGTTCAACCCGCAAGTTCTTAGGACAGAACAGAGTACGTAGACCTGTTTCGCCTACCCCTCTGGAAGATCAGAACAAACATCCACTTACAACGCGCAGGCTCGCTTCCGCCCCGCATTCTCATTCCCCAAATATCCCCGCCGGAGGCATCCCATAGCGCGGCGCAGAGCAGTCAAAAGAAAAGGCGCCCCAACCGGAGCGCCTTCCCTATCTTAACTGTCTGGATTGATCACTCAATCATCGTCAGCAGCTTGTCCAAGCTCGCCTTCGCGTCACCATAGAACATCCGGGTGTTCTCCTTGAAGAACAGCGGGTTCTCGATGCCGGAGTAGCCGGTGCCCTGACCCCGCTTGGAGACAAACACCTGTTTCGCTTTCCAGCATTCCAGAACCGGCATCCCTGCGATTGGGCTGTTCGGATCTTCCTGGGCTGCCGGGTTCACGATGTCGTTGGAGCCGATCACGATGGCCACATCCGTTTCCGGGAAGTCATCATTGATCTCATCCATCTCCAGCACGATGTCATAAGGCACTTTGGCTTCCGCCAAGAGCACGTTCATGTGGCCTGGCAGACGGCCTGCAACCGGGTGGATCGCAAAGCGCACGTTCTTGCCTTTGGCGCGCAGACGACGGGTCAGCTCCGCCACATTCTGCTGTGCCTGGGCCACCGCCATGCCGTAGCCCGGGATGATCACAACGCTGTCTGCGTCATCCAGCGCTGCCGCCACACCGTCGGCCTCAATTGCGATCTGCTCACCTTCCACTTCCATGGCCGGACCGGATGCGCCACCAAAGCCGCCCAGGATCACCGACACAAAGGAGCGGTTCATCGCCTTACACATGATGTAGGACAGGATCGCACCCGAGGAGCCCACCAGCGCACCCACAACGATCAGCAGGTCGTTGCCAAGGGAGAAGCCGATCGCCGCTGCCGCCCAGCCGGAGTAGCTGTTCAGCATGGAGACAACCACCGGCATGTCCGCGCCACCGATGCCCATGATCAGGTGGTAGCCGATGAACAGCGCTGCGATGGTCAGGATCAACAGCGGGAAGATGCCGCCGGAGTTCAGATACCAGATCAGGCAGAGCAGCGAGAGCGCCGCCGCACCGGCGTTCAGCATGTGGCCACCGGGCAGTTTTTCGGCTGCAGAGGTCACACGGCCAGACAGCTTGCCATAGGCGATCACGGAACCGGTGAAGGTCACCGCACCGATCCAGACACCAAGGGACAGCTCAACATAAAGAATGTTGATTTCCGCCGCAGACTTCTTGGCGATCAGTTGGCCAAAGGCGCCCAGCTCTTTCACCGCGTCGCCGCCAGCCGCCACAGCTGCCGCCGCGTTGCCGATCTCAAAGTGTGCGTTGAAGCCCACAAACACAGCCGCCAGACCAACCAGCGCGTGCATGCCAGCCACCAATTCCGGCATCTGGGTCATTTCAACCTTGGACGCCAGCTGATAGCCGATCAGGCCACCCCCGATGATCAGCGGCACAGACAGCAGCCACAGACCGGAACCCGGCCCGATGAGGGTTGCAAACACCGCCAGCGCCATGCCGACAATGCCATACCATACCGCGCGTTTCGCGCTTTCCTGATTGCTCAGACCACCCAGAGAGAGGATGAAAAGGACAGCGGCAACAACATAGGCCGCAGTAGTAAATCCAATCATGGTTCTCTACTCCTTAGGATTTCTGGAACATGGCGAGCATGCGCCGTGTCACGAGGAAACCGCCGAAGATATTGATCCCGGCCATGAAAACAGAGAGCGCAGCGAGCAGGATCACGAGGAAGCTCCCCGATCCGATCTGCATCAAAGCACCCAGAATGATGATCGACGAAATCGCGTTTGTGACCGCCATCAGCGGGGTGTGCAGGCTGTGCGCCACGCCCCAGATCACCTGAAAGCCCACGAAACACGCCAGAACAAACACGATGAAGTGCTGCATGAAGCTTGCCGGGGCCACCAGACCCACGAGCAGCATCAGTGCGCCGCCCACACCCAGCAGGGTCACCTGCTGTTTGGTCTGTGCTTTGAACGCCGCCACTTCTGCCGCGCGCTTCTCTTCCGGGGTCAGCTCCGGCACCACCTCTTTGGGCTTGGCCGCAATCGCCTGCACCTTCGGAGGGGGCGGCGGGAAGGTGATTTCACCTTCAAAGGTCACCGTCGCACCACGGATCACATCGTCTTCCATGTTGTGGTTGACCTGGCCGTCCTTCTCAGGGGTCAGGTCAGCCATCATGTGACGGATGTTGGTCGCATAGAGGCTGGAGGACTGCGCCGCCATCCGGCTTGGGAAGTCGGTGTACCCCACAATGGTCACGCCATTGTCGGTCACAACCTTCTCATCCGCCACGGTGCCTTCCACGTTGCCGCCACGCTCTGCTGCGAGGTCAACAATCACGGAACCCGGCTTCATCGCCTCAACCATATCCTTGGTCCAAAGGATTGGTGCTGCGCGGTTCGGGATCAGTGCTGTGGTGATCACGATGTCCACTTCCGGGGCCAGCTCGCGGAACTTCGCCAGCTGCGCTTCGCGGAATTCCTCAGACTGCACAGAGGCATAGCCGCCGGTGGCCGCGCCATCCGCCTGCTCTTCCTCAAAGTCCAGATAGACAAACTCGGCGCCCATGGACTCAACTTGCTCCGCCACTTCGGGGCGCACGTCAAACGCATAGGTGATGGCGCCAAGGCTGGTGGAGGTACCAATCGCGGCCAGACCGGCCACACCGGCGCCCACAACCAGCACTTTGGCTGGCGGCACTTTACCTGCCGCGGTCACCTGACCGGTGAAGAATCGGCCAAAGTTGTTGCCTGCCTCGATCACCGCACGGTAGCCCGCGATATTGGCCATGGAGGACAGCGCGTCCATCTTCTGGGCGCGGCTGATACGTGGCACCATTTCCATGGCGATCACATTGGCGCCCTTGGCTTTGGCCGCTTCCATGCCCTCTTCGTTGCCCGCCGGGTTGAAGAAGGAGATCAGCGTTTTGTCGCTGGTCAGACGCTTGAGTTCGGTCGCATCGGGCTGACGCACCTTGGCAACAATATCGACCTCTTTCCAAAGGCCTGCCGCGGTTTTGATAACCTCGACACCCGCCGCCTCATAGGCCGCATCGGAAAACCCTGCACCTGCGCCTGCACCACTTTCGATGGCACAGTCGTAGCCCAGTTTCTGGAGCTGCTTGGCCGAGTCCGGAGTCATCGCGACCCGGTTTTCGCCCTCAAACACCTCTTTTGGTGTACCTATTTTCACCTTTCTTATCCCCCTTAAGAGTCAGAGCAATAATGTTTCACGCAGAACATGCTGCACTTGCATAAAGTTTTAACGCCACCTTTTATGCTGCACAAGCAAACAGGGGCGCATGATCTTGCTGCGACGCAACGGCATCACAGCCACCGACGCGTTTTTTCGCAGTATTTCGCGAAATCCATGCGGAATTGACGGCGCAGCCCGTTTTCTTCCGGGATCACAAAGCGCCGCTCCAGCATCCAAAGGAACAGCGGCACCAGCGGCAGAGACAACACCGCATCCCAATACAGGATAAACCCCGTCAGAATGCACATGTCCGCCAGATAAATCGGATTGCGCGAGCGTTTGAAAATCCCGCTCTGCACCAGATGGGCAGGTGTGTGATGGGGGTGCACCGTGGTCTGATGGCGACGCATCTCCACAAGCGCCAACACAATCAGCACACCACCGCCGCCCACCAGCAGCCCGCCAAGCAGGTCCGCCCACACCGGGCCAAAGCTCAATCCGAAAGGAAAATATCGCGCCTGAATCCAAGCAATCAGCAGGGCCAACACAAGCCAGACCGGCGGCAGGTCAAAAAACAGCCGTCTTGCGGTCGTTGTCATGCACAGGCTCCTCATACTGGCTTGCGACGCTTCGTGCGTCTGGATCCGACGCAAAAGCGTCCACTTCGGTTTAGCGATGTCTGGCGTCGGCGCAACGAAACAAAATGCCACAAGCCCCAAAAAGGACAGAATGTCTGTTGTTTTCAACGAAGTGAAACGTAAACCGCACAAATTTCTGCAGAATCGCGCTGCCGTTCCGGGGCTCTGCACCAAATGACGGCGCGGCGTTTGCGGGCGGCACGCTTGTCTGCCCTCCTCAGCCAGCTAGTCTCCTTGGCAAATCGTATGAGGGAGGCATCACAATGTCACTGCAAGGAAAACACGCATTGGTCACCGGCGGCGGCACGGGCATCGGGCTCGCCATCGCCAAGGCACTGGCCGCAGAGGGCGCGCAGGTCACCATCACCGGGCGCCGTCTCAATGTGCTTGAGGAGGCCGCCACCGAGGGTTTGCACCCGCTTGCCATGGATGTGGCAGAAGAAAGCTCTGTGGTAGAAGGGGTTGCCGCCGCCGTGGCCGCACGCGGGCCGATCCAGATCTGTGTGGCCAACGCAGGCATCGCCGAGGGCCGCGCACTGCACAAAACCGATATGGAATTTTGGCGTAAGATGATGTCCATCAACATTGATGGCGTCTTTCTCACCATCCGCGAGAGCCTCAAATCCATGAACCAGACCGACTGGGGCCGGGTCATGGTGATTTCCTCGATCGCCGGTCTGCGCGGCCTGAAAGGTGCGCCAGCCTATTCCACCACCAAACACGCGGTGAACGGGATGATCAAATCACTGGCGGCGGACTATGCGACCAAGCCGATCACTTTCAATTCGATCTGCCCGGCCTATGTGGAAACCGCCATCATCGACCAGAACATCGAAAGCATCATGGCGCGCACTGGCTGCACCGAGGAGGAGGCCCGTCACATGATGGTCGGCGTCAATCCCCATGGCCGTCTGATCGCCCCGGAAGAGGTCGCCCACTCCGCACTCTACCTCTGCTCCGATTTCGCGGATTCGATCCGTGGCCAGATGATCCAAGTTTCAGGCGGCGAAGTCTGAAAAACAAAGGGCGCGCCCATCGCTGGGCCCGCCCTCCTCACTAAGGTTCCGTGCGGATCAGCCCGCTTCAAGCGCGCTGGCGCAGCGCACACAATTGCGCCCGTCTTTCTTGGCCTGATAGAGCGCGCGATCTGCGGCGTTGATGATGTCCTGCAATAGCGGCCCATGGTTGCTAAAGCTGGCAACCCCGATCGAAATGGTCACCGGTGGCAGCTCCCCTGCCCCATAGCGCACCGTGGTTTCCTCCACCGCGCGGCGCAATTCATCTGCCACTCCGTAGGCCTCTTCGGCCGCCACATTGGGCAACAGTACCGAAAACTCCTCGCCGCCAAAGCGACACGGCGTTGCCCCTTCAGAGAACATCTCATGCATTTTGTCGGCAATGGCGCGCAGCACCATATCACCGGCATCATGGCCGTGGTTGTCGTTGAAGGATTTGAATTTATCCGCATCAAAGGACAGCAGCGAGAAATCCGTGCGCTTGCGCGCCGCCATGCTGGCTTCGGTGCGCATCGCCTCAAGGAAATAGCGACGGTTGTACAGCCGGGTCAGCGAATCCCGTGTGCTCTGATCATGCAGCTCATCGCGCAGTTTCACATTGGCAATCGCAAGGCTAATGTGCTCCCCGCATTGCAAGGCAAATTCATAGCCCTGCTTGACCTCAGCCTCTGACGCCCCTTTGGGATAGACCACATGCATCAGACCCACGGTGTCGCCATGGGCCACAATCGGCACACAAAGGGAGTTGTCGACTTTACTGTCTCTGGGATGATCACTCACATGGCTGCACTGCAGCCCAAGGCCCGCCGCGTCATAACGATAGCCCCGCCCGCGACGCAGGGCCCAGCAGCTGTCCGGCGCAATATGCTCATGCACCTCGCCACCGCCCCACACACAGGCTCCGTCCAAAACGTCCCGCGAGTTGGAATAAAGATAGAGCTCCCCGGCCGTGTCCGGCAGCAGCTTGGTCATAAACTGGGTAACCACTTCAAACAGCTCTGAAAGCGATTTGCAGCTCTGCAACCATTCATCCAGATCCCCAAGAAGCTTGGCCTCCTCGCGCCAGGCCTGCTCCTTGGCAAGCATCTTCAGCGCCTTGGTCTCCGCTCTCTCCGCCGTCTTCTTGGCCTCAACCAGATCGGCAGCATCTTTGCGAAACTGGGTCACATCCGTGAATGTCACCACATATCCGCCCCCCGAAATCGGCCGCGCAAAGGAGGAAATGACTTTTCCCGACGGCAGGCTGCGATCAAAGCTGAAGGGCTGGCCGGACTTAAACTTTGCCTGCGCCTCTTCTTTGCTCTCCGCCGTAATGACCTGCAACCTGACCGCTGTCTCCAGAAAGGCCTCGCGTTTCATCCCGATATGCAGATCCGTCGGGTTCAGCTCCAGAACCACAAAGATCCTCTCATTAAACATCAAGCAGTTTTCATCGCTGTCCCAGACAACGATTCCCTGCTCCATCTTGTTGAGAATCTCCAGCATCTGCTCGCGCCGGATCACATCTGTATTTACTGATCTTTCGGCCATGAGTGGCGCGCGTTGTTCAAGCATGGCTCGGTCCTTGCTGGTCTTCTAAAGTCAGACCAACACTAGGCACTAAATTCTTGAAACGGCGCTAAATTCAGCGCTCTAAATTTCTGAAAATTGTATTAATGGCGTGCCGCAGCTGCATCGCCAACCGGTCGAAATGACATCTCGATGTCGGCACGTTAAGGTTTTTACACCCCGAATTTCGCACCTACGCAATACCACTGCGATACAGACGCGATACCGACGTTCAAAACAGGCGGAATCCGGCGTTAACCTTTGCGCAAAATCAGGCGGATTTCAGGACCGGCCGCGCCTCTTTCTTGGCATCCCAGGCACGCACAGCCTCGCCAAAGGCCTCAAACAACGGGCGGCTCACAGGGTCAACACCCGCCTCCCACTCCGGATGCCATTGCACAGACATGGTGAACCCCGGCGCGCCATCAATATAGATCGCCTCCGGCGTACCATCAGGGGCGTAACCATCTATGATCACACGATTTCCCGCCCGTTTGATGCCTTGGCCATGCAGCGTGTTGGTCATCACTTCGCGTGCGCCCATCAGCTTATGAAACGGCCCATCCTCGCTGAAGGTCACGATATGGCGCAGGGCAAACTTCTCTTCCAGTGTCCCATCCGGCGGCATCCGGTGGTTGTCCCGCCCGGGAAGATCGCGAATTTCGGGGTAAAGGCTGCCACCCATGGCAACATTAACCTCCTGAAATCCCCGACAAATTCCCAAAAACGGCTGCCCGCTTTCCACGCAGGCCCGCACCAATGGCAGCACAATCGAATCCCGCGCCCGGTCAAACGCACCATGCGCCTCCGTGGCCGCTTCGCCGTATTCTTCTGGGTGAACATTGGGCCTGCCGCCGGTCAGCAGAAACCCATCACATGTGGCCAGCAACTCCTCCACCGAGAGGTAACGCGGGTCCGCTGGGATGAGCAGTGGTATGCAGCCCGAAACCATTGAAACCGCTTCGGAATTCATGGATCCGCCAGCATGTGCCGGATACTCGTCATTGATAAGGTGGTGGTTTCCGATAATCCCGACGACAGGACGCGTCATGTAGGCCTCTTTGTCTTGCTGCGCAGCTCAACATAGGCGCTGCGCAGCTCAAGAGAAAGCCCCGATCAGATTTCGCCGGTCAATCCAACCGCATCGATGCCTGCCATTGCAGCAATTGCATCATTATCAGACGTGTCGCCGGTCACGCCCACAGCGCCAATCACAGCGCCTTTTTTGTCGCGCAGCAGAACGCCACCCGGCACAGGCACAACCTGACCGCCATAAACGCCGTTGACCGCCGCCATGAAATAGGCCTGCTGTTCGGCACGCGCCATCTGTGCGGTGCCCGCCATACCCAGCATCACAGCACCGTAAGCTTTGCCGTGCGCGATGGCAAAACGTCCGGGCGCTGCGCCGTCTTCGCGCTCAAACGCCTGCACGTGGCCGCCAGCGTCCAGAACCACAACGGACAGTGGCTTGAGTTCCATTTCACGGCCTTTTTCCAGAGCCTTACGGATGATTGTACGCGCGCGGCGCAGAGAGATTGTCATGGTGTTTCCTTCCCATAAAGAAAGGTCAGGGCATGGCCCTGACCTTGAATTTTATGCTTGAGCCTTAAGTTCCAGGCGCCGCGCATGCAACACCGGCTCGGTGTAACCCGATGGCTGCACACGTCCTTTGAAGACCAGATCACATGCCGCCTGGAATGCCACGCCGTCAAAGCCCGGCGCCATCGCCACATAAAGCGGATCATTGGCGTTCTGCGCATCCACAACGGCCGCCATCTTCTGCATGGCTTCCATCACCTGCTCCTGGGACACGATGCCCTGGTGCAGCCAGTTTGCCAGACCCTGGCTCGAGATACGGCAGGTTGCGCGGTCTTCCATCAGGCCAACGTTGTTGATGTCCGGAACCTTGGAGCAGCCGATGCCCTGATCAACCCAGCGCACAACGTAACCCAGGATGCCCTGTGCGTTGTTTTCGACTTCCGCCGCGATCTCTTCTTCAGAGAGGTTTTGCCCGTCCATCACCGGAATGGTCAGCAGATCATCCAGCGTGCCACGTGCGCCACCGGCTTTCAGCTCGTCCTGACGCGCCAGCACATCAACCTCATGGTAGTGCGTGGCGTGCAGCGTGGCTGCGGTTGGCGATGGCACCCAAGCGCAGTTCGCGCCGGATTTCGGATGGCCGATTTTCTGCTCCAGCATCGCGCCCATCAGATCCGGCATGGCCCACATGCCTTTACCAATTTGGGCTTTGCCCTGCAGACCGCAGGCCAGACCGATGTCCACATTGCGATCCTCATAAGACAGGATCCAAGGGGTGGTCTTCATCTCGCCTTTGCGCAGGAATGCGCCTGCTTCCATCGAGCTGTGGATCTCGTCGCCGGTCCGGTCAAGGAAGCCGGTGTTGATGAAGGCCACACGGGACTTCGCCGCGCGGATACATTCTTTGAGGTTGGCCGAGGTGCGGCGTTCCTCATCCATGATGCCCATTTTCACCGTGTGACGCGGCAGGCCAAGCACATCTTCGACCTTCGCAAAAATACGGTCAGAGAAGGCAACCTCTTCGGGGCCGTGCATCTTTGGCTTCACGATGTAGACCGAGCCATGCACCGAGTTGCCGCCCTCTTGCTTCAGGTCGTGCATCGCGATCAGCACAGTGACCAAAGCGTCCATCAGGCCTTCGCCAATCTCGTTGCCGTCGCGATCCAGAATGGCAGGGTTGGTCATGAGATGGCCAACGTTGCGCACCAGCATCAGCGAGCGGCCTTTCAGAACGCTTTCCGCACCGTTCGCTGCGGTAAAGGTCACGTCACCATTCAGCACGCGCGTGAAGGTTTTGCCGCCTTTGGCAACCTCTTCTGCGAGGTCACGTTTCATCAGGCCAAGCCAGTTGCCATATGCGACAACCTTGTCTTCCGCATCCACACAGGCCACGGAATCTTCGCAGTCCATGATGGTGGAAAGTGCACTTTCCAGCGTGATGTCATTGATGTTGGCCGCGTCGGTTGCGCCAATATTGCCGGTCGGATCGATCTCGACGATGACGTGAAGGCCGTTGTTTTTCAGCAAGATACGCGACGGAGCTGAGGCATCTCCAACGTGACCGGCAAATGCGCCGGCGTCTTTCAATGCAGGCTGCAGGGCACCATCGACAACGCTCAATGCAGAGACATCGCTCCAGGAGCCTTCGGCCAACGGCACGGAGCGGTCCAGGAAGTCACGGCCCCAGGCGATCACGCGCGCACCGCGCTCCACATCATAGCCGCCACCGGCAGGCAGATCGCCCATCGCATCGGTGCCATAAAGCGCATCATAAAGGCTGCCCCAACGCGCGTTCGCCGCGTTCAGCGCAAAGCGTGCATTGGTAATCGGCACCACCAGCTGCGGGCCGGGAATCGCCGCGATCTCAGGATCGACATTGCCTGTCTCAACCGCGAAATCCGCGCCTTCCGGCACCAGATAACCGATCTCGGTCAGAAACGCTTTATAGGCCTCGGCATCATGCGCTTGGCCTTTGTGAGCCAGATGCCAGCCATCCAGTTTCTGTTGAATTTCTTCGCGCTTTTGCAGCAGCGCGCGGTTCTCAGGACCAAAATCATGCGCAAGCGCACTCAGCCCTTCCCAAAAGGTATCCTCCGCAACATCCGTCCCCGGCAACGCTTGATTTACAATGAAATCATAGAGTTCCTGCGCAATTTGCAGCCCGTGTTTCTCCACCCGATCGGTCATCGCGGCTCTCCATTTGGCTTATGATGAACTTCAATTAGTGCATGGGTTTCCGATAGGCAACAAAATTGGTTATCTTTTTTTACCAAAGATATTTTCAGGCAAAACCGAACATTCGCCCCTGTCTTCGTAAGTAAATCCAATACACTCAGCCCTTGCAGGCAGCCACGGATGGATTACACCAAGAGGCAATCAATGGATGGAGAGCCCTATGAAAGACGCCGCGCCGCAAACGATCTACCTGAAAGACTACACGCCTTTTGGCTTCATCGTGGACAGTGTCGCGCTCACGTTCCGCCTGCACCCAACGGCGACACGTGTGCTTTCCACAATCCGGTTCCGTCCAAATCCGGATGCAACAGACAGCCGTTTTTTCCTGCATGGCGAACAGCTTACGCTGATTTCCGCCAAAGTTGACGGCGCTGAGGTTACGCCACGCACAGTCGAGGGGGGTATTGAAGCAGACGTGCCAAACGCGGCCTTCACTTGGGAGGCAGAGGTCGAGATCAACCCACAAGCCAACACCGCGTTGGAGGGGCTTTATATGTCAAATGGCATGTACTGCACCCAATGTGAGGCCGAGGGGTTCCGCAAGATCACATACTACCCCGACCGCCCCGATGTGATGTCCACCTTTGATGTGCGGATCGAGGCAGACGGCGACAACACACCGGTCATGCTCTCCAACGGCAACGGTGCGGAAAGCGGCGCAGGTTTTGCAAATTGGACAGACCCTTGGCCCAAACCCGCCTATCTCTTTGCCTTGGTCGCCGGCGACCTCATCGCGCATGAAGACAGCTTCACCACCATGTCCGGCAAACCGGTCAAGCTGGCCATCTGGGTGCGCCCGGGGGACGAGCACAAATGTGCCTTCGGCATGGAAGCACTCAAAAAATCCATGACCTGGGACGAAGAAGTCTATGGCCGCGAATATGATCTTGATGAGTTCAACATCGTCGCGGTGGATGATTTCAACATGGGCGCGATGGAGAATAAGGGGCTGAATATCTTCAACAGTTCCTGCGTGCTGGCCTCTCCGGAAACCGCTACCGACGGCAACTTTGAGCGCATCGAGGCGATCATCGCTCATGAGTATTTCCACAATTGGACAGGCAACCGCATCACCTGTCGCGACTGGTTCCAGCTCTGCCTGAAGGAAGGCCTCACCGTGTTCCGCGACGCCCAGTTCACCGCGGACATGCGCTCTGAGCCAGTCAAACGGATCGACGACGTCATCGCCCTGCGCGCGCGCCAGTTCCCGGAAGATCAGGGCCCACTCTCCCACCCTGTGCGGCCGGAAAGCTTTCAAGAAATCAACAACTTCTACACTGCGACCGTCTATGAAAAAGGCGCCGAAGTCATCGGCATGCTCAAAACACTGGTTGGGGATGAGGCCTACGGCAAGGCGCTCGACCTTTATTTTGACCGCCACGATGGTCAGGCCTGCACCATTGAGGACTGGATACAGGTGTTTGAAGACAGCACGGGCCGTGATCTGAGCCAATTCAAACTCTGGTATTCCCAATCCGGCACGCCAGAGGTGACCGTGCGCGAAGACTATGAGGGAGACACCTTCACGCTGCACCTCAGCCAGAAAAGCGCGCCCACACCCGGGCAGGATCAAAAGGCACCACAGGTTATCCCGGTGGCAGTTGGCCTTCTGAATGATAACGGCGACGAAGTGCTGCCCACGCAGGTGCTTGAACTGACGGAAAAAGAGCAAAGCTTCACCTTTCCCGACCACGCCACCCGCCCTATCCCCTCTATCCTGCGTGGTTTTTCGGCGCCGGTCACGCTGACGCATGACATCGACAATGACCGCCGCGCGTTCCTGCTGGCCCATGACACAGACGCCTTCAACCGTTGGGAAGCCGGTCGCGATCTGGCGCGTGACAGCCTGCTGAAGGCGATCCTGCAGGGCGACGCGCCCAGCGCAGCCTACCTGGATGGGCTTAAAGCGCTTCTGCGTGATGACAGCCTTGATCCGGCCTACCGCGCGCTGATGCTGGGCCAGCCGTCCCAATCCGAACTCGCTGCAACCCTGCACAAGATGGGCGAAACACCCGATCCTGCGGCCATCCACGCCGCCAGCGAAGCCCTGCGCGAAGCCAAAGCACAGAGTTTCGCAGAGCTGCTGCCCGCGCTTTATGCTGCCAATCAGGTAGAAGGCCCCTATCGCCCGGATGCTGGCCCGACCGGCCAACGCAGCCTTGCCAATGCCGCGCTCTCGCTGCTGACACGGCTGGACGGCGGCGAAACAGCCGCCAAACAGTATGATGCAGCGGACAACATGACCCTGCAACTTTCCGCGCTTGGCGCACTGCTGGATGCTGGAAAAGGCGAGGACGCGCTCAGCGCATTTTATGATCAATGGCAGAATGATCGCCTTGTGATCGACAAATGGTTCTCCATGCAGATCATGCAGGCCAAGCCCGAAAATGTCGCCACAACCGCCCAAGCGCTCACCCAACATGCGGATTTTGATTGGAAAAACCCGAACCGCTTCCGCGCAGTGATGGGCGTTTTGGCGATGCACCACGCGGGTTTCCACTTTGAGGATGGCGCAGGCTACACCCTGCTGGCGGATTGGCTGATCAAGCTTGATCCGGTGAACCCGCAAACCACCGCCCGCATGTGCAGCGCTTTCCAAACATGGAAGCGCTATGATGAAACACGCCAAGGCAAAATCCGCACCGAACTTGAGCGTATCGCCGGTCAAGACGGCCTCAGCCGGGACACCACCGAAATGGTGACCCGCATCCTGAACGCATGACAGCAGAGCCGATCCTCACGCACAGGGCGCAGGGCCGCAACGCGCGCAGCATCACCGTCTTGATTTTGGCGGTGATGGCGCTCGGCGGCATGCTGCTGGCTGGCACCTATTGGGCCATCGTCGCCTTCTTGTCGCTCTTTGCGCTCCCCACTCTGGTGGATGTGCTCTTTAATCCGGTTGCAAATTTTGCCCTCTCTGAGGCTGAGGTGCGCTGGAAAAACGCCACTCAGGAGGCGGAAATAGAGCTGGGGCAGATCAAATCCATCCAGATCGCGACCCGCCTGAACGTGGCTTTTCGCATGACATTTGTCATGCAGGATGGCGCTAAGGTGCGGATACCACAGGATGTTTTACCACCCAGAGCAGATCTGGAGGCGGCATTGCAAACACTTGGCGTTGCGGTCGAACATGACCGCTTGCGGCTGATCTAGCCGCAAACCTTGCTTGAAAATCGACGCCGACTTGACGGCATGATTTCAAGTTGATGCCCTTTTTTAGCCTGAAAGCGAAATCATAGTGGGCTCTATTAGATCACGGAGCCACAATGAAATTCTTTCTCAAAGAACGGACACGCAAGCGAACACCTCAAAACGTTCGTCCTGCGTCCGCATTTGCGGCTCCAGCGCTGCGCAAGCTGAATGAGGCCTTTGCCCCTGCCCGCGCCACTCCGGCGGCGGGTCGCCCTTCTGACACTCAGCAGACCTATCGCGATCTGCTCACACGCTTGCAAATTCCGGTCAACGCCGAAACGCCAGATCAAGTGGAGAGCGAAGACACCCGTGCGCAGGGCCAGTTCCTTGCCCGGCAAGAGCGCTGGGAAGAGCTCGAAGATCTGATCCGCACACATGATCAAAACCGCGCGGCCACCACCTCCGGCGCCCCCTTGTCAGAACTCATGCTGTTTGGTGCACGTGCCGATGTGGTGCGTGCGGCGGAACATGCGCTGCTGCACGGCAAACCCGCCTCAGACGCGGATTTTTTCCATGGCATCGAGGCTATGGAGTATCTGCTGGAAGATTTCGCTGACAGCTATCCGATTGCCTTGGTTGTGGCCCATATGCACATCGACATCGGCTGGGCGTGGCGCGGCGCGATCGCTAAAGACGACACACGGGAAATCAATCGCGAGGCGTTTCACTCCCATTTTGCGCGGGCCACGGAAATTCTGGATCGCTTCTGCCCCAAGATCCACCACTCCTCCGCGCTGTCAGCAGCCCGCTGCGCGCTGCTCCCCGGATTGGAAGACCCGACAAAGGCGCTTTGCACCGAATATGAATCGCTGATCGCACTGGATCCGTTGAACCCACGGCACATGCGGGCCTTGGGGAACTATCTGCTGCCCCGCTGGTACGGTGATTTTGACCAGCTCGACTTGCAAGCCCGCCGGATCGCGGCACAAACCTATGACATCTGGGGCGCAGGCGCATATGCATGGGTCTGGTTTGACTCTCTGCTTATTGACCCAAGCGGGTTGGAAGTCATTGAAATTGAATACTTCCTTGATGGTGTCTCCGACGCATTGAAGCGCCGTGGCGATCAACATGCGGCGAATCTCATGGCGGCCCACCTTTATCGCAGCTGGCAATATGCCCGCGGGCAATATGACACCGGCGCGCTCAACAGCAACTTGCCGCCCGCCCTGCGTAAGGGCTTTGACATGGTGGTTCATGACCACCTGCGCGAAATTCATCCACTGATCTGGGGCCATGCGGAAATAGGCTTTGAAAACACCTCTCGTGTGATTTCCAAAGAGCGCCTCTCTGAAAAGGGGCGCGACGTGGCCCTTCAGGCCGTGGCCATGCCTTTCATGAGCAGCCTGAAAGCCGGACAAACCGTGCATTTCACGCCCGAAGGCATCACTCAGGCCAACCCATAGGCGGCTGCCCCCTTGCTCCTCACTTCTGGCTGGCCTAGAACGCAGACCAGCCAGATATTCAAGGAGCGTGAGCGATGCTCGACCTGACATATGAGACCCCCAAGCCCAAAGTGATCGCGGGTGCCAAACATGACTGGGAACTGGTCATTGGTATGGAGGTGCACGCGCAGGTTTCTTCCAATGCGAAGCTGTTCTCCGGTGCCTCCACCACCTTTGGTGCAGAGCCCAACGCCAATGTGGCTTTCGTGGACAGCGCGATGCCGGGCATGCTGCCTGTCATCAACGAGTATTGCGTGGAGCAAGCGGTGCGCACAGGTCTTGGCCTGAACGCCGAGATTCACCTGAAATCCGCCTTTGACCGCAAGAACTACTTCTATCCGGATCTGCCGCAGGGTTACCAAATTTCCCAGCTTTATGAACCCATTGTCGGCGAAGGCGAAATCCTCGTGGACATGGGCCCCGGCGTTGCACGCTTGGTGCGTGTTGAGCGTATCCACCTTGAGCAGGACGCCGGCAAATCCGTGCACGACATGGATCCGAACATGTCATTCGTGGACCTGAACCGGACCGGTGTGGCGCTGATGGAAATCGTGAGCCGTCCTGACATTCGTGGCCCCGAAGAGGCCGCCGCCTATGTCACCAAGCTGCGCCAGATCCTGCGCTATCTGGGCACTTGCGATGGCAACATGCAGAACGGCAACCTGCGTGCGGACGTGAACGTCTCTATCTGTCGTCCGGGCCAGTATGAGAAGTACATGGAAACACAGGACTTCTCGCATCTGGGCACCCGCTGCGAAATCAAGAATATGAACTCCATGCGCTTCATTCAGGCGGCGATCGAAAATGAAGCGCGCCGTCAGATTGCGATTGTCGAGGCCGGTGGCTCTGTTGATCAGGAGACCCGTCTCTATGATCCGGACAAGAACGAAACCCGCTCCATGCGCTCCAAAGAAGAAGCGCATGATTATCGCTACTTCCCCGATCCCGACCTCCTGCCACTGGAGATCGAACAGGGCTGGGTGGATGATATCGCCAAGACTCTGCCAGAGCTGCCCGATCAGAAAAAAGCACGCTTTATCAAAGACTACGGCGTGACCGAATATGATGCTTCGGTGCTGACGGCTGAGGTTGATCTGGCTGATTACTTTGAAGCCTCCGTGGGCAAAGGTGACGGCAAGAAGACCGCAAACTGGGTGATCAACGAAGTTCTGGGCCGCGCCAACAAAGCTGAGGTTCGCCCACAGGAGCTGGTCGCACCAGAAGCAAACGCCGCCATTCTGGCCATGGTCGCCTCTGACGAAATCAGCACCAAGATCGCCAAAGACGTGCTTGAGATCCACATCGAGACCAAAGACGATCCCGCTAAGATCGTTGAAGAAAAAGGCCTCAAGCAGGTAACCGACACCGGCGCAATCGAAGCGGCGCTGGATGAGATCATCGCAGCCAACCCGGCTCAGGTGGAGAAAGCCAAACAGAACCCGAAACTGGCTGGCTGGTTTGTGGGTCAGGTCATGAAAGCCACCGGCGGCAAGGCCAACCCGAAGGCTGTTAACCAATTGGTGGCGCAGAAGCTGAACGGCTAAACCGCAACGTCGGTATTGCGTCTGTATCGCGACTTTAACGCGTCGGTGTAAAAACCGGCGCGTTTTTGCATTTCAAAGGTTAATGCACCAACCGCCTGCGCGCCAAACCTGCCCCGCTTTTGGGGAAGGCATAGCCGCCGAAACATCGCCAACACGTCCGCGTGGAGGTGCCAGCAAAGAAAACGGCCCGCCGGTGAAAACCAGCGGGCCGCATACAGGTCTGTCAGACAGTTTAGCGTTTCTTCTTTTTCAATCTGAAACCACCAAATTCGTCTTCGAGCAGTTCGCAGGCATATTCCTCGCCCATCTCACAGCCTTGATTGAGGTAGGTCTCAGCGACCTCTTTGTCTCTGTCGACCCCTTCCCCTTTCAGATACTGGAAACCCACCACATAGCAGCCATGGGCATAGCCTTTCTCACAAGCGCCCAGAAAGATTTCCAGCGACTTTTCATAGTCCCGCTCGACGCCTTGGGCGTTCCGATAGAGCCAGCCTAAGTTGCTGCAAGAGAGACCATCATTTTTCTCACAGGCGTACTCATAGAGCTCATACGCTCTCTGAAAGTCCTGCTCTACACCGTCCCCGTCCCGATAAGCGGTTCCGAGATTGCTGCAGCCCGAAACGTGGCCGCCTTGGCAGGCTTGATCAAAGTAATTCGCCGCAACCACTGGATCTTCCTCGACACCGTTTGCCAACATGTATGCGAGGCCACTGTTGAAACAGCCATATTCACTGCCCAACTCACAGCCCATCACCGAGTAATGCAGTGCTTTTTCATGGTCTTGCTCGATACCTTCCCCTTTGGCATAGGCACCACCAAGACTTGCGCACCCAGTGGCCGATCCACCTTCGCAGCCGCGTTCATAATAATGAACCGCCCGTTGGTCATCCACGGGAACGCCTCTGCCGAAATCATACACGATACCCGCATAAGCGCAGCCTTCAGCATCATAGCCATAGCGCCCTTCGCAGGCCTGGATATACTTGCTCAGTCCCAGACGTTTGTTTTCAATTCCCACGTATCCATGTTCATAAACCTGCCCCAGCGCACGACAGCTTGCCCATTGTTCGCTGTCACACCCATAGGAATGCAGGATCGTGGCTTGGGTGAAGTCTTGCTTCATCCCGTCCCCTTCAATGGCAAGAAACCCAAGCTTGGAACAAGCAAGGGAATTGCCCGCATCATAGCAAGCCGCTTCAAAGTTTTTTATCGCCAGATCATAGTCTTGCGCAACGCCGCGCCCCTCTGATTGCAAGATGCCGAGGTATGCGCAGCCTTCGGCCCGACCGCCTTCACACGCCAGATTGTACAGATGTGCCGCCTTCGCGATATCCTGCGCAACATCGCCCTCGTCGACACGGTTGCCAAGCTCATAGCTGCGGCCAACCGATGTACAGGCCCAGACTTCTCCGGCTTCGCAGCCTCTCACGTCGTAGCCCGCTGCGCGTGTCAAATCGAGCTCTACACCGCGCGCGTGTCGATACATGTATCCGGCATCTGCACAGCTGCGCTCAAACCCTGCGTCGCAGGCCCGAACATAAAGTGCCGCAGCCTTGGTTTCGTCCCACTCGACACCCTCGCCGCTGTAGAACAGATGGCCAAGCTCATAACAGCTCTCCATTTCCCCCGCTGCACAGCTCTCTTGCAAGGCGACCGCCTCGCTGCTCATGGCGGTGTCTTGCGCCAGCGCGGGCTGTGACGCCCCTGCCATCGCACAAAATGCAGCGGCGGACCAAAACCGCGCATAAGATAGGTCAAACATTCGGTGATTTCCTCTTTAATCTTAGTACCGTTACACGCCAGCGTACCGAAGACATGTGTCGCTGACGCGAAGTCCTCCTGGGTAAAAACGCACCATTTGAGGTGGTTGTGCCTGAGAGAAAGTGCGGGAGTCCCTCCCCTGCAGCGAGTCTCATTGAAACACCCGCTCAGGCGAAAGCGCTCATGGCCTGAGATCGCGCGCTAGGTGGCGCGGATCTGCTTTCGGAGCAGAGATACGTCAGTCTTGAGCGCCATTCCTGACGTCCACGGAAAGAAAAACCTTAAGTAAGTCATGTACCTGCTCCAATAAGTGAGAGGTGTATAGAGCGGCGCAGCCCTAAATCAAGACACGAATTAACCAATTTGAAACTCCTCGCAGAATTGTGTTCGGCTGCAGAGTGATCCACGGGTCGTTGTTCCAGAAGTGCTGCACCTGACAGAACCTTCGTCCCATCAAAACCGCCAGCTTGTCCGCCCGTAAAAGGCGACTTTCTCTTGATGCATCGCCCCCAGCGCCGCATAAGTTCTGTCACGTTTTGAGGAACCTAAGCATGACATTTAAGGCCCCGTTTTTCTCCACCCCGATGGTTGTCGAGGCGCAATGGCTCGACTTTAACGGCCACCTGAACATGGCGTTTTACAATGTTCTGTTTGACCGCGGCGTGGATCAGATTTTTGACCAATTGGGATTGAACGCGGAGTATCGCACCGCGACGGGCAATACGACCTTCTCAGCAGAGTTCCACCTTTGCTATATCCGTGAGCTGTATGTCAGCGACTGGGTGCAAGCGACATTCCAGCTGCTCGATCATGATGAGAAGAGCTTCCACTTCTATCAGGAGCTTTGGCACGAAGATGGCTGGCTTGCGGCCACAGGCGAAGGTCTCGGGCTTCATATTGATCGGTCCGGCCCAAACGTCACGCCGATGCCTGAGGACATACGAGCCAACTTTGCCAAGCTAGCGGAGGCCCATAGCAAACTGCGCCGCCCTGAGCGGGTTGGCCGTCAGATGGGCATTCGCCGCAAAACCGCAAAAACCGCGAAAAAATAAACCGGAAATGAGTGGGGCCTCGCTATGAGGACGATGCAGCCGCGCCACGTTTTGGCGCAAAGGCCGCAGACGGCCTCCTGCATGCTGGACCCTTGGTGAAATTACGTGAATAGCTGACTTCAAATGGTAGACGTGATCGACATTCTGCAAGAGCGCAAAGAGTTGCCGCAGTTCCTGGAACGTGACGGGCTGATTGGCATTGAACTTGGCGTTGCAGGCGGCTGGTATTCCAAGCGTTTGATGGAAAGCGGACTCTTCAAAGAACTCTATGGGGTGGATCTTTACGGAGATCACCACGACACCAAGGAATACATCGACGCGCTCAAAAACGTCGGGATGGGCAAGCCTTACTGGCTGCTGCGCATGAGCTTTGAGGACGCGCTGGATGCTTTCCCTGATGAGTTCTTCGATTTTGTATATATTGATGGCTATGCCCATACGGGCGAAGAGCGCGGCAAAACCATGTTTGACTGGCTCGCCAAGGTGAAAGTCGGCGGCATGATCGCCGGGCATGACTACCACAAGAAGTGGCCGCTTGTGCAGATCTGCGTTGATGCCTTGGCCAAAGAGCTCGGTCAGTCGGTCATGCGCACGGCCCTGTCCAAGAAACGCGACCCGCAGGACAAGTTTCCGAGCTGGGCGTTCTTCAAGGAACATGCAGAGGTGCCCGACTACCCGGAGCGGCTGCGCCTTTTGCCCAAGAAAATGCGCGGCTAGCGGCCGCAGACGGATCTGATCAAGTTATTTTAGGCGCTGGAATACACATATGACGTATGAATATAAGGTGGTCCCCTCCCCAACCCGCGGACAGAAGGGCAAAGGTATCAAAGGGCCTGAGGGCCGGTTTGCCAATGCGCTTGAGCTGCATATGAATGACCTTGCCGCTGAGGGATGGGAGTTTGTGCGCGCCGAAACCCTGCCACATGAAGAGCGCAGCGGGTTGACCAGCACCACAACCACCTATCGCACGGTCCTTGTGTACCGCCGCCCCGCCCTATCGGAACCGCTCGCTTCGACGGAAACACCGACGCCCGCCGCACTGCCCTCTCCGGTACAGTCACAAGACTCCGCCGAACCAGCGGCTGACGTGCCATCCGAAGCACCGGAAGCAGATGCCGAGGAACCTGCCGAGCGGGATCAGGACGAAGTGGTGCGTGCTGGCGTGCAGTCCCTCAAACAAGAGTGAGCGGCAGCCAAACGCCTAGTCTTCGGGCGTATCAACGTCCAAGGCCAGCGCGTGAATGCGGCCGATCAGCGCCTCTCCTAAAGCTGCATGAATGGCGCGGTGACGCGCAAGACGCGACTTGCCTGCAAAGGCAGATGCGCGGATACGCACATTAAAATGGCTTTCCCCGCCATCGGGGGCACCCGCATGGCCAGCGTGGCGCGCACTGTCATTAACGACCTCAAGTTCAGCAGGCGAAAAAGCGCTCACCAACTTATTGTGAATTTCTTGTGCAACGCTCATTTTTCTACGTCCAGCCTCTTCAATCTGCCTCTGGTTAGGGTAAACTCTCTGCTCCGAGTCGAAAAGGTGAGTTCATGACCAAATCAGATCCCTTTGGTTTCGATATGTCCGTGAAGTCGGCGAAGAAGAAAAACCCGCGCGGCCGCCGTGGCATGACAGGTGCGTCAGAGACATCGACCCGCACCTGCGAGCACCCCGGCTGCGAAGAGGCTGGCGCCTACCGCGCCCCGCGCGCGCCGGATGTGCTTGATGAATTCAAGTGGTTCTGCAAGGACCACGTGCGCGAGTATAACCTCAAGTGGAACTTCTTTGACGGCAAGACCGAAGCCGAAATGAACGCGCAGAACTCCAAAGACAAAGTCTGGGAGCGCGAAACCAAGAAGTTTGTTGACCCAGAGACGCGCGCATGGGCGCGACTGGGCATTGAAGACCCCCATCAGGTGCTGGGCGGCAACGCCACGCAGAACCCCGGCAAAGGTGGTGGTGGCGGACGGCGCCTGCCCCCAACAGAGCGCCGTGCGATCGAAATTCTGGACGCCAAAGACCATTGGACCAAGGCCGAGGTGCGCAAAGCCTACAAAAAGCTTATCAAGGTTTTGCACCCGGATATGAACGGCGGCGACCGGAGCCAGGAAGAGCAGCTTCAAGAAGTTGTCTGGGCCTGGGATCAGATCAAGGAAAGCCGCAACTTCAAATAGTTGCATGGCAAGCTTCACCAAAGGGCGTGGCCGATTGGCCGCGCCTTTTGCGTTTGTACCTCTGTGCTCTTTCACCGGTGGACCCGCGCCAAAGTCCCGCTACGATGGCAGGAGGCCTTTGCCGCACCACCCGCCGCACCACCCTTAGCCCGTTGGGGACACTTATGCAGAAACTGATCGACCACCTGACAGCGCACCCAAGGCAGCTTTATTTGGTGGCGGCCACCGCGATCATGCTTTTGCCTGTGGCGCTGTGGTTCGATTTGAACAGCCTGTCCCACCACAACCTGCACCGGCAGGCGACCGGTCTGAACCGGCTGATGGACAATATCCGCAGCTACTACGCCAGCAATGTTGAGGTCTTTGTGCGCGATGCAGAAGGCGCACAGCAGGCGACACTGCTCTACCGCCAGGAGGTCTCCGATCCGGAGCAGCTTGACGCTGGTGTCCCGTCAGCGGAAACGGCTGCGATCGCGCTGTCAGAACGCTTCTCAGAAATCCTGCCCGGCGTGACTTTCCGCTATGTGTTTGATGATTTGGGGACCGAGGCGTCGGCTTCAGACCTGAGCCCGTTTGAACGCAATGCGCTCACCACCCTGCGTGATCCTGACAACAAGCGCCCCCATCTTGTGCAGGAGCAAGGCGGCCTCTTTGGTCACCGTCTGACAATGGCCACGCCGCTGATCCATGCTGAGGACTGCGCGGATTGTGTCGCGGTTGGCGGCACCGATACCGCAGCCTCCTGGCCTCCTGAAGCGGTGCGCGGCTTGCAAATCGTGCATGTGCGCCAGCCGCTTTCTCTGAACCTGAGCTCATTCAAATTCCTGTTGACCTATATGCTGGTGGCTGGTTTTCTGGTGGTGACCTTTGCGCGCCACCAGCTGCAACTGGCCGGCAAATTCCGCGACGCCAACAAAGAGCTGACAGAGAACAACGCCTTTCTGGCCGATGTCTCCCTCAAGATCTCCAAATATCTGGAACCGCAGGTCTACCGCTCGATTTTTGAGGGGGAGAAAGACGCCTCCATCAGCACTGAGCGCAAAAAGCTGACGGTGTTCTTTAGCGATATCAAAGACTTCACCGCCACCACGGAACGGATGCAGCCCGAAGAGCTGACCGCGTTGCTGAATGAATACTTCTCGGAAATGGGGCTGATCGCGGCCAAGCACGGCGCCACCATCGACAAGTTTATCGGCGATGCGATTGTCGCCTTTGTGGGGGATCCTTCCACCCAAGGCGTGTCAGAAGACGCCCGCGCCTGCGTGCGCATGGCGCTTGAAATGCAACAGCGCTTGGATGAGCTGGAACAAATCTGGCGGGCACGCGGGGTGGAACACCCGTTCCGCGCACGCATGGGTTTGAACACCGGCTACTGTAACGTCGGCAATTTCGGCTCAGAAACCCGTATGGATTACACAATCATCGGCGCGGAGGCCAATCTGGCCGCGCGGCTGGAAGGCATCGCGGAGCCCGGCGGCATTGTGATGAGCTATGAAACCTACGCCCATGCCCGTGATCTGGTCGATGCCGAGCCGCTGGAGCCGCAGCACTTCAAAGGCATCTCGCGCGCCATCACCCCCTATCGTGTGCTGCGCCACGGCACCAACCGCCGCGCCGCCAGCGCCACCGAGCAAGGCGACAAGCTTGTGGTGGAAATGCAGGGCCTGGATGCTGCGAGCCGCGAGAAAATCACAGCAGCAGTGCGCGCCGCGCTGGACGAGGTTTAAAGGCGCAACGCAAGTGCCTTTGGCGGGCACTTTTGCCCGATCAATAGCGCGCCAAAAGAGCGGCCTCTTGCAGCCAATGCACAACGCCGCGTCTTTTTTGTGGTTTCGCTTGTGATCCTTTTCAATTTGATGCACCAAAGGCCGGTAGATTTCGGCCGCCCCTGATTGCGCGGCACATGGAAGGACAACGAGCATGGCCGACGGCATCATGGACAGCAACACAAAGCCCACTGAAGACATTGATCTGCGCGAAGTCTTTGGCATCGACAGCGATATGAAAATCAAGGGTTTTGAGGAGCGTACAGACCGTGTGCCGGAAATCGACCCGACCTATAAGTTTGACCCGGAAACCACGTTGGCGATCCTCGCAGGCTTTGGCCACAACCGTCGTGTGATGATTCAGGGCTATCACGGCACCGGTAAATCCACCCACATCGAACAGGTTGCGGCGCGTCTGAACTGGCCCTGTGTGCGTGTGAACCTCGACAGCCACATCAGCCGTATCGACCTGATCGGTAAGGATGCGATCAAACTGCGCGACGGCAAGCAGGTCACTGAATTCCACGAAGGCATCCTGCCATGGGCGCTGCGCAACCCGACTGCGATCGTGTTTGACGAATATGATGCGGGCCGTGCGGACGTGATGTTTGTGATCCAGCGAGTGCTGGAAGCAGACGGTAAGCTGACGCTGCTCGACCAAAACGAAGTGATCAAGCCGAACCCCTACTTCCGTCTGTTTGCCACCGCAAACACCGTTGGTCTGGGTGACACCACCGGCCTCTATCACGGCACCCAACAGATCAACCAAGCCCAGATGGACCGTTGGTCGCTGGTCAGCACGCTCAACTATCTGAGCCATGACGCTGAAGCCGCCATCGTTCTGTCCAAAGCGCCGCACTACAACACCGCTGAGGGCCGCAAGATTGTGAACCAGATGGTCACCGTCGCAGACCTGACCCGGACAGCCTTCATGAACGGCGACCTCTCTACCGTGATGAGCCCACGGACCGTGATCAACTGGGCCGCGAACGCGGAAATCTTCCGCAATGTCGGCTATGCCTTCCGCCTGAGCTTCCTGAACAAATGTGACGAGCTGGAGCGCCAGACCGTTGCAGAGTTCTACCAGCGCTGCTTTGACGAAGAACTGCCGGAAAGCGCAGCCAGCGTCAGCCTCGGCTAAGCCTGCTTTCAGAGATTTTAGAAGCCGCCTCCTTGAGGCGGCTTTTTTGTTTGTGCGAAGCCCAGCCTGCGGCTGAAATGTTGCGCGTTCAGCAAAGCCTCCAAATCGGAGCCGCAGAACGCACATGCTTCAGGCACGCTCACTCACACGTGAGATATATTTGTAATATCATTTGTATATACAGTATTGACTGACCGCCGAAGCGTCATAAACTTGTTACATGACATATTCAGCACGCACGACCTTCCGCAGCCTTCTCTGTGGCGCCGCCCTGCTGACCATGGGCACCGCTGCTTCCTCTCTGCCAATTTGGCCGCACCAACAGGCGCAAGCCTTTGCCACCTGCTCCGGGCGCATCTCGGCGCTGACCACACATCAGCGTGCGGTTCAAAACCCCGAAGCGGATGGCAATGCCGCCTTGGTGGAAACCTTTGATCTGATGCTCGAAGCGGTTTTGCCCGATGCCTTGCCAGACGAGGATGGCACGCAGGTTTCCGTGCAGTGGCGCGCGCAAGGCTGGAGCGAAGTCGCCGGTCTGCTCGCGCATTCGTTCTACAGCTTTGATCGCGGTGTGGCTGAACGCGCCGAGGCGGCGCTTGTCCAACGTATTGCCGATTGCCGCAACATGGTGCTTTAACCTTGCCAGCACCGCCACATTGGCCGCGACGTTCAGACCATAGGAAATCGCATTCACGCCTTGCACATGCCGCCGCTCCCGTGATTAATCACTGGCATGATCAAGAAGTCCGACAACCCCGCTGATCCGTTCAAAAAGGCCTTGGCAGAGGCCACCAAAGTGATGGCCGACGATCCGGAATTGTCGGTGACCTACACGGTTGATCCTTCCGGCATTTCCGGCGACAGCTTGCGCCTGCCGCAAGTGAGCCGTCGCATGACCCGCGATGAGGTGCTTTTGGCGCGCGGCACAGCGGATGCGCTGGCGCTGCAGCACAAATATCACGATGACGCGACCCATCTGCGTTATGCGCCCGGTCAGGGCATGGCGCGTGACCTCTATGAGGCGATGGAAACCGCGCGCTGCGAGGCCATGGGCGCGCGCGAGATGCCGGGCACCGCGACCAATATTGACGTCAAGATCAGCCATGAGGCTGCAGGCCGCGGTTATGGTGAGATCACCGCCCGCGATCAGGCCCCTCTGGCCACCGCCGCAGGTTATCTGATCCGCCATCTGGCAACCGGCCGCGATCTGCCCCCGGCAGCGGCCAATGTGATGGAACTGTGGCGCGGCTATATCGAACAGAACGCCGGCGAACATCTGGACGATCTGCAGGATCTTCTGTCAGATCAGCAGGCCTTTGCGAAATTCGCCCGTCAGATCATCGACGACCTCGGCTACGGCGACCAGCTTGGCGACGACCCTGACGATTTTGAGGATGATCAGGACGAGGCAGAACCGGAATCCGAGGAAGAGGACAACCCGGACAGCACCGGCGAGGACGATCAGGACGAAGAAGACGCGGAAGCCAACCCTGAGCAGTCTCAGGAAGAGCAGCAGGACATGTCCGAAGCTCAGGTCACTATGGATGACATGGCCGAAGACGAAATGTCTGATGAGGCGGAGATGCCTGATGGCGAGGCCCCGCTGGATCCGCCACCGCCCCCTCCGGTGTCTGAGGCTGACCCCAACTATGTGGTTTTTGACACCACCAACGACGAAGAGATTGCCGCCGAAGATCTGGCCGAGCCTGTCGAGCTGGAGCGCCTGCGCGCCTATCTCGACCAGCAGCTTGAACCGCTCAAAGGCGCGGTGAGCCGCCTTGCGAACCGTCTGCAGCGCCGCCTGCAGGCCCAGCAGAACCGCAGCTGGGAGTTTGATCTGGAGGAAGGCACGCTGGATGCGGGCCGTCTGGCGCGGGTTGTGGCCAACCCTACCACGCCTCTGAGCTTCAAAATGGAGCATGACACCGAATTCCGCGACACCGTCGTGACGCTGCTTCTGGACAACTCGGGCTCCATGCGCGGCCGCCCGATCTCTATTGCCGCGATCTGCGCCGATGTGCTTGCGCGCACGCTTGAGCGCTGCAACGTGAAGGTCGAAATCCTCGGCTTCACGACGCGCGCCTGGAAAGGCGGTTTGGCCCGGGAGAAATGGCTCAATGAAGGCCGTCCGCAACAGCCCGGTCGTCTCAACGATCTGCGCCACATCATCTACAAACACGCCGACGCCCCATGGCGGCGCGTGCGCCCCAATCTGGGCCTGATGATGAAAGAAGGTCTGCTCAAGGAAAACATCGACGGGGAGGCGCTGGAATGGGCGCACCGCCGGATGATGATGCGGCCAGAGCAGCGTAAAATCCTGATGGTGATTTCTGATGGCGCGCCGGTGGATGACAGCACCCTGTCGGTCAACCCGGCCAACTATCTGGAAAAACACCTGCGCGACGTGATCGCCATGGTGGAAAAACGCAAGCTTGTTGAGCTGCTGGCCATCGGTATCGGCCATGATGTGACCCGCTACTACGACCGCGCGGTGACCATCACTGATGTGGAACAGCTGGCCGGTGCCATGACTGAACAGCTGGCCGCCTTGTTTGACAGCGACCCGCGTGCGCGTGCACGTGTGATGGGCATGCGCAAAGCAGGTTAAGGGATAGGGGCTCTGCCCCTGTCACATCTGCGATGTGCCCACCCCGGGATATTTGACGAATGAGAAGCCGGTTTTCTCATGCGCCAAATGTCCCACTCAATATCCTGGGGCTGAGAGGGGCTGTCCCCTCCCCGCTCCCCCAACACCAGTTCCCTCTCTTACTGACTTGCCATTGCAGAGCGATTGCGTATCACTGAACGCGCGTTCAACCTACAGCCACGGAGCCTCACCATGTTTCAGGATTTCAACGTCACCGCACGCCCGGAACAAGGCCCTGCCCGGCTTGAGAAACTGCGCGGGGGTCTGAAGGCGCAAGGGCTGGACGGGTTTCTGGTGCCGCGCGCGGATGCCCATCAAGGGGAATATGTCGCGCCACGTGACGATCGTCTGGCCTGGCTGACGGGCTTTACCGGCTCAGCCGGGTTCTGCGTGGTGCTGAGCGACATCGCCGGTGTGTTTGTCGACGGGCGCTACCGCACACAGGTCAAAGAACAGGTGGCCGACTGCTACACCCCAGTGGACTGGCCTGAGGTGCTGCCAGGGCCTTGGATTGTGGAGCATCTGGGCGCGGGGCGCGTTGGCTTTGACCCTTGGCTTTACACAATCGGTCAGCTTGAAGCGCTGCAAAAAGCCGTGGCTGGCACAGACATCACCTTTGCGCCCATGGCCAACCCGATTGACGCAATCTGGGAAGATCAGCCCGACGCGCCAATGGCCGCCGTAAAAGCCCATCCCACGGATATTGCCGGGGAAAGCCACGCCCAGAAACGCACCCGTTTGGCCGCCGAGCTATCTTCCGCAGGCCATGACGCCGCAGTGATCACGCTTCCGGACAGCATCGCCTGGCTCCTCAACATCCGCGGCGCCGACATTCCGCGCAACCCGCTGGCCCATGGGTTTGCCATACTCAACGCAGATGCCAGCGTGGATCTGTTCATGGCAGAGGCAAAGCTTGCAGCGGTTCAGGACCATCTGGGCGCAGAGGTGCGTGTCCATGATCCGGAAGGCTTTATTGCCCATCTGACCAAATCCAGCGGCACCGTGCGGCTGGACAAGGCAAGCGCACCAATCGCAGTGCAGGCCGCCGTGGCCCAGAGTGCGGCAGAGATTGCCTATGATCAGGATCCCTGCGTGATGCCAAAAGCGCGCAAAAACGCCGCAGAAATCGCGGGCATGGTGGAGGCGCACCTGCGGGACGGCGCGGCCGTCAGCACCTTCCTAAGCTGGTTTGACGCACAGGAGAAAACCGCCCTCACCGAGATCGATGTGGTGCGCAAACTGGAAGACAGCCGCCGCGCCACCAATGCGCTGCTGGACATCAGCTTTGACACCATTGCCGGCTCCGGCCCGCACGGCGCGATCATGCATTACCGCGTCACGGAAGACACCAACCGCCAGTTGCAAGAGGGCGACCTGATGGTGCTCGACAGCGGCGGACAATATGCCGATGGCACCACGGATATCACCCGCACCTTGCCGGTTGGCGAAGTCGACACTGAGGCCAAAGTGGCCTTCACCCGTGTGCTGCAGGGCATGATCGCCGTGTCACGCATGCGCTTCCCCAAAGGCGTCGCAGGCAGCCATATCGAGGCCATTGGCCGTTTGCCACTCTGGATGGCCGGACAGGATTTTGACCACGGGTTGGGCCATGGTGTTGGTGCGTATCTCTGTGTGCATGAAGGCCCCCAACGCCTCAGCCGGGTGAGCGACGTGCCGCTTGAGGCAGGTATGATCCTGTCCAATGAGCCGGGCTATTATCGCCCCGGTGCTTTTGGCATTCGCATTGAGAACCTGATTGTGGTTGAGGAAGCCCCTGCTCTGCCCGGTGGCGACGATCACCGCGAAATGCTGCAGTTCCGCACCCTGACCTATACACCCATTTCCCGCGAGCTGATTGTGCCCGACATGCTGAGCGCTGATGAGCGTGACTGGCTCAATGACTACCATGCGACGTGTCGTCAGCTTTTGTCACCACGTCTCGCACCAGAGGAGAATGTGTGGTTGGATGGCGCAACTGCGCCGCTTTGACTGTACGGCAGGTCGTTTGAGCTGACATAGCGCTGTCACAAAGCGGCGATAGTGGCAACAGGATGAGGAAAAGGGGAAATTTGATGAGCGGCAATATCACCATTCGCAAGGCAGACGGCAATTGGGTTGTGCGGGCTGGCGGCGCCATTTTGGGCGAAAGCAGCGCAGCACTGGAGCTGAGCGAAGAGGGCCATGCCCCTGTGATCTATTTCCCCCGCGCCGACATCGCGACAGCCTTTCTGGACGACAGTGAAAAGACCACGCATTGCCCGCATAAGGGCGACGCCTCCTATTATTCCATCGTGACCAAGAGCACGACCATCAAGGATGCCGCCTGGAGCTATGAGGCCCCGATTGAAGCAGTCGAGCGGATCAAGGCGCATATTGCCTTTCACGGCTCCGATTTGGTGACGGTCGAGCGCGTCTGACCCAATCTTCCCGCCGCTCGTCTTCTCGCCAAAGAGGCTGGGACGATGGCGGGCACGAAGACTGAGGCGCTCACCTAAGGGTGGCCGGACAAGAAGGCACCTGCGATCATGCAGGTGTCGCTTTGCATAGAGGCTGGCGAACGCATGCTCCTGCGCAGGCGCAGAACATGCCCCCTGCTGTCGGCTTCCGCATTGGTTTTTCCGCGATCTCGGCGCCGGATCTGCGCTTCCTGATCGCGATCTTTTGTTTTGGCCTCTTGGCCGGTTTTCTGCCAGCTTGGGGTATATATCGCATTGCGTTGGCAGATGGGCTGGCAACACGGCTTAGAGTGTGAGGACACCAACGATGAAACCGCTATTGACCGCAGCCGCAGCAGCGCTGATCTCTGCGGGCCTGAGCACCGCAAGCCTTGCCTCAGAGCCGCGTGAGCTGGGCTGGGATGATCTGGTGGGGCCAACCACGCCGATCAAAAACCCCTTTGAAACCCTCACCAACGAACAGATGGAAAACCTCGCCCGCGTGCTGCGCCTGGACACCATCGCCGAAGAAGACAACGACAAAGACGCCGCCGCAGATGCCAAGGCTCTGCGTGGCGTGCTCTATGATCAGGGTGTGAAGGTGGATTTCCTGCTGTCTGAGCGCCTGCGCATCATGGCGCAGCTGGAGGCTGAGGCCAGCGCACCCAATGACGCTGTGGTGGGCCAATCCATCCGCCTGCCCGGCTACCTGCTGCCGCTTGAGATGAACGGCGACAAGGCCACCGAATTCCTGTTGGTGCCAACAGTCGGCGCCTGTATCCATGTGCCCCCGCCCCCTGCCAATCAGATTGTGCATGTGAGCTATCCCGAGGGCTTTGAGCCGGAGGGGCTTTACACCCCGGTCTGGATCACCGGCGAGCTGCGCAACGATCCGACGATAAGCTCTTTGTTTCTGGTCGATGGGGACTCTGATGTCAGCGCGACCTATAAACTGCGGGCAACCTCTGTGGAATTTTACGAGTAAGCGAGCGCGCCTGCGCTCAGGAATGCTCTTCGGCTGCGGTCTCCGCCAGCGCCTTGTTGTAGGCCCGCAGCGCATCCACGTGAAAGACCGCTCCCAACAGCTCTGGTGAGGCATCTTCACCCACCACCGTAACCACAGGGATAAAGGCCTCCCCTGTGGCTTCAAACATCGGCATCAGGCTTTCCAGCGTGGCATTGCCGCTCACATAACAACCCTCAGCCACCATCTCCCAGCACCGCTCCTCTGGGGCGGCTTTGGGATCATCGTTGCTACGCATGACCTTGGCCACGCCACAAAGCGCCAGCAGATAGGCCTGCGGGCCCGCCGCGATATGCACGTTGCGCCGCTCCAGCTGGGTGAGGAAGAACGACCCATCCACAAGACGGGAGCTGAGCGCGGTGGAGATCGAAACCGCCACCATCACCGCCAGCCCTGTCTGCCAGTCGCCGGTCATTTCAAACACGATCAGCGTTGTAGAAATCGGCGCGCCCAACACGGCGGCGGCCACGGCTCCCATCCCGGCCAGCGCATAAAGCGTGGTGGTGCCGGACACATCGGGGAAAATCGCCGTGGCAATCATGCCAAAGGCCAAACCGGTCAGCGCGCCCAGCATCAAGGCAGGCGAGAACACGCCCCCGCCCATACGGCCCGCCATGGTGATGGAGACCGCAATCACCTTCAACACCGCAAAGACCACCGCCTCATGCAACAGCAACTGCCCCGTCAGGGCCGCAGAGGTGGTCTCATAACCGACGCCAATAATATGCGGAAACCAGATCGCCAGAATGCCCAGCAAAATGCCCGAAATCGCCGGACGCAGCCACCGTGGGATGCGCAGCTCTTCCTGCACGTGGTTGGCCATATCTTCGGCCCAGAAGATCGTCCACATCAGCGCCACAGCCGCCAGCCCGCAAATCCCGCCGAGGATCAGAAAGGCGGGCAGCTCTTGGTAGAATTGCAGCTCGGTGCCGGTGTTGAGCATGAACTCCGTGACATCGCCAAACTCCAGCCGGTTGATCACCGTGCCAGCGACGGCGGCAATCACGATGGGCGCAAAGGCGTGCACAGCAAAGTGGCGCAGCACCACCTCCAGCGCAAAAAGCGCCCCGGCAATCGGCGCATTAAAGGAGGCAGAAACGGCCGCCGCAACCGCACAGCCCAACAGATCGCGCCCGGTGATGCCATTGGCATTGATGCGGTCGCTGACCCAGCTGGAAATCACGCCTGCCACATGCACAACAGGCCCCTCTCGCCCGGTGGAGCCGCCAGAGGACAGGGTGATCAGCGAGGCAAAAGCAGAGGCAATCCCGGCCCGTTTCTCCACACGCCCTTCATGCAGTGCGGCGCCTTCGATCGCATCCGCCACAGAGCGCACCCGCCCATCCGGCGTGAAGTGGTGCAGGATCAATCCAACCACCAAGCCGCCGACAGTCGGGATCACCAGCAGCCAGTACCATGGCAGCGTATAGGCAAAGCTGTGCAGCTTGGTCAGATCCTCAGCGCCATAAAGCGTGGACTGCAGCCAATGGATGCCCTTGCGAAAGAACAAAGCCGCAAAACCGGCGGCAATCCCGATGCAAAGCGCGATGATCCAGAACTGAAACTGACTTGGCCCCTTGGTGACCAGCACGCGCCATCCGCCACGACAAGTGTTTGCCGCGTCTTGAGCGCTTTCCGCCAGAAAGGAGCCAACCGATTTCGCCATTGGGCCGCAAAATCTCCGGGAGTCAGACCCATAGGGGGTCTTCTCTGCTCTACGCGGGTTTTGCTGTCATAGCAAAGGGGTAAGCGCCGCATTTCACGTGAATGTGGACAATTGTGCGACAGCTGCCACGCCTGAGGCAGCGCAGACGGTTGTGTCAGCCCAGAAGCGCTCTGGCGGCGGCGCGGGCTTCGCTGGTGATCGTGTCACCAGAGATCATGCGGGCCACTTCGTCAATCTGCTCATCCGCGCTCAAAGGCACCACACGGCTGAGGGTCTGATTGTTTTTCACGCTCTTTTCCACGCGCCAGTGATGCGCGCCAAGCGCGGCCACCTGCGGAGAGTGGGTCACAACCAGCACCTGCCCGCCATCGGCCAACGCCTTCAGGCGTCGGCCCACCGCATCCGCAGTCGCGCCGCCCACACCGCGGTCGATTTCATCAAAGATCAGGGTCATGCCACTGATGTCGCTGGTCAGGCACACCTTAAGCGCCAGAAGGAACCGGCTCAATTCACCGCCTGAGGCGATCTTGGCAAGCGGGCCTGCCGGAGCACCGGGGTTGGTGGCCACCACAAACTCCACCGCGTCGCGGCCTTCCGGACCGGCGTCGCCTTCGCTGATACGGGTCTCAAACACCGCGCGTTCCATCTTGAGCGGCGCAAGCTCAGCCATGACGGCCTTATCAAGCCCTTTCGCCGCGGTCTGGCGCGCCTTGGTCAGGGCGTTTGCAGCGGCGTCATAAGCGCTCTCTGCCGCATTGAGATCTGCGGTCAGCGCCGCAATATTGCCCTCGCCCGCATCCAGAGCGGCCAGACGCGTGCGCAGGTTTTGCGCAAATGTGCCAAGCTCGTCCGGCACTTCGCCATGCTTGCGTGCCAAAGCCCGGATCGCAAACAAGCGCTCTTCGATCTCTTCCAGCTCATGCGGGTTGAAATCCAACGCCTCCAAACAGCGCTCGATGCCATCGACCGCATCGCTCACCTCATTGAGCGCGCGCTCCAATGCCGCGACCGGCGCGTCAAGCGCCCCGCTGGTTTCCGCCAAAGCACCATCCAGCCAGCGCAGCGCGTCGCCCATGGCGCTCTCCGCACCGCCATTGCCAAGCGCCGCATGGGCGCGGCTGACGTCCTCACGCACCTTTTCCGCACCCTGCATCATACGACGGCGGGTATCGAGCTCGGCTTCTTCCCCCGGTTGCGGGTCAAGCTTATCAAGCTCAGCCACCGCATGGCGCAGGAAATCCTCTTCGGCTTTCGCTTCGGCCAGCGCCGCCTCGGCTGCGGTCAACGCCTTGCGCGCCTTGGTCACCGCGCTCCATGTGCTACGGGTCTTACCGCGCAGCTTTTCGGTCTCCGCAAAGATATCGAGCAGGTCGCGGTGGCCTTTGGGGTTCAACAGCCCGCGATCATCATGCTGACCGTGCAGTTCCACCAAAGTCTCAGACAAGCGCCGCAGCACTTCCCCCGACACACGGCGGTCGTTCACCCAGGCTGTCTTGCGGCCATCGGTGCGGTTCACCCGCCGCAGGATCAGTTCTTCGCCTCCGGGCAGCCCAGCCTCTTCGAGAATAGCATGGGCCGGATGGCCTTCGTGCAGATCAAACTCTGCGACAACCTCACCCTGCTCCGCCCCCGCGCGCACCAGCTCGGCACGCCCGCGCCAGCCAAGCACAAAGCCCAGACTGTCGAGCAAAATGGATTTGCCTGCCCCGGTCTCACCCGTCAGCACATTGAGGCCCGGCTGAAACGCCAGCTCGAGCCGATCAATGATCAGCATATCGCGGATATCAAGAGAGCGCAGCATGTGGGTCAGTTGGCAGGGCGCAACCTGCGCGCCGTTACAGCCATTGCCCCTTCAAGGTCTGACGGTAAACTTGGTTGAGCCAGCCGTCGCCTGCGGCCTCAAGCTCAAGCCCGCGTCCGGTCAACAGTTTGTAGCTGTCTTCATACCACTCGGTGGACTGGAAGTTGTAACCGAGAATGGCCCCAGCAGTCTGTGCCTGCTGCACAAGACCCAGCGATAGATACGCCTCAACCAAACGGTGCAGCGCTTCTGCCGTGTGGGTCGTGGTGGAGAAATCCTCTACCACCACACGGAAACGCTTGATCGCCGCCGCATAGTGATCCCGGCGCAGGTAATAGCGGCCGATTTCCATCTCTTTGGAGGCGAGGTGGTCAAAGGCCAGATCAAATTTCAGCGCCGCCGAACGGGCATATTCGCTGTCCGGATAAATCTCGATGACCTTGCGCAGCTCCTGCAGCGCCTGAAATGTCAGGCCTTGGTCACGGCCCACTTCGTCGATTTGGTCATAATAGCTCAGCGCCAGAAGGTACTGCGCATAGGCTGCATCCTCATCCGCCGGATAAAAGTCGATATACCGCTGTGCCGCAGCCCGGCTCTCGGGATAGCTCTTATCGGCATGATAAGAGAACGCCTGCATGATCAAGGCGCGTTGGGACAGCTCTGAATAAGGGTACAGCCGCTCAATCTCGGAAAAGAAGAACGCCGCATCCGTGCCGCGATTCCGTGCCAGCTCGAATTCGCCACGCTCGTAAATCTGTTCCGGTGTGAATTGTTCCAGATCGATCAAACCACGGCGTGCGTCGCTTGCGTCATTGTCGCCACAGGCCACCACAACGGCCAGTGCCAGAACCGATCCCAGAAGACGTGCCCGCGACCCGATGCCTGACATAGTGCTCAACCTTCTCTTCATCGCGGGATTTACCCACCCTTCCAGAATGCTGTTAGCACAGAATTTTCCGGGGCAAAACGTCTTTGGCTTCAAATCTTGCAATCACATTTAGGCGACCGCAGGAACCTCGCCCATATGCACGCCCGCACCAGGCAAACGTGCGGCCTGTGCGGCCGTGCATTCCACCAGACGCCATGCTGATGGATCCGCAAAAAGTTCACGCAGAAGCGCATTGGTCAGGGCGTGACCGGCACGGTGGCCGCGATACTGCGCCAGCAGAGGCGCACCGGCGAGATAGAGATCACCCATCGCGTCCAGCATCTTGTGGCGCACAGGCTCATCGGAGTGGCGCAGACCACCCTGCGCACTGACTTTGGCGCCGTCAAACACCACAGCGTTCTCGGTTGGGTCGCCCCCCAGCGCCAGACCATTGGCCTGCATCGCTTCGACATCCGCCTGACGACAGAAAGTGCGGCTGTCACACAGCTCACGAACAAAGCTACCGTTGGCAAGGCTCAGGGTCTTGGTCTGTTGACCAATGGCTTCATCAACAAAGTCGATGTGGAAATCGATGCGCATTTCATCTGCTGGCAGCAGTTCGGCCACCGCGTCGCCGCGAGTGACCGACACGGGCTTCAGCACTTCAATAGCCCAGACAGATGCATGCTGACTCACGATGCCCGCTTTCAGGAAGCCGCGCACAAACTCCGCAGAGCTGCCATCAAGGATCGGCACTTCAGGCGCGTCGATCTCGATCAACGCGTTGTGGATGCCGCAGCCCGCCAGAGCTGCCATCAGGTGCTCAATGGTGGACACAGCCACGCCTGCGGTGTTGAGAATGCGGGTGCAGAGTGCGGTTTGCTCAACCACATCCCAGCGTGCCGGGATCATCGCATCGCCCACCAGAATGTCCGTCCGCTTGAACCAGATGCCGTAATCTGCCGATGCCGGGCGCACGGTCAGGTGCACTTCAGCGCCGGAGTGTAGGCCGGTTCCAACGAAATGAACTGGTGTTTTCAAAGTGGCTTGCACGGTGATCCTCAAAGGTTACGCGGCGCACCCCATTTGGCCGCAATAGTGAGGTAGTTGGTTCCGCCCGTCACCTCAAATAAAGCTTTGCAACGGACTGAAACATGTTTGTAACAGTTCGGCAAAACCCCGCCACGAACCACACAAACCATTGCAAATAAAAAGAAAAAGGCCGCCTGCGAAAGGCGACCTCTTCACGTGTTAAGCTGAATAAATCAGTTCGCTTGACGGCGCAGGAAGGCCGGAATTTCGATACGTTCCTGATCTTCGTCCATTTGCGTGGCCGGTGCCTGCGACTGAACCGCAGGTTGCTGGCGTGCCACTGGTGCGGCAGGTGCCGGACGTGCGGCTGGTTGCTGCTCAGCAGCGTGGCCGGTCATCTTGTTGATCAGCGAATTGATACCAAAGCGCGGACGCTCTTCGGCACGTGGCTCCTGCACAGGCGCTGCTGCGGCCGGACGGGCCGGTGCGGCAGGCGCTTTTTCAACGGCGGCCTGCAGGCGCTGCATCAGCTGTGGCGTTGGTGTGCCCGGTGCCGGACGCTGTGGCGCGACGAAATCCTGAGGCTCTTCTTCCTCAAACATCTGCGGCTGCACCTGCTGTGCTGCGGTCGGCTGATAAGCCGGTGGAGGCACATCGGCACCTGCGGAGGCGGCATCAAAGGTCGGCGCGGCCGGTGCTGCGGCCTGTGCGGCTGGCGCTTCAAAGATGTCTTCCATCTGCTCTTCCGCTGCGGCGCGCTGCGCGTCCATCTGCGGGAACAGGGATGGCTCTGCCGGGGCTGCTGCGGCAGGTTGCGCAGCCGCTGGCGCGGCCTGTGCGGCAACCGGTGCCTGCTCAACAGGGGCTGCGGCAACGGGTGCTGCTTCAACTTCGGCCTGTGGCAGCGGCGCTTTCATGGAGCGGCGCGGCAGTGGCATGGCTGCGTTGGCTTCTGCGGCATCGATGCCAGTGGCAACGACGGATACGCGCATGCCACCTTCCAGCGTGTCGTCCATGGTGGAGCCCACGATGATATTGGCGTCGGCGTCCACTTCCTCGCGGATGCGGTTGGCCGCTTCGTCCAGTTCGAACAGGGTCAGGTCGTGACCGCCGGTGATGTTGATCAGAACGCCTTTGGCACCGCGCAGGGAGATCTCGTCCAGCAGCGGGTTGGCAATCGCCTTCTCTGCCGCTTGGATCGCACGATCTTCGCCGGTTGCTTCGCCCGTGCCCATCATCGCTTTGCCCATCTCGTCCATCACGGCGCGTACGTCCGCGAAGTCGAGGTTGATCAGGCCCGGACGCACCATCAGATCCGTCACACCTTTCACGCCCTGATACAGCACATCGTCCGCCATGGAGAAGGCTTCAGTGAAGGTGGTCTTTTCATTGGCGAGGCGGAACAGGTTCTGGTTCGGGATGATGATCAGCGTGTCGACCATCTTTTGCAGCTGCTCCACGCCCTCTTCGGCCTGACGCATCCGCTTGGCGCCTTCAAACTGGAACGGCTTGGTGACAACACCCACCGTCAGAACACCCAGTTCACGCGCTGCTTGTGCGATGATCGGTGCTGCACCGGTGCCGGTGCCACCGCCCATGCCTGCGGTGATGAAGCACATGTGTGCGCCTGCGAGGTGATCCACGATCTCCTCAATGCTTTCTTCAGCGGCCGCGGCGCCAACGGTTGCGCGCGCCCCAGCGCCCAAACCTTCGGTGACCTTTACGCCCAGCTGCACACGGCTGTCAGATTTGCTCTGCTGCAACGCCTGCGCGTCGGTGTTCGCCACAACGAACTCCACGCCTTCCAGCGCTTTATCGATCATGTTGTTGACCGCGTTGCCGCCTGCGCCGCCTACACCAAATACGGTGATACGGGGTTTCAGATCACCCTCATCGGGCATCGTCAGATTCAAAGCCATAGAACTGTCCGCCTGTTGTTTACCCGCCACAGCGGGCCATTTTCTGCCTACTCCAACACATTATTAAACACGCTTTCCGGAATCGTCATCCCAAAAAGCGCATTTCGCCACAAAATGTGGAGGAAAAATTATAAAACTAGCGGCATCTTGCCGAAACCGCGATATTTTGCGGGGCAATCCATGCGCAGCACAACACTACGGAACCATCCGAGACACCTCTGGCGTCACGAGACTGGCTACTATGATATCGGAGACCACTGCTCGGCCTGCTTGATCCGCGTTCTCTGGCGGTTACGAAAACCTTAACGGCGCAGTCCGAAGAGGTCACCCCCAAAAAGTCACTTTCGTCACTTTATCCCCAACTAAAGCCTCACCAATTTTCCCGGAACCACCGCACCGCGCGCCCGATGGTGCGCGAGTGATAGCGATCCACCGGCAGGTCGAAGTCCCACCATTCGTCCTGCGGATGGGTTGCAAAAAGGCACATGCCCACCGTGGCGGCAAAGCCCGGTCCGGTCGCTGCCTGAGGCAGCCCATGCACGCGCATCGGGCGGCCAAGGCGGACCTGCTGCCCCAGGATTTTGGAGGCGAGGCCGTCCAATCCCGGGATCTGGCTGCCGCCGCCGGTCAGCACAATTTGTTGGCTCGGAAGGTGCTCAAACCCGGCCACATCCAGCCGCGCGCGCACTTCTTCCAGGATTTCTTCGACACGTGGGCGCATGATTCCAATCAATTCTGCGCGACTCACCGTGCGCCGATCATGCTCCCAATCGCCGGTGTCCCCGGACAGCTCGATCATGTCGCGATCATCCATCCCGGTGGCCACAACGCCGCCATAGAAAGTCTTGATCCGCTCCGCCGTGGCCATGGGCACCTGAAGCCCCATGGAGATGTCGCCGGTGACGTGATCACCCCCCATGCGCACCGTGTCGGCAAAGATCATGTGCTTCTTCATGAAGATCGACAGGCTGGTCGCCCCGCCGCCCATGTCGATGCACGCCGCGCCAAGCTCCTGCTCATCTTCCACGAGCGCAGAAAGACCGGAGACATAGGCCGAGGAGGCAATCCCCGCCAATTCCAGATCACAGCGCTTGATGCAATGCACAAGGTTCTGCACCGCCGCTTTGTCGACGGTCAGCATATGCATGTCGGTGGTCAGCACCTGCCCCACCTGCCCGCGCGGGTCATTGAGACCGGAGCGGTGATCCAGCGCAAAATTCACCGGCTGTGCGTGCAGCACTTCGCGGTCTGCGCCGTAGTCGGGCACATCGCAGGCGGCAAGCACGCGCGCCACATCCTGCTCGCCAACCACTTGGCCATGCACATCAATCTGCCCGTCCAGACCGTAAGAGCGCGGCTCCGCGCCGGAAAAACAGGCGATCACGTGATCCACGCGGATCTTGGCCATCTTCTGCGCAGCCTGCACCACCGTGCGAATGGCGCGCTCGGTTTCCTGCATGGTGTCGATTTCGCCAAATTTCACACCACGGGACATGATGGTATTGGCGCCGATCACCCGAAAACCGCTTTGCCCCGCCATGGAGCCGATGCCCTCAACACTGGCGAGCCGATCCGTGCCGTCAAAGCGCAGAACCAGACAGGCGATCTTGGACGTTCCCACATCCAGAACCGCAATCACACCGCGTTGCATGGCCGCTTTGCGCATCGCACGCATGGCGCGCTGGCTTTGATACAGCTCTGTCATTGTCCTGTTGTCCCCAAGGTTATCTGACTGGTGCGCCACCAGTCCTCGACGGCATTTTCTGTAAGTTGGATGGTCGGACGACGGGTCAGCCGCATGTCCACCACCGAAATATCGCGCTCCAGAAGCTCCTGCGCGCTGTTAAGCGCGACCACTCGGTCAAGCGCCTGCACAGCCCCCTGCTCCGGCAGCAAAATCCGTTGCTCACGGGTCAGCGCCACATCCCAGCGCCGCTCTCCGACACGCACAAGGCCGATCACACGATCCGCGATCGGATCGGCCGCAGCAAAAAGCTCCAACGCTTCGCGCACATGGCCCTCAGCGCCCTCGCCCGCAATCAGCGGCATCTGCGCATGGGCGCTGCGCGACACGGCCGGGCCGGTCACATGACCATCCGGATCCACAAGAGTCAGACCTTCATGGGTTCGCCAAACAACAACTGGCGTGCGCTCGGCAATATCAAGCTGCAGCACCCCGCCGGTGCGCACCCGCACCGAGGCGCTGGCAATAGACGGCAGCTCACTGACCCGCGCCTGAATGGCGGGCAGATCAAGATCAAAGGAACTCACCGGAAAGCTCAGCGACAGAATATCGCGGACGTCCTCGGAGGTGCCATCTGAGGCACCATCAATCGCCATGGCGCTGACCATGAACTCAGGGCGTGTCGCAATCTCGCGGCGCAGATCATTGATCGCAAGGCTCAACGCCTCCCGGCGATCCTCATCAGAGAAATAAATCAGCGTCCCGCCGGCCACGACTGCAAAAGGCACAACCGTACGCAGGCAAAAACGAAAGAGCGGCGTCAGCATCAGCCGCTCAAAGCGATAGGCCCACCGGCTCGGCGCCGGATCGTGGCGCGGCTTTTTGCGCTTTGGCGCGCTCAGCGATCGCATGAGGCGTCCTCCACCATCCAGCTGCAGAACTCTGCAAAAGACATGCCGCAATGTGCCGCCTGCTCCGGCGACAGGGATGTGAGGGTCATGCCCGGCTGGGTGTTGACCTCCAGCAGGATCAGCCCATCCAAACCACGCGCCTCATCCCAGCGGAAATCGGTGCGCGACACACCCCGACAGCCAAGCGCGTTGTGTGCGCGCACGGCATAGTCCATGCAAGCGTCGTAAATCTCTTGCGGCACCTGCGCGGGGATCTCATGGCGCGATCCGCCCTCGGCGTATTTCGCCTCATAGTCATACCAGCCGTCGGTGATGATATCGGTCACGCCCAGAGCGCGGTCACCCATCACGGTGGTCGTCAATTCGCGGCCAGGTGCATAGGTTTCCACCATCACCTCATCCGGCATGGTCTCCGCCAGCTTGGGCGGCGTGTTGGCACCGGCGTTGACGATATAGATGCCAACCGAGGAACCCTCATTGTTGGGCTTCACCACATAGGGCGGTTCCATCACATGACGCGCGCCCACATCGGCTTTGTCCGCAATCACGCTTTCCACCACCGGCAGACCGGCGGCTTTGAAAGCTTCTTTGGCGCGCTGCTTGTCCATGGCGAGCGCCGAGGCCAGCACACCTGAATGGGTGTAGGGGATGCGCATCCACTCAAAAATGCCCTGCACACAGCCGTCTTCGCCCCAGCGGCCATGCAGCGCATTGAAAATCACATCCGGAGAAATCTCTTTAAGGCGCGCAACAAGATCCGACCCGGCATCAAGCTCGACGGTCTCATATCCTGCTTCCCGCAGCGCAGCGGCGCATTCACGCCCTGTGGAAAGCGAAACCTCGCGTTCTGCAGAGGGTCCGCCCATCACAACTGCAACTTTGGGGTTTGTCTGCTCTGACATACCCAACGTGCCTCAATGTCCCGAGCCGTTTTCGGCCCTGTTTTGGTTTGAGCCCTTCGGACTCGTTATCGCGGCCTTGTTCAGCTGCATTTTTATTCAGGCAAGGGATGCCTGCTCGGATTGGGCTTTGTGCCCTGCTCTCAGTTCGGGCTTTGCCCTGTTTTATCGGGCTTTGCGCCCTTGTTGTGATATCTTCAAACCGCTTTTTTGTGCCTGTTATTAAGCATTTGGTAAGAAGTTAATCAGCGGACGGTTCCCCGACCCGCATGATTTCCCACTGTAGCTCTATTCCGCTGTTTTGGAAAACCCTTTTTCGCACTTCCTCGCCCAGATTTTCCAAATCTGCCGCTGTGGCGTCGCCGGTATTGATCATGAAATTGGAATGCATCTCGCTCATCTGCGCGCCACCTATGCGTGCGCCGCGCATCCCTGCATCATCAATCACCTTCCAGGCTTTGAGGTCATGCACATCATCCGCCTTCCCGGTAGAGGAGAAGCCAGCCGGATTGCGGAAGGTGCTGCCAGCGGAGCGGTCTTTGGTGGGTTGCGTCGCATCGCGCTTGGCCAATTGTGTCTCCATGCGCGCAGCCAGCTCTTCCGGATCACCGGATGGGCCTTCCAAAACCGCCTCCACAATCACCCAGCCCTCTGGCAGATCCGTCTGACGGTACTGAAAGTTCAGATCCTCCGCTGTAAGCGTCACGATCTCGCCCGCGCGCGTGACAGCCGTCGCCTGCACAAACACATCCGCGGTATAGCAGCCGTAGCATCCTGCATTCATACGCACCGCCCCACCAATCGCGCCGGGAATGGTGCGCAGAAACGTCAGATCAACGCCTTCGGCAGCAGCCTTGCGCGCCACATGCGCATCCAGCGCAGCCACACCGGCGCGCACGCGATTGCCCTCAATCTCAATGGCATTAAAGCCCCGCCCCATGCGGATCACCACGGCGCGTAAACCGCCATCGCGCACGATCAGATTGGAGCCAACCCCCATCGGGAAAACCGCCACATCTTTGGGCAGCGCTTTGAGGAAATCCGCCAGATCCTGCACATCCGCGGGCTGAAACAGATAATCCGCCGGGCCACCCACACGCAGCCACGTCAGCCCCGACAGCTCCTTGCTAGGCGTTAGCTTGCCGCGCGGTGTGGGCAGATCAGTCATGTCAGGGGTCCTTCGGGGTCTTATGGTTCCTGCACCGATACCGAAGCGACCCTATCCCGGCAAGCCCCTGACCTCCGCCACGGTGCCAATTCCCGCCTAAGCGCGATTGCGCAGCCGGGAGAATGCAAAATGCAGCCCCCAGCCCATCGCCAGCACGCCGGGCAAAGCCAACACCAGCCGGCCGCTATAGGCATAAAGCGCCGCCAATGACTCCGGATCAGAAACGGTGTCAAAGGTGCTGAGCGTCACCAGCAACGAGGCCAACAGAACCGCCAGACAGATCAGGATCAGACTTGCGCGTTTCAGCAAAGGTCGGGTGCGGCGAAACCCTGTTACCGCGCCATAAAGCGGCATCAACATCACCGCAAACCAGACCAGCGCGTTCAGCCCAAGGGTCACATCAAGGATCAGATCGGCGATCATCCGATCTTCCCTTTCACCCAGCGCCACAGATAAATCACCGGCCACCGCATGATCCAAGCGCCCATACCCACCAGCACCAGCGCCAGCCAGATGTTATGCTGAATGGCCACACCGATCACAATCGGCACGCCAAGCGCAATCATCACATAAGCAAAGGACCAGAGATTGTCCTTGGACGGAAACATCGCGCGCAGATTGGCCGCAATCAGCCAGACAAAGGCACAGGTCAGCGACAGGCTCATTCCTCAGCCTCGGCAATGTCGCTCTCGACGGGCAGCCCCATCCACTTGCGCAGATAGTAATTCAACGGACGGCGGAACATGGAGACAAAACCAAAAAGCGCCAGCCCGCCAAACAGCCAACCGTGCTCATAAAAGATCACCGCAATCAGGATTATCGCGGCCACAAACAAGGCCCAGCCGACAGCGAATTGTTTCTGCAAAGGCAGCATGGCCACCACGGCGGCGGCCAGCACCCAAACGCAGGCAAGAGTCAAAGATAGGCTCACGTCATGTCCCTCATATCTCTTTCAGAGGCACTCTAATGCGCTGTGAGGCGCACGCAAGCCACCACAGCTTATGCGCCCAGATGCCCTGGCAACCCATTGGCCCAGGCGCTGATCGACCCTGCCCCAAGGCAGACAACGATGTCACCGGGTTTTGCCGTGTCTTTGACCAAGGCGACCAGATCGTTTTCCTCAGAGATAGCCACCGCATGACGATGCCCATGCGCCACCAGCCCATTGATCAGATCATCGCGACTTGCCCCTTCGATCGGAGCCTCACCGGCGGCAAAGACATCGGCAATGCCAACTACATCGGCTTCATTGAAGCAGGTGCAGAAATCCTCAAACAGCGAATGAAGGCGTGTGAAACGGTGCGGCTGATGCACCGCAATCACCCGTCCGCCGCTGTCGCCAATCGCCTGCCGCGCGGCTTTCAGCACCGCGGCGATCTCCACCGGATGGTGGCCATAGTCATCAATCACCGGCACGCCACCCAGCACTTCGCCCACTTTGGTGAAACGGCGGTTCACCCCGCCAAAGGCGGCGAGTGCTGCACGGATTTCCTCAAGCTTCATGCCCAAATGGCGCGCGATGGCCACAGCCGACAGCGCATTGGACACGTTGTGGTCCCCCGGCATCGGCAAAGTGCAGCCTTCGATCACCTTGCCCTCAGCCTGCAGCGCGATGTCAAAATGCGCCACGCCCGCTTTATAAGTCAGGTTCACCGCGCGCACATCCGCTTGGGCGTTGAAGCCAAAGGTCACCACGCGCCGGTCGGTGATCTTGCCCACCAGCGTCTGCACATCCGGATCATCGGTGCAGCAGACCGCCAGCCCGTAAAACGGGATGTTGGAAACAAAGTCATAGAAGCCTTTATGAAGCGCCTCCTCGGTGCCCCAGTGCTCCATATGCTCCGGGTCGATATTGGTCACAATCGCAATGGTGGCCGGAAGACGGTTGAACGTGCCGTCGCTCTCGTCGGCCTCCACAACCATCCATTCGCCCTCGCCCACACGCGCGTTTGAGCCATAGGCGTGAATGATCCCGCCGTTCACCACTGTCGGGTCAAAATGGCCATGATCCAGCAGGGCTGCGACCATGGTAGTGGTGGTGGTCTTGCCATGAGTGCCTGCCACAGCAATGTTGGATTTCAAACGCATCAGCTCCGCCAGCATTTCCGCGCGGCGCACCACCGGCAGACCTTTGCGGCGGGCCTCATCCAGCTCCGGATTGCCCGGTTTGATGGCAGAGGAAATCACCACCACTTCGGCGTTTTCCAGATTTTCCGCGCGCTGTCCTTCAAACACCGTCGCCCCCATGCCTACCAGACGCTGGGTGATCTTGGTGGTTTTCAGGTCCGATCCCTGCACCGTATAGCCGTGGTTCACCAGCACCTCGGCAATGCCGGACATGCCAATGCCGCCGATCCCCACAAAGTGGATGGCGCCCACGTCGCCGGGAAGTTTGGTTGCTGCGTTCATCTTATTGGTCCTTGTTCGCCAGATGCTCGACCAGCGCCACCAGCGCCTCGGTCGCGTCCGGCTTGCCCGCCGACAGCGCGGCCTGCGCCATCTGGCTCGCGCCCTGCGGGTTGCTCAAAATGGTTGTGATTTGTTCGGTCAGTGCCTCCGGCGTCAGAAGGCTCTCGGGCACAACAATCGCCCCGCCCACCTCTGCCAGCCCCCGCGCATTGGCCGTCTGGTGATCGCCTGCCGCTGCCGCAAAGGGCACAAGGATCGACGGGCGTCCAATGATGGAGATATCCGCCACCGAGCTCGCGCCAGAACGTGAAATCACCAGCTGCGCTTCGCTCATCCGTGCCGGAACGTCGGTGAAGAACGGCTGCACATCCGCCGAAATGCCCGCCTCTGCATAAAAGGCCGACACCCGATCAAAATCCTCATCGCGCGCCTGATGCGCCACGCGCAGGTTTCCCAGAATGTCAGAGGGCAAAGCGGCAATCGCCGCAGGCACCACATCACTCAAGATCCGCGCGCCTTGGCTGCCTCCAATCACCAGCACCGACATTGGGTAGTCTCCCGGCGCGATATAACCTGCGCCCGCGCGGTCCATCACGGCCTTGCGCACAGGGTTGCCCACCGGCGTGCCTTCGACACCGTCCGGCAAAGCCGTTGGCCAAGTCCCACAGGCCACCACATCAACGCGGTTGGCAAACACCTGATTGACCCGGCCCAGCACACCGTTCTGCTCATGGATCATCCGCGGCAGCTTCAACAGCCAGGCCGCCCCCATGGCCGGAATGGTCGGATATCCGCCAAAGCCGACCACCACATCGGGCCGATCTTTGCGCATCTTCAGCGCAGCGCCAAACACGCCGCCAAGGATGCGAAACGGCACCGCCAGCTTGGCCAACGCTCCGCCACGCGCGAAGGTGGCCGAGCTGACCTCCTCAATCTCAACCGTATGGGGAAAGCCACCGGTGTAGCGGGCGCCACGCGCATCCGTGGAAAGCTTGACCCGCCAACCTTTGCGCAGCATCACCTCCGCCAGCGCCTGCGCCGGAAACATATGGCCGCCCGTGCCACCTGCTGCAATCACCAAAAGTGGCTGTCTACTCATCTACCATGCCCCCGCAGAATGTCCCCGATCTCACCTTGAGGACGGCTGCGGGTAAACGCCAAAATCATGCCAACTGCAATCCCCCCGGCGATGAGGGAAGAGCCGCCATAGCTCACAAACGGCAAAGTCATGCCTTTGGAGGGCAATAGCCGCACTGCAACGCCCATGTTGATGAGCGCTTGTACGCCGAAAATCGCCACAAGGCCGGTGCCCGCCAGCCGAATGAACGGATCACGCTCCCGCATCAGGCGGAAAAACGAGCGCAGCACAATGGTCGCGTAGAGTGCAAGAATCGCAAAGACAAGGATCAGCCCGTATTCCTCAGCCGCCACCGCAATGATGAAATCGGTATGCGCATCCGGCAGGGACCATTTCACCTGCCCCTCGCCCACACCGACGCCAAACAGACCGCCTTCGCGGATCGCCTCTGTGGCATAGCCAATCTGTGTGGTCGGATCGACCGAGCGATCCAGAAACCCGTCAATCCGGCGGGCAAAGTGCTCTGAGTTGTTATAGGCAAAATTCGCCACCGGGATCAGCGACAGGATGATCCCGCCAATCAGCATCATCGGCGCACCGGAGACAAAATACATCACGCTCCAGCCAAACAGGATCAGACAGGCCTGGCCAAAGTCAGGCTGCATGGCGAGCATCAGCACGATGGTCATCATCAACAGGAAGGACCAGCGCCGCCCCGGAGGGCCATTGATCTCCTCATTGGCCGCCATCAACCAGGCCGCGACCACCACAAATCCCGGCTTGAGGAATTCAGACGGCTGCAAGGAGGCAAACCCCAACGAATACCAGCGTGTCGCGCCTTTGCCAAAATCCGTGCCAAACACCGGCAACAGCGCCAGCGCAACCATGGACACGCCAAAGCCAACCACCGCAAGGCGGCGCACCAATGTGGGGGACATCATCGAGGTGACAACCATCGTCACCATCGCCAACCCGCCAAAGAAAGCTTGTTTCTTGACGTAGTGAAACGGCTCAAACCCGTTCTTTGCCGCCAAAGGGGGGCTTGCTGCCATGCCCAGCATCAAGCCAATCACAAACAGCAACACAATGGATGTCATCGTCCATTTGTCCAGTGTTTGCCACCATTTCGGAAGCACGGGTTCACGCGCCCGAACGGGCAACGCGCCATAAACCATCTCTGTCATCGAAATACGCCGATCTCTGCCTCAAAACGCCCGTTTTCCGGGTCTGGGTGAAAGTCTAACACCCAACAGGCTTTATGAAAAGTATAGAGATGGCCGATTTGCCTGCCCTCTGAGCTCCAGAGAGCCGTCAGGGATTTCTCATTCCCAAAACATCCCGGGGTAGCCACATCGCAGATGTGGCAGGGGCAGCGCCCCTCTTGACCAAGGCCGCATCATCAGGCACCCCGCCAGCATGAGCAGACAGACACATTGGGACAGTATCATCCTCGGCGCCGGTGCGGCGGGCATGATGTGCGCCACGCAGAGCGGCGGGCAAACGCTGGTGCTTGATCACGCCAAAGCGCCGGGCGAGAAAATCCGCATCTCCGGCGGCGGGCGCTGCAACTTCACCAATATGTATGCAGGCCCTGAAAACTTCCTGTCCGCCAACCCGCATTTCTGCAAATCCGCGCTCAGCCGCTATACGCAGTGGGATTTCATCGACATGGTGGCGCGCCATAACATCGCCTATCACGAGAAAACCCTCGGGCAGCTATTCTGTGACAACAGCGCCAAAGACATCATCGCGATGCTGCAGACAGAGATGGCGCAGGCGGGTGCCGCGCTCTGGCTTGAAACCCAGATCGTCAGCCTATCCCATGACGGCACGACCTTCAGTGTGGAAGTCGAAAAGAGCGGCAAACGCGAGAGCCTCACCTGCACCAACATCGTGCTGGCCACCGGTGGCAAGAGCATTCCCAAGATGGGTGCAACCGGGCTGGCTTATGACCTCGCGCGCCAGTTTGGCCTCACCGTCACAGACACCCGCGCGGGGCTTGTGCCTTTCACCTTCTCTGATGGCCGCTTCAAAGCCATTTCCGGCGTGGCGCATCCGGTGCGCGCGGCGGCAAACGGCACCAGCTTTGAGGAGGCCATGTTGTTCACCCATCGCGGCCTCTCTGGCCCCGCCATGCTGCAAATCAGCTCCTATTGGCGGGAAAGTCAGCCAATCTCCGTAAACCTCTTTCCGGACAGCAGCCCGTTTGACACCCTGCGCAACCGCCGTCAGGAACAGGGCCGCCGCAATCTCACCACGGAGCTGGCCACGCTGCTGCCCTCCCGTCTGGTGGACCACCTCAGCGAGACCATGGATCTATCCGGCAATCTCGCCGATCAGTCCGACGCTGCCCTGCAAGCGCTCTGTGATCGGCTGCAAAACTGGGAGTTGCTGCCTTCCGGCACCGAAGGCTACCGCACTGCCGAAGTGACCCTTGGCGGCATCGACACAGACGGCCTCTCCTCCAAAACCATGGAAGCCAAAGCCGTGCCCGGCCTCTATGTGATTGGCGAAGCCATGGATGTCACCGGCTGGCTCGGCGGCTTCAATTTCCAATGGGCCTGGAGTTCGGGCTGGGCCGCAGGTCAGGCGATTGCGGCCAAGCGGGGTTAAGCTGCGCCTGTCGCCGCCTGTACCTGCGCCACAAAATCCTCGCCGCGTTTTTCAAAGCTGTCGTACTGATCAAAACTCGCCGCCGCCGGGGCCAGCAGAACGGTGTCGCCGTCCTGCGCCTCTGCGGCGGCGCGCGCCACCGCCTGTTCCATCGTGGTGCAGACCTCGGTCTCAACCCCTTTAAGCTGCATGGCAAAATTTGCGGCCTCGCGCCCGATGACATAGGCCTTCACCACCTCGTCCGCGCTTTCAGCGAGATCGCCCAGACCGCCTTCTTTCTCCAACCCGCCACAAATCCAGCGGATCTTTTTGAACGCCGCCAGCGCCTTTTGCGCCGCATCCACATTGGTGGCCTTGCTGTCGTTTACATAGGTCACGCCACCCGCCTCCGAGATGATCTGGCTGCGATGCGGCAGGCCGCCAAAGCTGGCAAAACCCGCCTCAATCACACGCGGCGCAAGCCCCAACGCGCGACAGACCGCATAGGCAGCACAGGCGTTCTGATGGTTGTGCGCGCCGGGCAGCCCTTTGATGGCGCGCAGGTCAATCGAACCGGCCTGCCGGCCTTTTCGGTACTCGCTCAGAAATCCTTTGCGGGCAAAAACGTTCCACCCCGGCCAGGTCAGTTTGCGCTCAGTCGAAATGCGCATCACCCGGTCATCAGAGGGGCCTTCAGACAGCTGCCCCGCCATATAGCGCCCTTCGATCTCATCAACGCCAACAATAGCGCGATCCGGCCCACCTTCGGCAAAGAGGCGGCGCTTGGCGGCGAAATAGCCCCCCATGCCCGCATGGCGATCCAGATGATCGGGGCTGAGGTTGGTGAAGACGGCAATATCCGGCGTGAGGCTGCGCGCGAGATCGGTCTGATAGCTCGACAGCTCCAGCACGATCACATCGCCATCTTCCGCCGGGTCCAGATCCAGCACCCCACGGCCAATGTTCCCTGCGAGCTGCGTGCGCCGCCCGGCCTCGCTCAGCACATGATGGATCAGCTCAGAAGTGGTGGATTTGCCGTTGGAGCCTGTGACCGCAACCACTTTGGGCATGGTCTCAAACATCTCCCAGCCGCCATTGGCGAAGGAGCGGAAAAACAGCCCAATGTCATTGTCCACCGCAACACCGGCCTCCAAAGCAGCCGCCACCACGGGATTTGGCGTTGGGTAAAGATGCGGAATGCCGGGGCTGACGATCAGGCTGGCGATGCCGTCAAAGGCGTTTTGTTTGAGCAGATCGGCGCAGAGAAACCCTTCGCCCTCTGCGGTTTCGCGCGCCTTGGGGTTGTCGTCCCAACAGATCGCCTCCGCCCCGCCCGCACGCAGCGCCCGCGCTGTGGCAAGACCTGAGCGCCCCAAGCCCAAAACGGCGACCTTTGCGCCCTCAAAGCCCTGTACTGGAATCATCTGACACCCCCAAAAAGTTCCGCGCCAACAGTGCCTCGACCGCGAGGGAGGCACAAGCCGCAGACGTCGGATGCCTCCGGCGGGGATATTTGGAGAATGAGAAGCAAAAAGGCGCGCCAAAATCGGCACGCCTCTCATTGTCTCACCTGTAGGGGTCGCTTAGCGCAGCTTCAGCGTCGCAAGACCAATCATCGCGAGGATCACAGCCACGATCCAGAAGCGGATCACGATCTGCGGTTCCGACCAGCCCTTCTTCTCATAGTGATGGTGGATCGGCGCCATCAGGAACACCCGCTTGCCGGTGCGCTTGAAGTAGAGCACCTGAATGATCACGCTGAGCGCCTCAACCACAAAGAGGCCGCCGATGATGCCGAGCACCAGCTCGTGTTTGGTGGACACGGCAATCGCCCCAAGTGCGCCGCCAAGCGCCAGCGAGCCGGTGTCGCCCATAAAGACCGCTGCGGGCGGGGCATTGTACCACAGAAAGCCAAGACCGCCGCCAATCAGACCCGCCACAAAGATCAGGATTTCACCGGTGCCGGGCACATAATGCACATCCAGATACTCGGTGAAGTCAACGCGGCCCACCGCATAGGCAATGACACCCAGCGCGCCTGCGGCAATCATCACCGGCATGATGGCCAGCCCGTCCAGACCATCGGTCAGGTTCACCGCATTGGCCGCGCCCACAACCACGAACATGGCGAAAGGCACATAGGCCCAGCTGAGGTTGATCAGCACCTCTTTGAAGACCGGAACAGCAAGCTGGAACTGCAGCGTATCGGGCTGCAAGAATGTCGCCCAAACCCCTGCAATCCCTGCAATAACAAAGCCCAGCAACAGGCGCACGCGACCCGACACACCTTTGGTGTTCTGCTTGGACACTTTGGCATAGTCATCGGCAAACCCGATGAGGCCATAGGCCAGCGTGACAAACAGCACGAGCCAGACAAAGCCATTGTCCCAGCGCGCCCAAAGCAGGGTGGAGGTGACCAAAGCGCCCACAATCAGCAGGCCTCCCATGGTCGGGGTGCCCGCTTTGGCGAAATGCCCTTCGGGGCCATCGTCACGGATCGGCTGGCCTTTGCCCTGTTTGCGGCGCAGCACATTGATCAGCGGGCGGCCAAACAGAAAGCCAAAGATCAGCGCCGTCATGAAGGCACCACCCGCGCGGAAGGTGATGTAGCGGAACAGGTTGAAGAAATCACCGCCATCCGACAGCGCGGTCAGCCAATAGAACATTACAGGTCCTCGTTTTTGGATTGCGGGGCGGGATGACCCAGTTTGCGGATGGCGTCAACCACCTTCGCCAGTGCCATCGACAGGCTGCCCTTGGCCATGACCACATCACCGGCATCAACCAGCCGACGCACTTCTGCCGCCAGCTCTGCGCTGGTCTGAGCCCAAAGCCCGCGTTTCTCATCGGGCAGCGCGGCGTGCAGGTGCTGCATCAGCGGACCAACGCAATGCACGATGTCGATCTCCGCCATCGCCGGGTGTTTGGCAAGGTCCGCGTGCATCGCCACCTCATCCGCACCCAGTTCCTTCATGTCCCCGACAAAGGCGATCCGACGGCCTTTGCCGATACGGCCAATACCGTTTTGGGGCCCTGCCGCGGCGAGAACCTCAAGCGCAGCGCCAAGGCTGGTTGGATTGGCATTATAGGCCTCATCTATCAGCTCCAGAGTGCGGTCGGTTTCCACCGGATCGAGCACCAGGGTCTCCCGCGCCCCGCGCCCCACAAACGGGGTCCAGCGGCCAAGATCGGCCACAGCCAGCGCCAAATCTGCGCCCATCGCGTCGACCGAGGCCAAAGCGCCAAGCGCATTCATCGCAAAATGGCGCCCGGCGCTTTGCACCTTAAAGAGCAACGGTTCATCGCCCTGCATGGCCCGCGCCACGGTCACATTGCCTTGCAGCGTGATCTCGCCCAGCTGCCAATCTGTTGCGCTCTCACCAAACTCCTGCTTGGCAACCCCCAGAGCTGCTGCATGGGCGCGCAGCACATCTGCCGTGTCGATATCCGCGTTCACGATGGCCACGCCACCCGGCTCCAGCCCGTCAAAAACCGCCGCTTTCTCCTGCGCGATGCCCGCGACATTCTCAAAAGCTTCCAGATGCACAGCGGCGACGGTTGTGACCAGCGCCACATGCGGCCGTGCCATTTTGGCGAGCGGCGAGATTTCGCCAGGATGGTTCATCCCGATTTCAATCACAGCAAATTCGGTGTCTTCAGGCATCCGTGCCAAGGTGAGCGGCACGCCCCAATGGTTGTTGTAGCTCGCCACAGAGGCATGGGTGCGCCCCTGCCCCGCAAGCATGGCGCGCAGCATTTCTTTGGTCGAGGTCTTGCCAACGGAGCCAGTCACCGCCACAACCCGCGCCTCCGTGCGCGCACGGGCAGCGCGGCCCAAAGCCTCCAGACCTTCCAGCACATCATCGACAATCAACAGGGGCGCATCTTCCGTGAGGCCTTCTGGAATGCGGCTCACCAATGCGGCGGCGGCGCCTTTTTCCAAAGCCTGCGCCACAAATTCATGGCCATCCCGCGCCGCGGTGAGGGCCACAAACAGATCGCCCTCTTCAAGGGTGCGCGTGTCAATTGAGACACCGTTACAGGTCCAGTCGCGCGTGCTGCGCCCACCGGTTGCCTCTGCGGCGGCGACAGAGCTCCAAAGCGTCATGCCAGACCTCCATCCAAAGCGGCCACGGCCACGCTTGCCTGCTCACAATCATCAAACGGCAGGATATCCTCGCCGATTTCCTGCCCGGTCTCATGCCCTTTGCCCGCAATCAACAGCGCATCGCCCGGCCCCAAAGCATCCACCGCGCGCAGAATGGCCTCGGCCCGGTCACCCACTTCGGTGGCTTCGGGCGCGCCCTCCATCACGGCCGCACGGATCACCGCAGGATCCTCGCTGCGTGGATTGTCATCGGTGACAAACACCACATCGGCGTATTCTGCGGCGGCCTGCCCCATCAGCGGGCGTTTGGTTTTGTCGCGGTCCCCGCCTGCGCCAACCACAATGATGAGCCGCCCCATCAAATGGGGGCGCAGAGCCTTGAGCGCTGTCGCCACGCTGTCAGGCGTGTGGGAATAGTCGACATAAACCGCCGCCCCATTGGCCCGCGTTGCCGCCAGTTGCATCCGCCCGCGTACGCCTTTCAGCTCATGCAGCACCTCAAACACCCGCTCCGGCTCCGCTCCGCAGGCCACAGCCAGACCAGCCGCCAAGAGCACATTCTCCGCCTGAAACCCGCCAAGCAGATTGAGCCGCGTCTGATAGCTTTTGCCCCGGAAGGTAAAGCGCACATCCTGCCCGGTCGCATCCAGCCGCTGGGCTGTGAGCGCGAGATCCGCGTCGCCTTTGCCAACGGTCAGAACGCCCTGCCCCCGTCCGCCCGCGATCAGCGCCATCTCCATGCCGCGTGGGTCATCCACATTGATCACCGCCGTGCCATCTTCCGGCAATACGCGCGCAAAAAGCCCGGCCTTGGCGTTGAAATACTCATCAAAGGTCTCGTGGTAGTCGAGGTGATCCTGCGTGAAATTGGTGAACCCCGCCGCCTTCAGCTGCACCCCGTCCAGGCGGCATTGCGCCAGCCCGTGCGAAGAGGCCTCCATTGCGGCAAAGCCAATGCCCGCCTCCGCCGCAGCCGCCAAGGTGCGGTGCAAGGTGATCGGCTCGGGCGTTGTGTGATGCAGCGGGGCGGTGAAATCGCCCTCCACACCGGTGGTGCCAAGGTTCACCGCCTCAAGCCCCATCTCCTGCCAGATCATCCGCAGGAAGGTCGCCACAGAGGTTTTGCCATTGGTGCCGGTGACGGCCGCCATAATGCCGGGCTGCGCGCCAAAAAACAGCGCTGCCGTATAGGCCAGCGCCTGACGCGGGTCTTCTGCAATCACCACAGCGGCATCACTTGCCGCCAACTCCTGCTCCGCAATCTTTGCGCCCGCCGCGTCTGTCAAGATCGCAGACGCGCCCATGCGCAGAGCAAATTGAATGAATGTGCCCCCATGCACCCGCGTGCCGGGCATCGCTGCGAACAGAAAGCCCTCTTTCACGTCGCGGCTGTCCACCGCTAAGCCGGTGATCGCCGGATTTGCCCCGCCAATGGCCGTCAGGCCCAATTCAGAAAGATGTTTTGCGCCCACTGCCATCCGTGCCCCGCCTTTGCTCGGCTTAGTTTGATGTCAGCGTTATATCAGCCAACTCCGTGGGTTCAACTTCGGGACGCAGCCCCAAAAGAGGTGCGACGCGCGCGATCATTTCAGCCGCCACCGGCACTGCGGTCCAGCCTGCTGTGCGGCGTGGCTCATCGCCTGTGGTTTCCACCGGCTCATCCAGCGACAGGATCAGCACATATTTCGGATCATGGGTCGGGAACATCGCCGCAAAGGTGGCGATCACCTTGTCCTCATAATATCCGCGCCCGTTTTCTTTCGGCTTGTCAGCCGTGCCGGTCTTGCCGCCCACCGCATAGCCGGGCACCTCGCCAAAGGAGGCGGTGCCCTCGCTCACCACTTTGCGCAACATGGTGCGCGCGGCTTCGGCACTTTCCGCGCTCATCACGCGCGGGCCGGTTTCGACATCATCCTGTTTCAGCAGGGTTGGCGTGACTTTGGTGCCGCCATTGGCGATCGCCGCATAGCCAGCCGCCAGATGCAGCGGGCTGGCAGACATGCCGTGGCCGTAAGAAATTGTCATGGTCGACAGCTCAGACCAGTTGCGCGGAAGCAGTGGCTGCGCGCCACGCGCCTCGACCACCTCAACCGGTGTCGGCTCAAAGAAGCCAAGGTTGCGCAGGAAATCCTGCTGACGCGCCGCCCCGATCAGCTGCGCAATCCGCGCGGTGCCGATGTTGGAGGATTTCACGATCACCTTGGTCAGCGTCAACTGCGCGCCGTAGTTGCGGAAATCCCGAATGCGGAATTTGCCCCAGCGCAGCGGCCCTTTGGTGTCAATCAACGTCTCAGGCGCGGCAATTCCCAGCTCGATGGATTGCGCGGCGGTGAAAATCTTGAAGGTCGAGCCAAGCTCATAAAGCCCCTGCACCGCACGGTTAAACAGCGGGCTGTCCGCCGCCTGCCCCTGCACCGGCGGGCGCGGGCGATTGTTGGGGTCAAAATCCGGCAGGCTGACCATGGAGATCACTTCACCGGTTTTCACATCCATCAGCACAGAGCTCGCGCCCTTGGCATTCATCAGCTTCATGCCACCCCAAAGCACGCGCTCGGCTGCGGCCTGCACGGTGAGGTCAATGGACAGGGTCAGGGATTTGTCGCCATTGGCCGGATCACGCAGCGCATCGTCAAAATACTTTTCAACACCCGCGACACCGATCAGCTCGGCGTCATGCACATCTTCCTTGCCAAAGCTCGCCCCGCCAAGGATATGCGCCGCCAAACGCCCGTTTGGATAAAGACGCATCTCGCGGCGGCCAAACAGCAGCCCCGGCTCGCCAATATCATGCACAGCCTGTTGTTGCTCAGGGCTGATCTTCTTCTTGATCCAGAGGAATTTTCTCTTTCCTGTGAAATCCTTAATCAGACGTTCTTCATCCAGATCCGGAAAGATCGCGACCAGCTCTTTTGCGGCGCGTTCCTTGTCGATCATGTGATGTGGCTGCGCATAAAGCGCGTGGGTCTCAAGGTTGGTTGCCAGAATGCGCCCATGCCGGTCGACAATATCAGCGCGCTCCGCCTGAATGCGGCTCCCGGCATAGCTTGTGCGCGGCTCGGTGGCTTCAGACATGCTGACCACGCCCATCCGCGCACCCACAGTGATAAACGCTCCGGTGAACAGAACCGCCATGATCAGCAGGCGCCCTTCAGCACGGGCACGCCCTTTGCTGCGCATTTCCTCATGGCGCGCGCGCAGGTTGGCGCGCTCAATGCTGTCCGGGTTCTCCCCCACATCCCGCGCCCGCAGGATCGACGCAAGCGGTCTCAGAGGTGTGCGTGTCATGGTGTGACCTCCTCAGCGGAGACCTCAACTGCATTCTCAATGTCAAACAGCACGCCGCTGGCCGGATAGGCCACCTGCTCCACGCGCCCAAACTGGTTGGGGCGCAGCGGCAAAAGCTGCAGATCGTTATAGTTGATCTCGGCCAGATCGCGCAGACGGTCGGGACGGTTGAGATAGGCCCACTCCGCCTTCAGCACCGACAGACGCGCCCGCGCCTCGCCAATCTCACGCTGCAAACGTTCGGTCTCACCGATCATCGCCTGCGTGCGATAGTTCTCCTGATAGGCCCACACGGACAGCGCAATCACCATACCAGCCGCCAAAACAAACAACACCGTCCGCATTTACTTCCGCCCTCCAAGGGTTGGCATTCCAATCGCCTTGCCCGCAATCTCACCCGCCGGCGCATCGGTGCGCCGCGCCACCCGCAGTTTCGCAGAGCGCGCACGCGGGTTGTCTTCAAGCTCTTCCGGATCAGGTCCAACCGCCTTGCGGGTGATCAGCTCAAACGCAGGCTTTTCCTGTTCTGTCTCAGGGGCATAGCGGTTGACGTTGCCGGTTTTGCCCGCGCGCGACTGCAAGAACCGCTTCACCATCCGGTCTTCCACCGAATGGAAGGTCACAACCGCAAGAAGCCCGCCGGGCTTCAGCGCGCGCTCTGCCGCCATCAGCCCACGAAACAGCTCGCCATATTCATCATTCACCGCGATCCGCAGCGCTTGAAAGCTGCGCGTCGCCGGATGGCTCTGACCCGGTTTCGGGCGCGGCAAGCAGCTCTCGACAATCTCCGCCAGACGCAATGTGGTGGTGATCGGCGCAGCCGACCGCTCCCGCACAATCGCCCTGGCAATCCGACGGCTCGCCCGCTCTTCTCCGTACTGATAGATGATATCCGCCAGCTCGGCCTCACCGGCCTCGTTCACCAGATCCGCAGCCGAAGGCCCGTCCTGGCTCATCCGCATGTCCAGCGGGCCATCCTTCATGAAGGAAAAGCCGCGCTCCGCCAGATCCAGCTGCATCGAGCTGACTCCAAGGTCGAGCACCACGCCATCCAGATCCTCGGCATACTCATCCATCTTGGAAAACACACCGGCCACCAGCTCGATCTGATCGCCATAGCCTCCCACCCACGGGGCCGCCATCTCAAAGGCCAGCGGATCACGGTCCACGCCGTAAACCTTGCTGGCCCCGGCCTCAATCAGCCCACAGGTATAGCCACCCGCGCCAAATGTGCCATCAAGCCAACGCCCAGAAACAGGTGCCACCGCGCGAAGCAAAGGCGCAAGCAGAACAGGAATGTGAGGGCGTTTGGTGGCGGGATCTTCAGGGCTCGCCATCCTTAGAACCCCTCGTCGCCATCAAGGTAAATCGAAGGATCGGCATCCGGATCAAAGTCGTCATCCGCCTCAAGCGCCTCCGCCTGGGTGGCTTCATAGGTCTCCGGGTTCCAGATCTCAAAGGTGTCGCCTTTACCGGCAAACACCGCCATGTCCGCAAGACCGATCTTGTCACGCTGCTCTTTGGGCAGCACGATCCGCCCGGTATCATCCACCGAGGCGTCAATCGACAGGGTCAGATAGAGATTGGAGAGCGCAAGGCGCTTCTTGCTGCCACGGGGCATTTTCATGATGCGGGCCACCACATCGTTCATCGCCTCAACCGTGAAACATTCCAGATAGTCGCGGGTCTTGCCGCCGTATACGATCACGAGGTTGGGGTTTGCGCCACTTTTCCAGTCTGGGTCGCCTGCTTCAAGCACACGGCGGAACTTGGCCGGAATCGACATCCGTCCCTTTGTATCCACCTTGTTACGGCTCTCGCCGCGAAACATAAGCGCCACTGCCTATGGCCCCTTTCAACCTCTGCCTGCCCCACCACCCGGAATGGGTCCGGTGGAAGCGAAACGGCGGATTGATCTGCTGCCACTGATCAATCCGCCGCCCTCGTCCCGCTTGTGCGGGTGTCCAGTTGCGCGTGCCACCTGGGGGGATGTTCTGCTCGCCCACGCACCGGATCTCTTTTTTTCGATGAAAGCGGGCGCCTGTATGAAACCTGACTTGGGATTTGAGGTCTTAGCGCCTCGTTTGTTCCCGTCCTCATCGTGGATTTAGGGATGCCATGGGAATTTATGGAAGGCAACATAAATTTTGCCCCACAGAGTCTATATACACGATTTTCGCACCTCTGAAATCGCGCCCAATTGGTGCCAATCGATTCGATTTACACCACATATCCACAGGCATTTACTTTTGAGCACCAAATAGTGTGTGATTTATCCACAGAAATCGACTTCCCAAGAAATCCCAAAAAAATTTCCACCTAGCGCTCAAAACGCCTCAAAATGCACCGCATCACCCCCACAAATCGCCGTCACACCCACGTGATTCGCAGTGAGTTCCCATGAAAATCGCCATCCATCCCATTCATTCCCACATTTCACCGGCCACGCGCCCCATGAATTCCCAAACGCGACCCAAACCACACCCTCTGTAGCGTGCGGAAAAAGTTTACAGTGATTTATGGAAATAATTGCAGCAAAACGATTTTTCGGATTTGCGCGCAGCACAGCCACCAGCACCTTTCGGACAGCTGTTGAGCTAATTTGGGTTTAGGGGGTTAAAACTCCGAGCGTCGCCGCCTCATTTAACGGGCTTATTAAAGGCTACATGTTAAAACGACAGTTGTTGCGCGCAAAACAACTGGGGCAGCTCGCTCCTGCGAAACTGCCCCAGCACTCAAAGGCGACAGATAGATAATGCCTCTATCCAAATTAGTAGTTATTGTTCTTCGTCAGACTCTTCCGGAGGCTCTGTTGTCTCGCCGTCTGAACTCGAAGTATGCTCCTCTCCAAATAGAATAGAGGTAGCGTGTTTGCCGAGCAATCGGGCTACTTCTTCTTGGGTGAACTTCCTATCTTGTCGGGGGAGAGACCTCAGTTCCTCAAGTGGCTTTGAAAGAATGAGATCCTGCCAGAGCGCCCTTCTCTTTTCCTCTTCCTCAAAGGGTGATCCGTCTGTGCGAGCTGACCCCAAGGGTGGCACTGCTAAAGATACACTACCATCTGGATTAGCGACGTAGAACTCCTTGAACTTCCGCTTCAAACGAAAAGCTCGCCGGGCTTCATTCAAAGAGACCGCCGCAGCTTCCTGCCGCGCCTGATCTGAAATCGCCCTATGCTCAAAGTCGGCAAAAAGAGACAGAAACTCATCCAGTTCCAACATCAACACACTGTGCCCTGTGTCATCCTTGAACTCTGATAACAGCTCAGGTCTGGGGCCGACAATGCGAGCCTGTTCACCCTTCCCGTACAACTGCCACCAATCTTCTTTTTTGTCTGAAGTCACAAAGACCAAATGCTTGGCTCGCGCGCTCGACAAGTCCATGGCTTGCCGCCATACAAAGTAGTCGCCAACCTTAAGGTCATCAGATTTTGTCTCATCAGCGTATCCAGGCGGGACGCGTTCTTTGACCCTCCGCAGAGCTTCTTTGCGGTGTTTTTCTAAGTCCGCATCATCGAATTCCGGCCCAACGCGAACCCCAAACTGCTCAGACAGCTTTGGCAAAATGGGATCATTTGCGGCAAGGTCTTCAAGAGCTGAGCGCTCTTCTTTGACCTCTGCTCGAACCTTTTCAATAACCGCCTTAAGCTCGTCGAAGGTGTCCTGAGAAACATAAGGGTGACGTCTCTTGCCAAGTGGCCGCAGCAGCTTTTGCCCGATATGTTTGCTCGACAAGTACTCAACAACGGGATCATAGGCGTTTACTTCATCCCGGATCGCTCCGAGGCGACCTGCGTAGACCTCTTTAGCAACTTGAGCAGTTAGCCACGCACGATCACCTAACACTTCCAAAATTTCAAAAACTTCAGCACGTGTGGTTTCGGAGAACCGATAAAGATCAAGAAGGACACTCGTATCGAAGGTAAATATTGCGTCCCGCCAGATCTCTCTTTTTACTTGTGCGGTCAGCGGGTGGTTTGCCCAAAAACGCTCTTTCAAATTCATTCCCCTATTCTTTTGTGCGATTTCACAAACAGGAGATTGATACAGCAAATGACAGCTGTCGCAACGGTTGTAGCGCGGTCGTTGGCGAGTGCGAAGACGCCTAGCAGCTCAAATGCCGACCTATTCAGGACTTCCCATGATCGCGCTCACCCTCCACGAGAAATCGCGGGCTGCGACGACTATGCGCTTGCCCCCTCCCCAATCTGCGCTACCTTCCTCACAAACGCTCTCATGCGCGTGTCGTGAACCAAGGAGTTGGCTGATGGGCCTCCTCGCCCCCTCGGCCCTTGAGGCCATGATCCAGAAAGCCCGCAAAACCGGGAAAAACCTGCAATTTGCCGCGCTGCCCTACCGCATCCGCAAGGGCAAACCGCAGATCCTGATGGTCACCTCCCGCGGCACCCAGCAATGGATCATCCCCAAGGGCTGGCCCATGGATGGGATGAAGCCCCACAAAGCCGCAGCACAGGAAGCCTGGGAAGAGGCCGGCATCACCGGCGCGATCGGCAAACACAGCATCGGCCAGTTCCGCTACCGCAAAACCCGTGGCCCGCTGCGCGGCCAGAAAATCCGCGTGATGGTGTTTGCTCTGGAGGTCGACAAACTCGCCAAACACTACCCCGAAGCAGGCCAGCGTCGCCGCAAATGGATGCGCCCGAAAAAGGCCGCCAAACACATCCGCATTCCGGAACTGGCAGAGATCCTGCGCAACTTTGACACCAAACAGCTCAAGAAACGCGCAAGGTCATAGAGCCGAACAGCCGCGCCACGCTTGATCCCCCCCAACACGCACCATATGTTCGCGCCACCCAAGAGCTGACCAAGACACGCCACCGCGATGATCAACTACACCTTAAAATGCGCCAACGACCACCGATTTGACAGCTGGTTTCAATCCGCAGAAGCCTTCGACAAGCTTCAGGTCAGCGGCATGGTCGCCTGCGCCCTCTGTGGCAACACGGATGTCACCAAGGCGATGATGGCGCCCCGCGTGCGTCCGGCGCGCAAAGCGGCCAGCGTCCCGGCACCACAGGAACAACCAGCCGAGGCGCCCAAGCCCAACCCCGGCGCCCTCTCCGCTCCGGCCTCCCCGGCAGAGCAGGCCCTGCGCGAGCTGCGCCAACATGTTGAGGCCAACTCCGACTATGTCGGCAAGAATTTTGCCTCCGAGGCCCGCGCCATGCATGAAGGCAGCGCCCCGGAGCGCGCCATTTATGGCGAAGCCAAGCCCGAAGAGGCCAAGGCCCTGATCGAAGAAGGCGTGCCGGTCGCGCCCCTGCCCTTTGCCATCGGCCGCAAAACCAACTGACACTCAGAGAGGACATTCCCATGCACATCGTGATCACCGGCGCCAACCGAGGCATTGGCGCAACGCTTTCTGATCACTATCGCAAGGCAGGTCACAAGGTCACCGGCACCAGCCGCGCCGGAGGAGACTTCCTGCCTCTGGATGTGCGCGACGCAAGCAGCCAGGCCGCCATGGCCGCAGCGCTGGATGCCCAGCCCATCGATCTCCTGATCTGCAATGCCGGCGTCTATCTGGACAAGGGCCAAAACCTCGCAGACGGCTACCCGGCAGACATGTGGGCGGACAGCTTTGCCACCAATGTCACCGGCGTTTTCTTGAATGTGCAGAACCTGCTGCCCAACCTGCAGCTCTCTGAAGCGCCAAAAATCGCGATCATCTCCTCGCAGATGGCCTCTCACACCCGTGCGCCGGGGGGCTCCTATATTTACCGCGCCTCCAAAGCCGCCGCCCTGAACCTTGGGCGCAATCTGGCGACCGATCTCGCCCACATCGGCATTGCCGTTGGTATCTACCATCCCGGCTGGGTGCAAACCGATATGGGTGGCACCCAGGCCGACATCACCTTGGAGGAAAGCACCTCCGGCCTGATCAACCGGTTTGACGCCCTGTCTCTTGAGACCACCGGCTGCTTTGAAACCTGGGACGGCCGCGCCCACGCCTTCTGAGCGCGCCTGTCTTCTCATTCACAAACTTCTCATTCCCCAAATATCCCGGGGTGAATGGAGCAGCCCGCTGCGCCAGAGGGGCTGGCCCCTCATGCCGCTCCTACCGCCTCTCTTTCCCACCTCAAGGGCCGATAAAGTCAATCAAGCTTGCCTCTCGCCCCCCAACCGCGTAAACCCCCTCCGACTTACGATTTAAGGACGCGCCATGCCCGTACTTGTGATGAAATTCGGCGGCACCTCTGTTGCCAACCTTGACCGCATCCGCCGCGCCGCCAAACGCGTCGGCGTGGAAGTGGCCAAAGGCTATGACGTCATCGTCATCGTCTCTGCCATGTCCGGGGAAACCAACAAGCTTGTCGGCTATGTCGACGAAACCTCCCCGCTTTATGACGCACGCGAATATGACGCCGTGGTCAGCTCCGGTGAGAATGTCACCGCAGGCCTGATGGCGCTGACCCTGCAGGAAATGGACGTACCGGCGCGCAGCTGGCAGGGCTGGCAAGTGCCGCTCAAAACCACCTCCGCCCACAGCCAGGCGCGCATCGAGGAAATCCCGACCGACAACATCAACGCCAAATTTGGCGAAGGCATGCGTGTTGCCGTTGTGGCAGGCTTTCAGGGCATCTCCGAGGAAGGCCGCATCACCACCCTGGGCCGTGGCGGCTCTGACACCACAGCCGTGGCTTTTGCCGCCGCCTTTGAGGCGGAGCGCTGTGACATCTACACCGATGTGGATGGCGTCTACACCACCGACCCGCGCATCTGCCAAAAGGCGCGCAAACTCGACAAGATCGCCTTTGAAGAAATGCTCGAGCTGGCCAGCCTCGGCGCCAAGGTCCTTCAGACCCGCTCCGTGGAACTGGCCATGCGCAACCAAGTCCGGCTGAGGGTTCTCAGCTCTTTTGAAGAACAATCCGATGAAGCAGGCACGCTGGTCTGCGATGAGGAGGAAATTATGGAATCCAACGTCGTCTCCGGTGTCGCCTATTCGCGCGACGAAGCCAAAATGACCCTGCTGTCCGTGGCCGACCGCCCCGGCATCGCATCCATCATCTTTGGCTGCCTGTCTGACGCGGGCGTGAATGTGGACATGATCGTGCAGAACATCTCTGAAGATGGCCGCACCGACATGACCTACTCCCTGCCCACCGATCAGGTGAAACGCGCCGAAGCCGCGCTGGACGCCCTGAAATCCTCCGGCGGCCTGAACTTTGCCGAGCTGGTCATCGACGAGGAGGTCGCCAAGGTCTCTGTGGTTGGCATCGGCATGCGCAGCCAGTCCGGCGTGGCCGCCAAGGCCTTCAAAGTGCTGTCTGACGAAGGCATCAACATCAAAGTGATCACCACATCCGAGATCAAAATCTCCGTGCTGATCGAGCGCAAATACATGGAACTGGCCGTGCAAGCCCTGCACGACGCTTTTGAGCTTGAGAAAGCCTAAGGCCACGCCATCCACCCAAAATCAAAAGCCCGCCATCTGGCGGGCTTTTTTGTTAAAACTGTTCGAGTTCCCATTCCAGGAGTTCTTTCACATGCCGTTTGAGCGCGTCACGCCGCCCAATATAGTTTCCCACCAGATCGCGCGCCTCGGTCGGATCAGCCCCCTCGCAAGACAGGGCATCGCTGTCGTCATACGACACAATATCCCCCTGCACTGAATAACACGCCCGCCAGTTGTAGTTGGCCGTTTTAGCGTCGAAGGGGGCGCTAAACCGAAGCGTCTCCTCTCCCCATGTAGGAAGCTCAATGCGCTTCTCGTGCTTATGGATTTTCCCTGAGTGAGACACCTGATCAACCGCCATAGCAAAGCTCACATCCGCAGGGCATTCATTGAATACCTCGACTTCGAACACCCGCACAGAGATCCACTCCTCATTCACCCACTTGATACAGTCATCTGCACTCCGAAAATCGAAATCCCAACCGGTGACTTCATTCAATTCAGTGAACGCATATACACGGTCATCCATCAGGCGATCAAACGCCTCCCGCCAGGCGCGCATCGTTTCCGCATCCTCGCCACTCTCGCCGTGATGGTCTTGCTCAAACCGGGTGACCATTTCGGATTCGATCGTATCCGCAATCGCATTCAAGAACCCAATGACGTTTGTGTTGTCCTCAGAGCCACGCCAGGCCGCAAAATCGTTTTCGTAGCTTATGGCCTGCGCATCCGAAATCACAAACAGCAACTTCTGCAACATCTCCAGCGCACGGGTAGACCAAAAGGCTTCCCCCTCTTCCCACCCAAGCTCGGCAGCCGTCATGGCCGCCTGAACCCCGCTTGCAAAGTCAGGTTCTGAGAGAAAGCCCATAATATCTTTCGGCACATCTAACCGAGCGGACGATAAAGCAGGTATGGTCAGAAAAACGCTGCGTCTTCCGTGAGAGTCCGCAAGGCGTTGCCCCCGCGCGATACTGCGCTCATAGGCCGCCACGGCCGCATCCGCATCGCGGATGTCCAACGTTAAATCGCCATAAAGTGCGCCTTGCTCAAAGGCCGCTTCTGTGGCGCTGCCAAAGGACTCCGCCTTGGCAAAGTACTGCAACGCCTTCCCATAATCCTCCGTCGGATTGTCGACATGGTAAGGCACTTCCGCGTCGCTATAGTATGGCTCTGCCCCGCTATGAAACTGACCCAATTCAAACGCGGCATATTCTTGGCTAAGCGCAACGCCGCGTTCCAGAATCGCCAGCCCCTCGTTCAAAAAGCTCTGCTCCGCGCCTCCAGTATATGTGTGCAGATACAGCCGCCCAGCCCAGACAATGGCCGCCGGAAAATCCGCATCCGCCGCTTTTTGGAGCACCGACCATTCCTCATTTGACAACCCCCGCTCCTCGCGATCCAGCAAAGCGTAATACGCCATGAAATGCTTAAAATAGGCAGAGGGTTGCTCCGTGAGCCCAGCCATCGAGCACGACGAGAGCGCCTTTCGAAGATCGGCATCAGACAGATCAAACACCGGAAGATAAGCATCTTTGCGCAGATAACTCTCAACATCCCCAACCAGCGCATCACAGTTGCGCATTGCCTCTTCCAGCATGGCTGCCGACTGACTTGGCTCCGCACGCGATGCTGCCTCATCCGTCGCACTCTCATCCGCCGCCGCTTTCGGCTCCGCAGGCGCGCCGCCAAGCTGTGAGATCATGATCTTTGCCAAGCCGGCAAATGCGCCTTCTGGATAGTTTTCCAGATAAAGCTGCAGCATTTCGGCATTTTCGGATGTTTTGACTGTATCCCAAAACGCAAGCTCAGTAGGATCTGCGGTTTGTGCGGCCAAGGTCAGAGAGCTCAAAGTTAGCGCTGTCGCTGCCAACAGCGATTTCACAATAGTCATCGTCAGAAAGTACTTCGTTGGTTTTAACTGCCTCAATTTAAACGCGAGACAGTTTCAGTCAACAATCTCTTAGATGTGGAGAAAATCGCGCAACCTCCTGCCACGGATGGTGGCGTAAATTGACCAAAATCCATGCGTAGCCGGTAAGCTTCACTGCCTAGCACCGGTAAGGTGCAGATAAAGCGTTTTGATTTCCGCGCGGTTGTGGTCTATTCGCAAGGTGAGCGACAACCAAGGACCACACCGTTTATGGCGCAAGACACCCAGACGGAAAGCCGCAAACTGCTGGGGCGGCTCAGAGACGCTTTGGCCGAAGACAGTGCCGGTCAGGAACGCCTCGACAAGATCACCAGCCTGATCGCCAGTTCGATGGGCACTGAGGTGTGCTCGATCTATCTGTTTCGCGATGATGAAACGCTTGAGCTCTGCGCCACCGAAGGCCTGAACCCCGAAGCGGTACACCAGACCCGCATGCGCGTGGGCGAAGGGCTTGTGGGCCGCGTGGCCCGCGCCTCCTCCGTGGTCAACACCGACGACGCACCCAACGCCAAAGGCTTCCGCTATATGCCGGAAACCGGCGAAGAGATTTTTTCGAGCTTCTGCGGCGTGCCGGTGCAACGACTGGGCGACAATCTTGGCGTTCTGGTGGTGCAATCCAAGGAAAAACGCACCTTCTCGCTGGACGAAGTCTACGCGCTGGAAGTTGTCGCCATGGTGCTTGCTGAAATGACCGAGCTTGGCGCCTTCATCGGCGAAGGCGCGGCCATGAGCGCCCTGCACCAGCAATCAGAGATGTTTCGCGGCACCTCCGGTCAGGAGGGGGCTTCTGAGGGCCATGTCTGGCTGCATGAGCCGCGCGTGGTGGTCACCAACCCTGTGGCAGACGATCCCGAGGTCGAACTGAAGCGTTTGAATGATGCGGTCGAAGAGCTGCGCGTCGGCGTGGACAAGATGCTTGATACGGCGGCGCGCGGCGACAAAGAACAGCTCGACGTGCTCGAAGCCTACCGCATGTTTGCCAATTCCAAAGGCTGGATGCGCCGCATGGAGCAGGACATCTCCCGCGGCCTCTCTGCCGAGGCGGCTGTGGAGATGGAGCAATCCGCCGCACGGTCCCGCATGGAACAAGTGACCGATGCCTACCTGCGCGAGCGCCTGCATGATCTCGATGATCTCTCAAATCGCCTGCTGCGCATCCTGACCGGTCAGGGCAGCGAAACCGGCGCGGAAATGCCTTCCGACCCGATCCTGATTGCCCGCAACATCGGCCCCGGCGAGCTGCTGGAATATGGCCGCAAGCTTAAGGGCATCGTGCTCGAAGAAGGCTCTGTTGGCAGCCACGCCGCCATTGTGGCCCGCGCGCTGGCGATCCCTTTGGTGATCCACGCCGACAAAATCACGACCGAAGCGCTCAATGGCGACCACATTATGGTGGACGGCGATCAGGGCATTGTGCACCTGCGCCCGGATGACACCGTGGTCACCGCCTTCCGCGACAAGATCGCCATGGCGACCCAGGCCCAGGAACGCTACGCCTCAATCCGCGACAAGGATGCAGAAAGCCGAGACGGCCAACTGGTGCATCTGCACATGAACGCAGGCCTTATGGCAGACCTGCCCTCCCTGCCCACCTCCGGGGCGGAAGGGGTCGGCCTGTTCCGCACCGAGCTGCAGTTCCTGATCCGCAACCAGATGCCCAAACGCACCGAACTGGCGCAGCTTTATGGCCGCGTGATGGATGCGGCAGAGGGCAAGCGCGTGGTGTTCCGCACGCTGGACATCGGTTCTGACAAGGTGCTGCCCTATATGGCACCTCAGGATGAGCCCAACCCGGCCCTTGGCTGGCGCGCCGTGCGTGTTGCGCTGGATAAGCCCGGCGTCATGCGCATGCAGCTTCAGGCGCTTTTGCGCGGGGCCAATGGCCGCCCGCTGACCATCATGTTCCCCTTCATCGCCCAATATGAGGAATACACCGCAGCCCGTGCTGAGGTGGACAAGGCGATGGAGCGCGAGCGTATTCTTGGACACCCTCTGCCGGAAACGCTGGAAGTGGGCGCGATGCTGGAAACCCCAAGCCTCGGCTTTGCCCCCAAGAAGTTCTATGAGGAGGTCGATTTCCTCTCCATCGGCGGCAACGATCTGAAGCAGTTCTTCTTCGCGGCAGACCGGGAAAACGAACGGGTCCGCCGCCGCTATGACACGCTGAATGTCAGCTTCCTGACCTTCCTCGAGGGCATCGTGAACCGCTGTATCGACACCGGCACGCCGCTCAGCTTCTGTGGCGAAGACGCAGGCCGCCCGATCGAGGCCGTCTGCTTGGCCGCCATGGGGCTGCGCCACCTCTCCATGCGCCCGGCCTCCATCGGTCCGGTCAAAAGCCTGCTGCGCCGCGTGGACCTCAGCGAGGTGCGCCGCGTGATCCATCAGGCGCGTGAACAAGGTGATCAATCCGTCCGCCCCGCCGTGATGGAGTATCTGCGCAACGGAAATTAAGGGCTAGGCTCGGAACAACGGCGTGCCTTGCACGCCGCCAAGCATCGCCCGATCGACCCCACGGGAGGGCGCTACGAGACTTACTCTGTCCCCAACCTCTTCCGCATCCCCGCCACCAGCACGTCCGGTGCAACATCGGCCTCCACAGCCAGCTTGCGCAGGCCAAAATGCACATGGGCGATGTCTTGGTAATAGCTGGTGTAAGCGTAGTTCGTCGCCGCACCGGCAGCGGCCCCAATCACCGGCACCGCCTGCGCTGCAAGCTTCTGCCCCAGCACGGGCGCCAGACGGGGAACAATCACCGATGTCACCCATTTGGCGCCGCCCACCGCCAGCCCCGCGCGCTGCTCCAGCATCGCCAGATCCGCGCCGCGGTCTTCCTCAAACGGCCCATTGGCCGCCAGCACACGCACGCAATCAAAGCGCACGCTTTCCTTTGACGGGTCAAACCCATGCTGTACTGCGACCCCTTGGATGGCACGCAGCAGCACCGTCACCGTGATCGGCAACTCTGCCAATGACGAGGTCACACCGCCTGCGCCCCCCGCCGCGCCCAGCGCCGCAGTGATCGAGGCATTGATCCAATCCGGCTGATCCTTGATCACCCCACGGCTGCCATCGGCCCATTTCACAGCCTGCGTCAGCGCATATTCTGTGGCGCCGCCAAGCCCGGTCTGCACCTCTTGCGGCAGCGATTTTAGCAAGCCGCCCACAGGGATGCCGAGCACACCCAGCACCTTCATCCCCAGCCCGCTTGCGCCCTGATACCGCTTGGCCAGCGCATCCAACTCGCGTTCCAGATCAATCTCGCGCAGCGGCGCGTCCGGCAAAATCTCTACTTTGGTCATGAAGAATAGGTAGGCATCCCGCCCAAGGCTTCAACCTATGCCCTATGCTGTAGGCCCGCTTAAGCTCACGCCTCCAGCAGCTGTGTGATCAGGTTCAGAAACAGATGTGTCCCATGCGGGATCAAAGCATCGGGAAAGTCAAAATCAGGATTGTGAAGCTGCGGCTGATCCACTCCGGAGCCCAGAAAAATCATCGCCGTGGTCGCGCCATCCAGTCCGAAGCAGCCAAAATCCTCAGAAAACCGCATCGGCTCCGGCAACATCTCCACCGCCAGCCCCGTCGCCTGCGCGGCCTGCTGTGTCAGCTGAACCGCCTCATCAGCGTTGACCGTCGCGGCAAAGACATCGTGCCAGGTGATCTCGGCCTCAAGCCCGTGGCGCGCGGCGGCCTCCGTCACCGCTGTTTCCGCCTCTTCGATCAGCCCCTGCATGGTGGCATCACTCACGCAGCGCAGCGTGCAGCGGATTTCCCCATCCCCCGGTGCAATGCCAAAGGTCGGCTCCCCGAGGCTGCAATGGGTCAGCGTGCAAAGGCGAAAGGCCTCATCCAGTGCGCCCCCACGGCTCAGCGCGGGCAAGGCGGTCATCAGCTCCGCCATAGCCCCTGCGGGGGACACCCCATCCTCCGGCATGGCCGCATGAGAACTTTTGCCCGCCAGCCTGATTTGCATCCCCCGTGAGGCGCAACAGGCCGTGCCCGCACAAAGTCCAACCGTGCCTAGCGCCAAGCCCGGCAGGTTGTGAATGGCAAAGACATAGTCCGGCTTCAGCGCAGACCAACGCGGATCATCCACCACCGCAGGTGCGCCCCTGCCGGTTTCCTCAGCAGGTTGAAACAGCAATATCACGCGGCCGCGCGCCGGGCGGCGGGCCAGCGCAAGCGCGCAGCCCATCACCATTGTCATATGCCCGTCATGCCCGCACACATGGCTTTTGCCATCAATCTGCGAACGGTAAGGCAAATCAGACACCTCATGAATCGGCAGGCCATCCAGCTCACAGCGGATCATCACCGTGGGCCCCGCCGCTTTGCCCTCAAAGGCTGCGGCCACCCCATGCCCACCAAGGCCGGTCCAAATCTGATCAGCCCCCGCTTGGCGCAACGCCTCCGCAATATGCGCGGCGGTCTGTGCCTCTTCGCCGGAGATTTCAGGCGTCTCATGCAGCGCGTGGCGCAGCGCGGTCAGATCCGTGATCTGCTTGGTGGTCAGCTCATATGACATGGGTTTGCCCCCTATTTTGGCCCCAACAGCGCGTTTCCGGAGCCTCAGCCAGCCACGCTTTCAACATCCCCTGCGATGTCCTCCCAAGCGCCGTCCACCAGCGCCCGCCCCAGCACCCGCTCAGGGTTGGTCGGCGGCGGCATAACAACATCTGCAAGCTTCTCAAAGCCAAAGCGGCGGTAGTAAGGCGCATCGCCCACCAGCATCACCCGCTCCCAGCCCAAGGGTGCTGCGCGGCTCAGGCTGTCTTCGATCAGCAAACCGCCCAATCCTTCGCCCTGATGGGTCGGGTGCACGGCCACCGGCCCCAAGAGCAAGGCCTTCACGTCGCCGATCTTCACCGGCCAATACCGGATTGCGCCTGCCAGAATGCCATCCACATCCCGCGCCACCAGCGACAGCCCGGCCACAGGATCCACCCCATCGCGCAAACGGTAAGAACTCAGCGCCTCACGCCCCGGCGCAAAGCAGAGGTCATACAGCGCCTCTACCTCCCACCAATCCTCACCTGTCTCCACTGCCAGCGTGAACACCGCCCGCTCCCTGCCCGATTGTGACGTCTTTTTACGGTTCCCTCGCCCCTAACATGGCGCTACGACTTCCTGCAAACCAATAAGGGAAACCTCATGTTCTATCAGCCAAAGGACGGCCACGGCCTCCCGCACAACCCGTTCAAAGCGATCATCACCCCGCGCCCGATTGCATGGGTGTCGACGCAGGATGCAAACGGCGTGCGCAACCTCGCGCCTTATTCGTTTTTCAACGGCCTCGCGGACAACCCGCCGCAGGTGATGTTTGCCTCCACCGGGGCGAAACCCGATCAGGCCGAGGGCAAAGACAGCCTCTCCAACATCCGCGCCACCGAGGTGTTCTGTGTGAACATTGTTGCCTCTGACATGCGCGATGCGATGAACATCTCCACCGATGGCTTTGACAAAGACGTGGACGAGTTTGAGAAAGCCGGTCTTGAGGCCGCAGAATGCGACACCATCGCCTGCCCCCGCCTCATCGGTGCACCGGCCTCGCTGGAATGCCGCATGACCCAGATCGTGCCGCTCTTGGGGGAAAACAACTTCATGGTTCTGGGCGAAGTCACCGGCGTGCATCTGCGCGACGACTGCCTTGTGGACGGCATCTTTGACGTGACCACCTTCCGCCCCCTCGCCCGCCTTGGCTACAAAGACTACTCGGTGGTCGACAACACATTCACGCTGGCCCGCCCCGGCCAAAGCTGACCCCAACACACGGAGAGCCCCATGCCCCTGCCCGATCCAACCCAGCCGCACCCCATCGTGCTCCCGGATGGATCACGCCACGCAGGCACAGTGCTGCTCTCCGCCGTGATTGACCAGCCAAACTTCTCGGTCGGAGACTTCACCTATGCCTCCGACTTTGCACCGCCAGAGGATTGGGCCACCCATCTGGCCCCTTACCTCTTCCCTTTCTCGCAGGAAAAGCTGCAGATCGGCAAATTCTGCCAAATCGCCCATGGGGTGCGCTTCATCACCTCCTCAGCCAATCACGCCATGGATGGGCTGAGCTGTTATCCCTTCCCGATTTTCGGCAAAACCGTGCCCGAAGGCTATCAGCCCGATAAGCGCGACACGATTGTGGGCCATGACGTCTGGCTCGGCTACGGTGCAATGGTGCTGCCCGGCGCGCAGATCGGGCATGGCGCGATCATCGGCGCAGGCGCGGTGGTGCGCGGCACAGTCCCGCCCTATGGGATCGTAACAGGCAATCCCGGCGCCATTGTGCGCAAGCGCTTTGACGAAGCCATCATTGCCCGCCTTCTGGAGGTCGCCTGGTGGGATTGGCCACAGGAGCGGATCGAAGCCGCCATCCCCGCGATCATGGCTGGAGATGTTGAGGCGCTAGAACGTCTCTGAGGTCTTGCTCGGCACCGCCGAGCCGCGCAAGACCCTCCCCACGGGAGGGCGCTTTCAGCCCCCACCCAGGGTCAGGCGCGTCTCTGTTTGCGGCTAAAACACCACCTCCACCAAGGTGATCCAAAGCGTCAGGCTCACCGCACCCAGCAGCGTTGTCTGCGCCACCAAAGTGGCCGCCAGCTCCCGATCCGCGCCAAAGCCCGTCGCCAGAACATGCGCCGCACTTGCGGTGGGCAGGGCTGCCCAGATCACCATGGCCGCGGCCACGCCACTCTCAAGCCCCAAGCCCGAAGCGACCGCCAGCGCGCTTGCAGGCATCACAACCAGCTTGGCGGCGCATATCGCTCCGCTGAACCGGTCCAACCGCGCCAGCGCCCCCCAATTCATCGTCGCGCCCACTGAAATCAACGCAATCGGTATGGCTGCCGCCGCCAGCAACTCCAATGGTGCCAGCACCGGCCCCGGAATGCGCAAGCCAGACAAGCCCACGATCACACCGCTCAGCGACGCCAGCAGAAACGGGTTCAGCGCCACCTTGCGCAACGTCCCCCAGAGCCCAAGGCTGCCGCCCCGGCTCAGCACAATCACCGCCAGCGCATTGGCCATCGGCACCCCCATGCCCACCACCACAGCCATTTCGCCCACACCCGCCGTGTTGGTGGTGGCCACCGCGATAAACGCCAATGCCGTATTGGTCCGCCAGGAGGTCTGCCACCCGGCCGCAAAATCCCGAAAGGCCTCCGGCCCAAACGGGCGCGCCAGATAGCCCACGCCCAGCGCAACCGCAAGCAGCCCCCAGACGATGGGCGCAATCGCCGCCACCTGCGCGAGCTCCAAAGGGCGCTGGCTGGCCGCCACAAACAAGAGCGCCGGAAAGAGGATTTCGAAGTTGAGCCTGTCCAGCCCCTGCCAGGCATTCACCGAGAGACGCCCGCGCACCACACCGCCCAAAACCACCAGAAGAAACGACGGCAAAAGCCCAATCAGAATAGCAAAAAACGGCATCATGCCTCCCAAGCCCTACCCGAGTTGTGTAGCGGATTTTAGAGCGTTTTACTTACGGGAATTTGCACTAGCACAGGTATTAAAAAAATATTAATGACCAAAACATTCAACTATTAGGAGCAAAAATGTCCAAGCCCGTCTTTCAAGATATCTTTTCCTTTTCCGGTCGCCGCAACCGCAAAAGCTACTTCCTTTTCGTTCTGACCATGGTGATCATCTCCATGGTTCTGAGTGCCGTTATTGCCGCTTTGGCCACGGCAACTGCAGGCCTTGGCCTCATCCTTCTGGTGCTGATCCTGCCGCTCTTCGTGGCAAGCTGGGCCGTTGGCAGCCAGCGCTGCCGTGACTTTGGCTGGACCGGCTGGGCCATCCTGATCACCATCATTCCGGGCATCGGCATTCTGTTTGCCCTCGCGCTTCTGTTTGTCCCCGGTACCCAGGGCGACAACCGCTACGGCCCGGACCCACTCGGCGGTTCTGCCGGTGGCGATCTTCAGGCCGCATAATCTAAAGCCTCTCCAAACAACAAAGGGCTGGCCCATCGGCCAGCCCTTCTTCTTTTCCACACTGTTTCCGCTCAGTAGCGGTCAGTGTCCGCCGCTCAGAACGCCCGTGCGCACCGAGTAATCCACGGCGATCTCATATTCCGGGTCATCATCGCTATCCACCATCAGGTGACCTGCCTTGCTCAGCAGCTCATGACAATCCCGGCTCAGGTGACGCAGTACCAGCTGCTTGCCCGCCTCTTCATACTTTGCTGCCACGGCTTCGATCGCCTGCAGCGCAGATTGGTCCACCACACGGGAGCGGGCAAAATCCACGATCACATGCGCCGGATCGCTCTCGATCTCAAACAGCTCGGCAAAGCCATCTGCAGAGCCAAAGAACAGCGGCCCTTCGATCTCATAGACCTTCGCACCCGGATCAGACTCGCTCTCGCGGGTGTGGGCATGGATGCGGCGCGCGTTCTGCCAGCTGTAGGCCAGCGCGCTCACAATCACCCCGACAACCACCGCCACAGCGAGGTCTTCCAGCACGGTCACAACCGTCACCAGCACGATCACAAAGGCATCCATACGCGGCACGCGGCGCATGATTTTGAAGCTGTTCCAGGCAAAAGTGCCGATCACCACCATGAACATCACGCCCACCAGCGCCGCCAGTGGAATACGTTCGATCAGCGGGCTTGCCACCACGATGAAGGCCAGCAGAAACAGCGCCGCCGCAATGCCGGCGATCCGTGTGCGGCCACCGGATTTCACGTTGATCATCGACTGACCAATCATCGCACAACCGCCCATGCCACCAAAGAAGCCGGTCACCACATTGGCTGTCCCCTGCGCGATACACTCCTGGCTCGCGCCACCGCGCTTGCCGGTCATTTCGCCCACAAGGTTCAAGGTCAGCAGGCTCTCGATCAGACCGATGGCAGCAAGGATCACCGCGTAAGGCAGAATGATATAAAGCGTTTCAAGGTTGAACGGTGCCAGCATCGCAGGTGGGTAAATGCCTTCGCCTTCGCCAAACGGGATGTGGAAGCTCGGCAGACCACCGGAGATAGAGGCCATATCGCCAACGGTTGGCACGTCAATGCCAAGACCAATCACCAGGATCGCCGTGATGCCAATGCCCGCCAGCGGTGCTGGAACAATTTTGGTCAGCTTGGGCAGCCCCCAGATGATCACCATGGTCAGCGCCACCAACCCGAGCATCATGAACAACTGCGGCCCGGCCAACCACTCGCCACCACCGGCGCCATGGCCTGTGTTCACAATGGTATCCGGATCTTTGAACTGCGTCAGCTGCGCGAGGAAAATCACAATCGCCAGACCGTTCACAAAGCCCAACATCACCGGATGCGGCACAAGGCGGATGAACTTGCCCCAATGCATCACCCCGGCAAAGACCTGCAAAATCCCCATCAGGATCACCGTCGCAAAGAGGTATTCCACACCATGTTCGGCCACCAGGGCGACCATCACCACAGCCAGCGCGCCAGTTGCACCGGAGATCATGCCCGGACGACCACCGATCAGTGCGGTGATCAGGCCCACAAGGAAGGCCGCATAAAGGCCGACCAGCGGGTGCACCCCTGCAACAAAGGCAAAGGCCACCGCTTCAGGCACCAGCGCCAGCGCAACCGTCAGGCCCGAAAGCACCTCGGTCTTGATCCGGCCGGGGGTGAACCCCTCATCTTGCATGATGGAAAGGTTGGGAGGAGAAATATTCTTGGCCAGCATGGCCAACGCCGCGCGTCTCATATGGCTACCTACGTCTGTCAGGGAATGTTCGCTGTTGTGGCCTCCCTAACGGGTTTGAGCCTTGCAAACAATAGCGGGCACCTGTGGCGTAGGCTCGGGGGGGCATTTCCACAACGCTTAAGGGCACATAGGCTTGGCACTGCTGCCAAAACCGGCATCCTCTCGGGCGCACAAAGCGGCCCTGATCACAAACTCATGTTGTCACGTGATTGGACAATGCACGCCTATGGGGAGAAGCTGTCGCCAGTTTCGCCCACTCACGCTGCCACCACTCACACGCCACCACTCACGCCCTCCCCGTCTCGCCAAAGGACCAACCATGCGCTGGCTCATCGCACTGCTTCTCGCCGCTTCCCCCCTGGCCACTTCCCCCCTGGCCGCTCAGGATCAGGACGGCAACGACCGCCCCTCCAACTGGCGCGTCACCCATCATGAGATCCACGACATCTGGAACACCATCTGTGACGAGCGCGAAGAAAGCGGCACGCTCGCCCAGCGCTGCTATATCCGCCGCGTCGATGTCTTCTCCCCACAGCCCAAATTTGCCGCGCAGTTCTTCTTCCTCACCCCCGGTGCGGAGAGCGGCTATGACATCGAATTTGGCATGGAACTCGGCACGCTGACCGCCGCCGGCAACTTCCGGATCGAGCGCGATCAAGCCTCCGTCTGGCACACCAACCGCGTGGGCTGTCTCACCGGTGCCTCCTGTCGCTTTGACGGCGCGGCGGCCGATACGCTGGTTCAGGAAATGCGCACCGGCGGCGATCTGCGCTTCACCTTCCGCGACCGCCACGGCACCTCGCAGGATCTGACATGGCCGCTCACAGGGTTTGAAGCCGCCTATACGGACTATGTCGCCCAGCTGTCTGAGCGCGGGTTGCAAACGCCTTAAACAGCGCCATGTGCTGGCGCGCGCACCAAAGCCTCTGACAGAGCGGTGACACCCGCGCCTTTTCCTTGCAATTCCGCGGCCCGCCGCCCAAGACTGCCTCCAACATCTGGAACTGGGAGACAGCCATGACTGAGGCCACCAAAGAGACCATGATCGCCGTGATCGGCGGCTCCGGAATTTATGACATCGACGGGCTGGAGGACGCCAAATGGCAGGCGGTCGAAAGCACCTTCGGCACCCCGTCTGACGAAATCCTCACTGGTCGTTTGGATGGCGTCAAAATGGCCTTCCTGCCGCGCCATGGCCGCGGCCATGTCCACACGCCCTCCTCGGTTCCTTACCGCGCCAACATCGACGCGCTCAAACGCCTTGGCGCAACCGATGTGATCTCTGTCTCCGCCACAGGCTCTTTCCGCGAAGAGATGGCACCGGGCGATTTTGTTATTGTGGATCAATTCATTGACCGTACTTTTGCACGTGAAAAATCCTTCTTTGGCCCCGGCCTTGTGGCGCACGTCAGCGTCGCGCACCCAACCTGCCCGCGCCTCTCAGAAGCCTGCTTCACCGCCGCCAAGGACGCAGGCATCAATGTACACAAAGGCGGCACCTATCTCGCCATGGAAGGCCCGCAGTTCTCCACACTCGCGGAAAGCAAAATGTACCGCGAAAGCTGGGGCGCGGATGTGATCGGCATGACCAACATGCCCGAAGCCAAACTCGCCCGCGAAGCCGAACTCTGCTACGCCTCCGTCGCCATGGTCACCGACTATGACAGCTGGCATCCCGAGCACGGCGAGGTGGATGTTGCTGAGATCATCAAGATCCTAATGGGCAACGCCGACAAAGGCCGCAACATGGTGCGCCGCCTCCCCGCCCTTCTGAGTGCCGAGCGTGCGCCTTGTGAGCACGGCTGTGACCGCGCGCTGGAATTTGCGATTTTGACAGCCCCGGACAAACGCGACCCGGCCATGGTCGAGAAACTCAACGCAGTGGCCGGGCGGGTCCTCAGCCCCGTCGCTTAAAACACAGGGCGCTTTGTGCTATGATCCTCCCAATTTCAGACAAGTTATTTTGGGAGAACGCTTATGAAACAAGGCGCCATTCGCATATTGCAAGACGAATTGGATCGGGCTGGAAAGTACACCGGCCCTATCAACGGTACTCTCAACGCAGCGCTCGACAAATCCGTCGGCGGCCTTATTGAAGCGCGCAAAAGCGACTTGAGCAAATCGCCCGACGGCTGGAGCGCGGCCCGCAAACGGGTCGCCGCCTTTCAACTGATTTGCAAAGACGCAGAGTTTGATCCAGGCCCGGCTGATGGACTCTGGGGCACCATGACAGAGTCGGCCTATTCTGACTTTCGATTTTTCAAAGAGACCGGCGAACGCCCTCTCAGTTTCCGCGACATTGAACCGCTCAATGCCAACCCAAACGGTTGGCCAACAGACCGCTCGGGACAAGCTGAACTCTTTGACTTTTTTGACTTCAACCCCAACAACGGCGGGCAACCGGCAACCACCTCCGTGCGAGCGCCTTGGACGCTGAAACTCGCTTGGGACCGCTCGGTCAAAACCACCAAGATTGGTTGCCACCCCAAAGTGGCCCAAAGCCTGGAAAAAGTGCTCACGAACATCGCAGAGCATTACGACGAGTCTGCGCGCGAACTTCTCGGTCTGGACATCTATGGCGGTTGCTTGAACGTGCGCAAAAAACGCGGCGGCTCCACATGGTCGACCCATTCCTTCGCTTGCGCGATCGATTTTGATCCGGGCCGCAACAAGCTGAAATGGGGCTGGGATCGCGCCCGCCTCGCCCGCGCAGACTGCCTCGATTTCTGGCGCTTCTGGGAAGAAGAAGGCTGGCTATCTCTCGGGCGCGAGAAGAACTTTGACTGGATGCATGTCCAAGCCATCAAACTGCCCTAACCCCAATCTGCGCTGGACGCCGCGGATGTGATGTTGTTTCTTGCCCGAACACAACATCACCCTCAAATCAGGTTGCCCCATGCCCTTTGATCTCTGGCTGACCTTTGTCGCGGCCTCCACCGCGCTCTTGCTGATCCCCGGCCCCACCATCCTTCTGGTGCTGAGCTACGCGCTCACTCAAGGGCGGCAGGTGGCGGTGGCCACGGCAGCCGGTGTCGCTTTGGGCGATCTGATCGCCATGTCGGCCTCTCTCTTGGGACTTGGCGCCATTGTACTGGCCTCCGCAACCGCCTTCACGGTGCTGAAATGGGTCGGGGCCGTCTACCTGCTGTGGCTCGGCTTCAAGATGCTGCGCAGTGCGGGCACAACCGATCTTGGCGACCTCGCCAAAAGCAGCGAGCTTCCGGCGCGCGGCGTGTTTGGCCATGCCGCCGCCGTCACTGCCCTCAACCCCAAGAGCATCGGCTTCTTCATCGCCTTTGTGCCGCAGTTCATCACGCCGACCGCGCCCATGCTGCCGCAATTCGCCATTCTGATCGTAACTTTTGTCACCCTCGCCGCGCTCAACGCGCTGGCCTATGCGCTTCTGGCAGACAAAATGCGCAGCCGCATTTCGCGCCCCGCCGTGTTACGCACTCTCACCCGCCTGGGTGGGGCAACCCTCATGGGTATGGGCCTGCTCACGGCCACCTTGAAGCGCGCAAGCTAAAGCACCCGGCAATAACCCCAGACGAAGCGCCCCGCCTTAGGCGCTGTTTTTCTTGAGAAACTTGCGGATAAACCCGCGGATCTCCCGCGCGGCGCTGGTGTCGAGCTCTTTGCACAGCTCCACGAAGGCGTCGCGCTCTTCTTTATCAAGCCGCAAAATCAGCTGACTGTCCTTCTTGGCTTTGGACTTTTCCTTGGCCTTCGCTTTTGTCTTCTTGCTCGAAGACGCAGCCCCTGCCTCTGTTGCACCCTGATCTGCCACCTTAACCCCCTGGTAAGGAATACCTTGATATCCTGAGAAGCGTATATACGTTAAATATACATAGTCCAGAAAATTCTAAAAAGCAGAAGCAGTTAACGAAAGGACATGCGATGAATCTCTACACCGCCAAAACTCTGTTGGTGAATGATCGCTTGGATTGGCACAAACCGCACGCGCGCTGGCTCACCAACGCGATGTACCGCCTGCGCCGCTACAAAGGCTCGGCAAAACGTCAATAACCTCCTCTTGCGAAATCTTGCGGTATTGGGCAGATGTGAGCCGTCACATAAGCACCATTTTGAGGGACCTCATGCCCAAAGCCGCCAATGTCAAAGACTACATCCGCACCATCGTGGACTTCCCCCATGAGGGCATCATGTTTCGCGATGTCACCACGCTGTTTGCCGACCCGCGCGGCTTTCGCATGGCGATTGACCAGATGCTGCACCCCTATGCGGGCACACGCATCGACAAGGTGGTCGGGCTTGAGGCCCGCGGCTTCATCCTCGGTGGCGCGATTGCCCACCAGCTGAGCGTCGGCTTTGTGCCGATCCGCAAAAAAGGCAAACTGCCCGGCACCACCATCTCCCAGGACTACAAACTGGAATACGGCGAGGCGATCGTGGAAATCCACGATGACGCCATCCAGCCGGGTGAAAAGGTTTTGGTGGTGGATGATCTGCTGGCCACCGGCGGCACCGCTGAGGCCGGCATCAAGCTGATCGAGCGTCTGGGCGGCGAAATCATCAGCTGCTCTTTCATCATCGACCTGCCCGAACTCGGCGGCCGCGAAAAGCTCGAAGCCATGGGCATGGATGTCTCCGTGCTTTGCGAGTTTGAAGGCCTCTGAGCCCACCCAAAACGGATAGGTGGCGCGCCCTTACGTAAAGTGAGGGGCGCTGCCCCTGACACATCTGCGATGTGTCTACCCCGGGATATTTGGGGCAAGAGGAAACCTGGCGCGCCCTAAAGCACCGCGCCGGGGTTCATGATCCCGGCCGGATCCAGCGCCGCCTTGATGGCGCGCATCGCCGCCAGTCGCGCGGGATCACCGTATTTCTGCAAGGCCGCGACTTTCATCCGCCCTACCCCGTGCTCCGCACTGAACGAGCCGCCATAGCTGTGCACGAGGTCATAGACCGCCTCACTCACGCTGTGGCGAATGTTGTCATAGTCATGCCGGTTGCCACCTTTGGGTGGAAAGACATTGTAGTGCAGATTGCCGTCACCCAGATGGCCAAAACAGTTGATCCGGAATGGGCCAAAACTCTCAACCTTGGCATTCGCCTCCACAATGAAATCCGGCAAGGCGCTCAGCGGCAGCGAAATGTCATGGCTCGCCACTGAGCCGATCTTCTTGTTGGCAATCGGGATATGCTCCCGCAGGCTCCAGAATTCTGCGCGCTGCGTTTCGCTTTGCGCGATCAGCCCATCGCGCACCAGCCCCGCTTCCAGTGCTGCCACAAACAACGCCTCCAGCGCCGCATCCGCGCCGTTTTGCAGGCCCAGCTCGATCAGCACAGACCACGCGGGCGGCGTCTCAAACGGCAGGCGCACATCCGGCAAGGTCTCCGCCACAAAATGCATCCCCTGAGCGCTCAGCAACTCAAAGGCGCTCACGCCTTCGCCAACCTGATCACGCGCCAAAGCGAGCAGTCGCAGCGCCGCTTCCGGATCGGTGACCTGCAAGATCGCCGTGCCCACCGAGCGTGGCCGCGGAAAAAGCTTCAGCGCCGCGCCGGTGATCACCCCCAGCGTGCCTTCCGCCCCCACCAGCAGGTTGCGCAGATCATAGCCGGTGTTGTCCTTGCGCAGCCGCGTCAGCCCGTTCCAGATCTCCCCATTGGGCAGCACCGCCTCCAGCCCAAGGCAGAGGTCGCGCGTATTGCCATAGCGCAGCACATTGAGCCCACCCGCGTTGGTCGAAAGATTGCCACCAATGCGGGCAGAGCCTTCGGAACCAAGTGAGAGCGGAAACAGCCGGTCCACAGCCTCTGCAGCCTGTTGGATCTCGGCCAGAATGGCCCCGGCGTCGGCAACCAGCACATTCTCCAACGGATGCACGGCGCGAATACGGTTCATCCGCTCAAGCGACAGCACCACCGGTGCCGGTCCCTCGGTTTTGATCTGCCCGCCCACAAGCCCCGTGCCGCCGCCATATGGCACCAGCGGCACCTGCGCCGCCGCACAGGCTTTCACAATGACGGAGACTTCCTCGGCACTGCGTGGCAGGGCCAAAACACCGCCACCGCCAAAGAACCGCCCGCGCGGCTCTTCCAGATACCGCGCCTCAGGCGCACGCAACGTGTCTGCGGGCAGCGTGGCGGCAAGACGGTCAGCAAAGGCGGGGGTGGCGGCTTGTAATGTCATGCCAAAGACTTACGGGAGCCCGCCTCCCCCGTCCAGAGCGCAGCCCGCAAAGAGCGCGCCGCCCCGCTTGCCCTCACTCCGGGTCTTGCAGAAAGCGGGGCATCAGCACCTTGATGGTCGGCTGTTTCGGCAAATCCCGCAGGCTCACGGTCAGCGAGGAACCGGCATTGCGCTCAATCAGGTATTCATCTGACATGCCGGTCAAAAACGCTTCCAGCGTCCAGCTCTCAAACCAATGCATCGGGATCACCACCTGCGCTTTCAGATTGCGCAGCACCCGCATCATGGTCACCACATCAAGGCTCATGCCACCATCCACCGCCGCCATCACCACATCCATGCGCCCAAGGGCCGCATATTGCGCCGGAATTGGTTCGTGATGCAAATGGCCCAGATGGCCGATGCACAGCCCCGCCACCTCAAAGACAAAGATCGAATTGCCCTTTTCCTCAATCCCGCCATAGCTACGAATGTCGGTCGAGACATTGCGCACCAGCATGGAGCCCAGATCAAGGTGGTGCTCAATGCCCAGCCCATAGTCCCCCCAGCCCGGCAAAACATGCGGGATCGCGGGATCGGGATTTGCCGTCCAATGGGTGCTGTGGGCGTGGTTCATGGTGACCACATCGGGCACAAAATCCGTGGCGCCCAGAAATCCGGTATAATCGGTCACCACATCAATGCCGTCATGGCTCTGGATCAGGAAAGAGGCGTGGGAGATATAGCTGATGCGCACCGCATGCTCGGCCACTGGATCGCGAAAGGAGGCTTTGTGCAGATAGGTGATCCCCGGCGCTTCCGCCAAAGCGATGCAGTGGCTTGGCCGCCGATCCTGCGCCTCTGCGGCTCCGACCCAAAGCGCCAATGCCGCGCCCAATCCGATGAGAATTCGCATTCTGCCTGCCTCCCTGTGGCTCGCCATTGAGCCGGAGCATAGCAGAATTTGCGCCGCCTCGCGCGCGTGCACTTCAGGCGGCCTGATAGGTCTTCATTCTGCCTCTAGGTACTTAGCGTTTTCATGGGGAGACACATCCCAGATGTGGCGGGGGCAAAGCCCCCAAACGCGCCCAAGTCCTCAGACCTGCCCCGCAAGAGTGCGCCCACGTCGGTCATGGCGCAGTGCGGCGTAAAGAACATGGGTGCGCCAGCGGCCGTTGATCTGCAGATAGCTCTGCGCCACACCTTCGTATTTGAAACCGGATTTCTCCAGCACCCCGCGGCTGGCGACGTTTTCAGGCAGACAGGCGGCTTCGATGCGGCTCAGATCAAGCCGCGTGAACGCATGGTGCACAACCGCCTCAATCGCCTCGCTCATATAGCCGTTGCGGGCAAAGGCCTGCCCCACCCAATAGCCCAGCGTGCCCGCCTGTGCAGGCCCGCGCCGGATATTGTCCAGCGTAATCGCTCCCAACAGCGTTTCATCCGCCCGACGAAAGATAAACAGCGGCACCGCCGTGTCTCCAGAGATCGACCGCTGCGCCCAGTAAACCCGATTGGTAAAGCTCTTGCGGCTCAGATGGGTGCTGGCCCAGACCGGCTCCCACGGGGTGAGGAAATCCTCACTCTTGCTGCGCAGCGCGGCCCATTCGCGAAAATCCGCGTGAATCGGCGGACGCAGGGTCAGCCGATCGGTCTCGATCCGCACCTTGCGCCGCGTCATCAACATCAGGCAGCACGCCTTTCTTCCAGCGCCTCAAGCGCCGGCGCACCGGACACAGGACCGTAAAGCGCCATGGCGCTGCGGGCCTTGGTGGCCATCTGCTCGGCAAAGGCGCGCACATCCGCGTCGCTCACCGCATCAATCCGCGCCACGGTTTCTGTCAGCCCCGGAATCTTGCCCCAGATTGCCAGCATCCGCGCCAGACGTTCCGCGCGGCTTGACGGGCTCTCAAGCCCCATCAGCAGGCCCGCTTTCATCTGTGTGCGTGCCCGCGCGATCTCTTTGGCGGACATTTCCTCCGCCGCGCGCTTCAGCTCATCAATGGTGATCTCGGCCAGCTCGGCAATCTGGCTGCCCGAGGTGCCCGCGTAGATCGTGGTCATGCCGGTGTCCGCATAAGCGCCGGTCTGGGCAAAGATCGAGTAACACAGGCCGCGTTTCTCGCGCACTTCCTGGAACAGGCGGCTCGACATGCCGCCACCAAGAGCCGTGGAATAGATCTGCGCGGTGTAGATATCCGGGCTGCAATAATCCGGGCTTTCAAAGCCAATCGCAAAATGCGCCTGCTCCAGTGCCTTTTCGGTGCGGTATTCGCCACCGGCAAATTGCGCCGGAACCACCTCAATCGCCGGTCCCCGCTCCAGATGGCCAAACATCTCTTCTGCCAGGCGCACGATCTCTTCGTGGTCCACGCCGCCCGCTGCGGCAAGGATCATGCGTTCGGGGCGATAGTGCTCTGCCACAAACCCTGCGAGGTCTTCGCGGCCAAAACGGCGCACATGGTCGCCCTCGCCCAGAATGGTGCGGCCAATCGGCTGATCCGGATAGGCACGCTCCTGCAGCCAGTCAAAGACCACATCATCGGGCGTATCCAGCGCCTGACCGATCTCCTGCAGGATCACACCGCGCTCCACCTCGATCTCATTGGGATCAAAGATCGGGTTCAGCACAATGTCGCCCACCACATCCATGGCCAGCGCAACATCGTCTTTCAGAACGCGGGCGTAATAGGCTGTGACCTCGCGGCTGGTGTAGGCGTTGATATAGCCGCCCACATCCTCGATCGTCTCCGCGATCTCCAGCGCATTGCGCCGCTTGGTGCCTTTAAACGCCATATGCTCCAGAAAATGGGCGATGCCGTTCTGCGGCGCGCGCTCATGGCGCCCGCCTGCGCTCACCCAGATGCCGATCGAGGCGCTTTCCAGCCCCGGCATGTTTTCTGTTGCGATGCGAAACCCGTTGGAAAGGGTGTGAAGTTGAACTGTCAACGTTGTGCAATCCGTTCCTGTACCAGCGCTTCCAGCGCCTTGAGATCATTTGGAACGCGGGTCACGCGCTCCACTTTGTCCATCATATCCGCCATATGTGGCGGAAGTGCGGGCCGTGCCCCCATCGCCGCTTCCACTGCATCCGGGAATTTTGCCGGATGGGCCGTGGCCAGCGTGACCATGGGTGTTTCGCCCAGATAGGCATTCGCAACCTTCACGCCAACCGCAGAATGCGGACAGAGCACCTCACCACAGGCGCCAAAGGCCCCGGTGATGGTGGCGTTGGTCTCCTCTTCAGAGGCGCGCCCGCTGTCAAAGTTCTCCCGCAGCGCTTCCATCGCGCCCTGGCTGATCGAAAAGGAGCCGTCTTTCAGCTCTTCCATCAGCTGCGCCACGGCACCGCCGTCACGGCCATAGGCATCAAACAGCGCGCGCTCAAAGTTGGAGCTCACCTGAATATCCATAGAGGGGCTGATCGACGGGGTCACACCCTCTTTGGTATAGGCTCCGCTTTCCATGGTGCGGTGCAGAATGTCGTTCTGGTTGGTCGCGATCACCAGCCGGTCAATCGGCAGGCCCATCTTCTTGGCGATATAGCCTGCAAAGATGTCGCCAAAGTTGCCGGTCGGCACGGTGAAGCTCACCTTGCGGTGCGGCGCGCCAAGGCTCACGGCAGAAGTGAAGTAATATACCACCTGCGCCAGCACCCGCGCCCAGTTGATCGAGTTCACACCGGCGAGCTTCACACCGTCGCGGAACTCAAAATCATTGAACATGTCTTTCAGGCGCGCCTGACAATCGTCAAAGTCACCATCGAGCGCCAGCGCATGCACATTGCTGTCTTCAGGCGTGGTCATCTGCTTGCGCTGAATGTCAGACACCCGGCCATGCGGGAACAGGATGAACACATCCACATTGTCCAAACCACGGAAGGCCTCAATCGCGGCAGAGCCGGTGTCGCCAGAAGTCGCGCCCACGATGGTCACACGCTCATTGCGGCGCGCCAGCGAGAATTGGAACAGCTGACCAATCAGCTGCATGGCGAAGTCTTTGAACGCCAATGTCGGGCCGTGAAACAGCTCCATCAGGAAATGATTGGGGGCCAGCTGAACCAGCGGTGCGCGCGCCTCATGGCGGAAGTTGGCATAGGCCCGCGCGATGATGCCTTGGAACTCTTCATCAGTGAACGCGTCACCCACAAAGGGGCGCATCACGGTGAAAGCCACCTCTTCGTAGGATTTCCCGGCCATGGCTACGATCTCTTCCGCACTCAGCGTCGGGATGGTCTCAGGCACATAGAGCCCGCCATCACGCGCGAGACCGGTCAGCATCGCCTCCTCAAAGCTCAGCTCCGGGGCGTTTCCGCGGGTCGAAATGTATTTCACGTCTCTTCAGCCTTTTTGGTTTTGCGCATCCGGCGCAGGTAATACAGCGTCATCGCCACCCAGACAATCGCCAGTCCGAACCATGTGATGACATATTCAAGGTGATTGTTGGGAATGGCAGCGCCATCCACCGGCAGCGGCGTGACTTTGGGCGCATTTTCGCTGATCTCGCGCACCACAACCAGCACCGGCTCCGCATCCAGCGCCGTCGCCATCTCTGCCACATCACGGGCAAACCAGATGTTTGCCGCCTGATCATTTTCAGGGGTGAAGCTGTCCCGCTCATCCGGCCAGTGCAGGTTGCCGGTGATGTCTGCCTCAAAGGACGGCCGCGCCATCTCTTTGTTTTCCGCCTTCACCCAGCCGCGATCCACCATGATCCGGCGGCCATCGGCGGTCTCAAAGGCGCTGACAATCCGGTAAACCGCCCCCACTTCACGGGTGCTGGCAAGCAGGTGGATTTCATCCGCCGTGACCCTGCCCTGCACCGCAACCGGCAGATAGAGGTCCTGCTCGGGATCCACAGCCTCTGGCAAAGCCACCGGCGCGCTTGCAATTCGCGCCGCGATGTCGGCCAGAACACCCTCTTTCCATGTCAGCCGTTGCAACTGCCAAGTGCCCAGCGACACCAGCACAACCGTGCCCAAAATGCCAAAGAACAGCGGCAGGATCAGACGGTGCAAAGAGGTGGTCCTTTCAAAGAAAAATCGCGGCAGGAACACCCACCGCGATTTGCTTTAATCTTATCCGCGCTACAGGATCAACCTTTTGTGGCGCGGCATATCGGAGCGGCTTACTGGCCCCAGATGTAGACGGCTGCGAAAAGGAACAGCCAGACCACATCCACAAAGTGCCAGTACCAGGCTGCGGCCTCGAAACCGACGTGCTTTTCCTTGGTGAAATGGCCCGCGTTCAGACGCAGCAGGCAAACCAGCAGGAAGATGGTGCCAATGACCACGTGGAAGCCGTGGAAACCGGTCGCCATGAAGAAGGTCGCGCCATAGATGTTGCCAGCAAAACCGAAGGCCGCGTGGCTGTACTCATAAGCCTGGAACACGGTGAAGATCGCGCCCAGTGCCACTGCGATGATCAGGCCCCACTTCATGTCCTCACGGTTGTCCTCATGCGCCAGCGCGTGGTGCGCCCAGGTGGCCGCACAGCCGGAGCACAAGAGGATCAGCGTGTTGATCAGCGGCAGGTGCCATGGGTCAAAAGTCTCGATGCCCGCAGGTGGCCACACGCCATCCACAGCAGGGCTTTCCGGCCCCATCGGGTACATGGCATGTTTGAAGAAGGTCCAGAACCAAGCGGCAAAGAACATCACTTCGGACATGATGAACAGGATAAAGCCGTAGCGCAGGCCGATCTGCACAACCGGTGTGTGATCGCCGACTTTGCTTTCCGCAACCACATCGGCCCACCAGCCGAACATGACGTAAAGCACGGCCACCAGACCGATCAGAAACACCCAAGGGCCGCTGTCATGCATCCAGAGCACGGCCCCAAAGAGCATGAAGAAGCCGCCCACAGAGCCCAGGAATGGCCACCAGGAGGGGGCCAGAATGTGATAATCGTGATTTTTAGCGTGCGCCATAATAGTTATTCCCTCGTTGGCCGGCTTGCTTTCTTGTCGTTTTGCCCGTCAGTTTCGTTCAGTTGCGCCCACATCTGTCAGATCGACAGAAGCCTCCCCCGCCAGCGCGGCGAGTTCTTCGGGCAATTCGGTTTCATAAAAAGTGTACCCCAAGGTGATCACCTTGATGTATTTCGCGTCCCGGTCATCCACGATCTCCGGATCCACAAAGAAGCTCACCGGCATTGTCACCCGCTCACCGGGCTGCAACACCTGCTCCTCAAAGCAGAAACAGTCGATCTTGGTGAAAAACCCACCGGCATCATAAGGCGCCACATTGTAGCTCGCGGTGCCCGCCACTGGACGGTCAGTCGGGTTGTAGGCTTCGTAAAACGCCAATCCGGTCTCGCCGATGCGCACTTCCATCTCGCGCTGCATGGGCTTGAAATCCCATGGCATATCCCGATCCAATGAGGCGTCAAACCGCAGCTTGATGGTCTTGTCCAGAATGACATCACTGCCCGCCTCAGCGGTGTTGGTCACCCCGCCAAATCCGGTCACCCGACAGAACCAGTCGTAAAACGGCACCGACACCCACGCGAGGGTTCCCATCAACGCAACAACGCCAACGGTCTGCACCAGCGTTTTCGTTTTTGGGTCCATCGCCATCACTGCCCCCTCTGGATGCTGGCATTCTCCGGCTCATAATCGCCGCGTGTCACCTTCACGACCGTCAGGCCGAAGACGATCACAATGAAGCTCACAAGCACCAGCGCCACCCCGAGGTTGCGCCCAAATCTGCGCTTGTGTAGTTCATGCTCCTCCCGAAAACTCATGCTCACCAGCCTCCCAAGCCGTATGGGGCCAAAGCAACCTCTGCGAGGATCGCCCCAAAATGCAAGAAGAGGTATAGAAGCGAGAGTTTGAAAAACCCTTTTTCCCGCGCATAGTCATCCGCTTCCGATGCAGCCTCATCGCGACGCCAGATCGCAAAGGCCCCCAGCACAAACAGCGCGTTCAGCACCAGCGCGGTGGTCAGGTAGATCGGGCCGCCCACATCGGTGAAGCCCATGCCAATGGCCACAACGGCCAGCAGCAGGGTGTAAACCAGAATATGGTTGCGGGTCACGCGGCGGCCATGGGTCACATGCAGCATCGGCACGCCCGCATCTTTGTAGTCAGACTTCATGAACAGACACAGCGCCCAGAAGTGTGGCGGCGTCCACATGAAGGTCAGCGTAAACATCAGCACGCTTTCGATGGACACCCCACCGGTGACCACAGCCCAGCCGATCATCGGAGGGAAAGCCCCAGCCGCGCCACCAATCACGATGTTCTGCGGGGTCCAGCGCTTCAGCCACATGGTGTAGATCACCACATAGAAAAAGATGGTGAAGGCCAGCAGCCCGGCAGCCACCCAATTGGCGGCAAGCCCCAGCATCACAACGGAGAACCCGGAAAGCGCCACGCCAAAGGCCAGCGCCTCTCCCTCAGTCACCTTGCCCGCAGGGATCGGACGGCTCTGGGTGCGCTTCATCACACGGTCGATATCCGCGTCATACCACATGTTCAGCGCGCCAGACGCGCCGCCGCCCACGGCGATGAACAGAATTGCACAGAAGGCCACAAAAGGATGCACCGATCCGGGCGCCGCCAGCAGGCCCACCGCAGCGGTGAACACAACCAGCGACATCACGCGCGGTTTCAGCAGCGCAAAATAGTCGCCAAATTCTGCATCACCGGTGCCGGCTTGCGTGTTGATGCTTGCGTCGCTCATTCTTGTCTCCGTCTGAGGTGTGCGCCGAGCGCACCCCCTACAGATATGGCCTTGGTACTGAAAGGGTGCGCAGCGTGCCGCGCACCTGAGTAAGATCAGTCAGCAGAAGCAACCTGCACGCCTGGCAGCGTGGACATGTCGCCCGCATATTCCTCGATCGCGCCTTTCAGCCACTCATTGTATTCTTCTTCAGACACCACCTGAACTGTGATCGGCATATAGGCGTGGTCTTTGCCGCAAAGCTCGGAACACTGGCCAAAGAAGATGCCTTCACGCTCCGCTTCAAACCAAAGCTGCGCGATACGGCCAGGCACCGCATCCTGCTTTACGCCGAAGGATGGGATGGTCCAGCTGTGGATCACGTCCGCACCGGTCACATCCATCACCACGGTCTTGCCAACAGGCACAACCACTTTGGTGTCGGTTGCCAGCAGATACTCGTCTTCGTTGTAGCCATACTCCGCCAGCGCCTCTTTGCCCAACAGGAAGCTGTCAAACTCGAACTCGTGGTCGGTGTACTCATAGCCCCAGTACCACTGGTAGCCGGTCACCTTGATGTGCACGTCCCCTTCCGGGATTTCCTGCTGGTTGAACAGAACCGGCAGGCTGTTCACACCAATGAACAGCAGGATCAGGATCGGACCAAGCGTCCAGGCAATTTCCAGCGGTGTGTTGTGGGTAAACGCAGAAGGTGTCGGGTTGGAGCGGCGGTTGAAGCGCACCATGCAGTAGACGATCAGGGCGGTCACAAAAATCACGATCAGCGTGATGATCACCAGGATCAACCAATCAAGAGACTGGATTTGCCGTGCCAGCTCGGTCGCTGCGGGCTGGAACCCTGTGGCATTGGGGACTGGCTTGCCAATGGTCTCAGCACTTTGCGCGAGCGCGGAGGACGCTGAAATAGCTGCCGTTAGGCCCAGGAATGTCGATAGAAGTCGCATGTCTCACCCTGATCGGTTGCGTATTGTTTTTTCAATTGTGCGGAAGCGCTGTGCTCTCAACACATCCCCGCTGTTGTTTTAGGCTTAGAAACCATATTCTAAGACTCAAATAAAGATCGAAGCTTGCGGCAAACGGACGCTTTTTTGATCTAGATCAAATTAAGAGGCATGATGGGCTATGGCCGAAAACCACTTCCAACCCTTTGAAAATAAAGTTGATGAGGGCACCGCCCTGCGACTTTTGCGCGCAGCCACCGATGGCGCCGAAGACGGAGAGCTGTTTTTGGAGCGTCGCAGCTCCGAAGCTTTGGTTTTTGATGATGGACGTCTGAAAACCGCCAGTTATGACGCCGCAGAGGGATTCGGTCTGCGTGCTGTGAACGGCGAAGTCTCCGGATATGCCCATGCCTCAGAGATCAGCGAATCCGCGATCAAGCGCGCGGTCGAAACCGCACGGCTCGCCGTTGGCGCGGGCGGCGGCACATTGGCCGCAGGCCCCTCGCCCACCAACCGCAGGCTTTATACGGATGCAGATCCCATTGGCGGCATCGACTTCCCGGTGAAAATCGAAACCCTGCGTGAGATCGACGCCTTTGCCCGCGATCTTGATCCGCGCGTGGTTCAGGTCTCCGCCACTCTGGCCGCCTCACATCAGGAAGTGGTGATCCTGCGCCCTGACGGCACCCAGATCACAGATGTGCGCCCAATGACCCGTGTGAATGTCTCCGTGATCGTTGAGGAAAACGGCCGCCGCGAAAGCGGCTCTGCCGGTGGTGGCGGGCGGCTTGGCCTTGACGGTCTGCTCGATCCGGCGGACTGGCAGGCCAAAACCCGCGAAGCGCTGCGCATCGCTTGCGTGAACCTCTCTGCGGTCCCAGCCCCCGCTGGCCCGATGGAAGTGGTGCTTGGCCCCGGCTGGCCCGGCATTCTTCTGCACGAGGCTGTGGGCCACGGCCTTGAGGGCGACTTCAACCGCAAAGGCAGCTCCAAATTTGCCGGCATGATCGGCCAACAGGTCGCCTCCAAAGGCGTGACGGTGATTGATGACGGCACCATACCCGACCGCCGCGGCTCCATCACCGTGGATGACGAGGGCACGCCCTCTGGCAAAACCACGCTGATCGAAGACGGCATTCTCGTGGGCTACATGCAGGACCGCCAAAACGCACGCCTGATGGGCGTCGCCCCCACCGGCAACGGCCGCCGCGAAAGCTACGCCCATGCGCCCATGCCGCGCATGACCAACACCTACATGGAGGGCGGCATCTCAGATCCCTCCGATCTGGTGGCCTCGCTGAAAGATGGCATCTACGCCGTCGGCTTTGGCGGCGGTCAGGTGGACATCACCAACGGCAAATTTGTGTTCTCCTGCACCGAGGCCTACCGCGTGGAGAACGGCAAAGTCGGCGCGCCCGTCAAAGGCGCCACGCTGATCGGGGATGGCGCCACCGCCATGATGCAGATCAAAGGGCTCGGAAATGACATGGCGCTGGACCCGGGCATGGGCAACTGCGGCAAGGCCGGTCAATGGGTTCCAGTCGGCGTCGGCCAACCCACTGTTCTCATGGACGGATTGACCGTGGGGGGCTCAGCTGCCTGAACGTCAACTTAACTCGACTGCCTAAGCTCAACAAAACAAGGGCTTCCAACCAGAGCTTGAAAATAATTTTGAAAAAAATTCGATTTTCATGCGTTGGTTTACGCCCTGTTAACCACTGAAGACATAAACATTCTCTTGCAAGCAGGCGGAGTTGCGGATGACCGAAGATCGAATTTCTTCCACTCACCCCCAAATCCCACCCACCACGGAGGAAGCGCGATTGCTGCGGCTTCGCCTCTTGCGATCCCGACGCGTCGGGGCCACCACCTTCCACAGATTGATGACAGAATACGGCACAGCGGAGGCTGCGCTTGAGGCGCTGCCGGGCATTGCCAGATCCGCTGGAGTTGCGCGCTATAGCGCCGCCTCCCATCAAGATGCAGAGCGAGAGCTGAAAGACGGCCGTGCTACAGGAGCGCGGCCGATTTTTTTTGGAGAATCGGAGTATCCCGCGCTTCTGGCCGACATTCCCGATGCCCCGCCAATGCTGTGGGCGCAGGGGCAAATGGACCTTTTGCACAAACCCACCATTGCCGTGATCGGAGCGCGCAACGCCTCTTCTTTGGGGCTGCGCATGGCGGCACGTCTTTCCAAAGAGCTGGGTGAGGCTGGCTTCACCATTGTCTCAGGCCTTGCGCGCGGCATTGACGCCGCCGCCCATGCCGCCGCGCTGGAAACCGGCACCATCGCCGTTTACGCAGGCGGCCTGTCCCGTCCCTACCCCGCGCAGAACCTGACGCTTGCGGGCGACATTGCCACGCAGGGCCTGTGCCTGTCAGAGCAGCCCCCCGCCATGGAGCCCCGCGCGCGCCATTTCCCGGCCCGCAACCGCATCATCTCCGGCCTGACCCGCGCCGTTGTGGTGGTGGAGGCCGCCTCTAAATCCGGCAGCCTTCTGACCGCGCGCATTGCGCTGGATCAGGGCCGCGACGTGCTGGCCGTGCCCGGCCATCCGTTTGATGCCCGCGCCGCCGGAACCAATATCCTCATTCGCGACGGGGCCACGCTCGTGCGCGGTGCGGAGGATGTGCTTGAGGTGCTGACCACCCTGCCCCTGCGCGCGCAGCCACAGGCCGTTCCCACCGACATCCCCGCAGATCCCGCGCCGCGCCGCGAACGCAATCTGCGTGAAACCGCCGCGCTGCATTCTGAAATCCTGGGCCGCCTCGGCCCCTCCCCGCTCAGCGAAGATCAGCTAGTGCGCGACCTTTCCCTATCCCCGCAAAAGCTCACCCCCGCGCTTCTGGATCTGGAGGTCAGCGGCAAAATCACCCGCCTCTCCGGTGGGTTGCTCTGCAAAAACTGAGCCCGCATGTGTTTTGTGCAGCCGCCCAAACCTTGCACGCAAATGCCCTGCCCCCCACATCACACACACGCCCTGTTCACCTCAAAGTAACAACAAAAACCACCATGGATTGACAATCCCCCCTTTCGCCCCACATTTTTCGCCGCCATAAGGCTCGCGCCGAGTCGAGAGGAAATTGAATGCCAGTAGTTGTCGTAGAATCCCCAGCCAAAGCCAAAACGATCAATAAGTATCTTGGCTCAGATTATACTGTTCTGGCGTCCTACGGCCACGTGCGCGACCTCCCGGCCAAAGACGGCTCGGTCGACACCGACAATGAATTTGACATGACATGGGAAGTCGGCACCGACAGCCGCAAACATGTCAAAGCCATCGCCGATGCGCTGAAAGAAGACAACGCGCTCATTCTCGCGACCGACCCCGATCGCGAAGGAGAGGCGATCAGCTGGCACCTTGAGGAAGCCCTGCGCAAGCGCCGCGCCATCAAGAAAGACACGCCTGTGTCTCGCGTGGTGTTCAATGCGATCACCAAAACCGCGGTGACCGAGGCGATGCAGAACCCGCGTCAGGTGGATCAGCCGCTGGTGGATGCCTATCTCGCCCGCCGCGCGCTCGACTATCTTGTGGGCTTCAATCTCTCCCCCGTGCTCTGGCGCAAACTGCCCGGCGCGCGCTCTGCGGGCCGCGTGCAATCGGTGTGCCTGCGCCTCATCGTTGAGCGCGAGATGGAGATCGAGGCGTTCAACGCTCGCGAATACTGGTCCGTAAAAGCCCTGCTCGCCACCCCGCGCGGCAAAGAGTTTGAGGCCCGCCTCACCGTTTTGGGCGGCGAGAAGCTCGACAAATACGCGCTGGAAAACAGCACCGCCGCCGAACTGGCCGTGCAGGCGATCCAGTCCCGCGACCTCTCTGTGGCGCGCGTCGAGGCCAAGCCCGCCTCCCGCAACCCATCTGCGCCCTTCATGACCTCCACGCTCCAGCAGGAGGCCAGCCGCAAATTCTCCATGGGTGCCCGCCAATGCATGAGCGCCGCCCAGCGCCTCTATGAGGCCGGTTACATCACCTATATGCGGACCGACGGCATCGACATGGCGCCCGAAGCCGTGGCCGCAGCGCGTGACGCGATCCAGACGCTTTATGGCGATGACTACGTGCCCGCCGAGCCGCGCATCTACAAAAACAAAGCCAAAAACGCACAGGAAGCGCACGAATGTATCCGCCCAACGGATATGATGCGCAAACCCGATGACCTGAAAGTCACCGACGCCGATCAGCGCAAGCTTTATGACCTGATCTGGAAGCGCACGCTGGCCTGCCAAATGGCTGGCGCCCGCATGGAGCGCACCACGGTCGACATCGCCTCTGACGATCAACAGGTCGAGCTGCGCGCCACCGGTCAGGTGGTGCTGTTTGACGGCTTCATGCGCGTCTATGAAGAAGGCCGCGACGATCAGGTTGTCGATGACGACGACAAGCGCCTGCCCCAGATCATGCAGGGCGAAAAGGCCGACAAACGCACCGTGACCCCGGAGCAGCATTTCACCCAGCCACCGCCCCGCTACACCGAGGCGACACTGGTGAAAAAGATGGAAGAGCTCGGCATCGGCCGCCCTTCCACCTATGCCTCCGTGATCACCACCATTCAGGATCGCGAATACGTCCGCAAAGACAAAAATCGCCTCTTCCCAGAGGACAAAGGCCGCATCGTCACGATCTTCCTTTTGAACTTCTTCCGCACCTATGTCGGCTATGAGTTCACCGCGAACCTCGAAGAGGAGCTCGATGACGTCTCCGCAGGCAACCGCGACTACAAAAACGTGCTTGCGCGCTTCTGGAAAGATTTTTCCGCCGCCATCGGCGAAACCAGCGAGCTGCGCATTTCCGAGGTGCTCGACGTGCTCGATGACGCGCTGGCCCCACAGCTCTATCCGCCACGCGAAGACGGCTCCGATCCGCGCGTCTGCCCGAAATGCGGCAACGGCCAGCTGCATCTCAAAAGCTCCCGCACCGGCGGCTTTGTCGGCTGCGGCAACTACCCCGAATGCACCTACACCCGACCGATTGCGGGTGAAGGCGCTGATGGCGACGAGCGTGTGCTTGGCGAAGACGCAGGGGATGAAATCTGGCTCAAGGCTGGCCGCTTTGGGCCCTATGTGCAACGTGGTGAGCCAACGCCTGAGAACAAGAAGCCGCCACGTGCCTCCCTGCCCCGTGGCTGGAACAAGGACGACATGGACCTCGCCAAGGCCCTGACGCTCCTGTCCCTGCCCCGTGAAATCGGCATGCACCCCGAAGGCGGCATGATCACCTCGAACTTTGGCCGTTTCGGCCCTTACGTGATGCACCAGCTGCCCGACGACGCAAAGCCGGTCTACGCCAACCTCAAAGACCCCAACGATGTCTTTGAAATCGGCATGAACCACGCGGTCGAGCTGCTGACTGAAAAGCGCAACAACCCGGGCCGTCGCGGCGGCGGCGCAGCTGCCAAACCGCTGCGCGAGCTGGGCGAACACCCCGATGACGGCGGCGCGGTCAACATCATGGACGGCCGCTACGGCGCCTATGTGAAATGGGAAAAAGTCAACGCCACCATCCCCAAAGAGGTGGAAGTGGCCGACGTGACCATGGAGCAGGCGGTCCAGTGGATCGCCGAAAAAGCGGCCAAGAAAAAGCCGACGCGCAAGAAAGCGGCCCCCAAGAAAACCGCTGCGAAAAAGAAAGCGCCCGCCAAAAAGGCAGCGGCCAAGAAGGCCACAACAAAAAAAGCGGCTGACACAGAATAAGCTGTCCCACCCAAAGAAAGGCCCCCACGCGGGGCCTTTTGTTTTTGTGCAAAGGGCACGCCACAAAACTGTCGATTTCTGCCCGACAATGCCCAACACTGTAGATCTGTGCAAAGTGTGAGGGTGGTATGAGTGAAAGCGGCTATGTGGAGTGTGACGGGCTTAGTATCGCCTACCGCAGCTCCGGCTCCGGTCCTCTCGCCATTCTCATGGTGCCCGGTATTTTCTCCCATTGCGAACTCTATCACGACTTCCCACAATACAGCGACTTCATCGCCCGACTGACGGAATTCGCCCGCGTGGTCGAATTTGACAAGCGCGGTCAGGGGTTTTCTGATCGCCTAAGTGCCGCGCCCACGCTGGAAGAACGCGCCAATGACATCTCCGCATTGATCACCGCGTTGAACCTTGACGATTGCGTGCTCTTCGGCCTCTCCGAAGGGGCGGCCATGGCCCTGCTCTATGCGGCCACACACCCCTCTGACATCTCCAAGGTGATCACCTTTGGCGCCTATGCCAAAGCCTGCGGCAGCGCCGATTACCCCCATATGCCCCCCGCAGATGTGCGCCGCGCAGCCATTGAACACACTTTGGCGCGTTGGGGCACGGGGGAAACCCTTGGGATCTTCGTGCCCGAACTGGCGCATTCGCCTGCCGCTCAACAGCTCTTTGGCAAGATCCAGCGCGCCTCCTGCCCCCCGGCAGCCATGCGCCAGTATTTTGATCTCAATCTGCAAATCGACATCCGCGCCATTCTAGGCTTGGTGCAGCACCCGACGCTTGTTTTGCACCACAGCACCGATCAGCAGGTGCCCATCGAAAACAGCACCTATATTGCCAAACAGGTGCCCAATGCGCGGTTTGAAGATTGCGGCCCCGGCGGGCATTTCTTCTGGGGCAATGACAACGCGCGGATCGTGGCAACCATACGGTCTTTCCTGATGGACCGCCCAATGCACCAGCTTGATACCCAAAGGGTGCTCGCCACCCCGCTCTTTGCCGATATCGTACACTCCACCGAAGCCGCCAAAGCTGCGGGTGACCATAAATGGCACGTCCTGCTGCAGAAAATGGAAGCACAAGCCGCAGCCTGCATTGATCTTTTCGGGGGCCGCCTGATCAAGTTCACCGGTGATGGCCTGCTGGCCCTGTTTGATGCACCGGGCCGCGCCGTCGACTGCGCGCTCAACCTGCGCAAAACCTTACGTGCATTGGGGCTGCAAAGCCGCATCGGCCTGCACACCGGCGAAATCGAGTTGCGCGGCGCAGACATCGGCGGCCTCGCCGTGCATGCCGCAGCCCGGATCGAAGCCCTCTGCCAGCCCGGCCAAATCCTCGTCTCGCGCACAGTCACCGAACTCACCATCGGCAAAACCTCACTGGCCTTTGATCCGATAGGCACGCACCAGCTCAAGGGCTTTGACACCCCATGGCCAATCTTTGAAGTGCATCAAGACCCACACTATGTCTCCTCAACGGCCTAGCGAACAAACAGCCCCCCATCCAAACTTCATTCTGCGCCAAATACTCCGGGGAGCGCGAGGGGCGGGCCCCTCGCCCTGTCCCGCAAACAGCCCCCCGTAGTAATACGCCTTTGCCCCTGCGGTCGTTGACTCCCCTGTGACGCCCCGTCACAACTTTGCGCAATTTGCTGACCCTAGGGAGAGAGACACCCATGAAAAAGGTATATGCCAATGCCGCAGACGCGCTTGAGGGCGTGCTGTCTGACGGCATGTTCATCGCCTCAGGCGGCTTTGGCCTCTGCGGCATCCCCGAGCTTCTGCTCGACGCCATCAAAGACAGCGGCGTCAAAGACCTGACCTTCGCCTCCAACAACGCGGGCGTTGATGATTTTGGCATCGGCATCCTGCTGCAGACCAAACAGGTCAAAAAGATGATCAGCTCCTATGTGGGCGAAAACGCGGAATTCATGCGCCAGTATCTCTCCGGCGAGCTGGAGCTGGAGTTCAACCCGCAGGGCACGCTGGCCGAGCGCATGCGCGCCGGTGGTGCGGGCATTCCGGGCTTCTTCACCAAGACCGGCGTGGGCACCGTGATTGCCGAAGGCAAACTGGAAAAGCAGTTCCCCACCGGGCCGGATGGCGCCATGGAAGACTACATCATGGAAGAGGGCATCTTTGCCGATCTGGCCATTGTGAAAGCCTGGAAAGCCGATGAAACCGGCAATCTGGTGTTCCGCAAAACCGCGCGCAACTTCAACGCGCCCGCAGCCACCTGCGGCAAGATCTGCATCGCCGAGGTTGAGGAAATCGTGCCCACTGGCTCGCTGGATCCGGACGCGATCCACCTGCCCGGCATCTATGTGCACCGCATCATTCAGGGCGACCACGAAAAACGCATCGAACAGCGCACTGTGCGCCCGCGCGAGGAGGCATAACAATGGCTTGGGATCGCAATCAAATGGCGGCACGCGCCGCACAGGAACTGCAAGACGGCTGGTATGTGAACCTCGGCATCGGCATCCCGACGCTGGTGTCCAACTACATCCCCGAAGGTGTCGAAGTCACACTGCAATCTGAAAACGGCATGCTTGGCATGGGCCCCTTCCCTATTGAGGGAGATGAGGACGCAGACCTGATCAACGCCGGCAAACAGACCATCACCGAGCTGCCGCAAACCGCCTATTTTGACAGCGCGCAGAGCTTTGCGATGATCCGTGGCGGCAAAATCGCCATGGCCATCCTTGGCGCGATGGAAGTGGCGGAAAACGGTGATCTGGCCAACTGGATGATCCCCGGCAAGCTGGTGAAAGGCATGGGCGGCGCAATGGATCTGGTCGCCGGCGTGGGCCGCGTGGTGGTTGTGATGGATCACGCCAACAAACACGGCCAATCCAAAGTGCTGAAGGAATGCACCCTGCCCCTCACCGGCAAAGGCGTCGTGGACCGCATCATCACCAACCTCGGTGTGCTTGATGTGGTTGAAGGCGGCCTGAAGCTTGTCGAGCTGGCCGATGGTGTCACGGAAGAAGAGTTCCGCGCCGCAACCGAGGCCACGCTGGTCAACTAAACTGCGCGCGACTTTACAAAGATCTCAACGCCCTGCCAGCTTCTGGCGGGGCGTTTTTTCACGCTGTGCGCCCAAGACAATCACGTCACTTCGCCACCTGTCATGCAATCGTTACATTCCGCGTCTTACAATTGAGACAGACATGAGACGTGTTTCGATTTTACAGGTTGCTAAGGTCACAAGAGGTTGGACAGCTCTAACCTCGCCAAAGCTTCCCAACGCGCTCTCGTCTGACCTTCCGAAACAACAGATGGAAACAGCTTATGCTGAGCTACAGTGCGGATACCGGATGGGTATTCCACCCTTTTCAATGCGCCTTGATGATCGCGTTCATCGCCTTCTCCCTTTACCGAAACCGGGTTCGAAGGAAATCCCTGCGACAACAAGACGACGGCCTCTACGTCTGGATAGAATGGCATGGCGACGAAAGAAGCTCTTACACTGACCCCTCCGCAGCGGGCGGTGCGTGGGACAGCGATGGAGACGGCGACGGAGGCGATTGATCGGCCTCTTTTTTTTGTTCAAAATCCAAACCTGAAATACACCGTATAGCCAAGCCCCTAACGCCCCCCTTCCCCTTTCCCCACAGCTATGCCATCACTGCGCCCCATGGAACTTCACGCACTGGCCTTTGATCACGCCCCCGTCGGGCTCTGCATTCTTCAGAACCGTATCATTTCGCGCGCAAATCTGCGCTTTGGCGAGATGTTTGGCTTGCCTGCAGAGGCCTGCGCAGCACGCTCTATTGCCGAATTCTACGCCTCGCAGGAAGACTACCGGACCATTGGCGAGCGGGTCTATTCCGCCATTGCCGACACCGGGCGCTACAGTGATGAGCGCGTGATGCGCCGCAGCGATGGCACGCTGTTTTGGTGCCGCGTACGCGGCCAGTCCACCTCACCCGACAACCCGTTTCAGAAAAGCGTCTGGTCTTTTGCAGACCTGTCTGAGGACCGCCCCGTGGTCGAGCTCACCCAGCGCGAGCGTGAAGTGGCCATCCTGACCTGCCGCGGCATGACCTCCAAGGAAATCGGTCTGGAGCTGGATCTGTCTTATCGCACCGTTGAGGAATACCGCGCCCGCCTGCTGCGCAAATTTGGCGCGCGCAAGCTGGCCGAACTTGTGGCGAAACTTGCCGGCATGCCGCTCTAGCGCCCTCTGCGCCGGCTCTTGCCGTTCAGCTGCATTGCCCGGCACAGGCCAACACTGCCCGACATCTGCGGCACGCGCGCCCGAAAGGCAGGACAAATTGTGACCCCACGTCACCGAGTCACCGCGCACGGACAGCACTGCGTTGACATCTGAGGACAGCGCTGCGCGTAAAATTGGCCACAAATGCCTGTTCAAGGCTGGAAAACAACGTCTTTTCCCCCCATCTGAAAGGCCAGTTCAGCTTTCCTACAGGGTGCTTTTTCTCTATAAGCGCCGCAAGGGAAACCAGAATAAGACTCAACCGCGTTTTGCGCGAAGAGGATAGAAAACGGAAATGAGCAAGAAAAATCACGACTCCGATGTGGCCTTCATCTCTGCACTGGCAGAGCTCCTGCGCGAAAACGACCTGACCGAGCTGGAAGTCATGCGCGAATATGGCGAGGACGACAGCCTGAACGTGCGTGTCAGCCGCCAGACCCAAGTGGTCGCCGCACCGGCCCAAGTCGCCGTCGCTGCCCCCGCAGCCGCAGCCCCAGCCGCCGCACCGGCAGCCCCTGCGGCAGCCGCCGCACCGGCAGCAGCAGAAGCAGATCCAGCAAGCCACCCGGGCGCTGTGACCTCGCCGATGGTTGGCACCGTGTACCTGCAGCCGGAACCCGGCGCGGCCTCCTTCATCAGCGTCGGTCAGACCGTCAGCGAAGGCGACACCCTGCTGATCGTGGAAGCGATGAAAACCATGAACCACATCCCGGCCACCAAATCCGGCACCGTGAAGCGCATTCTGGTGGCAGATGGCGACACCGTGGAATACGGCGCGCCGCTGGTGATCATCGAATAAGGGTTCTGTAATGTTTGACAAAATCCTGATCGCCAACCGCGGAGAAATCGCCCTGCGCGTGATCCGTGCGTGCCGCGAAATGGGCATCAAATCGGTCGCGGTGCACTCCACCGCCGATGCGGATGCGATGCACGTGCGGATGGCGGATGAGGCGATCTGTATCGGCCCTGCGCCGGGCACAGACAGCTATCTGAACATGGCCTCCATCATCGCGGCCTGCGAAGTCACCGGCGCTCAGGCGATCCACCCGGGCTATGGCTTCCTGTCTGAGAACGCTAACTTTGTGCAGATCGTCGAAGACCACGACCTGACCTTCATCGGCCCAACCGCCGAGCACATCCGTGTGATGGGCGACAAGATCACCGCCAAAGACACGATGATCAAACTCGGCGTGCCCTGCGTGCCCGGCTCTGACGGCGGTGTGCAGGATCTGGCCGCGGCCAAGAAGCTTGGCGAAGAGATGGGCTATCCGGTCATCATCAAAGCCACCGCCGGTGGGGGTGGTCGCGGCATGAAAGTGGCGCAAACCGCCGCGGACATGGAAAGCGCCTTTATGACCGCGCGCGCCGAGGGCAAAGCCGCCTTTGGCAACGATGAAGTCTATATCGAGAAGTACCTCACCACCCCGCGCCACATCGAAATTCAGGTGTTTGGCGACGGCAAAGGCAATGCAGTGCATCTGGGCGAGCGGGACTGCTCCCTGCAGCGTCGTCACCAGAAAGTGTTTGAAGAGGCCCCCGGCCCCTCCATCACACCGGAAGAGCGCGCGCGCATCGGGAAAATCTGTGCGGATGCGGTTGCCAAGATCAACTACATCGGCGCGGGCACCATCGAGTTCCTCTATGAAAACGGCGAGTTCTATTTCATCGAAATGAACACCCGTCTGCAGGTGGAACACCCGGTGACCGAAGGCATCTTTGGTGTGGACCTTGTACGCGAGCAAATCCTCGTGGCCGCAGGCGAGCCCATGTCCTTTGGCCAGGATGATCTGGAGATCAACGGCCACGCGATTGAAGTGCGTATCAACGCTGAGAAACTGCCGGATTTCGCCCCGCGTCCCGGCAAGATCACAGCCTACCACGCACCTGGCGGCCTCGGCGTGCGCATGGACAGCGCGCTTTATGACGGCTACTCCATCCCGCCATATTACGACAGCCTGATCGGCAAGCTGATCGTGCATGGCCGCGACCGTGCCGAGGCGCTCGCGCGTCTGGACCGCGCTCTGGGTGAGTTGATCATCGACGGCATCGAAACCACGACGCCGCTCTTCCACATGCTGCTTCAGGAAAAAGACATCCACACCGGCGAATACAACATTCACTGGTTGGAGAAGTGGCTCGACGCCAATATGGCGGAGGGCTGATCCTGCTTGGGCGCGCATCATGAGCGAGGTCACACCGGACCTCTTGATGCGCGCCTATGGCATGGGGGTGTTCCCCATGTCCGAAAACCGCGATGACCCGGACATCTTCTGGGTGGACCCGATCCGCCGCGGTATTTTCCCCCTCGATGGTTTCCACATCTCCCGCAGCTTGGCCCGCCGCATCCGGCGTGGCGCTTATGACGTGTCCCTGAACGCCGATTTTGAGGGGGTGCTCTACGGCTGCGCCGATCGCGATGAAACCTGGATCAACGCACAGATCCACCAGCTCTATGTCGATCTGCACCAGCGCGAACAGGCCCATTCTCTGGAGGTCTGGGACGGCTCCCGTCTGGTGGGTGGTATCTATGGCGTGACCCTTGGTGCCGCCTTCTTTGGCGAAAGCATGTTCTCCCGCGCCACAGACGCCTCCAAAGTGGCGCTCGCCTTTTTGATAGAGCATCTGCGCCGCTGCGGCTTCACACTGTTTGACACGCAGTTTCTGACCGAACACCTCGCCTCACTGGGCGCCATTGAGGTGCCCCGCGCAGATTATCATCGGATGCTCACATGGGCGCAGCGACAGGACGCTGACATCACCGCTCACTCGCTGCCGACAGCCTCAGAGGTGCTGGCCTCAGCCACTTTGCAGCGCAAGACCCAGACGTCATAACGCGGGTGATCCAGCGCGCTCAGCGCCGGAGAGCTGGCAATCATCCAGCCCTGAAACAGATTTGCCCCTGCCCCCTGATCCTCAAAGACCGAGATAAACGCATAGGCTTCACCAGTGGCGTTCTCGCTGGGGTGACGGCATTGCGCCATATCCACACGCAGGGTGCCAAAGTTGACGCTATAGCCGTTTTGCAGTTCAAAATCAGCCACTTGCCCGGTGAGCTTGTCCAGCCCCCGCAGCATCGCCCCCTCGCCCACAGAGGCGGCCACAACTGTTTCGCTGGTCACATCGCCCAGAGGAATATCAAGCGGCTCATAGCGCAGCGGCGCAATGTCGAGCGTCTCGATGATGATCTCCTGCGCCACCGCGGGCGCAACAGCCAAACCCGCCGTCAGCGCAAGCGCCGTTGCCGCTCTGCGCATCTCAGCTCTCTCCGCTGCCGCTGACAAACTTCAGCAACAGCGAGATCAGGCTGACAGAACCCTGCGTGTCTTCAATCTCGTCGCCGGCCTCAAAGTTGAACGGCGAGCCACCCGGCAGAATTTCCACAAAATTGCCGCCCAGCAGCCCTTCAGAGGAAATCACAACCGCACTGTCATCAGGCAGTTCAATGCCATTGGCGACGTTGAAATTCGCCGTCGCGCGGAAGGTTGCCGGGTCCAGCTGCACATCGGTCACCGTACCGATCTTCACACCGGCCAGCCGCACATCCGTGCCCACGCTGATACCCTCAATGGAGCGGAAAGATGCGTTCAGCCCATAGCCGCCCGTATCACCGCCCACATTGGAAAACTGCGCGCCATACAGCAGAAAGCCTGCTGCCACCGCGACCACAGCCGCGCCTACAAAAGTCTCAGTACGTACCGCCGACATGGGCTAATTACTCCGGGCTCCAAGCCTCATAATCAGAGCGCTCTACCGGAGCTTTGCCCGTGGCTCTGATCGATCCTGCCGGCGCATAGGCCAAAGCCGAGCCGGTCACATTTTCCTGATGTGGGATTTCCCACGTTTTATGCGCCAATGGCTTTTCCGAGGGTACCTCGTCAAAGGTCCGGTGCAGCCATCCATGCCAATCCGCGCCCACGCGGCTGGCTTCGGCTTCACCGTTGTAGATCACCCAGCGTTTTGAATCATTGGCGTTGCGGTAATAGACATTGCCTTCAGCATCTTCCCCAACTTTGATGCCTTTGCGCACCGTATAGAGTTTGGTGTTCAGCGTGGCGCCATTCCACCAGGTCAATACGTTGTTGATTGTGCTCAGAATGCCCATGGGAGTCTCCGCAAATACATGTTCCATATGGACCATTTGCCCTCAAAGGTCCAGTCCGCAGAGCCCCTTGGTAAAGAGATCGCGAACAGGCCGTGCGCCCGGTCACTGCGCCTGCGCGTTTTGCTCGCAAAATGTGAGCTTATTGCCAAACGGATCGGTCACTTTCACCTGCTGGCCCCAGGGCATGGTCTCAAGCCCCAGCCGCAGGTTGTCCGGGTTGCGCGCAACAAGCTCCGCATGAAAGGCCTCCACGTCCTCCATCGGCACAAAGCAGCCACTCCCGGGTGTCGCATCGCCAAAATGCTCGGTCAGATGCAACAGGCAGTTCTGCCGGGAAATCTGCATATAAAGCGGGAAATCCACATCGTGGCGATGTTCCCAATCTTTGGAAAAACCCAGGAAATCCAAATAGAAAGCCCGCGCATGTGCCTCATCAAACATCCGCAAGATCGGGATGGCTGATTTCAGGACGCTGCCGCCCTCATGGCCGCCTTGTGAAGCTGTTTCCGCCATAGGTCCCCGCCGCTCCCGTCAGAGTTGAAACGCATTCTCCCTTCACCAAAGGCCACCGCCTGAGCGTTGTCAATCTTCTTGACCTAGGAGTATGGGAAACCCGACGCATCTCAGCAAGAAACGGCCAAATGCGTAAAATGCGAACCATCAAAGGTATGTAAGGGAGTTTCCTTTAACGCTGGTGCAAACAGCCCACAAAGGATGATCTCATGGTAATGCGCAAATTCATGGCCAGCGACAGTCAGGCGCTGAAGATCACCTCCGACAGCCCATTTGGCACCGCAGGCAGCTCCATCATCAACAACTCCTCGACCCCGGATGGCACCGTATTTCAATTCACCGGCGGCTATAAGGATTTCATGATTTCACTGGAGGACACCAGCAGCGACTCCTCCATGTTCAACGACAACGCCGCGGACAACCACGTCATCGTCGACGGTAAGGGCTTGATCGCAGATGGCACCAAGGTGGAATCTGAGTCCCACATCTATGTGCAAAAGCTCGATGCCTACGGCTTTCCAACAGGCCCTCAGATCAAACTTACCGTATTCTCAAAAGGCGGGAACACTTCTGATGTCTGGGGATTTGCCACCGACGGCTCGCTTATGGATGGTGCCAAATACGTCAAAGTCATGGGCAGCAACTACGGGGACAGCAAATACAGCGACTTCAAAGATGTGGATGGCGTGCCCTGCTTTGCCGCAAACACCCATATCGCCACCCCAGCAGGCCCCCGCAAAGTTCAGGATCTCTGCCCCGGCGATCTGGTTCTGACCTTTGATCACGGCCCCCAACCCGTGCAATGGGCGACCTCCACCCATAAGGCGCTGCCTGCAACCTCAAAGCTCCACCCGATCCTCATTTCAGCGGGTGCGCTCGGCTGCGATCTGCCGTTTCGCGATCTGATTGTCTCCCCCCAGCACCGGGTGCTGATCCGCCAACAGGACGCCGAGCTCTTTGCCCCGGCCAAGGCGCTGACCTCTCTGGCTGGCATCCGGGTGCTCTCTGAATGGCAGCAGGTGGAGTATTTTCATATTCTGCTGCCAAGCCACGCGGTGATTTTGTCCGAAGGGCTTGCGACCGAAAGCTTCTTTCCCGGCCCCATGGCCCTCGCCGCGCTGTCTGAGGAAAACCGCAGCTCACTGAGCGCCCACATTGGTGACAGCAACGCCTACGCAGACACCTGCCGCCCCACTTTGTCGGTACGCCAGACCCGCGACTGGCTCGCCAAACGGCCTGCGGACGAGCAAGGCGACCTCGGGTACGGCTTTCAAACCCTTCAGGAAAACCGGAGGGCAGAGATCACCCGCTCTCTCAGCGCCTGAACTTCACCGCTTCCCGCGCCAGAGGATCACAAGCCCTGAGAGCACGATCAGCAGGCTGCCTGCGATCATCATCGCGTCGAGCCCTTCACCAAACACAATCACCCCGAGTGCCACGCCAAACAGCAAACGGCTGTAGCGGAACGGGGTCACCGCAGAGACCTCCCCGGTGCGCATCGCCCGCATCAGCGCGCTATAGGCAAAGACGCCACAAGCCACCGCCGCCGCCACCGCCAGAAGCGCGTTGGGCTGCGGGGTGTGAAACGGCTGCTGCTCCCACAGCACCCCATAAAGCGCCCCGGCCAGCACAATCGCCAGAAACCCATAGAGCCCCAAAACAGCCGTCCCAAGGCTCGCAGGGGCGGCCCGGCTGGCCAGATCACGTCCGGCAAAGCCCAGCATCCCGCCAACCGCCAGTAACGACAGCAGGGTGAAACTGTCCCCGCCAGGCCGCACCACCAGCACAACGCCCAGCAATCCGATCACAATTGCCAACCAGCGCCGCCAACCGACACGTTCGCCCAGCACCAGCGCCGCAAAGGCCACCACCACAATCGGTGTGGCCTGCAGGATCACCGTGGTTGAGGACAGCGGCGTCAGCGCCAGCGACAGGGTGAAAAACAGCCGCCCGAAAATCTCAAAGAACACCCGCACCTGCATCGGGCGCGACAGCACCTCCTTAGGGGCCAACGGCTGCCCTTTGGCGCGCAGCCACAGAGCAAACACCATGGCCCCGCCCGCCCCGAACAACACCATCACCTGCGCGATCGGCAGGCTCTGAGCGGCGGCCTTCAAAAAGGCATCCTCCACCGCAAAGCCGGCCATAGCCGCAACCATAAACAGGCTGCCCAGCCGATTGGCCGCACGATCCGTGGCAATATGAGAGGTCATGTCAAAGCGCTTTCGCTGAGGGCTGCGGACAGCGATTTAGGAGGCCACGCGCGCGGTGACTTCGATCTCGATCTTCATGGCGTCTTCCATAAGGTCCGCGATGATCATCGTCGCCGCTGGCTTGGCTTTGGCAAAAACCTCACTGGTCACCGGCCAGCATTTCTCAAAATCACTGCCATCGGGCAGAATATAGTTCACCCGCACCACATCATCGAGGCTGCTACCCGCCGCCTCAAGCGCCTTGCCGATGGTCGCCAGCGTGTTGCGGCACTGATCCACCACATCCTCAGGCAGGGTCATGGTCTCGTAATCATAGCCCGTGGTGCCGGACACAAAGACCCAGCCATCGGCCACAACCGCACGGGAATAGCCAATTTTTTCTTCAAAGGGGGATCCGGTGGAAATGTGACGTACGCCCATGATGCGCTCCTGAATATTTGTTCAGGTCAGACATCCTCCGGTAGAGGGGAACTGTCAATGGCTACCGACGTCAGGCGTGGACGTTAACGCCTCTTGTTGCTCTTAGCAGTTTCGCGTGTCTGCCTCCGCCTGCTGGAGCCCTTTCAAAACTGCTTCCAAATGCTCGCGGCTTTCGAATTTGTATACCGCTGCCTCATTGCCAGTTCGGCTTCGGGTAAATACCCCCCACTTCTCAAGGACCGCCAGCCCTTTGCTCACAATTATTCCGCCGAGCATTTCTTCCAATTGGCTTCGCGGTATCTGAATTTCCAGACCTTCACCCCGATCCATAAGGATCAAAAAAGCCTCAACCAACGCACCAGCGAGCAACAGGTTTTCCCGATCATGCCTTAAGGGTGGTTTGTAGGGTGAGCTTGTCCACTTTCCACCTGAGATATGGCGCATGGCCCCCTCAACAAAAGCGCGCATTCCATTTGGCAAACTTTCTCTATACGTGTACAGATGGAAGCAACATGCTGCAAACTTCACCCCCTAAATTGCGCCGTCGGGGCAACACCCCAAGCACCCAAGATACAATCGCCTGACGGCGAATCGCCGCTGGCTTGGGGCTTCGCACAATAAGACTGAACCCCCAAGTTCGGCGACTTAGTCCAGCCCCGACACTGGATGAGGGTAAACCCCAGCGCTCCAGATTTTCACGACGACGCCTAGCGCTTCCAAAACCGTTTGGACTTAGGCTTTTGCCCCTGCAGATGCTTCTTCAGATCGGTAAACCCGCCAATTTTGACCCCATCAATGAAAATCAGCGGCGTCGTGGTGATGTGATGCTTGTCTTTAAACGCATCCGTCTCCCGCCGTGTGCGCAGGATATGTTCCTCAATCTCAAACTTCTCCCGCTTGAGCAGGTCACGCGCAGCGGTGCCATAGCCACAGGTATAGTTGGGCAGATCCATGCGATAGAGTACGGCTTTGGGCATTTGAACAGGTCCTTTGTTAGCGCGCCCGATATTGGCCCCCGCGCCCCCAATGGCAACCAGCCCCCCGCTCACATTTGCGTGCGCTGCGCCTTCTCATTCGTCAAATATCCTGGGGTGAATGTGCGCGCCCCGCGCGCAGAGGGGCAAAGCCCCTGCCCTCAGCGCTTCACATCACCACCAAACAAAAAAGGCGCCCCAACCGGAGCGCCCTTTCAAACTCTATCCGCAGAAAGCCTCAGCCCGCAGAGGCTGGCTCTTTCTCTGCTTCGCCGTGGATCATCAGCGGCGCGGCCTGAGTGGTTGCGGCTTCTTCGTTCACCACAACCTCGGTCACGCTCTCCTGACCCGGCAGCTCGAACATGGTGTCCAGCAGGATCTCTTCGAGAATGGAGCGCAGGCCACGGGCACCGGTCTTACGTTCAATCGCGCGGCGGGCAATCGCTTTCAGCGCCTCATCAGTGAAGGTCAGCTGCACATCTTCCAGCTCAAACAGACGCTGATATTGTTTCACCAGCGCGTTCTTGGGCTGGGTCAGAATGATCACCAGCGCGTCTTCGTCCAGATCTTCCAGCGTTGCCAGCACCGGCAGGCGGCCGACAAATTCCGGGATCAGACCAAATTTCAGCAGATCTTCCGGCTCCAGATCCTGGAAGATCTCGCCGACACCGCGCTCATCATTGTCCCGCACATCGGCGCCAAAGCCCATTGCAGAGCCCTTGCCGCGCTGCGCAATGATCCGGTCCAGACCGGCGAACGCGCCGCCACAGATGAACAGGATGTTGGTCGTGTCCACCTGCAGGAACTCCTGCTGCGGATGCTTGCGGCCACCCTGCGGAGGCACGCTCGCCACGGTGCCTTCCATCAGCTTCAGAAGCGCCTGCTGCACGCCTTCGCCAGACACGTCACGGGTGATCGACGGGTTCTCGGATTTGCGCGTGATCTTGTCGACCTCGTCGATATAAACGATGCCGCGCTGCGCACGCTCCACGTTATATTCCGACGCCTGCAGAAGCTTCAGAATGATGTTCTCGACATCCTCACCCACATAACCGGCTTCGGTCAGCGTGGTCGCATCCGCCATGGTGAAAGGCACATCCAGAATCCGCGCCAGCGTCTGCGCCAGCAGCGTCTTGCCGCAGCCCGTCGGGCCGATCAGCAGGATGTTGGATTTCGCCAGCTCAATATCGCCACCCTTCTGGGCGTGGTTGAGGCGTTTGTAGTGGTTGTGCACCGCCACAGACAGCACTCGCTTGGCCACAGCCTGACCAATCACATAGTCGTCCAGCACGTCGCAGATCTCGCGCGGTGTTGGCACACCCTCTGAAGCCTTCAGCCCGCTGGCCTTGGTCTCTTCGCGGATGATGTCCATGCAAAGTTCGACACATTCATCACAGATGAAAACGGTTGGACCCGCAATCAGTTTGCGCACTTCGTGCTGACTCTTGCCGCAGAAGCTGCAGTAGAGAGTGTTCTTGCTGTCACCACCGGATGTGTTCGACATGTCTTCCCTTTCAGGCCCAAAACCTCGGCCTCAGTTCTGTGAGGCCCCCGCGTTTCAGCCAGCTTAGGACAGGCGCAAACGGGGTACAATGCGAAAGTGCCCGATGGCGACCACGCGTCACCGGGCACTTATTTTCAATTCTCTTCGTCGTCGCCTTTGGCGCGATTTTCGACGATTTCGTCGATCAGACCCCAGTCTTTGGCCTCTTCCGGGCTCATGAAGTTGTCGCGCTCAAGCCCCTGCTCCACCTCTTCATAGGTGCGGCCGGTGTGCTTCACGTAAATTTCATTGAGACGCTTCTTCAGCTTCAGGGTTTCCTCGGCGTGGATCATGATGTCCGTCGCCTGACCCTGATAGCCGCCGGATGGCTGGTGCACCATCACGCGCGAGTTTGGCAGAGAGAAACGCATGCCCGCTTCACCGGCGGTCAGCAGCAAGGAGCCCATGGAGGCCGCCTGGCCAATCACCAGCGTGCTCACCTTCGGCTTGATGTACTGCATGGTGTCATAGATCGACAGACCGGAGGTCACCACGCCGCCGGGGCTGTTGATGTACATGCTGATTTCTTTGGAGGGGTTTTCCGCCTCAAGGTGCAGAAGCTGCGCCACGATCAGCGAGGACATGCCGTCATGCACAGGACCGTTGAGGAAGATGATGCGCTCTTTCAGCAGGCGCGAGAAAATATCATAGGCGCGCTCACCACGGCTGGTCTGTTCCACAACCATGGGCACAAGGGTGTTCATATAAGTCTCAAAAGGGTCTTTCATATCGCCTGCCTGTTGATCGCTTCGGCCCGACCGTCGGACCCTACCAAGAGAGTCTTAGTGGTGGGCTCGGAGGGCTGCAAGGCCACCTAAGTATTTTTGAGTTAAAGCGGGGTAAAGGTGGGGGGCGAAAGCACAACGTAAAGGGTCAGAGGTGAGAGTCACAAAATCGCTCACCTGATAGGCCCCCTATGACAAAGCTCCGCTTTGGCAGCGCCCCGTCGACCGGCAGGGACCTGCGCAGCAAGCTCCCGAGAGGTGAACCGCCCCCGTCAAACTGAAGGTTTGCCTTCGGCAAAACGCGGGCGCTTCGTTCCCATCCCCTCGGTTCGTGAGCGGGATCAAACTTCCTTTCAACCAAAAAATTGCTTGGTTTTCTCGCAGCCCCGCCACAAGTTAAGTTCCAAGGTGTTATGACAGTAGCTGGATGCATGACAAATGATTTCAAACGCACCCGCGCTACTTTCTATGGTCATCGCGGCTTTTTTTTGCCTTTGGGCAGCAGGCTTCGCACCTCACAAAACGCCCAGATGGACACAGCCGCGCGCGCTTTGGCTGGCTAACCTTATACTGTTTTTGGATCACAACTTGGCCAGACAACTTGGCGACAAAAGTATTCTAGCAGAACATAAGCGACGCAACTCACTCGCCTACAGAATAGACCAGTTTTGCTTGAAACTTACGGATGTGTCGACACTGACAGAGAAGGAAAAACTCGCGCGCTCCCTCTGGCTGCAGCCCGTTGTAATTGGTGCCCCATTGACCACAATAAGCCTATCCATTTTTTTCTTAGCTGGGTAGGAAGCCCCCCCAAAAAAATGCCAAAGCTCCGCTTTGGCAGCGCCCGAACCGCCCCCACGGGGCGGGCGCTTCGCTCCCACCCCTCGGTTCGTGCGCGAAAGTTGCGAGGCCGCGCCAACCACCACTTATCTCGTTCAGCAAAACTAGCTCAGAAAGACATCAACACAATCTCGCGAAAGTACACCTGTCTGGCGATAAGAAACCGCAAAGTCGCGATGCAACTCAGACAAGCCACTCGTCACAACAGAAGTCAGATGTGATCCAATAAAATTCTACTGACCAACTGCAAATTGACGTTTGTCGCAAACCCCAAGGATGATCTCTAAGCCAGTCTGGCTACGCAGCGACGTTGAAGGAACTACCGCATCAGCAGTTTTTGTAAGCAATTTGATAAACGGCGCGCGATCGTCATGAACTCGCATATCAGGAGTAAGCGCGATATCGGACAATTGCCGATCCACTCCCTTAAGAGCCCCAAGAGCCAAGTCAAACAGCTCCTCCGTGTCGAATTCCTGCCCGAACCAATCGCTTTCCAAAAAAGCCTCCAGAAATTTGAGATGACTCTGAGCAACCAAATCGTCGTTATAGTGCAGGTAGATAGCTTCTAAGAGACTGACACCGTTTGTGTTCCTTTGCCTCAGTATCGCTGGCTCTGCCTCAACGATCTCCAACAGTCGCGCGGTGTCTCTCGCCTCGTTTGCGGAGAAAGCGATGTCCAACACCGATTGAGACGGCTGGCTTTCGGCAATAGCCGCTGCGCAGAACATCGTCTTCATAGCAACAGCAACAAGCAGTGTTCGCCCAAAAGCAAAGTTCAAGTCAGCCGCCTTCCGATACGTTGCGCTATCTTTATGTGAACCCAGCCCGTCAGGGATCGCTTGCAAGGACAACGTTTCGCCGAGTGAGAAACTCATCCATAGGCGGCATTGCCCCCCTTCACCAAAATCTTCGCCCCCCATCCCCGTCGCAAAGCCTCTCCTATGCCAAATCCAAGATTTGGCAGCGCCCCGCCGACCGGCAGGGGCTTGCGCAGTAAGCTCCCGAGAGGTGAACCGTCCCCGTCAAACCGGAGGTTTGCCTCCAACAAAACGCGGGCGCTTCGCTTCCACTCCTCGGCTTGCGCGCGGCGGCTCAGCAATAAACCTTGTGCAATTCTGATCAAGCCACTTGAGAAACTGCGCAGACAAACCTCTGGCACTCACCCAAGAAATCGCAACAATGTTCTGAAGATCAACGCCACCCAAAGGACCACCCCATGCGCCCCTTCGACGAGATCTTCGCCATCGCCGCCGACCGCAAAGGCGGCCCTGCCGCGCTTGAAGCCCAACTGAGCAAACCCAAAACCGCCGAAGGGCTCACCCAAATCCCAGAGGACCGCTGGCTTGCCCAATTCACCAAAGGCGTCTTTCAGGCGGGCTTCAACTGGCAGGTCATCGAGAACAAATGGGAGGGCTTTGAAGCCGCTTTCCACGGTTTTGATGTGGACCGCTGCGCCTTTCTGCATGACGAGGATATGGACCGCCTGATGTCCAACTCAGACATCGTACGCAACGGCCCCAAAATCCGCACCGTGATCGAGAACGCCCACTTCCTGCAATCCCTGCGCGCAGAGGGCGGCGCGGGCGTGGTGCTCGGCGGCTGGCCCGCGACCGACTATATCGGCCTGCTCGACTTCATGAAAAAGGGCGGCTCCCGCATCGGTGGAAACACCGGTCAATATGCGCTGCGCTTCTTGGGCAAAGACAGCTTCATCCTGTCCCGCGATGTGGTCGCCCGCCTGATCGCCGAAGGCGTGGTGGACAAACAGCCCACTTCCAAAGGCGCGATGAAAAAGGTGCAGGAGGCCTTCAACATCTGGATGGAGCAATCCGGCCGTAGCCTCACCGAAATCAGCCGTGTGCTGGCGATGAGCGTGTAGGCGCGCGCCTGTCAAAAGCCCGACCGGGGGTGGACGCACCCAGCTGGCAACCTGCCCGTTTATGCCAACCAAACACATCCGGTTTCATCAAGCTGCCGCCGCCCGTCGCCAAAGCGCCCGCCCTGCGGACGGTCGGGCGCTGCCCCAGCGCCTTCGGCTTGTTCTGGGGCCAAGGCCCGCATGCGACGCAACGCCCCTAGCGTTCATAAACGCCCCTGCCCCAAGATATTGAACCGCCGCAATACAGCCGCGTTACCGACGCGATACCGACGTTGAAAACAGGGCAAATCTGTCCCATTAACCTCTTACGCAACACCCGCGCTCAGCCGAGAAATTTAGCCGTCCACCAGCAGCCCGTTTTCCAGCCGCACCACCCGGTCCATCCGCGCCGCCAGCTCCATATTATGCGTCGCCACCAATGCCGCCAGCCCGGTCTCCCGCACGAGCGTCATCAGCGCGTCAAACACCTGATCGCTGGTCGTTGGGTCAAGGTTCCCTGTCGGCTCATCTGCCAACAAAATCCGTGGCTTATTGGCCAGTGCCCTGCAAAAGGCCACCCGCTGCTGCTCCCCGCCAGACAGCTCCGCAGGCCGATGATCCGCCCGATGCGCTACGCCCACGGTTTCCAACAGCGCCCGCCCCCGCTCTGAGGCAGGCCCTTTGGCCACCCCATTGGCCATCTGCGGCAAAGCGATATTCTCTAAGGCGCTGAATTCTGGCAACAAATGGTGAAACTGATAGACAAAGCCAATGTCCTGCCGCCGCGCCTTGGTGCGCTGCCGGTCAGACTTTCCAGAGAGCCTTTGCCCGCCGATTTCCACCGTCCCCGCGTCCGGCGTATCGAGCAATCCCGCCATATGCAGAAGCGTGGATTTCCCCGCCCCTGAGGGCGCCACAAGCGCCACCATCTCGCCCGCCTTCAGGCGCAGCTCCGCCCCGCGCAAGACATGGATCTCACCCGCTAAGCCTTTGTTATAGCGCTTTTCTACGCCCTCAAGTTTCAGCACAACATCACTCATAGCGCAGCGCCTCCACCGGGTTCATCCGCGCCGCTCGCCGCGCCGGAAAGATCGTCACAATGAAGGACAGCCCCAGCGACAGGCTCACCGCGCTGATCACATCCTCCATCTGCAGCCGCGCTGGCAGGTGATAGATATTGCGGATCGACGGATCCCAAGCCTCACCGCCCAACAGTACGTTTACAAAGGAAAAAATCGGATCAATGTAGATCGCAAACAGGCAGCCCAGCAGCACGCCCATCACAGTGCCAATCACCCCGGTGAAGGCCCCGCAGATGAAAAACACCCTCAAAACAGAGCCTTCGGTCAGCCCCATGGTGCGCAGAATACCAATGTCGCGCCCCTTGTTTTTCACCAGCATCACAAGGCCTGAAACGATGTTCATGGTCGCAATGAGCACCAGCACCGACAGGATCACAAACATCACATTGTCCTCAACCTCCAGTGCATTCAGAAAGCCCCCCGACGCCTGCTGCCAGGTCCAGACCAGCGCCCTATCTCCGCCCGCCTGCAACAGCGGAACAGCCATCTCGCCCACGTTTTCCGGATCAGCCACCATAACCTCGATCTCATCAGCCACACCATCACGATCAAAGAAGGTCTGCGCCGCCTCAAACGGCAGATAAACCCGTGTGCGATCAATGTCATAGCGTCCAGCGGAGAAGATATAGACCACCTCATAGCTACTCACCCGCGGCGAGGTGCCAAAGGCGGTTTTCACCCCGTTGGGCGAAATGATCTTGATCCGGTCGCCCACCAGCGCCCCCAGCTCGCGCGCCACGCCAGAGCCAATGGCAATGCCCTCGCCAAAGCGGGCCAGATCCCCATCGCTGGTCTCCGGATCGGCAATCCGCGGCAGCTCCGCCAGATCCTCAGCCCGCATGCCAAAGACCTCCACGCCCGCATTGCGGCTGCGCATATTCGCCATCACCTGCCCTTTGACCAGTGGCGCGGCACGTGTCACCCCGGGCACCGCCCGCAAGCGCGCCGCCATCTCGTCAAAGTCGTGAATGGTGCGATCAATCTGTCCGGTGTCAGAAATTTCCCCGCGTTGATAGATGGTTGCATGGGCATTCGCGCCCAAAATCGTGTCAACAAACTCTGCCCGAAAGCCTGCGCGCACCGACAAAGTCGCAATCAGCGCAAAGACCGCCAGCGTGATGCCAATCAGGCTGATCCAGGTCATCACACTCACGCCGCCTTCCGCACGCCGCGCGCGCAGATAACGCCAAGCGATCATCCACTCAAATCGGGAAAAAGGGGCGGTTCTGCCTGCCATGTCTGCTCCGGTTCTTGGTTGAGCGCGACCCTATGAGGCCCCTTTCACAGGGTCAACCCGGCAGCGCGCGCCCGTCGGCAACACTGAGCGCAAACGCAGCCTTTCCTCTTGCGCCAAATATCCCCGCCGGAGGCAACAAAAAAACCCCCGCAGACTTGCGGGGGTTTTCAAAATCAAGCGCGCCGCAAGGCGCACATTTGAACTGTGTTTACAGCCCAACCACACGGTGATCGGCGTAGATCTCGATCAGCTTGGCCACTGCCGCTTCTGGGGACAGCTCTTCGCTCTCCCCGCTGCGGCGGCTGGTCAGCTCGACCACACCATTCTTCAGACCACGTGGGCCAACGGTGATGCGCCATGGCAGACCAATCAGATCCATGGTGGCAAACTTGCCGCCCGCGCGCTCTTTGCGGTCATCATAAAGCGGCTCAAGACCCGCTGCGATCAGCGCTTTTTCAAGCGCTTCACAGGCCGCATCCGCTTCTGCGTCACCCTGCTTGAGGTTCACGATGCCCGCATGGAACGGAGTCACGCCCTCAGGCCAGATGATGCCCTTGTCGTCATGGCTCGCCTCAATGATGGCGCCCAGCAGGCGGCTCACGCCGATGCCGTGGCTGCCCATATGCACAGAGACTTTCTCACCTTCAGCAGTCTGCACCTGCGCGTTCAGCGCGTCAGAGTATTTGGTGCCGAAGTAGAAAATCTGTCCCACCTCGATGCCACGCGCCACACGGCGGCGCTCTTCCGGGATCTCATTGAACAGCGCCTCATCATGAGTCTCATCGGTGCGCGCGTATTTGGAGGTGAACTCCTCCAGCACGCCCTGACACTGCGCTACGCTGTCATAGTCGATCTCGCGATCACCAAAGGTCAGATCGGTCACCGCGCTGTCATAGAACACCTCAGACTCACCGGTTTCCGCCAGCACGAGGAATTCGTGGGTGTAGTCGCCGCCAATCGGGCCACCATCTGCCCGCATCGGGATCGCCTGAAGCCCCATCCGCTCATAGGTGCGCAGATAGCTCACCAGATGGCGGTTATAGGCGTGCAGCGCATCCTCTTTGGTGAGGTCAAAGTTGTAGCCGTCTTTCATGTAGAATTCGCGGCCCCGCATCACGCCGAAACGCGGGCGGATCTCATCGCGGAACTTCCATTGGATCTGATACATGGTCAGCGGCAGATCTTTGTAAGAGCTCACATTGGAACGGAAGATATCGGTGATCAGCTCTTCTGCGGTTGGCGTATAAAGAATGTCGCGGTCATGGCGGTCTTTGATGCGCAGCATCTCTTCGCCATAAGCGTCATAACGGCCGCTCTCTTTCCAGAGGTCCGCCGACTGCAGTGTTGGCATCTGCATTGGAATGTGGCCCGCGCGCACCTGCTCTTCATGCACGATGTTCTCGATCTTGCGCAGCACTTTGAAGCCCAGCGGCAGCCAGGAGTAAATCCCGGCGCTGGATTGCTTGATCATACCAGCGCGCAACATCAGGCGGTGGCTCACAATCTGCGCTTCAGCAGGCGTTTCTTTCAACACAGGCAGGAAATAGCGGGACAGGCGCATCTGCGGTTTTCTCTCCAATGGGGCGGCCCACTCATAGCTCTGGGCGCGCGTATGTCAGCGTTCGCCATGGGCTAGCCCAAAGCTTGCCGCGAGGCAAGCCAAGCCCGCATATCGCCAGAGATATCCCACCGGACGTTCCCCCTGTTCGCAACCAACCAAGTGGGAGGAGACCAAGCCCGCTCACGAAAAAATAACTTGGCGCGCGCGTCGAGAGCGCAAGTTCGCCGATCGACCTCAGGCGCGGGCGAACAACCGCTCAATAGGTAAAGTTTGTATTAAATAAGGGGAGTTACGTATGAAATTTCACCTTGGATTAACGCTAAACGCACTAGATATATGCGTAGACCGCAGTCTTCACTGAGATTACGAAGTCGGGTCTTTGCACAACTGGCTGCGCCCTTAGGTTTTTTGGGCGCATCGGGCAACTGCCCAGTCTAAACCGCGAACGCATGAGCTAGAAGATGAACATTCCTGTGAAACCGGCATCCAATATGTCGCCGGCTGACGACCGCACCCTACAGGCGCTTGAGCTTGTAGACGCGGTAGAAGAACAGGCCTTCGACAACCTGAGCTCCTTGGCGAGCCGCGTGCTCGGTGCGCCCGTTGCTCTGGTTTCTATCGTGCAGCCCAGCGAAGACCGGCAATATTTCAAAAGCCACGTCGGCTTACCTCCGGCCTATGCCGAGGCGCGCCAGACACCACTCAGCCATTCTTTCTGTCAGCACGTGCGCGCCAGCAATGCGCCGCTGGTTGTCTCTGACGCCCGCGAACACCCTGTGCTCAAATTCAACGGTGCTATCAAAGACCTCAATGTGATCGGCTATCTTGGGATGCCCATCCATCTGCCTGATGGCACACCGATTGGTGCGCTCTGCGCAGCCACGCCCGAGCCGCGGGATTGGAGCGCGGAAGATCAGCGCACGCTGCAACAGATCGCGCGCTGCGTGAACGAGCAGATCGCCCTCAAAGCCGCGCTGGTCGAAGCCAAGGAAGCCGAAGCGCTCGCGCAACGGGCCGCAGAGGCACGCGAGACATTTCTGGCCCATATGGCCCATGAAATCCGCACGCCGCTCAATGGCATCATTGGCTCGGTGGACATGCTGCATGAATATGCCAGCGACAAACCCAAAAACAGCGAATGTGTGGAGCTGCTCAGCTCTATTGAGACCTCGTCCATGGGTCTGCTGCGCATCCTCAATGACTCGCTGGACCTCAGCAAAATTGATGCGGGCGAACTCACGCTGGAGGAGCTCCCCTTCTCCGCCTCAGAGACCACACATGCGGTGATGGCGCTTTATCGGGGCAGCTCTGAGGCCAAAGCGCTGGCTCTGACCTATGAGGAGCAAGGCGCCTGCACCGATCTGTTGCGCTTGGGGGATGAATTCCGCCTGCGTCAAATTCTGGGCAACCTCATCAGCAACGCCATCAAATTCACCGACAGTGGCGCTGTGGGCATCACCTTGCACACGCTGCCAACTGGCCTGCGTTTCAGTATATCAGACACCGGCAGCGGCATGGATGAGAAACAGCTGAGCCGCCTGTTCCAACCCTACACACAGGCCACCGCCTCTGTGGCGCGCCGCAAGGGCGGCACCGGTCTTGGCCTGTCCATCGTCAAAAAACTGGTCGACCTCATGGGTGGCGAGATCGAGGTAGAGAGCAAACTGGGCGAAGGCACGACCTTCCATGTGACCCTGCCCATGCCGATCACCAAAGCGCAGGACGAACAGAAGATCTCGCCGGAAATCCTGCACAATGCCTATGCCGGCAAAGAGGCACTGGTCGCGGACGACAGCTCGGTCAACCGCCTGGTGCTGTCAAAGATGCTGGAGAGCATGGGCGCATCGGTAAAAACCGCCACCAACGGCGCCACCGCGCTGCAGCAGGCGCGCGATACGCGCTTTGACTTCCTGTTTGTCGACATTCAGATGCCCGATTTCAGCGGCGATCAGATCGCTCAGGCCCTGCGCACAGATCCTGCCTCCGGGGTCTCCGCCGGGTGCACCAAACTGGTGGCAGTTACAGCAAATGCCTTCCCCGAACAGGTGCAAAGCTATCTTGACGCAGGCTTTGACGATTGTCTGGCCAAGCCTCTGAAAAGAATTGATTTGCTGTCGGTGCTTGAGCCGTTCCGCCTCCACGCATAAGCCACCACCTGCCCCGCCGTTTTGGCAAGGGCAGGAAAACCACTTATGCTTGCAACCTAGGGCCGCTTCGGCGATGACTGTGCCCAGTTAAGTCAACTTGGAGCATCGGTTACATGGCCCTTCCCGCCAAAAAGCAATTTCAGTTCTGGGGTATTTTTGTTCTGGTATCTGCCCTGTTGCTTTGGGCGCTCGGGCATGTGTTGCTGCCCTTCGTGCTGGGCGGCGCGATTGCCTATTTCCTGGATCCGGTTGCCGACCGCCTTGAAAACAGTGGCCTTTCTCGGGCTGCCGCCACCGCGCTGATTACGCTGGTGGGGCTTCTGGTCTTTGCGGTTTTGGTGCTCGCTGTGGTGCCAACCCTGATCCAGCAGTTCATCGCGCTTGTGGAGACCCTGCCCGAAGTGGTGCAACAGGTGCGCGCCTTTGTAGCCGCCAAATTCCCCAGCATGCAGCAACCGGACTCGGTCATGCACCAGACCCTGCAGCAGCTTGGAGCCGTTCTCAAAGAACGCGGCGGCGCGTTTTTGCAGACCGCGCTCAGCTCCGCCATGTCTGTGCTCAATGTGGTCACGCTTCTGGTGATCGCACCGGTGGTGGCCTTTTATCTTCTGCTCGATTGGGACCGGATGGTGGCCGAGGTCGACGGGCTGCTGCCCCGTGATCACGCGCCGATCATTCGCCGCCTCGCCAGCGACATCGACAAGACACTGGCTTCATTTGTGCGCGGCATGGGCACGGTCTGTCTGATCCTTGGCACCTATTACGCCGTCGCCCTGATGGTGGTGGGGCTGCAATTTGGCCTGGTGGTTGGCTCCATTGCGGGCCTTGTGACCTTCATTCCTTACCTTGGCGCTCTGATCGGGGGCGCGCTCGCCATCGGTTTGGCGCTCTTTCAATTCTGGGGGGACTGGCTACAGGTTGGTCTGGTTGGCATCATCTTTGCCATCGGGCAGGTGGTGGAAGGTAACATCCTGACCCCCAAGCTTGTTGGCAAATCGGTGGGCCTGCACCCGGTCTGGCTGCTTCTGGCACTGTCCGTCTTCGGCGCGCTCTTCGGATTTGTCGGCATGCTGGTCGCCGTTCCGGTCGCCGCCGCCATCGGTGTGCTTGCACGTTTCGCCACAGGCCAATACATGTCCTCAAAACTCTACTACGGGCACAGCGCTTCGCAGAGCGAAAGCGCGCAGGACGCTGAATAAACGACAATGGCTGAACAGCTAAATTTTGATCTGCCCGTCCGGGCAGCGCTTGGGCGTGATGATTTCTTTGTCAGCCCCGCCAACGCCATGGCTCTGGGGCTTGTCGACCTCTGGCCCAATTGGGCGGGCGGCAAACTTGTGCTGTCAGGGCCTTTGGGCTCGGGCAAGACCCATCTGACCCATGTGTGGGCCGCCCTGGCCGAAGCGCAGATCGTCAGCGCGACGAGCCTTCACAAAGACGACGTGCCCGCACTCGCTAAAACACCCGTGGCCGTGGAAGATGTGCATTTGATTGCAGACAATTCAGAGGCCCAGACCGCGCTGTTTCACCTGCACAACCTGACCCTGGCAGAGGGCAACACGCTCCTGCTCACGGGGCTTGGCACCCCATTGCAATGGGGCCTCACCCTGCCCGACCTCCTGAGCCGCATGCAGGGCACAACGGTGGCCACCCTGGATCAGCCCGATGACATGCTGCTGATGGCGGTGATGGCCAAACAGTTCGGCGACCGCCAGCTGATGCCAACCCCCGATGTGCTGAGCTACATCGCCAAACATATGGACCGCTCCTTTGCAGGTGTGGCCCGCGTGGTCGAAGCCGTGGATCAGCTCTCTCTAAGCGAAAAGCGCCCGATTACCAAAGTGCTGGCGAAACGGGTGCTGGAGCAGGACTGAAACGCCTGCCCCAAAGGCGCGCCAATACACATCGGCGCGCCAGTGACTGCCTGTCCTTAGAATTTGCCGTTGTCATGCACCATCTGCGCGGGCGTTGGAGACACCACATCCCAGTGCTCAACAATCTTGCCATCCTCAACCCGCCACAAATCAAAGAAAGCCCACGGCTGATCGCTGACAGTGGCATCCGAGGCCACAAAGACAAAGTTGCCTTCCGCCACCACAATCTGCGGTTCAAACTTGGTGATCACAAAGCCCTGCTCGGCCCAGGCTTTGGTGCCTGCAATCAACCCGTCAATCCCATCCGCCAGCTGCGGATTGTGCTGCATGTAGACCTCTGAGTACATCGGCGCTTTTTCTGGCGCCGCACCGCCCAGAACGTCCCGTACAAAGCCAAGCACCAACGCCTTGTTTTCCTCGGTGCGGTCCAGATCAGCCACCTCGGTCGGGCCATCGGTCATGCCCCGACCTGACGCGGTGATTTCCGGAATGGGCTGGAGGTTGTCCCAATGCTCGGCAACCTTGCCATCCTCCACCCGAAACACATCAAACGCCGCCAGACTTGGCGCGCCAAAGGCATCGGCATTGTCAAAGGTGCTGTGCAACACAACCAGATCCCCTTCCGAGATGACCCGGTGCGTTGTGACGGTCATGCCCGACTGCTCCACAAGCGGCACCAGCCCCATCAGCCCTTCAGCACCGGTCGGCACCTGCGGATTGTGTTGAATGTAATCTGCGGTGACCAGCGCACGGGCGGCCTCAGGGTCGTGATCTGTAAATGCAGCAGTGAAAAGCGCGAGAACAAGTTCTTTCGGTGACATGATTTGATCCTCTGATTCGTGTCTGTTTCGTCTCTGTACAAACTTGGTATCAAATCCCTACCACATAGCAATTACGTACCTTAAACTGACCTAGTATGGTCAAACATACCAACACAACAAAGGGAATTTGCATTCTATCCCACGCTGCGCTACTGTTCAGGTTAGTTTTGAAACGATACCAGAGCCTCACATGCTACCAATCGGCGTTGCCAACAAAGCAGAAGCTTCAAACTGCTCCATTCGCTCGATCCTCTCCAACGTGACCGGCAAATGGCGCATGATCATCATCATGGCGCTGGAGGATGAACCCAAGCGGTTCGGCAGCCTCAAACGCTGTATTGGTGACGTCACCCAAAGCGTGCTGACCGAAAACCTGCGCGGCTTGCAGCGTGACGGCTATATCACCCGCTCCGTCGACCCCGGCCCGCCCGTTGCCGTGTCTTATGAGCTCACCCCACTGGGCCGCACCCTGCTGGAGCTTCTGAAGCCGCTGGTGTTCTGGTCGCACGAGCAAATGTCCGAGGTCCGCCAACACCGCATGGAATACGACCGCGATCAGGCGGGCTGACGCGCACCGTCCAAACGCCAAACCTGTTTCAGAAAGCGGCATTGCCCCGTTGGGGCCCAGCCAAAACAACACGCGCCACCCAAAAACACGATGACAGCCATAATGCAGACACTTTTAGGCATCATCCGTTCTAACTGAACAATTTGCATACGCGGGGGCGCGAATGGATATCACCGAACTGGCCCAACTGGCCTTGTCAAAAATCACGGGAATAACCCACAACGCAAATCTGCGGCATTTCTGGGTCTATGTCCTCTGCGGCATGGCCATCGCCGTATGCGCCCATCGCGTGGGCGGCGATGACCGCAAATTCCATTCGGTGTTCTTTAGAAAAGAGGTCTGGGGCTCGCGTTCCGCCTTCATCGACTACATCATTCTGATCGCAAACCCAATCATCATGGTTCTGGCCTTTGACTGGCTCCTCAAAAAGCTTTGGAGCCTGAGCGCCATCGTCGCCAGCGGCGTGAAATCCTTTGGCGCAGATCTCCAATCCGAAAGCGGCTCAATCTGGGTCGCCGTGGCACTAACCGTCTCGCTTTATGTGGTGAATGACTTCATGCGCTGGTGGCTGCACTATCTGCAGCACAAAATCCCGGTGCTCTGGGAATTTCACAAGATCCACCACTCCGCCGAACATCTGAACTTCGCCACAGCCGAGCGCCATCACCCGCTGGACGCCGTGTTCTTCCTAACCGGCACGATCAGCGCCGCTGCGCTGGTGAACGGGGTATTCGTGGGCCTCTTCGGGGATCAGCTCACCGTCTATCAGCTTGGCGGCGCAAATGTGATCTTCTTCGGCTCAAACCTCATCGGCGGTGTCCTTCGCCACAGCCCCGCCTGGGTCAGCTACGGCCCGCGCATTGAAAAATGGCTGATTTCACCCGCCATGCATCAGATCCACCACTCCAGCGACCCCAAGCATTGGGACAAAAACATGGGGGGCGGCCTAGCGATCTGGGATCGTATGGGCGGCACGCTCTATGTCCCCAAAGGGCGCGAAGAGCTGGACTTCGGCATTGGCGAAGAAACACAGGACTACCGCACCGTTTATGGCATCTACATTGAGCCACTGATCAAAGCCAAACGGATCTTCCAGCGCGGCTGATGGTGACAAATTGGGCCAGTTGAGTGTCAGCGCAGCTTCAAAGAGCGGCTGACACGTAAACGTCACCCGCTTTCCCAGCCATCTGCCGCCCCAGCGCTGGACCCCCCTCAAAATCCGCCCTAAAGTCATCTTCTCGTTACCTGCCAATGGCATGAGAGCCGCATGACCCAAGCTGACTTTCTGAAATCCGACTTCCCCGCCGCCACCGCGATGCCTGATCTGGACATCTCCGGGCCGGACCGTTTCTACAATCGCGAGCTGAGCTGGCTCGGCTTTAACTGGCGTGTGCTGGAAGAAAGCGAAAACCCGCGTGTGCCGCTCTTGGAGCGCCTGCGCTTTCTGTCGATTTCCGCCACCAACCTCGATGAATTTTACACCGTGCGCGTGGCCGGTCTGCGCGAGCTTGTACGCGAAGGGCACACCAGCCCCGCTCAGGATGGCCACTCCCCGGCGGAACAGCTTGTTCTGATCAACGAAGACGCCCGCAACCTGCTGCAGGAACAGCAGCGCATGTTCAACGAGTTGCGCGAGGCGCTCGAAGACAAAGACATCCATATTCTGGACCGCGAGGCCCTCTCAGAAGACGACCAGACCTTCCTCGCCAATGTCTTCATGAACCGCGTGTTCCCGGTTCTCTCGCCTCTGGCCATCGACCCGGCGCACCCGTTCCCCTTCATCCCCAACACCGGCTTTTCGCTGGCGTTGCAGCTTGAGCGTAAGAAAAACAAACGTCCCCTTCAGGCGCTGCTGCCGATCCCGCATCAGATCGACCGCTTTGTCTTCCTGCCCTCTGAGGGCAACACCGTCCGCGCCCTGCCGCTCGAAGAGCTGCTGATCCTGCATCTGGACAGCGTGTTCCCCGGCTACAAAGTCAAAGGCCACTGCGCCTTCCGCGTATTGCGCGACAGCGATCTTGAGGTCGAAGACGAGGCCGAAGACCTCGTGCGCGAATTTGAGGTGGCCCTGAAACGCCGCCGCCGCGGCGAAGTGGTCCGTCTCAAGATCACCGCAGACGCCCCCGCCTCGCTCAAAAAACTCATCATGGATGAGCTCGAAGTGCGCGGCGATGAGGTTGTGGATATCGCAGGCATGATTGGCCTTGCCGACCTCAAGGAACTGGTGGTGGACGAGCGCCCGGATCTGCTCTGGCCCTCGTTCACCCCGCGTGTGCCGGAGCGTGTGCAGGATTTTGACGGCGATATGTTTGCCGCGATCCGCCAGAAAGACATGCTGCTGCATCACCCCTATGAAACCTTCGACATGGTGGTGCGTTTCCTGCAGCAGGCCGCCCATGATCCCAATGTGGTGGCGATCAAACAGACCCTCTACCGGACGTCCAAAAACTCCCCTATCGTGAGCGCCCTCTGTGAGGCCGCCGAGGACGGCAAATCCGTCACCGCACTGGTGGAGCTGAAGGCGCGCTTTGACGAAGCCGCCAACATCCGCCAATCCCGCCGGCTGGAGCGCGCAGGCGCCCATGTGGTCTATGGCTTCTTGGATCTCAAAACCCACGCCAAGATCTCCACCGTGGTGCGGCGCGAGGGTGACAGGCTCGTCACCTACACCCACTATGGCACCGGCAACTACCACCCGATCACCGCCAAAATTTACACAGATGTGAGCCTTTTCACCTGCGACGCTGATCTGGGACGCGACGCCAACAAGGTGTTCAACTTCCTGTCCGGCTATGTGGAACCGGAAAAGCTCGACAATCTGGCGATCTCCCCGATCACGCTGAAGCCCCGTCTTCTGGAAATGATCGGCGCAGAGGCGGAAAATGCCCGCGCAGGCAAGCCTGCCGCGATCTGGGCCAAGATGAATTCGCTGGTGGATGCGGAGGTGATCGACGCGCTCTATGCGGCCTCTCAGGCCGGTGTGAAGATCTCACTCGTGGTGCGCGGCATCTGCTGTCTGCGTCCCGGCATCGAAGGGCTCTCTGACAACATCCGCGTCAAATCCGTCGTCGGCCGCTTTCTGGAGCACTCCCGCGTGATGTGTTTTGCCAATGGTCAGGAGCTTCCGAACAAGAAGGCCCGCGTCTTTATGTCCTCGGCCGACTGGATGGGCCGCAACCTCAAACGCCGTGTGGAAACGCTGGTCGAGGTCAAAAACGCCACGGTGAAAGCGCAAATCATGAGTCAGGTTCTGGCTGCCAACCTTGCGGATGTGGCGCAAAGCTGGGTGATGAAACCCGACGGTAGCTTTGCACGTCTGCCGGTACCTGAGGGCGCATTTGCCTTCAACTGCCACCGTTTCTTCATGGAAAACCCCTCCCTTTCAGGCCGCGGATCGGCTGGCGCATCAGATGTGCCCAAACTGACCCATACGGATGATTGACCTCATCGTCTGATTGACCGAAAAAGCCGCGTGGCGCACAGTAATGATGCAGAACCACGCGACTTTTTTGGCCGGACCAGACGCCTATGCCCAATGACCCGAAACAGGATCACAGCCTGTTTGAACGCCCCATCTTTGAAGATCCCGAAGCCCGAGCCCTGTCTCGTGTTGGCGTGGTGGATGTGGGATCCAACTCCGTCCGACTGGTGGTCTTTGACGGGGCCGCCCGCAGCCCGGCCTATTTTTACAACGAAAAAATCATGTGTGCCTTGGGCGCTGGCATTGCCGAGACCGGCAGACTGAACCCGAAAGGGCGCGAGCGTGCGCTCTCTGCCATCGCCCGCTTTGCCCAGATCGCGCGCACCATGCGGGTCTCTGGCCTCACAGCCGTTGCCACTGCCGCCGTGCGCGAAGCCAGCGACGGACAGGCCTTCTGCGCGGAAGTGCTCGAGCAGACCGGCGTGATGATTCACGTGATCGACGGCGCAGAAGAGGCCCGCCTCTCCGCGCAAGGCGTGCTCACCGGCTGGCCCGGCGCTTACGGTCTGATCTGTGACATTGGCGGCGCTTCGATGGAGCTTGCGGAAATCAACGACGGTCAGGTGGGCCGCCGCGTGACCTCCCCGCTTGGCCCGCTCAAGCTGCGCGACGTCAAAGGCGGCAAAAAGGGCCGCCGCGCCTTTATCAACGAGACGCTCGACCAGCTCTACAACCAGATGGGCAACCAGCGAAACCGCCTGTTCCTCGTGGGCGGCAGCTGGCGCGCCATCGCCCGCATCGACATGGAGCGGCAGAACTACCCGCTCAAAGTGCTGCATGAATACCGCATGACCGCCACCTCGGTGCGCGAAACCGCCAAATATATCCAGTCTCAGGACCCGGACGAGCTGCGCGCGCGCTGCGGCATTTCCAGCTCCCGTATGGACCTTGTCCCGCTGGCCATCGAAGTGCTCAAAGGCGTGCTGCGCCGCTTCAAGCCGCATGACATCGCCATCAGCTCCTACGGCATCCGCGAAGGCGTGCTATATGAACAGATGCCAGAGCGCATCCGCCAGCGTGATCCGCTGATTGAGGCCTGCCGCTTCATGGAAGCCAAAGACGCCCGCATCCCCGGTTTTGGCAAAGCGCTCTACCGCTTCATCCAGCCGCTGTTCAATGCGGCCAAGCCGGAACAGCACCGCCTCATCAAAGCCGCCTGCCTGCTGCATGACGTCAGCTGGCGCGCCCATCCCGACTACCGGGCTGAAACCGTGTTTGACAGCACCACCCGCGCCAATCTCGGCGGGTTGAAACACAGCGAACGTGTGTTCCTTGGCCTTTCCCTGCTGCACCGCTACCGCAACAAGGCCGAAGGCACCCGCTTTGAAGAGCTCGCCCGCCTGCTGAGCGACAAACAGCGCCATCAGGCCGAAGTCATCGGCAAATCCATGCGCTTTGGCGCGATGCTCTGGCAAAGTGACAGCGAGAATATGGGCAGCCTGAAATACTACCCGAAAAAGGCAGAGCTGCACCTGCGTCTGCCCACCAGCACCGGCGCGCTTTACGGCGAGGTCGCCGAATCCCGCTTCAACGCGCTCTGCAACACGCTGGGGGCCGCCCCAACCGTAAAAGTGCGCGACTGATCAGATCGCGTTTGTGCCCAAGAGTGCGCGCCGGGCGTGCGCACTCACAGCTCTATCGCGCCATCCTCACTGCTTTCGCCCACATCACCCTCGTCTTCCGGCGTGATGACCTCAGGCACCTTCTTGCGCAAAATAATGTCTCCATTGGGAAGCATTTCCGGCGCATGATACTGGCTCCAGTCCTGCACCTGCGAAAACACCTCGCCCAGCTTGGGGCCCATCTCCAGCATAAAGGCCTGAATGCTCGGCCCGGCGTCTTCCATGAAAGATTGCAACCCTTCCAGCGCGGGTGCCATTTCTTCCTGCAGGCCTTTGAAAAACAACAGCGCCCCCTCTTCCATCAGGCTGCGCCCCTCGGCTTCTTCCTCAGCCCAGCCTGCGCTTCCCGACAGGCTCACAGCCACGCATAGGCCCGCGGCCAAAAATCTCTGTTTCATGGTCTTCCTTCCTGCGCCGCCCCGCTCAGAGATCAATGTCCAGCACCACGGGAAAGTGGTCTGACGCCGCCAGCAAAGCCTCGCGCAGCGGGGCATTCTGCCAACAGGCATGATCTTCAAACGGATGCCAAATGCGCCATTTTGGCCGCTCAGTGCGCAGCCCTTCCGAAATCATCACGTAATCCAGCAAGGCCGACAAATAGCGCCCCTGCCGCTCGATATGAAACCGCGCCGTGCTGGCCTGTGCCGCCAACGGGTGGCGCAGCGCATCCTGCGCATGAGGATCAAACATACGCGCGCCATCCTCCGGCCCGATCAGGATCTCCACCGAAGAATAGCCAAACAGATGCTCAAACTCATCCAGCCCCGGCCCGTCGTTCAAATCGCCGAGCAGGATCACATCATCGCCCGCCGCCAGATCTTCTTCGATCCGCCGCCTCAGCCAGATCGCCTGCGCCAGCTGCTTGCGCCGGTTGGCAATGGAGATGCGCATGACCTCATCGTCCCCGCGCGCGCCATGGGGGGCCTTGGATTTCAGATGTGCCCCGATCATGCGGAAGGTGCGGCCCTTGGCCGTGGTCACGTCAAGCTCCAGCGGCGGTTTTGAAAACCGCACCAGATCCTCCCGCGCATCCACATCCAGATCAATCCGCATGGCCCCGTCAAACCGTGGCGCGCCCACCGCGCCCTCCGGTCCGGCTTCCGCCCCGCGCGGATCATGCATCGGCACCAGAGCCGCCGGATCAAACAGTAAGGCGATTTCCTGCTGGGTGGTGTTGGCAAAACCCATGATCGCCTTGCGCGCGCGCAACTGAAACTGCCCGGCAAAGTGCTCCAGCGCCGCAACGGTGTCTCTCCGCCGCCCCTGATCGGGCGCTTCCACCACCATCACCGCATCCGCATCCATCTCGGTGAACACGCGCCCCAGCGCCTCAATCTGCGCCGCCCGGCTCACGCCTTGCCGCCCGGATGCCTCGTCATCGCGCAAAAGCCTGTTGTCCTCATCAAAGAGGCTCGAAAACCACTCCACATTATATGTGGCGATGCGCATCACGCGGCCTCGTTGATCTGATCCCAGGCTCTGTTGATATCAATCATACGTTTTTCAGCGATTTTCACCGCTTCTTCAGGCACGCCCCGCGCAATCATGCTGTCCGGATGGGTGTCGCGCACAAGTTGTCGCCAGGCCTTTCTAATATCCTCTATTGGCGTCTCCGGGTCCACCCCCAACACGCTATAAGGATCAGGCTCCGCATCCGGCACATAGCGCGCCCGCAAAGCTTTGAAGCAATGGTCATCCATGCCGAGGATTTCCGCAACGCGGCTGAGGAAGATGTCCTCATTGGGGTGATACTCCCCATCGGCCACGGCGATATGGAACAGCCCTTCCATCAAATCCCCGGGCCGCCCGCGCACCGCGCCAAACATGCCTTTGATGCGATGGGCATATTCCTCAAACCCCGCCACGTCCTGACGCGCCATGTTAAAGACCTTGGCCGCCTTGGCCTCATCTTTGGGGGCAATCTGAAAGACTTCGCGAAAGGCTGTCACCTCATCACGAGTCACCAGACCGTCGGCTTTGGCCATCTTCGCCCCCAGCGCGATCACCGCAATGGTGAAAGCCACAGAGCGCTCCGGCGGCGCGCGCAACTGTTCAAAAACCTCCGCGAGGGATTCCCCCTGGCTGAGGGCGGACAAAGCTTGGCTGATGCGGGACCAAATAGACATATTCCTAACCTATCCTCTCTGCCGTCAAATGCCAGTGCTGCATCACAGCATTTTTTGCAGCAAGACCAGATCCATCCAGCGATCAAACTTGCGCCCCACCTCAGGAAGCCGTCCAACCTCCTGAAATCCCATGGTTTTGTGAAATGCGATGCCTGCGGCGTTTTCACTCCCCACACCGGCCACCATCACATGATGCCCGGCCACTTTTGCTGCATCCTCAAGCTGGCCTAGCAAAGCGCGCCCAAGGCCCTGCCCGCGCGCCGAAGGTGTCAAATAGACCGTGTGTTCCACCGTGCGCGCATATCCCGGCCCGCCGCGAAACGCGCCATAGGTGGCAAAGCCCACAATCTGCCCCGCCTGTTCTGCTACAAAGAACGCTGCCGCCTTGGCCTCAATTGCCGCGCGCACCTGCTCTGAAGTCTTCTCAACCGTGGTGAAGGTGCTCACACCGTCGCGGATCTCGGCATTCCAAATCGCCGCCACCGCCTCAGCATCTGCCGCATCGGCTCTGCGCAGCGTCATCGCAGCACCCGCGTGCCATGCGGCGTCTCAAAGGTTGCGCGCAGCTCGGAAGCCCCGTCCACAAACACCACACGTTCGTCCTGCAAACCCACCGCCGCTTCCAGCGCCGCCGCTTCCGGATGCGCGACTTCCAGCCGGGTCAGCGCCACGCCCGAGGCGGGCAGAAGCTCCGCCGGTGTCACCGCCACATCCCACTGAATGAGCGCCGGAAAGCGGTTGTCATACGGCAGCACGCCACTTTCCGGCACCGCCATCCGCCATTTCAGATCCCCGCGCGACAGGGCAATCGGCTTGCCCGCCTCCACATCCAGACGCGCCAACTCGCCGTCCAGATCATCACTGCGGCAAATCCAGTTCCCCAGACGCGGCCCGCCTTCTAGACGATCCAAATCAAACCACCGTGGATAGGGCAACGCCTCTGCCGCCGGATTGGCGGCAATCGCCTCCAGATAAAGCCCATCCGCCAGACCAATCAGTTGATTGTGCGTGCCAAAATGCGCGTGCTCGCCACCCGGCCCCATTTTGATGCCCAGCGCCTCTTCCACATGCGCCACCGCCTCTGCCAGCGTTTCCGCGGCCACGGCCAAATGATCCAATCTCAGCATCACACCCTCCTGCTTTGGCGCCACCAAAGCCCAAAGCGCGCGCCACCACAACGCAAAAAGAGGCGCGAAACCGCGCCCCTTCCTCTTGCCCGAAATATCCCGGGGGTACGGGGGCTGGCCCCCGTTTCAACCTGTGTACGGGGCTGGCCTCCGTTTAAAACTGCGTTCGGGGGCTGCCCACCCGCACCGCCAAGCCCCGTTTACTTACGGGCGTCGCGGATCAGCTCCAGAATGTTCTGCGCCGCTTCCGGAATGTTGGTGCCCGGGCCAAAGATCGCCTTCACACCCGCATTCTGCAGGAACTCATAGTCCTGCTGCGGAATAACGCCGCCGCAGATCACGATGATATCCTCCGCGTCTTTGTCCTTCAGCGCTTCGATCAGCTGTGGGGCCAGCGTCTTGTGACCTGCTGCCTGCGAGGAAATCCCGACCACATGCACGTCGTTGTCTACCGCGTCCTGCGCCGCTTCTGCCGGGGTCTGGAACAGCGGTCCCACATCCACGTCAAAGCCGATATCGGCAAAGGCGGTCGCAATCACTTTTGCACCACGGTCATGGCCATCCTGACCCATCTTCACCACCAGCAGACGCGGACGGCGGCCTTCTTCTTCGGCAAAATCCTCGATGGATTTCTGAATCGCCGCAAAGCCCTCGTCGCCCTCATAGGCTGCGCCATAGACACCGGCGAGCGTCTTCACCTCAGCGCGGTGACGGCCGAATTCCTTCTCCATTGCCATGCTGATCTCTCCTACCGAGGCGCGGGCACGCGCGGCTTCCACTGCTGCGGCCAAGAGGTTGCCGCCTTCCTTCGCCACTTTTGTCAGGTTCTCAAGTGCGGCGTCACAGGCGGCGCTGTCACGCTCTGCCCGGATGCGCTCCAGACGGGCGATCTGGCTTTCGCGCACGGCCACGTTGTCCACATCCAGAATATCGATCGGGTCTTCCTGCTCCTTGCGGTACTTGTTGACCCCAACGATCACCTCGTCGCCTTTGTCGATCATCGCCTGGCGGGTTGCAGCACTTTCCTCGATGCGCAGCTTCGGCATCCCGCTGGCCACCGCCTTGGTCATGCCGCCCATCTCCTCGACCTCTTCGATCAGCGCCCAGGCCTTTTCGATCAGCTCATTGGTCAGGCTTTCGATGTAGTAAGAACCCGCCAGCGGATCGACCACATTGGTTACGCCGGTCTCTTCTTGCAGCACCAGCTGGGTGTTGCGCGCAATGCGTGCGGAGAAATCGGTTGGCAGCGCGATGGCTTCATCCAGCGCGTTGGTGTGCAGCGACTGGGTGCCGCCCAGAACCGCGCTCATCGCCTCATAAGCGGTTCGGATCACATTGTTGTAAGGGTCCTGCTCCTGCAGGCTCACACCAGAGGTCTGACAGTGGGTCCGCAGCATCTTGGAGCGCTCGGATTTCGCGCCAAATTCGGTCATGATCTTGTGCCAGATCGTGCGTGCCGCGCGCAGCTTGGCGATCTCCATGAAGAAGTTCATGCCAATCGCAAAGAAGAAGCTCAGGCGGCCTGCGAATTTGTCCACATCCATGCCCGCATCCATCGCCGCACGCACATATTCACGTCCGTCCGCCAGCGTGTAGGCCAGCTCCTGCACGAGGTTCGCGCCCGCTTCCTGCATGTGGTAGCCGGAAATCGATATGCTGTTGAACTTCGGCATCTCGTTGGAGGTGTATTCGATGATATCAGAGATAATCCGCATGCTTGGCTCAGGCGGATAGATATAGGTGTTGCGCACCATGAACTCTTTCAGAATGTCGTTCTGAATGGTGCCCGCCAGCAGGCTCTTATCATGGCCCTGCTCTTCACCGGCCACAATGAAGTTGGCAAGGATCGGAATAACCGCGCCATTCATGGTCATCGACACAGACACTTTGTCCAGCGGAATGCCGTCAAACAGGATCTTCATGTCCTCAACGGAGTCGATCGCCACACCGGCCTTGCCCACGTCACCCACCACGCGCTCGTGGTCGCTGTCATAGCCGCGGTGTGTCGCCAGATCAAAAGCCACAGACACACCCTGCTGACCGGCCGCGAGGTTGCGGCGGTAAAAGGCGTTGGATTCTTCGGCGGTGGAGAAGCCCGCATACTGGCGGATGGTCCAGGGGCGGCCGGCATACATCGTCGCCTTGGGGCCGCGTGTGAACGGGCCAAAGCCCGGCAGGCTGCCCATATGCGGCAGGTCCTGTGTGTCTTCTTCCGTGTAGAGCGGTTTGACATCAATGCCTTCGAGCGTTTTCCACGTCAAATCCTCAAGCGGTTTTCCACGCAGCTCTTTTTCCGCCAGTTCGGCCCATTTCTTGGTGTCTGTCATCGACGTCATCCTCGTCTTCGTTTTTGCTAGCCAAAGCGGCTGGCACTGCCAGCCCTCTCCGGTGCGCTGTCTTCAATCAGATACGCCAATCCATCCGCCCCGGCGCGCAGCCAGGCCAGATCTTCGACGTAGATTTCTCTCAAAATATCAACCTTGAAGGCATCAAACGGATGCCAGCGCCCCATCCCATTGGGCAGTGCGTCAGGTGACTCCCCGCGGTCCCGCAGGATCTCTCTCAGCTCAGGCAGTTTCGGCACCTGAGCCAGACCGTTCAGGCGGAAGTTGGTCGGCGCCTCAAAACGTCCGCTGACCGCATATCCCAGCACGACCTCAGGCCGCGCACCCAAACGCTCATAGGGGATCACCAGAATTTCAGCATCCGGCGCGGCGCAGGCCAGATCCAGCACCACTTTGCGCCAGCTGCGCGGCTGTGTGACCAGTCGCTCCAGCTTTGCCTCATCCGGCAGGTCCCGGCCCCAGCGCAACCCGTGCGCCAAAGCCCCTCCCCAATAGTCTTCAAGCGCGCGAATGCCGATGATCACGCGCTTCACACGTCCGCCAAAAGCATGCACAACCCGCGCCACCCGCTCCCCCGCCGCCGGGTAGAGCCGCTCTGCGGCGAGGTTGTTTTCCATGCTGCCCAGCATGTCCGGCTCAAGCACCATCAGATCCTTGACCTTGTCACGCTCAAGCATGGCAGACCGCAATTGCACCCGCCCGGCCCCGCGTGCACGGCGTCGTTCCACGCCATGCAGACCGGATCTGAGAGTGACCCCGTCAAACAGGCCCTTGCGAGTGTGTTCTGTAGTCCAGACCGCCAAACCACGGGCCTGAAGCGACCGGCGGTTGCGATTGAGATAGCTTGCGAGTGTGGAAACCCCAGAGAGATGGGCCCCGACATGTAGGATGACGTCCATGGCTGCGCGCACCTTGCTAAAGGCCATACCCGCATGGGCGGCCGGATATACAGAGACCGCCATCATGCACAGACACCCATGGATATCTTGCTAATCGACTGTAAAATTTGACCCATTTTACGGTTAGGGATCGTATTGTGGGTCAGCACGCTTATATTGGGCGCAGCAGGAGAGAGAATGACACACCGCTTAGCCCTTGTTCTAATTGCCTTTCTGTCAGCCACCGGCGTTGCGGCACAGGCCACCGAAGCCCCAACCGCCCCCGGCGCAGAAAACACCGAAAATGCACCACAACTTGTGCGCTCAGGCCTTGATGCGCAGCTCGAGGATTTCCGCTGGGTGAATCGGCTGATCGTGGTGTTTGCCGACACCGAGCGCGATCCGCGCTTCATCCAGCAGATGGAGCTCATCAATGCGCGCCCTGAAGCTTTGCTTGAGCGAGACGTGATTGTCTTCACCGACACCGATCCGGCGGCCAAATCCCCGCTGCGCCAGAAACTGCGCCCGCGCGGCTTCATGATGGCCTTTGTTGGCAAGGACGGCATTGTATATTTCCGCAAACCGCTGCCGTGGTCCGTGCGCGAAATCTCTGCCAGCATCGACAAAAACCCGCTGCGCCAGCAGGAAATCCGCGACCGCCGCCAGCCGTGAACGCGCGCCTCTGCGCGCGGTGTGATATGCCCGGCGGCCGATATCACGGCATCGCTTTCCCGCGTGCGGCGACCAGCACATCATACCAATCCTGACGGCTCAGACGCACGTCAAACACTTTGGCGCTGTCTTTGATCCGCGCCACATTCTGCGTGCCGATCAGGGCAATAAGATTGGCGGGATGCGCCAGTACCCAAGCCAGTGCCACATGGTCCACGCCGACGGATTCGCGCGTGGCAATCCCTTCCAGCACGGTCAGCACGCGGGCCTCCTGCGTGCCCGCTTCCGGCTGATGCGCCGCCGTCAAACGGCCTCCGCCAAGCGGCGACCAGGCCATCACCGCAAGGTTCAGCTCCTGCGCAATATCCAGCGTGCCATCTTCCAGCGGATCAATCGCCAGCGGTGAAAATTCCGGCTGGCTCGCGACCAGCGGAAAATCGAGCTTGCTCTGCAGCGCCCGGATCTGTGTGTGGGTGAAATTGCTCACCCCCGCTTCCCGGATTTTGCCCGCTTTACGCAGCAGCGTCAGCGCGTCCGCCACCTCCTCAAACGAGGCCAGCAGGTCGGGGCGATGGATCAAGAAAACGTCGATGGTGTCGGTGCCAAGCCGCGCGAGCGAGCCTTCACAGCTCGCAATCAGGTTGGACGCGCGGCTGTCGTAAGGCACAGGCGGGTGAATGCCCGCTTTGGTCACCAGAACCGTGCGCGCGCGCAGGTCTTTTTCCGCGCGGTAGACAGCACCAAGCACCTCTTCCGCAGCGCCAAAGCCTTCGGCGCCAAATCCGTAAATCGCCGCCGTGTCCACAAGGTTGGCACCAATCTCCAGCGCCGCATGCACCTTCTGCGCCGCCTCCGCCGCTGTAGACCCTGCAAACCGCCAGCACCCATAGGCCAGCCGCCCGGTGTAAAACGGGCCAATTTGGGTCGTCTTTGCAATCTGCAATGCGTCTCCGGTCATGGCGGGCTCCTATGGTTTCGGCGGTGAGAGCCCGCCCGACATCCAAGCCGGACGAGCCATTGTCTGGATCAGATCATTCGAATTCGATGATCACATCATCCACCGCAAGGCTGTCGCCTGCAGCTGCGTTGATCTTGCTGACCACGGCCTTCTTCTCGGCCCGCAGGATGTTTTCCATCTTCATGGCTTCCACCGTGCACAGCGCCTGACCTTCCTGCACTTCGTCCCCCACTTCCACGTCGACCTTCACGATCAGACCCGGCATTGGGCACAGGAGCATCTTGGAGGTGTCCGGCGGCAGCTTCTCCGGCATCAGCTTGGCAAGCTCGGCCTGACGCGGCGTGCGCACATGCACCTTCAGATCCGCGCCACGGGTCCGCAGACGGAACCCGCCGGAGATTTTGCCAACCTTCAGCACCAGACGGCCATCCACATCGACCTCAGCCAGCTGGTCACCCGGCGTCCAGTCAGAGGCCACACGCAGCTTGCTGCCATCCTCAAACTTGACAGTGGAGCCTTCCTTGTCGGCCTTCACCTTCACAGCAAAGTCATGCCCCTGCAGGGAGACAACCCACTTCTTGCCGACACGGCGCTCGTGGTTGTCCATGCGGCCCGACACACGGGTGCGACGGATTTCCGCCACGCGGTACATCGCCGCCGCAGCCGCCGCCACGCGCTTCAGCTGCGCCTCAGGCAGTTCCACACCGTCAAAGCCTTCCGGATACTGCTCTTCGATAAAGGCAGTGGTCATGTCGCCTTTGATGAAGATCGGGTGATCCATCACCGCACTCAGAAACGGCAGGTTGTGACCAATGCCTTCGACTTCAAAGCTGTCCAGCGCCACCCGCATCGCCTCAATCGCCGCGTCACGGGTCGGGGCCCATGTACAAAGCTTGGCGATCATCGGGTCATAATACATGCTGATCTCGCCGCCTTCATAGACACCGGTATCATTGCGCACGACCTCATCGCCCGCATCACCGGGTTGGGTGCCCGGGGTGTAGGCTTTGGTCTCCGCCGGTGGGCGGTAGCGGGTCAGGCGGCCAATGGACGGCAGGAAGTTGCGATAGGGATCTTCCGCATAAAGACGGTTCTCAATCGCCCACCCCTGCAGCTTCACATCGTCTTGTGTGATGGTCAGCGGCTCGCCATTGGCGACACGGATCATCTGCTCCACAAGATCCACACCGGTGATCAGCTCGGTCACAGGGTGTTCCACCTGCAGACGGGTGTTCATCTCAAGGAAGTAGAAGTTCTTCTCGCCATCCACGATGAATTCCACGGTCCCGGCAGAGGCATAGCCCACCGCCTTGGCCAGCGCGACAGATTGCTCGCCCATCGCCTTACGGGTGGCTTCATCAAGGAACGGGCTTGGCGCCTCTTCCACAACCTTCTGGTTCCGGCGCTGGATCGAGCATTCACGCTCGCCCAGATACACACCGTTGCCATGGGCATCACACAGCACCTGAATTTCAATGTGACGCGGCTGGGTCACGAACTTCTCGATGAAAATACGGTCATCACCAAAGCTGTTGGCCGCCTCGTTCTTGGACGATTGGAACCCCTCGCGCGCTTCCTCATCGTTCCACGCGATCCGCATGCCTTTGCCGCCGCCACCAGCGGAGGCTTTGATCATCACCGGATAGCCGATCTCGTTGGAGATTTTCACGGCCTCATCCGCATCCTCGATCAGGCCCATATAGCCCGGCACGGTGGAGACATTGGCGTCCTGTGCGATCTTTTTGGAGGTGATCTTGTCCCCCATCGCCTCGATTGCCCCTTTAGGGGGGCCGATGAAGGCCACGCCAGCCGCTTCCAGCGCCTCGGCAAATTTCGCGTTTTCCGACAGGAAGCCATAGCCCGGATGCACCGCCTGCGCGCCGGTCTTCTTGATGGCGTCCATGACCTTGTCGATCACGATGTAGGATTGGTTGGCGGGCGGCGGGCCAATATGCACCGCTTCATCCGCCATCTGCACATGCAGCGCCTGCTTGTCGGCGTCAGAGTAAATCGCCACCGTCTTGATGCCCATCTTCCGGGCAGATTTGATCACACGGCAGGCAATCTCGCCCCGGTTGGCAATCAGGATCTTGTCGAACATCGTCTCGTCCTTTTGGTCTTGTCAGGCCGCTTGCGCGGTCTGGTTTGGCAACAAAAAAGCCACCCGCCCGCGCAAACGGGTGGATGGCTTCGTTTTCGGGTTCGACTGACGGGCAGCCGAATATCTCAGAACTGATGCCGGGGCTGCGACAGCTGCCGCCGCCCGCGCTTCATCAGCACTTGTTGGAGAATTCTTTACAATAAACGACGTTGGCTGCGCTGCCGATGACCGCGCCAGCGGCGAGGCTGCCGCCCACGACCGCAGAGGCCGCAGTGCCTGCGCCCGCGCCGATGAGCGCCTGTTCGCCAAGGTTGTCGCCACAGGCGCCAAGCGCGGTGAGCGCACAGACGCCGAGAATTGCTGCTTTGATACGCATTGCTGAGTTTCCGATACCTGTGAGGGTCTTATGCCCTCTGCGTTTCTGCCTGCATCCGTCTGCCCGCTGCACAGCTCTTTGACAGCCTGCGGTCCCGCGCTTTTCTGGCCTGCCTCAGGCGAGATCTGAACCGAAAAAACGGGTGATTCTGAAGGGACACGACAGAACCACCCGGAAGGGGAAGGGTAACGGAATACACTGTTACAGGAACCCGCCAGAACGGCGCATCCCACGGAAATCATGATGACACCAAATTTTGGGAACCAAAGCGCATTCTGCCCCGACGTGCCACCGTAGGCCGCATCCTGCTCAATCCGCTCACCCCAAGGCAACTTCCCGCCGACCGTATTTGGCAGGCACTGCGCGGACTGGCGATCAACTGCCTTCACAAACACGCGAAAATTGGGAACCAATTGGTACACAAGTGCAGTTTCAAGAGGGGGGCGATCACAATGGGCCAACAATGGCGTGGTCTGCATTTTCAACACCTTACCCTTACATAAGGACCCTGCAGAGCACACCTTCACAAAACTGTCACAAAGCACTGAATTTTTGCTCACGCTGGCTCGCGGCGACGTCATTTCGACAATCCGCAAACCCGTGAAACGCATGGGGTGTTGCACGTCATTGAAAGGACCAGCCACATGAGCAAACCCAGACATAAACTCTTGACTGTCGCGGCATTGACCATAGGGACGACCGGCACTCTCGCGCAGGCCCAGGATCAAGGCACGCAGTCCGAGCTTGACGCGCTGCGCGCCCGCGTCGAGGCGCTTGAGGCCGGCAGCGAACCGGCCAGCACCGGCGGCGGCGACTTCAGCATTGGCGGCACCAGCGTCGACATCTACGGCTACCTGAAAGCCGACTTCTACTATGACACCGACTTCCGGCAGGGCGACACGGCCTTCCCGAACGCCATCGGGGAGCCGGCCAACGCCACCGACGGCAGCTTTGGCGCCACCGCGCGGCAATCCCGCCTCGGCTTCCGCACCAGCACCGACACCGGCATCGGCAATGTCTCCGGACGCCTTGAGCTGGACCTGTTTGGATCTGGCGGCACCGCAGAGCTGCGCCTGCGCCACGCTAGCGTTCAGTTGGGCGACCACTGGCTGATCGGTCAGGACTGGACCAACTTCATGCCGCTGAGCCAATACCCCACCACGGTGGAATTCAACGGCCCCGTCGGCATCGCCTTCGCCCGTGTGCCGCAGATCCGCTACACCCACAGCTGGGACGCCCTGACCTTCAGTGCCTCCATCGAGGAAAACAACACCACCTCTGATGACCCGACCTTCACCTCGGCCCTGTCTTACGACACCGACCTCTTCAGCGCCCGCGTGGCAGGCCTTGCTGGCACTGTGCGCACCGGCGGACAGGACATCGACCAGAGTGGTTTCACCCTCTCCGGCGCGGTACGTCCCTGGGCGGGCGGTCTCTTCCAGGCCACCTATGTTGACGGCGAAGCCCTCGGCCCGCTGCTCATCGGTGCAGGCAATGCGGCTGTCGGCGGTCAGGCCAATGACGTCTCCGGCTACACGCTGGAATTCCGTCAGGACATTGGCGAGCGCTGGAACGTTGGCATCGCCTACGGCCGGGAGGATTACGACCTCGCCACGTCCACAGGTACCCTCGCCTTTGACGAGCTGGAAACCATCCACCTCAACGCCTTCTACAAGGTGACGGATGATCTGACCTTCAGCGCGGAATACTTCATCGGGGAACGCAACGATGTGGCCACCGGGCGCACGTTTGACTCCGACCGTATCCAGCTGGCTGTGCAGCTGAACTTCTAAAGCGAAGCCATGGCCCTGCCCGCCAACAGCGGCAGGTGGGGCCATACCCATTGGGGGCAACGTGATATGTGCGCCCGGCTGGTGCATCAGTAGTCGTCTTCAAACGCGTCCGGGAAAGAGGCCCGTGCCACGGCCTCATCAATCACCAAAAGTGCGTCATAGCTCTCCGGATCAAACGGATCGTCCACCGCGATCACCTCGCGCCCGAAAAGCCAGCTCAGACGCCCGGCATCCAGATTGCCGCGCTCAAAGGGCTGATCTCCGAAATGCTCCCAAAGCGCCGCCATAAAGGCCGTGTCCGCGCGCCGGTCAGCCGGTTTGCGGTCCTTGAAACGCTCTCTGCGGGTGATCGGTGTCACGCCGCGTGGGTTGGCGCGTCGAATTGTGAATTGAAAATCTGAACCCGGAAGACGCCCGGGGAAGCCGCGATGCTTGATCATGCCAGCGCTCCCTTCTGCTGAGGGAGCGGTATCCGCATCACCTGTTGTGTGGTGCAAGCAGGCCGCGCGGCCTGCTCACGAGTCGTGCGAATCGAAAGGCTATGCGCCTTACTTGTATTTGCCAGTGTAGGCTGGCTCGGTTGAGATCGGCTCTGGGTCAACCACAACGAACTCTTCAATTGGTTCGTCTTGGCCGCAGGCCGCCACGAGGGCCACAAGGCCAATCGCGAGGAATGACTTGATGCTCTTGGACATCTGTTTCTCCACTTATCGTTTTCAGTATGGACAGGGCGTGTGCACCCTGCCTGCCTCACTGCCGCGGTGTTGCGACATGCGCGGAGATTATGGGATTGCGCTGTGAAAAGATAGGGATAGCGGTCGACGTTCATGCGATGTGGCCACTTTGCCGCAACGTCGCGCTGTGCCGCCAAATCCGCAACAATATCTAGTAGCGCCATCAGAAGCCCTCCCAGATACAGGTGCCGTCTTGCACGCTGAAAGCTTCAAAATATTGCTGGGCGAGATGGGTCATCACGCCGAATTCTGTTTCTCTGTCCGCCATGGATATGATCACCTGATCGACTTTTTCTTCGGAAACCGCCAGATACGGCACCGCGACGCCGTTGCACAGGTGAAAGAAGTCCCCTTCGATCTCTGCAAAGGTCACCCCTTGCTGCATCACAGGCATGACATAGCGAAACCGAGCCACACGGCTGGTGTCCGCACGGGTCTCAAACAGCACTTCATGTAGGGAAACTGTGTTACCGGAGGGCACAGCTGGAGCCTCCTCCAAAACTCCAGCTGTGGCCGCTGCACCCAAAAGGGGCCCTCCAAATGCGGCAAAAACAACGTGAGTCGCAGGCTTACACAGTTTTTTAACAAAAGCTCCAAAAAATGTGCGCAACGCGGAACTTTTTTTCACAATCCAAGGGTTTGAGGCGAAAATCGTCATGCTGCCACCCTTTTGTGTTGCGCATGGCGCAGCCAGCGCGCGCGGCGCTTGGGGCAGTTCAGGACCTCAGAAATCTCGGCTTCCAGCTTTTCGCGCGCCACAGCACCGGCCACTGCGCCGCCAGCCTTGACCTGCAGCATGCCATCCACACGCGTCACCTGCACCACCGGTGCAAAGCCGCGCAGATCCTGCAGCGCCCGCCACATATCCTGACGCACCTGCTGAGCAATCCGCAGCCGATCGGCATCCGGCAGCGTGGTCTGCACCGCCAGATCCCAGCGCACAGGCACACGCCGCGCCACGGTCAGCCGGTCGCCCTCGCGCAGAATATGCCAGCGCGCCTTGCTCATGCGGGCGCCTCCTCATCGGAGGTGTCAAACTCTGCTGGGCTGATGATCTCGATCAGCTCCATATCATCGCTATGACGCACTTCGCGATGCTTGATGCCCGGCGGCTGCAGCACGCAGGAGCCTTCGCGCAGCACATGCTCGCCCTGCCCCTCATACTCAAACACCACCCAGCCTTTGGTCACATAAACCATCTGGAAATCCAGCTCATGGCTGTGCCAAGCCCCCGGACTTTCCATCCCCGGCACCGCCCGAATGACATGCGCGCCAAACTTGCCTTGGGTGCCGTCTTTGATCCCGAGATCCCGATACTCAAAAAACGTCCGCAGCCCCTGGCCAACGAACTTTCCGTCATCGGCATGGGAGATCGTAAATGCTTGATTTTTGAAGAGCTCGGTCATGATCAAACCGTCCCTTCGCAGGAACGGACACATTGTGCCCGCCCCCAAAGAGAGCGCGCACCCCATTGCCGAGGCCTGCCCAACACTGGGGAGATATGCGCGCACACTATCAGCCATCAAAGAACCTGAAACCACGGCAGGTATCTGTCGAAAAGCCGCCATACAGCTCGCCGCCAGCATCGCGCCAATCCATGTACAAGATGACCCGGTTGTATTTTGCGTCAGAGAATTGCTCACGCACTTTGCCTTGTGTGGCTTTGCACATCGCAACCATCTGCTTTTTCACAACGCTTCGCTTGCCCGGCACCGGCCCAGTCATCGCCGCAGCCACCAAAGGTTGCGCCGCTCGACGGGTTTGGGTGCTGGCACCGTCATCACGCGAACGCGTGGTGACGATGGCGCTCTCCTCAATGGTGACGACACAGCCTTTGGTGCCACCGCCAAGATCAAACGCCTGCACGCCCCGGCAGGATTGGCTCTGCGCCGCAACCGGCAATGAAAGCAATGCGCAAGAAGCAAAGATAAGCGATCTCATATTCAACTTTTCCCTGTATGGATTTTCAATGAATCCACTTCTAGCGCATTACAACGGAATGTTGTCGTGCTTTTTCCAAGGATTTTTCTGCTGCTTATTGCGCAGGCTCGCGAAGGCCCGGCTCACGCGCTTGCGTGTGCTCTGCGGCATGATCACCTCGTCGATAAAGCCACGCTCTGCGGCCACAAACGGGGTCGCAAACCGGTCTTCATAATCCTTAGTGTGCGCCGCGATCTTCTCCGGGTCATTCAGATCCGCACGGTGGATGATCTCGGTGGCACCTTTCGCGCCCATCACCGCGATTTCCGCTGTGGGCCAGGCATAGTTGAAGTCGCCGCGCAGGTGCTTGGAGGACATCACGTCATAAGCACCGCCATAAGCCTTACGGGTGATCACCGTCACCTTCGGCACCGTCGCTTCACCATAAGCAAACAACAGCTTTGCACCGTGCTTGATCACGCCGCCATATTCCTGTGTGGTGCCCGGCAAGAAGCCCGGCACGTCCACCAGCGTCAGGATCGGAATTTCAAAGCAGTCACAGAAGCGCACAAACCGTGCCGCCTTACGGGAGCTGTCAATGTCCAGACAGCCTGCCAGCACCATCGGCTGGTTGGCCACCACCCCCACGGTCTGACCTTCCAGACGCATGAAACCGGTGATGATGTTCTTGGCGTAGTCTTCCTGAATCTCGTAGAAATCGCCCTCATCCGCCACCTTATGGATCAGCTCTTTCATGTCATAAGGCGTGTTCGGATTGTCCGGGATCAGCGTATCCAGGCTTTTCTCGATCCGGCCCGGCTCGTCAAAGAACGGGCGCACTGGTGGCTTTTCGCGGTTGTTGAGTGGCAGGAAGTCGATCAGACGGCGCACTTCGGCGAGCGCTTCCACGTCATTTTCAAACGCACCATCCGCAACGGAGGATTTCTTGGTGTGGGTGCTTGCGCCACCCAGCTCTTCTGCGGTCACAACCTCATTGGTCACGGTTTTCACCACATCGGGGCCGGTCACAAACATATAAGAGGTGTCTTTGACCATGAAGATGAAGTCGGTCATCGCAGGTGAGTACACCGCGCCACCGGCACAGGGGCCCATGATCACGCTAATCTGTGGCACCACACCGGAGGCCATAACATTGCGCTGGAACACCTCGGCATAGCCCGCCAGAGAGTCCACCCCCTCCTGAATACGCGCCCCGCCGGAATCGTTCAGACCAATGATCGGCGCGCCGTTCTGCACCGCCATGTCCTGAATTTTGCAGATCTTCTGCGCGTGGGTTTCAGACAGCGAGCCGCCAAACACCGTGAAGTCCTGAGAGAACACATAGACCATACGGCCGTTAATAGTCCCCCAGCCGGTGATCACACCGTCGCCTGCGGGCTTGTCTTTCTCCATGCCGAACTCGGTGCAGCGATGGGTTTTGAACATGTCAAACTCTTCAAAGCTGTCTTCATCCAGCAGAAGCTCGATCCGTTCCCGCGCGGTCAGCTTGCCTTTGGCGTGCTGACTGTCGATCCGGCGCTGACCGCCGCCCAGGCGTGCAACCTCACGACGCTCTTCCAATTGCTGCAAAATATCTTTCATGGCAGTCCCTCATGATCTCTCTTGCGCACCACCCCGACTGCTTGGCTTTTGCCGCCAGACCACCGGAAAACACAGGCGCACACCTCGGTTGAACGATACCATAAGAAGGACATCCCCGCGGCAAAAGCTTTATTCGGCAAATTTGCAAATCAGATGAAACCCCATGGGTGCGAATTGCAAATCCGCAAATCCTTCACATCTGAAATTTCTTCATGGACATTGAAAGGGTGCCCCCCTACCTCTTAGCCCATGAACAGCCAGACCCGCGGCACTTTCCTGGACCGCACCACGCCACCAAACATCATCACCTTGATCCTGCTGGCCGGGGTTTCTGCGCTGTGCATGAACATTTTCCTGCCAAGCCTACCCTCCATGGCAACCTATTACGGCACGGACTATGCGGTGATGCAGCTTTCCATCGCGGTGTATCTCGCGGTGAACGGCGTGCTGCAGATTGTGGTCGGGCCGATATCTGACAAGTTTGGCCGCCGCCCGGTGATCCTCTGCGGCATGGTGATCTTTCTGCTCGCCACATTGGGCTGCATCTTTGCCCCCAATGCCGCCACCTTCCTGACCTTCCGCATGCTTCAGGCGGCGGTGGTTGTCGCCATGGTGCTGACGCGCGCGGTGGTGCGCGATATGGTCTCCACCGATGAAGCGGCCTCCATGATCGGCTATGTCACCATGGGCATGACCGTGGTGCCCATGCTCGGCCCCGCCCTTGGCGGCGTACTGGCTGCGGCCTTTGGCTGGCAAGCCAGCTTCTGGATGCTCTTTCTTGTGGGGCTGGCGATCTTCTGGCTGGCCTACCGCGATCTCGGTGAAACCAAATCCGCCAGCGGTCTCAGCCTTGGAGAACAGGTCCGCCAATATCCCGAGCTACTGACCAGCCCGCGCTTCTGGGGCTACTCGCTAGCCAATGGCTTCACCTCCGGCGCCTTCTTTGCCTACCTCGGCGGCGCGCCTTATGTGGCCACGGAACTTTTTGGCATGACCTCCTCGCAGATGGGCATCTATTTCGGCGCCCCGGCGGTGGGCTATTTCATCGGCAACTTCCTGGCAGGCCGCTACTCAGCGCGCATCGGCGTGAACCGCATGGTTCTGGCAGGCTGCCTGATCTGCGGCCTTGGCATCGCCACCTCGCTGTCGATCTTTTACATGGGCTATGGCTCCGCCGAGGTGTTCTTTGGCTTCATGAGCTTTGTCGGCATCGGCAATGGCCTCGCCATCCCCAACGCCACCGCAGGCGCTTTGTCCGTGCGCCCGCAGCTGGCAGGCACCGCCTCCGGCCTCACCGGCGCAATCATGATTGGCGGCGGCGCTGCGCTTTCGGCGCTGGCAGGCACATTGCTGACACCGGAAACCGGCGCTTTCCCCTTGCTCTGGCTGATGGTGGCCACCGCAGGCTGCGCAGTGCTGGCCATCGCCCTTGTGATGCTGCGCGAAAAGCAACTGCGCCTCTGAGCGCGCGCCACACTTCTGCGCGTCAAACCTGCACCGCCCCATCGTCGCACCCTGCAAAATCCCGCTGGCGCAGCGCGGTTTGCAAAGCTATCTTTGCAGCTATGCAAACCGGAGGACCACGGGAGGACCACTGTGCCAACGCAAAAGCTCTACGCAGGCGCAAAGCTACGCGAAATCCGCACGCGGCTGACGCTCACACAAAAGGACTTCGCCCAGAAACTCGGCGTCTCCCTGCCCTATCTGAACCAGATGGAAAACAACAACCGCCCGGTCTCCACCACGGTTGTGCTCGCCCTCGCCCAAGAGTTCGGGCTGGACGTGACAGAGCTCAGCACCGGAGACAGCGAGCGCCTTGTCTCTGACATGCGCGAAGCGCTGGCGGATCCGGTCCTTGCCGAAACCTCCGCCCCGCTGGCCGATCTGCGCCTCGCCGCCTCCAACGCCCCCGCGCTGGCCCGCGCCTTTCTGGAGCTGCACCGCGCTTACCGGCAAACCCACGAACGCCTCGCCTCTCTGGACGAAGCGCTCGGGCGTCAGGACGTGCAGATGCAGTCGAGCCCATGGGATGAGGTCCGTGACTTCTTCCACTACTGTGACAACTACATCGACGCGGTGGACCACGCCGCCGAGCGCTTTGCCCAACAGGCGGTTGAACACGGCGGCATCCGCGCTGCCGCCCTTGCTTCGCTGCGGGAGGCTGGCATCGCCGTGTCCTTCACCGATGTCGACCACCTGCGCGCCTTTGATGCAGACACCCAGCGCCTGCAAATCTCACGCTACGCCCAGCCTGAAACCCAGACCTTCCAGCTTCTGTTGCAAGTCGCCCTGCTCCAGCACGGCACATTGCTTGAAGCCACGCTGGATTTCGCCCGCTTCCAAAGCGACGCCGCCCGCGCCATCGCCAAGATCGGCCTTGCCAACTATTTCGCTGGCGCAGCCCTCATGCCATACGGCACCTTTCTGGAGGCCGCGCGGGACACGCGCCACGATCTGGAGCTGCTGGCCAACCGCTTTGGCGCCTCCATCGAACAGATCGCCCACCGGCTCTCCACCCTGCAGCGCCCCGGCAACAAGGGCATCCCCTTCTTCTTTGTGCGCGTGGACCAGGCCGGCACCATCACCAAGCGCCATTCCGCAACCCGCCTGCAGTTTGCCCGCTTCGGCGGCGCCTGCCCGCTCTGGAACGTCCACCGCGCCTTTGAGACCCCCGGCCACTTCCTGCGCCAGCTGGCCGAAACCCCGGACGGCGTGCGCTATATTTCCCTCGCGCGGGATGTCTCCAAATCCGGCGGCCACTTCGGCGCGCCCGTGCGCCGCTACGCCATCGCTCTGGGATGCGAGATCCGCCACGCCGACGCGCTGGTCTATGCCGACCATATGGAGCTCGACAACCCGCAGGCCTTTGAGCCGATCGGCATCTCCTGTCGGATTTGTGAACGCACACACTGCCATCAGCGCTCTGTGCCGCCGCTGGAGCGTCGCCTGACGATTGACGAGAACCGCCGCGATGTGCTCCCCTACGACGTGGGCTGACCCAAAGCACGGCCCAAACCCGCCGCACGGCTCACCAAAGCGTGAGCCATGTTGCACCCCAAGGGGGAGACCCAGCCCCCTGTGAGCCACACGCGCTGCGTGCGCATCACACAACCCTCTGAAATAGTTATATTTCCCAAAACTCGCGCCCAGTTTGAAAATCGTTCAATGGCGCGGTCACACATTTTCTTTTGAGCTTGTGAAATGACAGTTGCCCCCGCGCTGTGCAGCTTGGCCCCACGACACAACAACACGATTAGCAAGACAAAGGGCCAGTCTCATGTTCACCCGCTCTCTCCTCGGCGCAGCGCTGCTCGCCTCCACAACCCTCGCAGCTCCAGCCTTCGCCAACGATTGGTATGTGCAGGGCTCCCTCGGCTACTCCTTCGCGGATGACGCCAACCACTCCGGCATCATCGGCGGCGGCACCCAGAACGTGCGCTCCGATCTTGATGATGATCTGGCAGTCGGCATCTCAGTGGGCCGCGGCATCACCAGCTTTGGCAACGGCCTGTCCCTGCGCGGCGAAGTCGAACTCTCCTACCGCTCCAACGATGTCACCGCCGTAGACTTCAGCGGCAACGGTGCCGGTGCAGAAGCCAACCCCGCAGGCGACATCTCCGCCACTTACCTGCTCGGCAACCTGATCGTTGACGTGGAAACCAGCTCCAAGTTCACCCCGTACTTCGGTGCCGGTGTGGGTGTTGGCTTCTTTGATCAGGACATCTCTTACGGCAACGGCGTGACCATCCGCGGCGATGACGAAGTCTTCACCGCCCAGCTGATCGCGGGCACCTCCTATGACATCAACGATCAGGTCGCCCTGTTTGGTGATGTGCGCTACACCCGCGGCTTTGACGTCACAGGCACCCGCACCTCCCCGGGTGGCACCGCCAGCGTGTCTGACGACCTGTCCAACACCTCCGTGAACCTGGGTGTGCGCTTCAAGTTCTAAGGCAAGCACCTTGTTCACAGTGTTTCATGAAATGCGCCCTAATATGTCATGAAACACGGATACGCTCCGCCCGAGTCCCCTCCGGCGGAGCGTAGCTTTTTAGCAGATGGCCAAAGCTCAGTTGGCTTTCAGATAGGCGTAAATCTCATCTTTCAGCGCACCGCGACGCTTGCGCAGATCCACTTCGGCCAGCTCTTCGCGCGGCGCCACGTTGGTTTCTGCAGTATGCACCTTGCGGTTGATCTCATGATAGTCCGCCGCGAGCTTTGCAAAATGCTTATCGCTCACTTTCAGCGCGCTCATTTTCTCTGCAAATTCAGGGAATTCTTCGGCCAACTCATGTGGGGTGTTAGACATGCTGTTCGCTCCTTTTTCTTAGGTCCGACAGCACCATACCAACGAAAATCGGGGCCAACTTTGACCCCGATCAAATCCGCACGACAAATACAGTTTTTAGCGCACACGCCATGTCACCTGAGGTAGAGCCCTGCGCGCAGGCTTTCATAGCCTCAGCGCTGCGCCACCTGCCACTCAGGGTGGAACCATGGCGCCGCATTTGAGGATGCCAGCTGACGTCCCAGAATGTGATCCGAGGCCTTCTCCCCCGTCATGATCGACGGCCCATTGAGATTGCCGTTGGTGATGCGCGGGAAGATCGAGCTATCGGCCACGCGCAGCCCATCCACCCCGATCACGCGGCACTCATTGTCCACCACCGCCATCGGATCATCCGCGCGGCCCATCTTGCAGGTGCCACAGGGGTGATAGGCGCTTTCCGCGTGCTCGCGAATGAAGCCGTCAATCTCATCATCACTCTGCAAATCCGCACCCGGCTGGATCTCATGTTTCACAAACGGCTGCATCGCCTCTTGTGCAAAAATCTCCCGTGTCAGGCGGATACAGGCGCGGAAATCCTCCCAGTCCTGCTCGGTCGACATATAGTTGAAGAAGATATTGGGCGCAGCCTTCGGATCAGACGAGGACAGCGTGACTTCGCCGCGCGATGGCGAGCGCATCGGCCCCACATGCGCCTGAAAGCCATGACCTTCAGCCGCCGCCTGCCCGTCATAGCGCACCGCAATCGGCAGAAAGTGATACTGGATATCGGGATAGGAAATCCCCGCACGCGAGCGGATAAACCCGGCTGTTTCAAACTGGTTGGACGCGCCAAGGCCCTTCTTGGTGAACAGCCACTGCGCCCCAATGAGGCCTTTGCCAATCAGGTTCCAGTATTTGAACAGGGTGATCGGCTGTTTGCAGGCCATCTGCATATAGACCTCAAGGTGGTCCTGCAGGTTCTGGCCCACGCCCGCGCGATCCGCGACCACGTCAATGCCATGCTCCGCCAAATGCGCCGCAGGGCCAATGCCCGACAGCATCAACAGCTTTGGCGAATTGAGCGAGCTGGCCGAGAGGATCACCTCGATATTGGCGCGGATCACCTGCACCTTGCCACCGCGCTCAATCTCCACGCCGACGGCACGGCCGTTTTCCATCACCACCTTGCGCGCCAAGCCCCGCACGAGATCACAGTTTTCACGCTTCAGCGCAGGCTTGAGATAAGCATTGGCCGCCGACCAGCGCTGTCCTTTGTAAACGGTCATATCCATCGGGCCAAAGCCCTCTTGCTGCTGACCGTTGTAGTCGTCAGTAACCGGATAGCCCGCCTGACGCCCCGCCTCGACAAAAGCGGCATGCAGCGGGTTGTTGCGCGGCCCGCGACTGATGTGCAGCGGCCCATTGGCCCCGCGCCAGTCCGGATCGCCCCCCTGCCCGCTTTCATGCCAGCTTTCCATGCGTTTGAAGTAGGGCAGCACATCCGCATAAGACCAGCCATCTGCACCGCTCTCGGCCCAATGGTCATAGTCGCCTGCATGGCCGCGCACATAGACCATGCCGTTGATCGAGCTTGAGCCGCCAATCACCTTGCCGCGCGGACACACCAATGTCCGCCCGCCCAGATGCGGCTCCGGCAGGGTTTTGTAGCCCCAGTCATAAAGGCTCATGTTCATCGGATAGCTCAGCGCCGCCGGCATCTGGATCAGCGGCCCGGCATCCGTGCCACCATGCTCGATCACCAGCACCGATTTCCCAGCCTCGCTCAGACGATACGCCATGGCGCAGCCCGCAGAGCCCGCTCCAACGATCACATAATCAGCCTGCATAGTCATTCTTCTCCGACAGAGGGGCGTCCGCGCGGGCCGCGTTTAGTAAGGCGCTTCCACGTCACCCATGCGCACGTAGACCGATTTCACCTGGCTGTAGTGATTGATCGCTTCTTTGCTGTTCTCCCGCCCAACGCCGGAGTTTTTCACTCCGCCAAACGGCGCTTCCACAGGGGCGTCGTTGTAGGAGTTGATGAAACAGCTGCCCGCATCCAGCAAGCCAATCACACGGTGTCCACGGGTCAGATCAGAGGTGAACACACCGGCAGACAGTCCAAACTCGGTCGCATTGGCGCGTGCAATCACCTCTTCCTCGTCGTCAAAATCCAACACCGACATCACCGGGCCAAAGATCTCTTCGCGCGCGATGGTCATCTCATCAGTGACATCTGCAAAGACGGTGGGCTCAAGGTAGAAGCCCTCGCGATCCATCCGCTTGCCGCCGCACACCAGCCGTGCGCCTTCCTCTTGGCCTTTCTCTATATAACCAAGCACGATATTCATCTGACGCTCAGACACCATCGGGCCAAAGCTGGTGGCCTCATCCAACGGATCGCCGATCACCGCCGTGCCCAGACGCTCTGCCAGACGGGCGAGGAATTTCTCTTTGATGCCCTTTTGCACAAACACCCGTGTGCCGTTGGAGCAGACCTGACCGGAACTGTAGAAGTTGCCCAGAATGGCCCCGCCCACAGCGTTTTCCACATCAGCATCATCAAAAATGATCAACGGAGACTTGCCGCCCAGCTCCATGGTCACATGCTTCATATGGCTGGCGGCGGCTGCATAGACTTTCTTGCCGGTGGGCACGGAACCGGTCAGGCTCACCTTGTCCACGCGCGGATCATTCACCAGCGCGCCACCCACTTCGCCCATGCCTTGAACTACGTTATAAACCCCCGCAGGCACACCGGCCTCATGCAGGATTTCCGCCACCTTCAAAGCACACATCGGGGTGGTTTCTGATGGTTTGAACACCATCGCATTGCCACAGGCCAAAGCAGGCGCGCCTTTCCAGCAGGCAATCTGTGTCGGATAGTTCCACGCGCCAATGCCCACACAAACGCCCAGCGGTTCGCGCACGGTATAGACCCAATCTTCGCCCAGCGGAATATGCTCACCGGTCAGGGTTGCGGCCATTCCACCAAAGTATTCCAGCGCATCTGCACCGCTGGTGGCATCCACCGCGATGGTCTCCTGATAAGGCTTGCCCGTGTCATAGGTCTCCAGCACGGAAAGCTCGTGGTTGCGCTCCATGATCATCGCCGCAGCGCGGGTCATGATGCGGCCACGCTCCCGACCGGTCATCGCCGCCCAGATCTTCTGCCCCGCCTTGGCGCTCTCCAACGCCTGATCAATGATCGCCGGCGTCGCCGCATGCACCTTGCCAATCACCTCACCGGTTGCCGGATAGACGATGTCAATCTGCGCGCCAGCGGTGTCTTCCACATAGGCCCCATTGATGAAATGACTGGCGGTTGGTTGCAGCTGCATGGCCGGCTCCTTTGGTGGCACACCCTCAGATCAGACAGGCACGCGGAATCTCAATTGGGCGCGACCGTAGCACCGCTCGATCATTTTTTAAATGGTCATTTCATTTTTTTTATTGAAACAACAACATTGCTCCCGCCCACCAGCACGTTAAAGTGGCACCATGGGCCGAACACGTATCCGCGACATCCGACATGAGGAACTCATCACCGCCACCATCACGGCGGTGCACAAACGCGGCTATGCTGTTGTCACAATGGCGGAAATCGCGGCCGAAGCCGGGGCCTCCGCCGCCTCGATCAACTATTATTTCGGCTCCAAGGAAAAGCTGATGGAGGCCACCATGCGCCGCCTGCTTTCTAAGCTGAAGGATGCCATGCTGGAGCGTTACGCCACCGCCAAAACCCCGCATGACCGCCTGATGGCGGTGATTGACGCCAACTTTTCGGATCGGCTTTTCACCATCGAGCAATGCTCAATCTGGATGCAATTCTGGGCCAACGCGCCTTATGCGCCCTCTCTGCAACGGCTGCACCGCATCAACCGCGCCCGGGTGAATGCACATTTCCGCGCCGAGCTGCGCGCACTGGTGCCGGATTCTCGCCGCGAAACCATGCGCGAAGCACTCCAATGCTACATGGATGGGGTCTGGCTTGAGGCCGCGCAATCAGATGCGCCACTCAACCCGGCCCAAGCCCGTCAGGAAGCGCGTGAAGTCGCCGATCTGATGCTGCGCTCAAACGCCTGACCTGTCACCCGAAGGCGGCACTTTACCAGCGCTCTCTAGGCTGCTCCAATTCACCTTCGAGGCATCGAAAACCTGTAAGAAGCCAAGGACACATCCGCTTCTTACAGGTCAAAAATACCCAAAGCGCCTCACTCTCCGCGCGGGAACCGCTGATTTTCTTCCACCACATTCAGATCCATGTGATTGCGCATGTAGCGCTCAGAGGCTTTCTGCAGCGGCTGATAATCCCACGGATAATAGCCGCCTTCTCGCAGCGCCTCATAGACCACCCAGCGCCGCGCCTGACTTTCCCGCACCGCCGCATCAAACGTCGCCAGATCCCAGCGCGCCTCTGATTTGGCGCGCAAGGTCTGCACCGTGCCCTGATGGGCCGCCACTTCGGCCAAATTGGTCAGCTCATGAGGATCGGCCTCCAGATCAAACAGCTGATCGGGATCCAGCGCACAGCGGTTGTATTTCCACTTGCCATAGCGCAGCGACACCATCGGCGCATAAGAGGCCTCCGCCGCATATTCCATCGCCACCGGCGTATCCCGCGTGCCGCCTTGCCCCAGATGCACAAGGCTCTCCCCCGTGGTCCAGGGCATGACCTCCTCCATGCTCACCCCCGCCAGATCGCAAAGCGTGGGGCAGACGTCGATATTGCTCACCGGCGTGTTCACCAGCCCCGGCCGCATCTGCGGCGCCGCCACCATCATTGGCACCCGGCTTGAGCCTTCATAAAAGCTCATCTTGAACCACAGCCCGCGCGCGCCCAGCATGTCGCCGTGATCACTCACGAACAGAATGATCGCCTCCTGACGGGTCGCCTCCAGCGCCTCCATCACCTCGCCAATCTTGTCATCCAGATAGCTGATATTGGCAAAATAGGCCCGACGGGAGCGGCGCACATCCTCTTCGGTGATGTCAAAACTGCGCCAGTCATTGGCATCAAAGATCCGCTTGGAATGCGCGTCCTGCTCTTCATAGGGGATCGGCCCCACCTCCGGCAGCAGATGCGCGCAATCCTCATAAAGATCCCAATATTTCTTGCGCGCCACATAGGGATCATGCGGGTGGGTGAAACTGACCGTCAGACACCAGGGCCGTTCATCATGCCCCCGCGCCAGATCATAGACCTTGCGTGTGGCGTGATAGGCCACCTCATCGTCATACTCCATCTGATTGGAGATTTCCGCGACACCCGCGCCGGTGACGCTGCCCATATTGTGATACCACCACTCAATCCGCTCTCCGGGTTTGCGATAGTCCGGCGTCCAACCGAAATCTGGCGGATAGATGTCTGTGGTCAGGCGCTCCTCAAAGCCGTGCAGCTGGTCAGGGCCGACAAAATGCATCTTTCCTGACAGACAGGTCTGATAACCCGCCCGGCGCAAATGGTGCGCGTAAGTGGGGATAGAAGAGGCAAACTCCGCCGCATTGTCATAAACCCGCGTGTCGCTGGGCAGTTGCCCGGTCATAAAGCTCGCCCGCCCCGGCGCGCACAGGGGGCTGGCGGTATAGGCGTTCTGAAACCGTGTGGAGCGCGCCGCCAGCTTTTTCAGGTTCGGCGCATGCAGCCACTCTGCAGGCCCATCGGGAAACAACGTCCCATTGAGCTGATCCACCATAAAAATCAGAATATTGGGGCGAGTCATATGGGGTCCTCCTGTTGCCGGCTTTGCGCGACACTAGGCGCGACCCCACCCATGGCGCAATCTCAAAGGCGACACCGCAATGTCGCGACCTGTGAGCGCTCACATCTTGGTCTGCCCCACC
>NZ_JAGHRN010000003.1:0-504546 GCF_017743775.1 Shimia sp. R9_1 | reverse complement strand
CTGTCATCCTGCGCCACAGGCGCATCATTGACTGCGGCGACGGTGATGGTGATGGTGCCGGTGTCCTGCCCGCCATTGCCGTCATCAATGGTGTAGCTGAAACTGTCACTCCCAGAAAAATCCGCATCGGGCGTGTAGAGATAGCCTTCGCCGTCCAGCGTGACGGTGCCGTTTGCCGGTGTGCCAATGGCCGCGATGGAGAGCGGGTCGCCATCGGCGTCGCTGTCATTGGCAAAGAAGGGAATATAGACAGAGACGTCTTCGTTGGTTGTGACGTTGGGGTAGTCTCCGGCCACCGGCGCGGTGTTGTCATTCACGGCGAGGGTCACGGTGCCGGTAGCGAGGCCGCCTGCGCCATCTGACAGCGTGTAGGTGAAACTTGCCTGACCTGAGAAGGTGGCATCCGGCGTGAAGGTGATGGTGTCGCCAGCCAGCGCCACGGTGCCACCCACGGGCGCGTCGACCGACAGGACGGAGAGTGTCTGGGTCAGCTCCGGGTCACCATCGGTGTCATTGGCCAGCAGCGTGGCCACGGCGATGGAGATCGGGGTGTTGAAGGCGGTGGAGAGCCCGCCGTCATCGGTGGCCACCGGCGCGTCGTTGACGGGGTCAACGTTGAGTGTGACAGTTGCGGTGCTTGTTTCTCCGTTTCCGTCGTTGATCTGGTAGATGAAGCTGTCGTTGCCGTTGAAATTTGCGTCCGGCGTGTAGGTGAAGCTGCCGTCATCATCGAGGGTGAGGGTGCCGTTTGAGACATCGCTGGTCAGGGTGACGCTGATCGGATCGCCATCGGGGTCGCTGTCGTTGGCCAGAAGGCCCTGGGCTGCGTCTATGGCGAGGGGGGTGTCTTCTGTCAGGCTGTAGCTGTCATCGGTGGCCACGGGGGGCAGGTTGACGAGCGCCACGGCGAGGGTGACGGTGGCGGTATCGCTGCCGCCATTGCCGTCTGCCACGGTGTAGGTGAAGCTGTCGGCTCCGGAGAACCCAGCGTCTGGCGTGTAGGTGAGCTGGCCATTGGCCTCAATCACCACGGTGCCATTGGCCGGGGTGCCCACATCCGAGACGGTCAGCGGATCGCCGTCCGGATCGCTGTCATTGCCCAGCACGTCAAAGGTCACGGCGATGTCTTCGTCGGTTGCGGCGCTGTCATCTGTGGCAAGAGGCGCGTCATTGATGGGTGCAACAAGCACAACCACGGTTGCGGTGTCGGTGGCGCCGTTGCTGTCGGCCACGGTGTAGGTGAAGCTGTCGTTGCCGTTGAAGTTTGCATCCGGCGTGTAGGTGAGCTGGCCGTTGGCCTCAATCACCACGGTGCCGTTGGCGGGATCAGAGACGCTGGTGACAGACAGCGCATCGCCTTCCACATCCGCATCATTGCTGAGCACATCAAATGTGAGCGCGAGATCTTCACCCGTGTTTACACTGTCATCCTGCGCCACAGGCGCATCATTGACTGCGGCGACGGTGATGGTGATGGTGCCGGTGTCCTGCCCGCCATTGCCGTCATCAATGGTGTAGCTGAAACTGTCACTCCCAGAAAAATCCGCATTGGGGGTGTAGATGACCTCTCCAGAAATCGTCAAATCCACAGTGCCGTTGGAAGGTTGCTCAACCGCTGCCAATGAAACAGCATGACCGTCAGCGTCTAAAGCGTTTTGCAGCAGATCAATTGTGGATGCGCTGTCCTCGAAGGTACTAATGGCGTCGTTTGCGGCGATGGGGGGCGTGTTTTCAGAGACCTCGATGAGCACTGTTGCCGTAGCTAGCCCGCCCGCACCATCAGAAACTTCATACGTGAAGCTGGCTTGCCCGCTAAAATCTGCGTCTGGCGTGAAGGTTACAGCACTTGTTGAGAGCGCAGCCGTGCCTCCTACCGCAGAGCCAACCGAAAGCATTGTGAGGGGCTGCACAGTTTCTGGATCACCATCGGAATCATTGGCTAAAAGTGCGGACATGTCGATCGCCAAGGGCATATTATACGCAGTGGATAATCCGCTGTCGTCTGCTGCAATCGGCGCGTCGTTGACAGGGGTGATCGAAAAGGTCACCGTTCCGGACGTACTGTCGCCCTGTTCGTTCTCCACATTGTAGGTGAAGCTGTCGGTGCCTGCGAAATCGGCGTTTGGCGTGTAGGTCACATCCCCGTTTGTCAGAAGGGTCGCAACGCCGTTTGAGGGGGCACTTGTTGCGGAGAAGGACAGTGTTGAGCCGTTGGCACCACTGACCGCGCTGGCGAGGTTCAGTGACATCGAGGTATCTTCAACCAACTCAGAGTTGGTATTTTCGGTCGTTAGCTCTTCGCTTTCTGTGTCACCAGATGAGGAAGATCCTCCGTCTTGACTTGAAGAGGCGTCATTAACTGGAGAGTTTGTTGGCGGAGATGTTGGTGCTGCAGGCGCACCAACTTGCGTGAAAGATTCACCACTTGTGGTGTCGCCAAGACCTGGGTCGGAAGAAAAGGTACCGGTGTCAGCGGTTTCTGTTCCGGGACCAAGCCCCGGATCAGCAGTACCAAGGGAGCCGGTGTCTAAGCCATCCTCGCCAGTGACCAAATTGGTTACGCCTTCAAGGCCAAGATCCCCGCCTTCGGCGTCTAGTTGCGCAAGAGCGAGCGCGGCAATGCTTTCTGCTGAGGTCTCGGAGTTGTCGACTTCGGAAGGCGCGACCGCCGCAAATTGCTCCTGGCTGTCTTGTTGAAGTGAGGCGTCGTCTTCGCCCTGAGTTTCTGCGTCGTTGGGAGTTTGAGGTACTGTTTCTTCGCCTTCGGAGTCCCCAGGGTCTTGTCCTTGATCCTGGGGCGGAGCTGCATCTTGACCACCGCCACCATCTTGAGGCGCGGGAGCCGGGGCAGGGGGGGCGTCGCCAGGGGCTGCCTGCCCGCCGCTGTCAGGCCCTGCTTCGCCTGTGCCTGTTCCGTCAAAGTCTATGTAGCTGCCGCTGTTCTCCAGACGCAGTTCGGCGCGTTCTGTCACCTCATTTGTTTGGACTTGCAGGGCTTCCGAGTCCGCTTGAACCACCTGGGCACGTGGCACTGGGCGCGTTTCGCCATCGACGGGGGACACAATCCAGCTAGTTTCCGGGTCGGAAAGGGAAGAGACAAAGTTCCCGTTCTGATCAAACAAATCTATGCTGCCGAGAGCGCTGTCTGGCCAGTCTGGCAAGAGAGAGACGACAACTTCCGTCACACCGTTGACCACCACGATGCGCACTTCCACAGTTGTGCCTCTGATGCCGATTGTGGAAGTGGGTGTGTTCACCTCCATGTCGCCGATTTTGGCAACTTGTCCAGCCACAAAAACAAAGCCGCCCTGTATCAGATTAAACGCTGCGGAATTGTCTGACCCGTCAGGATCATAAATCAGCTCGTCCAATATCATACGGCTGTCTTGCGCCAAGGTAAAAATCGTTCCGTCGATAAATACCAAAGATACCGTGCTGCCAGCGCCGGTTTGGACCACATCGTTTTGAAAAACCAAAGTGCCGTCATTCAGTCGGACAGTAGAGCCGTCTGCGCGGGTGACCGTTACCACGCCTTCAATCGTATCAACTTGTCCGATGGCGTCAGATGGCGCTTGCGCTTGAACAGGAACGATATCTGATTGCGTGATATCCGTGTGTTGGAAAGTCGCTTCGGTCTTTAACGCGGCTGTACGCGTATCGATACCGGCTCCAGCGATCCGAGCCACATCTGCGCCCTGGATTTTCGCTCCATTGGGGGCGATCAGCGCTGCAGGAGAGGCGAAAGTAAAGTACCCGGAAACCCGGAGCGTTTCTGCACCATCAAAAGAGATGACAAGGTCTTGGCCGTCCTTGGCGTAGTCGCCTTGAAAGAGGGCTTCAGTATTCGGGGTCAGAACCTCTGACCCATCCGCCACAACCACAAACTCGTTTTCGCCGCTATCAGGGCGGTCGAAGTCACTAATACTCATGGGCAGTCCCCAGGAACAACCGATACAAAAACACGTCCGCGAATATTGAGGCTTGAAACGCCAGGCGGCTCTAAAAACAATTGGAGAGAAAATTAAATCAAATTGTAAATAAATGCCACAATTTAGATGTGAGACTGATTTAAGTAACTGTTATGTTTTGGCATTTCATGTGGTGTGACAGATTTCTCCTCGACCTCTGGCCGGTATCTGTCTTGCTAGCGTTCGCGCAAAGCCTCGTGCTGGGCGCGTAATACAGGGCGAATAAGATACTCGAGCACCGTTTTGCGGCCGCTTTGTATATCGATGCTTGCAACCATTCCCGAAGAGATGTCGAGCGCTCCGTTGTCACCTTCCAATGAGGTTTGTTCGGTGCGTAGCATGACTTGAAAATAGGGCACGCCGTCAGCGTTGTTGAGCGCATCCGCGCCGATGCGTTCTACTTGGGCAGGGAGGTCACCATAGCGCAGATAGTCGTAGGCGGTGATCTTGACCGAAGCATCTGCCCCAACTCGGACAAAGGCCAGATCCCGTGGGCTGACCTCTGCCTCAATCAGCAGCGTGTCATCCAGAGGCACAATTTCAGCCAGCGTCATCGCGGGTTGGACGACACTCCCAACATTGGTGACTGAAATCCGATTGACAGTTCCACGAACAGGCGCGCGTAAGTCTGTGCGCGAGACCCGATCTCTCGCGGCGGTCAGTGTTTCCTCGACCACTGCCAGATCTCCAAGCACCACCGAGATACGCTCCCGCGCTGTGAGACCATAGGATGATTGGGCAGAGCCGATCTGTTTTTCGGTTTCGGCAATGCTCGCGCGGACACGGAGTTCGGTGGCCTCTGAGACGGTGATGTCGCCTTCGATTTCTGCCAGCTGCCCTCGAAGGCGAAGTATTTCGATCTCGGGGACCGATCCGCTTGCAAAGAGGCCTTCAGAGATTTGGACTTCCCGCCGAAGGGGGGCAGCGACCGCTTCAAGACGCGCGCGTTTTGCGGTCAGTTCCACAAGCTCGGCTTCCCGCTGTAACAGGCGATCTTGCAAAACACTGATTTCCAGATCCAGCTGGCTTCGCCGCGTGTCAAACACGGCTATTTCTGCCGCGATGAGCCTGTCATTCCAGTTCTGTTCTATCGGGAACGTTAGCGTATCTGACCCTTCGGCTTCCGCTCTCAGCCGGACAAGTTCAGCGGATAAAGCCTGATAACGTTGTTCCAATTCACCAAGATTGGATTGCACCGTTGTATCGTCGATCTGAAAGAGCACCTGACCAGGCTCGACCACATCTCCTTCTGAGATATGGATTGCAGACACAATACCTCCTTCGGGAGCTTGCACTGTTTGAACTTGGGAGCTGGGTACAACGCGACCAGAAGCTCGGGTCACTTCTTCGATTTCGAAGGTTGCTGCCCAAAACACGAACCCGCCAATGAGCGCGATCACAAACAGCAGCAAGACCCAAAGCCCTTTTCCTGCGTCCTGTCCTCCCGGGCGATTGACGAATTCTTCGTCTTCTATCCGCATGGAAAACATCACTCGGCTGCCTTCTGATCGATCTGACGCTCTGCAGAAGTTGTTTGTGACAGTTGGTGCATTACCTCGGCGCGTGGTCCATCAAGCACCTTGCGGCCCTGTTCGATCACTATGAAACGATCTGCGAGCGCTGCGAGAGACATCCGGTGCGTGGATAAAATCATGCCCACACCTTCCTTTTGCAACAGACGCAGCCGCTCAATTGCTAGAGCTTCGCTTTGATGGTCCATTGCGTTGGTTGGTTCATCAAGGAAGATGAACTTCGGTCGACGAAGCAAAAGGCGCGCCAGAGAAAGGGCTTGCCTTTGCCCTCCAGAAAGCCGTTCACCTCTTTCCCCCGCGAAGTACTCTAACCCTTCAGGAAGACCTGCAACAAAGGCATCAAGCCCCGCCAAATGCAGTGCCCTCATGATTTCGGCATCTGGAGCATCCGGCACACCCAGCGTGATGTTTTCGCGTATGGTGCCTGTAAACAGAAGGGGATCCTGAGGCAGATAGCCTACGCCCGCGCGGACGGCTACCGGTTCAAACTGCGCGATTTCATGACCATCGATCAGCAAAGTGCCTTCTTGGGGCTGGTAGAGACCGTTGATCAGCTTGCCGAGTGTAGACTTCCCCGAACCGATCCGCCCCAGTAAGGCGGTTGTGCTGCTGGGTTCAAAAACTGCAGAAATCCCGACAATCGCGGGAGTTTGCATATCGGGATAGGTGAATTTCACTTCACGTAATTCGATCTTGCCTTCTCTGACTTGTAGATCGCTGCGCAACGCTTCGCGTTGCTCGACTTCTGTCTCCACGAAGCGTGAAATCGACCTCATGGACCAGATCGCAAAGTTGGCTCTGAAGATGGTCTGCGTGATACCTGCAAGCGGCGCAAGGATACGGCCTGCCATGATGTTGGCAGCAATCAGGGCCCCAATGGTGACGGTTCCCTTGGACACCAGAAACACACCCAGACAAACGATACCCGCGCTGACGGCCTGTTGCACAAGCACAGTCGCGGAGCCTGTGAAGTTCGCCCAGTTTCGGGTTTGGGCCGTTACACGCGACGATGCTGCCACCGCGTTCTCCCATTCGCGTAACAACACAGGCTCTGCGCCGACGCTCTTGACGGTTTCCAATCCTGTCAGCGCCTCAATCAGCACCTGATTGCGCTTTACGGTCATTTGCTGCGCCTGCCGCGCGGATCGGGCAATTGGCACCTGCGCCAAAACGGCAATGGCGATCATCACCGGAATGGCTGCGATTGGTATCCAGGCAAGCGGCCCCACAATCATGGTTAGAACCGTCAGAAAGATGCCGACAAAAGCAAGATCGATGAGCGCGATCAAGGTGGAGGAGGTGAAGAAATCTCGCACAACTTCAAAGTCGCGCAAATTTGTGATTGCGCCGGTTGCACCGCCTTTGCGGGCCAGAATTTTTTGCGCAAGCGCCATTTGAAACAGGCGGGAGGCCAAGGCTAAGTCCGCTCTGCGCGACACTCTTTGAATTATGGCACTACGCAGGAGCCGCAATAAGAGATCCAGCCCGAGCGCCAGCCCGACTCCAATCGCCAGTGTGATCAAAGTGACAAACGCAAGGTTCGGGATCACGCGATCAAAGACATTCATCACAAAAATCGGCAAGGCTAGCCCAGCCAAGTTGACGCCAAAGGCCGCCAGAAACACTTGCAACCATGCAGATTTGTGGCGGGCCAGCTCCGACCAGAGCCAATGTACACCATTTGGCGCGATCTTTTGTGCATCCGGACTGAGACGGGAGGAGGTCGAAGCTTCCTTTGACGCAACCAAAAGAACCTCTCCAGTTAACTGGCGCGATAGAGAGCGGGTCGGGACCTCATCACTTTCGTTTGTAGCAGGATCAACGATTGAGGCGGTTCGCGTTTTGTCATCCAGTCCCACTAGGATTGTCGGGGCCGCTGATTTGGTCATGAGCACGGCGGGTAAGCTGCCGCGATCAAGCTGCGCTAGGCTGCGTTTCACTTTTTTGGCCTTGAGGCCGACCACGTCGAGCGCGCGTATCAATCCGGAGGCGCCATCCGTTTCGAACCCCTCAGGCAGGCGCCCGGTCACACCGGTTTTAACAAACGGTCGACCATGATAGCGCGCCAGCCAAGACACGACGTCAAGCGCGCTGCGAAGTTCACTGGAAGGGGTGTAAAGATCAGGGTCAGCCACTGCGACGGGCTCTACTCAAGGGCAGGGGCAGAGACGTCAAACCGATCCATTGGCGCGGATTTGACGCGATCTTCGAAGTCCGCGTTGAGCGCACGCCCTTCTTTGGTAAGACCAAAATGATCGGAGAGTTTGCTTTGTGCTGCGAGCACGCGATAGCCTTGATAGTGATGCGCAGCAGAGGCGTTGATCTGACGAATGCGAAGGTTGAAAAGGGCACGCTCCGCATCAAGAACCTGAAGCAGCGGCCGTTTGGCAGCTTCAAATTCCTGCCGGAAGGCTTCCACAATCAATTCGTTGGTGGAGACGGAGCGATCTAACAGAAGTTTGCGTTCACGAGCTGAATCGTAGGAATTCCAAGCCCGCCGTGCAAAATCGCGGACTTCATTTTCCACCTGCTTTAAGCGGTAGTGGGCCCGGATGAGCAAATCGCGGTTACGGGCGCGCGTGGCCTCTCTGGTGTTGCCCTTATAGAGGGTCCAGTTCAGCCGCACTCCGGCAGCTATTGTCGAATCCGTTCCACGTGCACCCTCTTGGTTTTGACCAATGTCGGCGCCGACAAAGGCGTCTAAGCGGGGTTTCCAATCAGCTTCGTCAATTGCGCCCTGATAGGTTTGGGCCTGAATATCGGTCTGTGCCAGACGCATCTGAAAACTGTTGGTGACAGCGGCGGTTTCAACCGCCTCGCGGGAGGGCGGCGTGTGCGTATGGAAGGCACGCGACAAAGTTGATGTCGGCCGTTTGCCGGTCACTAACTCGAACTGGGAGTCCGCATCGCCGAGTTGTGCCTCAGACTCTGCAAGCGCGAGTTGGGCGGCCAGCAACTTGTCATTGGCACGAAAACGATCTGCTTCGGACAGTTTCCCGGCATCGACTTTTTCCGCGACCTGCCGAGAGATTTCGCCGTGGCGCGCCAGATTGCGTCGCGACGCCTCAACGATATTTCTGTGCCGTACCACGTCGATATAGGCTTGGATCGCATTCAACGCCAAAGTCTCGGTCGCATCGGACAGGCGTATGATCTCCGCATCCAGTAAGGTCGCTTCGCGGTAGATCCGGTTCATGGCACGCATGCCATCGAGCAGATTGACTTGAACATCTACGCCGATGAAGCGCGCGAATTTTGTGTCCCGATTGTCCGCGGCATCCAGCGTGGGGTCATCGACCCATTCGGCCGCCACGCTGCCAAACAAATTGACCTGTGCACGCTTGTCGCCTTGGGCGATAGTGATCATGCGCCCTTGGGCTTCAATCCCGGAAATGGCCGCCTTGCGGGCTTCGCTGTTTGACACGGCATTGTAGACCGCATCTACCAGCGTTTCAGCGCGGGCATCTTGAGGGAAAACCGAATAAATGCAGGTAGTCGCGACCGCCGCGAAGGCAAATAGATTTTTCATGGATCAAACGAAGTGACATAAAATGAAAGTACTGATTAAAAGTCGTTCTTCGTAAGCGATACGCCATTTTGCCCCTCAAAATCAAACGAATACTGGGTTTGGAGACTGCGCAGGTGGGTAACGGAGGGACTGACTAAATGCCCTTTGAGCCTTTCTGGCTTGGTGCAAAAGCGTTTTGATGATGTCGCAAAATTGGTGCAGAACGATTAGGTTTCGCTGGGGGAGAATTAACCATAACGGTTTGATCGAAGCGACGGATGCAATCTTTACGAGAGGCATAAAGGCGTTCTTTTTGCCAGTGGGTTTGCTCTCGTTATTGTCGCTCAGGCATCGCACCAAAAGCCACTCTTGCGCGGTCCTTGAGGAGGTCCAGAAGCCAGATATGGCTAGGATCACGGTTCCGACTCTTGTGCCAAAACAGGTGCAAGACAACGTCAGGGCACTCAAAGGGCAGATCGTGGGCGCATAGCGCACCGGTTTGCAGGAGCGGGTCGGCAAGCTGCTGTGGCACAACTGCTATCAAATCCGTGGAGGCGACGATACTGGGGATCGAGAGGAAGCTTGCCACCTGAACGACGACGTTTCGGTTGGGAAGCTCTTCCCCCATGAGATACTCAAGCGGCGTGTGGCGTCTGCTGTTTTTGGAGCGGATCCACTCTGAGCGCCGTAGGAGAGAGGCTTGGGGCAGAGTTTCAAAGTCCGCGATGTCAAAGCCCGAGTTGGCCTTTGGATGATCCGCAGAGCAGATCAGCGTCAGTTTCTCATGCGCTAAGGCGATTGAGCTGAATTGATCTTCGGGCAAGGGGTTGTAGTCCACGGCGTAGCTGAGGTGGCCCGCTTTCAGTTGATTAGGTATGTCGTCGCTGTAGTCTGGATGCACTTTGAGTTTGGCCATGGGGGCCTGCGCGCGGATGGCCTGCAGCAACGCGCCGCCCCAAAGGTATTCAACGGCATGGTTCATTGCGATGGTGATTGTTCGGGAAAAGGTTTCGGCTTCAAAGCCGCGATCCTCAAATCCATCAAGGATAGACACCAATGCCGGTTGGATTCGCTCATGCAGATCAAATGCCCTTTGAGTTGGTTTTAGACCGCGCGCTGTCCTCACAAAAAGGTCGTCTTCAAACTCCAGCCGCAGCCGTTTTAGTGCGTTGCTGACGGCTGGCTGACTCATGTTCAGACGCTCTGCAGCACGCGACAAATGCTGTTCGCGCATCAGGGCTTCGAAGATTGGAAGCAAATTTAAGTCATGATTTCTTAACATTGCGAATTCATTCATCAAAGTTATAATGTGGTTTTGTAATATATATTAGACGTGATATCAACGCCTCCTATTATTGCCCTAGTTGGCTTAACTAGGGAGGAACGAGCCATGAACGATGAAGCACGCGAAAAATTTCGCGCTCGCTATCGCGCAGCTATCAGCCCCAACTACAGTGGTTTTCTACACCTCTCTGTTGTTCTCTTCGGAGCAGGCGGGTTGATCAGTTTCGGCATTTCCCAATTGGAAAATGTCACCCTTTTGCAGATCCTGTTCGTTGCGGCGTTGTATGTCGTCTATAATTGGGCAGAGTGGTACACCCACTGCTTTTGGGGTCACAAGAAGACAGATCTGTTCAAGTTCTTCTACCAGCGCCACACCGGCGACCACCATACGTTCTTTGTCGAGCATGACATGGAATATCAGATGGTGCTCGACTGGCGTGTTGTGATCTTCCCGATCGCGCTGTTGGTTGCGACTGCGGTCGTGTTCGCGCTGCCTGCGGGCCTTGTGTCTTACTTTGTACTGGGCTGGAACTATGGCTGGTTGGCGTTTGTGACCATCATGTGCTGCTATCTAGCATATGAGGTGCTGCACTTCAGCTACCACCTGCAGAAAGGCTCTGTCACGGAACGGATCTTCAAACTGATCCCAGGTTGGACTTATCTGCGACTGTTCCACACGGTGCACCACAACCGTCACCTGATGGCAGAAGGCAACTTCAACATCACGCTGCCGCTGTTTGATTGGCTCTGCGGCACCCTGTACTTCAGCTCTGATGAATGGGCGAAGGCCAAGGGTATGGGGAACACCACCCCAGCGGAGTAATCCGACACGTGATTGGCATGTTGTCCGAAAAACCAATGCGATGCCGATGGGGATTCCGTCGGCATCGCGTCGGCAAATGCTGAGAGCGCCCGTTTGTGATCATTCAGCGATGATCTCTGTCCTCATTCGAACTGAGCTCTAGTTACTAATGTCAAAAAACGATCTGAGACCTTTGAAACAACGTTTTGCCATGTGGCTGATCAAGCTCCCGGCAGGACTGCGGTTTTCTTTGCGCGGAAGCAAGAAGGCGGCGTTGCGTGACTTGGAAGGGGCCGTCAATGAGCGCGTCGCAATTCCAAGACGGGACGGCAACGGGACCATCCGCACGCGCATCTATAAGCCTGCGAACGCCAAGGGGCCCCTGCCTGTTGTGGTCTATTTCCATGGCGGTGGTTTTGCGACCGGATGGCCGGAGCGCCATCACGCGATCTACGAGCGCCTGATGAAAACGCGCCCCTGTATCATTGTGGCACCTGTGTTTCGTTCCTCATTGGAAGCCCCGTATCCCGCTGGGCATGACGATTGCTATGACGCGCTGCTTTGGGCGCGCGACAATGCCGAAAGCATCGGTGGGAACAGCCAGTCAATCATTGTTGCGGGCAACAGCTCCGGCGGCGGCATCGCGCTTTCAACAGCATTGCGCGCGCGCGACACAGAGGACGTGAATATCGCGTTTCAGATGCCGCTTTACCCGATGGTTGATGATCGCTCCAAAAATTGGAGTGCACTGCCCAAAGACAAGATCACCTGGACCAAAGAGCATGGTGTGATGGCGTGGCATTTGTTGTTGCGCGGTCTTCGTGCGGAGAAACGCTACGACATCCCAGCCTACGCAGTGCCGGCTTTGGCAACGGATCTCTCTAAACTTCCACCCATGCTCAGCTACGTCGGTGCTGACGACATTCTTATGAATGAAGTCAAAGACATCGCAGAGCGCGTTGAAGCGGCTGGGAACGATGTGACATTCCGCGTTTTTGACGGCCTGTTCCACGCGATGGAAGACAATGTGCCAGACGCTCAGACAACCGTTGATGTGCACAATTGGGTTGAGCGCGAATTCGGGCGCATGATCGATCAACACTGCGGGGCCACCTAAGATGGCGCGCTGGGAAACACGTCAACAAGCTTGTCGGACGGTTGGAGCACTGTCTGCAGCCACCGTGTTTCCTGTCCCTTATTCAGACACTCCAAGAGCCGTTAGCGCAGGATCATCTGGGGGCTTAGGTCCGGTATCCGCGCAGTCTCGGACACAAATTCAAGGATTGCTATGAACCAGAGCCACGCCATTCAAACCGGTTTCGCAAATCTTGCTGATATCGAAAGCTTTGAACAAACGCCGCTAAACAGCCATAACCTTCCTGCCACCACCTATGACGCGCTGAAACGCGGCGCGGCGCTCAATCCGGCAGCGCCTGCGATCAGCTTTTTTGTCTCCGGCAAAGATTATGATAAGCCGAAGACGCTGACACATGGCGAGCTGCTAGCCAAAGTCACTCAAACTGCCAACGCACTACGCAAGCTTGGCGTTGGCCCAAATGATGTGGTGGCTTATGTGCTGCCGAACCTGCCGGAAACCCATATGGTGATTTGGGGTGGTTCCGCTGCGGGGCGTGTGCTGGCTATCAATCCGCTTCTGGAAGCGGACCAGATTGCCGAATTGCTGAAGGCTGCAAACACCAAAGTCTTGGTGACACTGGAAAAAACGCCACGCACAGATCTTTGGGAAAAGTGCCGCGCGGCGGTTCTTATGGTGCCCAGCATCCAGCATATTGTGACCTGTAGCGTCTTTGGTTGGATGGATGGGGCTGCAGCATCCGTTTTTCGGGCTTTGGGCAAGAGCCGGCCGTCCAAGCTGCGCATTTTCAAGCGCCCGATACCGGTCACACGCTTTGAGGACCTGATCAAAGGGGCGCGGTCTGATGATCTGGAATTTGAAGCTCCAAAAGCCTCAGACACCTCCACAATGCTTTGCACCGGAGGCACCACGGGCCTGCCAAAGATCGCTCCTCGGACTCATGCCTCTGAGGTCTATGACGCCTGGGCGCTTGCGCAGTTTAACCCAGAGATCTCTTCGCCGGGTGTCTCTGTGCTCTGCGGCCTGCCGCTGTTTCACTCCAACGCAATCCTGGTGACCGGCCTGTTGGTACTGATGTCAGGTGGCAACGTCGTGCTGGCGACGCCGCAAGGCTATAGGGGCGATGGGGTGTTTCCGAATTTTTGGAAGATTGTTGATCACTACAAGATTGTCACGTTCTCTGGCGTGCCAACTGTTTATTCCGCGTTGCTTGATGTGCCGCGCGATGGTCTGGATATCTCTTCCGTCAAATTTGGTGCCTGTGGTGCCGCGCCAATGCCGGTTGAGCTGTTCAACAATTTTGTCGAGCAGACTGGCATCCCGATTGTTGAAGGCTACGGTCTGACAGAAGGGGCCGTGGCCTCCTCCTTGAACCCGACACATCCGGATGGCGGCGCGCGTATTGGCTCCATTGGTCTGCGTTTACCGCACCAGAAAATGCGCTGTGATGTTTTGGCGGAAGACGACAGCTTTGAACGCTGGGCCGAGATCGATGAGGTCGGGGTCATCCTGATCTCTGGACCAAACGTCTTTGACGGCTATCTGGTTGAGAGCCAGAACAAAGGGCTTTTCTTTGAGATCGAGAGCGAACGCTGGATGAGCACTGGCGATCTGGCGCGTCAGGATGCTGAAGGATACTTCTGGATGACTGGTCGCAAGAAAGAGCTGATCATTCGCGGCGGGCATAATATCGACCCGAAAATCATCGAAGAGGCGATGCACATGCACCCGGGCATAACCATGGCCGCGGCCATCGGCCGGCTCGACGCCAAGGTCGGCGAGTTGCCTGTTCTCTACTATCAGGGGGAAGAGCTCTCCACCGCGGAACTTGCCGAATTTGCGGCAAGCAACGTGGCTGAGCGGGCTGCCGTCCCGAAAGATTTCATCCGACTGGAAGAGCTTCCGGTGACGGGTGTTGGAAAGATCCACAAGCCAAGCCTGATGATGATGGAGATCGAACGCGTCATCCGAGCTGAAGCCGCAGCGAAAAACCTCGATATCGCTGAGCTGGAACTGACGCAGGACAATCAGCGCGGCATTGTGGCGAAACTACGTATGGTAAACAGTACCGACGAGATGCGTCATGTCCTCGGTCTTTACGCTTTCAACGTCGACTACGAGGACTGATCAGTCGCCTGCGGCGCCAGAGGGGAGCGCTTCAGGCAACCCCAATCCACTCAAGGGAGGAATACTATGGACTTTGCAATCAACGTGGTGGTGCCTGCAGCGCAGGCCTTCATTATGTTCTCATTGGGCCTCGGCCTGGAAATCGCTGACTTCAAACGCGTTTTCACACGCCGCACCGCCTTTGCCATTGGTGCTTTTGCGCAGATCGCGATGCTGCCGCTTGCGGCTTTCTGCGTTGTGCTGGTGCTAGACATGCCACCTGTTTTGGGCGCTGGTTTGATGCTGCTCAGCTTCTGCCCGGGCGGAGTGAGCTCCAACGTGATCACCAAGCTGTCGCGCGGTGACCTTGCGCTGTCTGTCTCCATGACGGCTGTTACATCTGTAATCGCCTTTATCACGGTGCCACCGCTTGCGACCTGGTCCATTCTCTATCTGATGGGCTCTGAAGCGCCTGATTTCTCCTTCTTTGACATCGCGATCTTCACTTTCCTCGTCACCACGCTGCCAGTTCTGACCGGTGTTTTTGTGTGTGCGGTGGTGAACAAACTTGCGCGCCGTCTGGAGCGCCCGCTGCAAAACATCGCCATCGTTCTTTGGGTGCTGCTGCTGCTTGCGCTGTTCGCCAGCAACCGTCAGGTGATCATCGACAACATGCCGACCCTTGGCTACGCGACCATGCTGCTGCCTGCGGTGCTGGTGGTGATGGGCTTGTTGGTGGCGCGTCTCTTTGGTCTCAACAAGACTGAATCCAAGACGGTCAGCATTGAGACAAGCGTTCAGAACTCTCCACTGGGGATTACGCTGGCCATTGTGATCACCGGGACCTCCACCAACTTTGCTGAGGTGCCACTGGCGCTGCCGTCTGCCATGTACTCGATCACGATGTATGTGGTGGTTTTGCCGGTGATGTTCCTATTCCGCTGGTTGAGCCGTGATGAGGCTGTGGAGGCCACACCAGCTGACGCCTCTGCGTGATGGGCTGGTGACAGCCACTCTAAGGCTCCCGACGTTTCGCAGGTAGCGGTGGGGATGCCTTGGCAGCGGTGCCGCGCGAAATTAGGTGCCGCTGTTTTGCGAAACGCCAAATTGGCTGAAACAAGAAAGAGCCTGGGATGATCCTGCTAGAAACGCTGGACCGTCTCGGGCTTTTTTATGTTTGTCAGTAGGTTACATTGAAAGCTGTGTTCCCACAGGGCCTGGCCTTGTATGGCTGTGAAAGGTCTCTCAGCTCAGCCTTTTTGGATCTTAAACTCCAACCGACCGTCCACTTCGGACATGCTGATAAACTGGTGGCCGGCTTCATTGCAGAAGTGCGGAACGTCCACAATGGCGGCGGGATCATCTGCGATCAGCAGCACTTTGGCACCTTGTTGCAGCGGCTCCATGCGCTTTCGCAAGCGCAGAACGGGGAGGGGGCACAGCAGGCCGAGGGCGTCAATTTCCAGATCCATGAAAATCACATATGCGCGATGTTTCGAAGTGTCCACAAGGATGTTACCGGAGCATGGGTGACCTTGGCGCGGGGATACACTAAGTGTTGCCACATGTTTGGAATTGATATCATCGATGCAGGGCTGCTCCCTGCCATGTTCGTGGCTTTGCTGGCGGGGACCATCTCGTTTCTGAGCCCCTGTGTGCTGCCGATCGTGCCGCCCTATCTTGCCTATATGAGTGGCATGAGCATGTCAGAGCTCACCACCCAACAGGAGGCGCGCCGGAAGGTCATTGTCACGGCGCTGTTCTTTGTACTGGGGCTCTCCACGGTCTTCCTGTTCCTAGGATTTACGGCCTCGGCATTTGGTGCATTTTTCCTGCAAAACCAAGAGCTTTTCAGCAAAATTTCTGGTGGCGTGGTGATCATCTTTGGTCTGCACTTCCTGAATGTTTTCCGCATTCCGTTTCTGGATCGCGAAGCCCGGATTGATGCCGGGGACTCTGGCGGATCCGCCTTTGGCGCCTACGTGCTGGGCCTCGCCTTCGCCTTCGGCTGGACGCCATGCATTGGTCCTCAGCTTGGTGCGATTCTCTCCATTGCGGCGAGTGAAGCCTCCATTGCGCGTGGCACCGTTTTGCTGGGTGTCTATGCGGCGGGGCTGGGCATTCCGTTTCTGCTGGCGGCTGTCTTCCTCAACCGTGCCATGGGCGTGATGAACAAGATCAAACCCCATATGGGCAAGATTGAGAAGGTGATGGGCGGGTTACTGCTGTTTGTGGGCATCATGCTCCTGACCGGCGCGTTCTCTACATTCTCCTTCTGGCTGCTGGAAACATTCCCGGCGCTTGCAACACTCGGATAAGGCTTAATTTTGCCCAACTGACGGTCTATGCTCTCTCCAAAGGAGAGAGCAGCCAATGGGCGAAAACACCCAACACCAGAGCGTGCGAAAACGCCGTGTGTTTTATATTCCCGGATATGACCCGATCCACCCGCGCCGGTACCGTGAACTGTACCGGAAGGAGGGGGCCGCTCAGGCGGAGATTTCAGGGTATGAGATGGCGCTTGCCCCTAAGATGGCAGGCGCTGGTCCGTTTGGCTGGCATGCCACTGGGCGTTTTCAAGGTGTTGAAAGTGAAGCGGATTTTGAGGTTCTGATCTGGTCGGATATCGTCAAAGACAGCATGGATCAGGGCATCTTTGCCACCTATGTCCAACTCCTGCGGACAGCTTGGATCTACATCGGCAGTGGCGCGCTTGCGCGCCTGATGAAGCTACGCAAGGGGCCGGTGATTGCAGCGCTCTATCCGGTTGTCTTTCTATTGACCCAACTGGTCTTCGCCTTGCTGGTGGCCTGGGGTGTCGGAGCCCTTTTGGCACTGGTGTTGCCGTGGTGGAGCAAAGTCTTCGGCCTGCTTGTGGTGCCGCCAATTCTCAAGTGGTTTCAAAGGCATGACGGGAAGTTCTTTGCCTATTATCTGATGCATGACTACGCCTATTCGGCGTCGACGCGCGGGGCCAATCCTGTGGCGTTGGAGGCGAGAATGGCGCAGTTCAAAGAGCGTATTGCAGAAGCGTTGCAGAGCGACTGTGATGAGGTTCTGGTGGTTGGGCACTCCAGCGGGGCGCATTTGGCTGTGTCTGTGCTGTCTGATCTGCTCCGCGAAAACCGACTGCCGAAAGAGGGGCCAAAACTGGCGTTTCTGTCGCTTGGGCAGGTTGTGCCCATGGTCTCTTTCTTGAGTGATTCCTATCGGTTACGTGCCGATCTTGCCTTTCTTTGTCAGCGTGAGGACATCACCTGGGTCGATGTGACTGCGCCCGGTGACGGCTGTGCCTTTGCCTTGTGTGATCCGGTTTCGGTGACGGGGGTTGCGCCTGAGAGCGGCAAAAAATGGCCTCTGGTGGTCTCTGCAGCTTTCACGCTGACCTTGACGCCTGAGCGTTGGAAAGAGCTGCGCTGGCGCTTTTTTCGGCTGCATTTTCAATACCTTTGCGCCTTTGATAAGCCCGGTCATTATGATTATTTTCAGATCACCGCTGGTCCTTTGACACTGGCGGAGCGTTATGAGGGGCGGAGCCCGTCCAAGTCGCGGATTGAAAAGCCGGTGAACAAGTTTACGAAGATAGCCCCATGATCCCACCCAAGCCGACACCTCGGCCGGATAAAGTCTCATTGCGTCAATACGTTAAGCTGTTTCGGCAAGATCTGCTTTCGGCACAGCCACAGCGGCTTTATCGCGCTTGGATGGCGGAGTTCCGCACGCCGTTTTTCCGATCCTACATGATCAATCAGCCGTCGCTGATCCAGACTGTGCTCAAGGAACGGCCCGATGATTTCCCGAAATCTCAAAGGGTTAGCGAGGGTTTGAAACCTCTGTTGGGGGAGTCGGTCTTCCTCACCAATGGAGAGACTTGGAAGCGGCAGCGGCGGATTATTGATCCGGCCTTTGAAGGCGGACGGCTGCGCGATACCTTTCCGGCTATGTGGGCTGCGGCGGAATCTGCGGTTGCGCGGCTTGAGAGAAATGTCGGGCAAGATATTGAAATCGAAGAGGAAACCAGCCACGCGGCGGCGGATGTGATCTTTCGCACGCTGTTCTCTATCCCCATCGAGCATGAGATTGCCGGGCGGGTTTTCAGCGAATTTCGCACCTATCAGCGCTCAGCTCCGATTGTGAATTTGGGTGCGTTCCTGCCGTTACCTCGTTGGTTTCCGAGGTTTTTTCACAAAGACACAAAGAACACCGCAACCAGCATTCGGGCGTTGATCACAGGTCTCACAGAAGAGCGGATGGCGGCGATTGAGGCGGGGACGGCACCGGATGATCTGGCCACCAAGATCATGACGACGGTCGATCCAGAGACCGGAAAACCGTTTGATACCAATGAGATGGTGGATCAGGTTGCGATTTTCTTTCTGGCGGGACATGAGACAAGCGCCTCTGCACTGGCTTGGGCGCTGTATCTCTGTGCGCTGTTCCCGGAATGGCAGGAGAAAATTGCCCAAGAGGCGCAAGGGCTTGAGGCCGACTTTGCGTCGGTCAGCCGTTTGAAAATCAGCCGTGATGTGTTCCGCGAGGCGCTGAGACTTTATCCGCCAGTGCCGATGATGGTGCGCGAAACAACATGTCCGGAAGACTTCCGGAATCGCGAAATTCGTCAAGGATCTCAGATTGTTATCTCACCCTGGCATTTGCACCGGCAGGAGCGGCTTTGGGACAATCCAGATGGGTTTGATCCGACGCGATGGCAGACGGAGAACGGCAAACAGTGCGCGCGGGAGGCCTATGTGCCGTTCTCAGCAGGGGCGCGGGTTTGCACCGGTGCGGGCTTTGCGATGGTGGAGGGGGTGTTGATGCTGTCGATGATTTTGAAGCATTTCAAACTGACCCCCGTGGGCGATCCACCGGTGCCGATTGCGCATCTGACGGTGCGGTCGCGCGATGGCATTAACCTTCGGATTGAGCGCCGGATTTAACGTCGGTATCGCGTCGGTAATGCGACGTTATTGCGTAGGTGTAAAATCGCGGTTTCAAAGGTTAACGTTAATGCATGGCATGGGCTGCGCCGGCAGGTTTTGCTGACAAATTTGAGCGCTCTGATTTGTGCTGTCTGAGATGAAAAGAGGCGCCCGCAGGCGCCTCAGATCCTTATTGCTCTTCATGCCACCAGACACCCGGCAGCCAATCAACCCCGTCGCCGTAGATCGGCAGGGTCTCCGGGAAATGCAGGTTCTTGTTATGGGCGACGCGACCAACCGCATACGTCCAGATCGGGATCACATAGCGGCCGGTGCTGAGCACGCGGTCAAGCGCGCGGGTGGCGGCGACAAAATCTTCCTGTGAGGTGGCGGTGAGCATCTCTGTGATCATGGCGTCGATCGCCGGGGACTGCACCCCCATCAGGTTGCGCGACCCTTCCTGTTCGGCGGCAACAGATCCCCAATAGAGGCGTTGCTCGTTGCCCGGGCTGAGCGAGATGGCGCGGCGGTAGTTGGTGATGTCAAAATCAAAGGCTCCGGTGCGCTGATTGTATTGTGGCCCATCCACAAGGGTGATGGTCACGTCGATGCCAAGCGCTTCCAGCGACTTGCTGTAGATATCGGTGATGGCCTTGTTTTCGGTGTCGCCCTGTTTGAGCAGGATTTCGAGGGTGAGCACTTCGCCGGCGGCGTTTTGCATTTTGCCGTCAACCACGCTGTATCCGGCGGCTTCCATCAGGCCCATGGCTTTGCGCAGGTTCTTGCGGTTGCGCACGGAGCCGTCCGATTGCGGAAGTGTGTAGCCTTCCAGAGCCTCGGCAGGGAGCTCTGCGGCGAAGGGGGCAAGCAGCTCGGCCACGCGTCCCGTGGCGGGGCCGTCCTGCATTGCCAGAAGGGAGCCGGAGAAGAAGGAGCTGATGCGGGGCTGGCGGCCGCCGGTCATCGTGTCGTTGATGAACTCAAAATTGAACACATGCATCAGCGCGTCGCGCACGCGGATGTCATCCAGCGGGGCACGGCGGGTGTTGAGCACAAGGCCGGTGATGCCGGAAGGCTTCTGGTGCGGGATTTCCGATTTCACCACATCGCCGGATTGGGCGAGCGGGAAATCATAGGCGGCGGCCCATTTCTCCGCGTTGAACTCGCGCACATAGGAGATTTCACCGGCCTTGAAGGCCTCAAACATCACTGCCGCGTCGCCGAAGAAGTCAATTTTGATTTCGTCAAAGTTGTTGGTGCCTTTGCGGAAGGGCAGATCGTTGCCCCAGTAGTCCGCGTTGCGGCTGAGGGTGACAAAGCGACCGGCCTCGAAATTTGACACCACATAGGGGGCGGTGCCGATGGGCACTTCCTGCAAGGTAATGTCTTCAAAGGATTTGCCCTCAAACTGCGCCTTTTGCAGAATCGGACGCAGGCCTGCCAGCAGGGCCAATTCGCGGTCTTCGGTGTTGAAGGTGATGCGCACGGTGCGGGGGCCGGTGGCCTCAATGCTTTCGACCTGTTGCCAGAAGCCGAGATAACGCGGGTGGCCGACGGTGCCGAGGGTCTCATAAGACCAGATCACATCTTCGACAGTGACCGGTGCGCCGTCAGAGAATCGCGCCTCTTCGCGCAGTGTAAATTCCACCCAAGAGCGATCTTCCGGCGTTTCAATCGATTCGGCGAGAAGGCCATAGAGGGCAAAAGGTTCGTCCCAATTTCGGCCCATCAGGGATTCATAGGCAAAGAAACGGAGCTGCCATGGAACCTCGCCTTTGCGCACAAACGGGTTGAGAGAATCAAAGGATCCGCCGTTGCCGGTGACCACGCGGCCGCCCTTAGGGGCGTCGGGGTTGGCGTATGGGAGGGACACAAAATCCTGTGGAAGTGCAGGGTCGCCATACATAGCGATGCCATGGCGCGGCTCTGCCACGCTTTGCGCACCGGCGAGCGAAAGCGCAAGCAATGCTGCTGCACTGGTGACTTTGGGGAAACTGATTGGTGTCATCGCCTGAACAATCCTGTTGGTGATTTCTTGTCGTTGTCCAAAAACTAGCGAGGGATTTGAGGCTTATCAAACTTTTAGCTTGGAGGTCGGCGCGAGAACGCTTATAACAAGATCACTGCTCGATAGGTTTCTTGCCTGTATGAAACCTGCCTCAATAACTTCACGCCCGCTTCGCGCGGGCGTTTTTTTTGGCCTAATGGTCCGGATCCTGACAGGTCAAATCACAGCCTGATGAGGGCGTTGTGAGGCGTTTACGTAAGACTACGGTAGGGCCGTAATCCCCCTTATTTTGCGAGTGCAGCATGTTATGCTGCGCCTAACATTGTGCAGTCGCAGAGGGAAGGGCTGAGGCATGAGTATGAAAGGCAAAAGCGCGATCATCACCGGATCCAATTCGGGAATCGGTTTGGGCGTGGCGCGGGAGCTGGCGCGAGTCGGGGCGGATGTGGTTTTGAACTCATTCACCGATCGAGAGGAAGATCACGCGCTGGCGGCGGAGATCGCGGCGGAATTTGGCGTCAACGCGCGCTATATTGCGGCAGATATGTCACAAGGTGACCAATGCCGGAGGTTGATCGAGGAGGCGGGCGGTTGTGACGTGTTGGTCAACAATGCCGGTATCCAGCATGTGGCGCCAATTGACGAGTTTCCGACCGAGAAATGGGACGCGATCATCGCGATCAATATGAACTCGGCGTTTCACACCACCGCGGCGGCGCTGCCGCATATGCGCAAACGGGGCTGGGGCCGGGTGATCAATATCGCCAGCGCCCATGGGTTGACCGCATCCCCCTATAAGGCGGCCTATGTGGCGGCGAAACACGGCGTGGTTGGCATGACCAAGACCGTGGCGCTGGAAACCGCAGAGGAGCCGATCACCTGCAATGCGATCTGCCCGGGCTATGTGCTGACCCCGCTGGTGGAAGCGCAGATTCCGGACACCATGGAGAAATACAACATGGGCCGCGAAGAGGTGATCAAGAAGGTGATGCTGGAGCGCCAGCCAAGCCGGGAATTTGCCACGGTGGAGCAGCTGGGCGGCACGGTGGCGTTTCTGGCGAGTGACGCGGCGGCGCAGATCACCGGCACGACGATCAGTGTGGACGGTGGCTGGACTGCTTTGTGATTTCGTTTTGAGTTCAGGTGTTTAGGAGGTTTACATGAAGCGCATCAATCTGGCCCTGCAAGGCGGAGGCGCGCATGGGGCCTTCACCTGGGGCGTGCTCGACACACTGTTGCAGGATGAAGAGATCGAGATTGCCGGGATCACCGGCACCTCGGCAGGCGCGATGAATGGGGCTGCGCTCAAGGCTGGCATGCTGAAAGGCGGCCGGGACGGCGCGCGCGCAAATCTCGACTGGTTCTGGGAGAAAATGGGCGCGGCGCAGGTGCCGGGGCTGGATTTGTGGTTTGCCGCTGTGCCGCCCGGAATGGTCAGCCGCAGTATGGAATACAGCTGGCCGTTTATGGCAGCTGACATGATGCAGCAGATGACCTCGCCTTATGCGATGGGGCCGCTTTATGCCCATCCGCTGCGCGCTATCGTGGATGAGATGAGTTTTGATCTGATCTGCGCCGATCAGGGGCCTGCGCTGTTTGTTTGTGCGACCAATGTGCGCTCCGGCAAGGCGCGGGTGTTTTCCGGCAGCGAGATCAGCACCGATGCGCTTCTGGCGTCGGCCTGTCTGCCAACCATGTTTCAGGCGGTGGATGTCTATGATCCCAAGAGCGGGCAGACGGAGGCCTATTGGGACGGGGGCTATACCGGCAACCCGTCGCTCTGGCCGCTGTTTGACCGGAAGTTCCCGGATGATGTGGTGATCGTCAATATCAACCCGTTGCGGCGGGAAACCCTGCCGGTGACGCCGCAGCAGATTGCCAATCGGATCAATGAGATCAGCTTTAACGCCTCGCTGATGAGCGAATTGCGGGCGGTCGCCTTTGTGCAGCGTCTGATTGCCCAAGGTGCGCTGAAACAGGAAGAAAAGCGCGATGTGAAGGTGCATATGATCGCCGATGATGCGCTGATGAACAGCCTGTCGGTGATGACGAAAAGCTGGCCGGTGACCTCGGTCCTGCTGCAGCTTAAGGAAGCGGGGCAGGCGGCAGCCAAGGCGTTCCTCTCCGCCCATAAGGATGATCTGAACGCGCAAGGCACGGTGGATCTGGCGGCGATGTATGGCGGGTGATGTGCAAGGCTTGCATCAGGGCGGTCAACGCGCTTCAAGACTGAGGATGGGCGGGGCAGGATGCCCGTGCAAAGGGCGAAGGGAGAGACGTGGATGATGACGCTTGAGAAATTGAGAGAGATCTACGGGGATGTGTCGCCGCATGCGGCGCAGAAGGTGATCGCGCAGTTTGACGCGCATTGCCGCAACTTCATCGCGCACGCGCCGTTTCTGGTGCTGGTGACCTCTGACGGGCAAAATCTGGACGCCTCGCCCAAAGGCGATCCGGCGGGGTTTGTGGAGGTGGAAAGCGACACCACGCTGTTGATCCCGGATCGGCCGGGCAACAACCGGATTGACGGGCTGCTCAATATTTTGGCGCATTCAAAAGTGTCGGTGCTGTTCATGATCCCCGGCATGGCGGAGACGCTGCGGGTGAATGGCGTGGCAGAGATCAGTGATGATGCGGCGCTTTGCGCGCGCTTTGCCATCAAGGGGCGCGCGCCCAAGACGGTGCTGCGGGTGACGGCGGAGGAGGTGTTTTTGCATTGTGGCAAAGCGCCGGTGCGCTCCGGGCTCTGGAAGCCTGAGACCTGGCCGACCCAGCGCCCTGTGCCCTCGCTTTATGCGATGATCCAGGATCATGCGGAGCTTGAGGTGCCCTCTACAGAGCAGTCGTATGCCGAGCAGCGGTATCGCGAGACGCTCTATTGAGCGGGAAAGGGTGGGGGCGTGCACCTGTGGTGGTTAGACCGTGCGCTCAGCTGTGCGTAGTCCGACCCGATGGGAAAGTTGACACGTTTGTTGAGTGAAGAAGAGTGGCTGCTGTGAAACCATTTCTTCGCAGTCTACAGGTCGAATAGAAGTTGAAATTGGGTGCTGAGACATGTTGATTTTTCTTTGTATATCAGCGAACTGCTCGCTCTATTTGATCTGGAGATTAAGGAACAAAGAGCGAAAGGGTTTAATGTTGTTCTTGAGCGACCTGCACAGCTATCGCGACAAGCTAATGTTGCCAATAACGGTATTGCATGTGTGTGTATTAATTTTTTTGGCCGCTTTGATGGATTAGGTAGTATCAGGTTCAGGACAGATTGAGTTTGAACGCCCGTGGATAAGCATCGCTGCGATTTCGATTGCTGAAAAGAAGACCTCTGGGCATCTGTCTTTGTTTCTGCGAAAGCAATTCATGAAACTCGCGCCGGCAGCGTCCTTGACGCGATATCCCATGTTACGGTTATTTCAGGACTGCTGACGCGCTCATTTAGAATGATAGCTTGAATAACAAACTACGTTTTACTTGCCTTCTGGCACGCTCGGGTCTTTGGGGTTCGGGTAAACCAGACCGGCGGAGATCACGAGTTTGGCAGCCTCTGCTTCCTCATAGGCACCAGCTTCCATCAGAAGCGCACCTAAGGCGTGGCGGGTGGGCTGGGGCCATGACCAGGGCTCCTCATATTCAAGATGATCGTCCAGATGCACCGCTTTGCGCAGGTGGCTCAGCCCCGTGTGGTGATCGCCCGCCTTAAAGGCGAGCTCACCTTTCATCATCTCTTCGGCCACGGCGAGCACGTCGCGTGCTTTGTTGTTAAAGAGCATGCGTGTGTCCGGCACGGCGGCATAGGCGGTGGTGAAGGCGGCCATCATGGCTTGTGCCTCGGTGTGCTGCCCCAGATTGGCGCGCGCCACGGCCTTGGCGTAGTAGATCAGGGCGTGGGTTGTGACATAGAGCTCTTTGTCCTCCGGTTGCGCGAGCCCGACGATGTCCTCCCACATGCCAAAGCGGATGTAGACATGGGGCGCGGCGGCGACGAAGGTTTCAAAGATGTCGGGATAGGCGCGCACCACCTCGTCCGGCACCTCTTCGCGCAGGCGCAGCACCGCGTCTATGGCGGCGGCTTTCTGACCCAAGAACATCGCGCCGTAAAAGGCGAAATGCAGATTGTGGATGCGGTAAAGCGCGTAGAAATTGGCTGGGCCGGCGTAGGCTTTGAATGTGTCGTCCACCGCGGCGGCGGCGAGATTGCGATAGAGCACGTTCTGATACTCGCGACAGAGCACATCAATATGGGTGGCCATATGCACGAGATGGCCTGCATCCGGCACAAGATCTTTGAGCCGGTCGCCGTGGCGCAGCGCGCGCTCGGGGTGCGGGGACATCTCCATCAGGTGGATGTACATGTGAAGGAGGCCGGGATGATCCCAGGCCCCCGGGGTGTGGTCAAAGGCGCGTTCCAGTACCGCGATGGCCTCGGGTGTGGAGGCGTCGGGATTTGGCACGCCGTTCTTGAAATCCCAAAGCTGCCATGGGGTGCGGTTCATCATGGCTTCGGCGTAGATGCATGCGATGTCCAGATCGTCGGGATTGGCCTCATAAACCGGTTTCATGGCGGCAGAAAACCCGTCGGTGAAGGGCTGGTAGTCTTCGATCTCGGGATCGGTGGGGTAGCGTGACGCCAGCGCCTCCAGCAAGGCGCGCTCTGCCGGGGCGGCGTTTTTGAGGGCCAGCCCGTCGCGGAGTGCTGTGTGTGCGCGCCAAGGCGGGGGCTTTTTCCTCAGGGGTGAAGACCTCCCAGGGTTTGTTGTAGTTGGGCCCAAACCCATAGGCGACGCCCCAATGGGCCAGGGCGCAGGCGGGATCGGCAACAAGCGCCTTTTCAAAACAGACGATGGCCTCTTCGTGGTTGTAGGCAAAGAGCCAGATCAGGCCGCGATCACACCAGATTTGCGCTTCGGGAACGTCACTTGCGGGGCGGCTGTGGCTGCCCAGATCAAAATACTCTGACATTTAAATGCTCCTCGATAATGGGAGGAGGATAGCACAGATTGGGGTTTGGGCGGAGATTGGGGGCGTGGGGCGCGCGAGGTGAAGGTTGGATCTACTTTGAAAAGTCTTTTTTAGTTAGCAGCTTAGAGGGTGATCCTGAAGTGGGTTTTGCCCGTTGGGAGGCGCGTAAATCGCAGCTGTTGTCTGGCTCAATGCGCTTTAACCACACGCAAAGAGGTGGTCAGGTGGCCGTTTGCTGTGTCTTGTGCATAGTCGCCTGACAGCTCGTAGATCGCCCATTTTGCGCGCTCCCAATTGTGGCTGCGCATGTGGTCTTCGGCCTCCTGGGGCGAGGCAAACGCGAGACCGCCGGGATAGAGGCCGAAGAGCAGCGGGCCGAATTTGACCACGGATTTCCCGGCCTCCAGAGCCGGAGTGTAGCTGGCGCGCTCTCCGATGGTGAAGACGGGTGTTTCCGGCGATGTGCGCATGACCGGTGTCATGGCGGGGCGGATTTCAAACAGGAACAGCGCGCCCAAGGCGGCGATCAGCAGCAGCGATGCGCGAAGTGTTTTCTGGAAGCCGCTTAGCTTGCGCGGTTTTTTTTTGAGGCTTCCTCGGCGGGGGCGCTTGGATCTTTGGGGTTTGGATAGACCAGACCGGCGGAGATCACGAGTTTGGCGGCATCCTCAACGGACATTTCGAGCTCGATGATGTCGTCCTTGGGGAAGAACAGCAGGAAGCCGGAGGTCGGGTTGGGGGTTGTCGGGACAAAGACGCTGACAAGGCCGTTGGTGGTGGCCGCAGACTCCGCGACTTCGCCCTTGGCGGTGGTGGAGATAAAGCCAATCGCCCAGATGCCGCGGCGGGGGTATTCGATCAGGCAGGCTTTTTCAAAGCTGCGTTCGCTCTGGGCAAAGACCGTTTCCGCGATCTGTTTGACGCCGGAATAGATCGAGCGCACGACGGGCATGCGGTCCACCAGGCTTTCGCCGTAGCGGATCAGGGAGCGGCCGATGAGGCCTTTGGCGATCCAGCCGACGAGCACGGTGAAGATCAGGAAGATGATCAAACCAACGCCGCGCAGGTTGATGCCGATGTATTTCTCCGGCTGGATGGTGCTTGGCACCAGAGGCAGCACAAAGCCGTCGACCCAGCCGATCAGGGTCCAGACCAGCCAGATGGTCAGCGCGATGGGGAGAATAACGACGATGCCCGTAAAGAAGCTGGAGCGGAGGCTGCCAAAAAAACCAACTTTGTGTTTGTTTGGATCTTCGTCAAATGGGGTCGTCATTCGTGGGTCCTGCCAAATTCTGATACCTAGTTAGGCATTTGTGGCAGAGGCTGCAATGACGTTTACGCTAGGGGCAAGTGAATGTGGCCGCCGCGCGGGGCAGCGGCCGTTTTTGTGCCTTCTCAGGAGGCAGATTTTAAAGCGGTCAGACCAGCGCGGCGGCGATATCTGCCGCAAGGCGTGCGTTGTTGCGCACCAGAGCGATATTGGCCACCAGCGAGCGGCCCTCGGTGAGCTCAAAGATGCGTTGCAGCAGGAAGGGGGTGACACCCTTGCCGGTGACGCCCTGTTCGTCAGCTTCGCGGGTGGCCTGCGCGATCACAGGGGCCAGCTCGGCTGCGGGGATTTCATCGGCGGCGGGAATCGGGTTGGCGACCAGCTGGCCGCCTGGCAGACCCATGGCCCCGCGCATTTTGTGGGCGGCTGCGATCGCGGCGGCGTCATCCATGCGCAGGGGCGCTGCGAGGTCAGACTGCGCCGACCAGAAAGCCGGGAAGCTGTCCTGACCATAGGCAATCACCGGCACGCCGTTGGTTTCCAGCACTTCGAGCGTTTTGGGCACATCAAGGATGGCTTTCGCGCCCGCAGCGACAACGGTCACAGGGGTGTGGCCCAGCTCGGTGAGGTCAGCGGAGATGTCAAAGCTCTCTTCCGCGCCTTTGTGGACACCGCCGATGCCGCCGGTGGCAAAGACGGAGATGCCCGCAAGATGCGCAGCGATCATGGTGGCAGCGACGGTGGTGGCACCGGTGCGGCCCTGCGCCATGATCACGGCCATATCGGCGCGGCTGACTTTGGCCACGTCTTTGGCTTGTGCGAGTGCTTCGAGTTGCGCATCGGTCAGGCCTGCGTGCAGGGTGCCGTCGATCACGGCCATGGTGGCCGGAACTGCGCCTTTTTCACGGATGTCGTTTTCCAACTGACGCGCCACCTCGAGGTTTTGCGGGTAGGGCATGCCGTGGGTGATGATTGTGCTTTCCAGCGCCACGATGGGCGTGCCGTTTTTCTTGGCCTCAGACACTTCGGGGGACAGAGTGATCAGGGTCATGTGGCGTGTTCTCCAGAGACGTATTTGGCGGCAGCGGTGAGGGCGCGGGAGAGCGCCTCGTCGCGGCTGGCGCCTTGGGATTCGGCTACGATGTGCGCGGCCATGAAAGTGTCGCCTGCGCCGGTGACGCGAGTCACCAGAACGGCAGGCGGCTGTTGGGTGATGATGCCTGCGGCAGTCCCGTCAGAGGCAGAGTTTCCGCCATCGGTGACGAGGGCGCGGGCGGCGCCGCGCGCCAGAAGGCCCTCGGCGGCGGCTTCGGACGAGGTAAACTCGGTCTGACAAAGGTAGCCGGCTTCCTCAAGGTTCACATAGAGCACCGCGCGGGAGTGCATCAGGAACGGCATCAGGCGCTCGGCCTTGCCCGGAGAGGCAGGCGCAACGCGCAGGTCGGCGGCAGAAAACAGCGGGCTGCGGGCGATTTGATCGAGCAGGCGCTGGGTGAGATTGCCATCCAGAGCAATGAGCCCGCCATAGGGCGCCGCCTCAGAGCCGAGGGTGCCATCCTCAAGCGGGGTCAGGATTTTATCGCCTGCCGCCTCAAGCGAATGGGCATCGGCGATGGCGGCGATGAGGCCGTTTTTGCCTTCGACCGCCATATAGGTGTCGGTGGGCAGATCGGCGGAGCGATAGACGTGATCCATGATCGCGCCCATTTCACGGCAGGCGGTCATCAGCTCGTCGCCTTCTGCGTCGCGGCCAATGGCCGAAAGTGCGGCAGGTCGCAGGCCAAAGCGCGCGAGCGTCATAGCGATGTTCCAGGCGACGCCGCCGGGCAGGCGAGAGATGCGGCCCGGTACGTCCGAGCCCTGACGCATGTGGCTGGGCGCGCGGCCGATGATGTCCCAGAGGACGGAGCCGATGCAGAGAATGTCAGGCGTGGCGGTCATGAGAACCTCACGGAGATGGGGGCGGATCAGGCGGTGAAGGCGGCTTCGAACTCTTTGAGTTTGGCAGCCGGATTTTCGGCGCGCCAGATTTCCTCGCCGATGCCAAAGAAATCGGTGTAGGGCGCAAGAGTGCGGATGATGTCCGTATCCAGCGCGCCTTCGGCGACAACCGGCACTTCGATCATCTGAGACCACCATTCAAACAGGTCTTTTTCCGCCAAAGTGCCATCCCCCAGAGGGGTGGTGCCGACCGGACCGAAACTCACGTAGTCCGCCCCGTTTTCACCGGCGGTCATGCCCTCGTGAGAGGAGGCGCCACAGAAAGCGCCAACAATGGCGTCTTTGCCAAGTTCCTTGCGGGTTTTGGCAACCGAGCGCGCGGCATCTGTGAGGTGCACGCCATCGAGGCCGAGGCGTTCGGAAAGAAGGACATGTTCGTCAATCACGATGGCCACATCACGGGCATGGGCCACTTCGCGCAGCGCGTCCGCGGCGCGCGACAGGCGGTCTTCGTCGCGGGTGGCGAGGGCAAGGCGCACGCAGGCAATGTCGCTGGCGTCCAGGACAGCGGCCAGTTGATCAGGAAACTGGGAGAGTTCGATCTCTGGCGGGGTGATCAGATAGATCTGGGGCAGCTCTGTCTCGGCCATGCGCGTGTTCCTCGTGTCTAGATCGCGCCGCTATAGCGCGGTTTTTTTGGTTTGGCTATCGGGAGTTTGGCCAGCAGGTGGGCGGTGTAAAAGAGATTTCGAGCCTCCGGCGGGGATATTTGCGGCAAGAGGAAGGCGCATGGCTTGTTTTGAGCGCGGCGCGCGGGTATGAGCAGGCGGATTTTTCAGGAGAAAGCCATGACATCCGCCACACCGCAACCTGCCTTTGTTCTTGTGCGCCCACAGATGGGGGAAAACATCGGTGGCGCAGCGCGGGCGATGCTGAATTTTGGGCTTGATAAGATGCGGGTGGTGGACCCGCGCGATGGCTGGCCCAATGAGCGCGCGGTGGCGATGGCCTCTGGTGCGGGGCGGGTGCTGGATGCGGCGTTCCTGACCGAGACCACCGAGGCGGCGCTTGAGGATTGTCACTACGTCTTTGCCACCACGGCGCGGGCACGTGGGTTGACCAAACCGGTGGTGACGCCGGAAGTGGCGATGAAACAGGCGGCAGAGATGATTGCGCGCGGCGAGAAAGTGGCGGTGCTGTTTGGGCCGGAGCGGTCTGGCCTGGAAAACGAAGACATCGCGCGCGCCAATGCGATCATCAATGTGCCAGTGAACCCGGAATATGCCTCGCTGAACCTTGCGCAATGTGTGCTGCTGACCGCCTATGAGTGGCGCCGTCAGAGCGCGGACATTGTGCATGAGCGCGTGGATATGACCAAAACGGATTGGGCCAACCATGCCGAGATGGAGGCGCTGGAGCGCCATTACGAGGAGCGGCTGGACGCGGCTGGTTTCTTCTTTCCGCCGGAGAAGGCGGAGGGCATGAAGATCAATCTGCGCAATATGTGGAGCCGCATGCGGCTGACGCGCGCGGATGTGCAGATGCTGCATGGGGTCATGCGACAGATGGTCCGCTGGAAAGAAAAAGGGTGAATTTCGCCCTTAATTCCAAGTCTGAACAGATAGTCTATCCGTACCATTGAGGACCCCTTGAGTGGTTGCAGCGCGCGTATGGCCGGATTAGGCTCGCGCGCAAGATCAGGAGGCAGCGATGAGCCAGAAACGCAGCATTTTTGAAGAGGTTGGCAGCGAGGCGCCCAAAGAGGCCCCCAAGGCTGTTGGCGTGATTGATGCCGGTGCCAAAGGCGCGCGGCGCGGCATTCGGATCTGGCTGATGATCCTCTTTGCTCTGGTGGTGGTGATGATCGCCGTGGGCGGGCTGACACGTCTGACGGACAGCGGCTTGTCGATCACCGAATGGCGTCCTGTGACCGGGGCTGTGCCGCCGATGAATGAGGCGGACTGGCAGAGCGAGTTTGAGAAATACAAGCAGATCGACCAATGGGCGCTTGAGAACAACTGGATGACGTTGGCGGACTTCAAGGTCATCTATTGGTGGGAATGGGGTCATCGTCAGCTGGGCCGCGTGATCGGACTGGTCTGGGCGGCGGGTTTTGCCGGCTTTGCGCTGGCGCGCCAGATCCCGACAGGCTGGACCGGGCGGCTGTTGCTGATCGGCGCTTTGGGTGGTCTGCAGGGCGCGATTGGCTGGTGGATGGTGGCCTCTGGCGTGACCTCCGGTGAAGGGGTCACCACGGTGGCGAGCTATCGACTGGCCAGCCATCTTGGGCTGGCGTTTTTGATCCTCGCCTTCATTGGCTGGTATGTGCTTATGCTGGGGCGCAGCGAGCGTGACCTGATGCAGGCGCGGCGCGGCAAGGAGGCCAAGCAGTTCTCCATGTCGACCGGGCTTTTGCATATGACCTTTGTGCAGATCCTGCTGGGCGCGCTGGTGGCCGGGATTGATGCGGGGCGCACGTTTAACGACTGGCCGCTGATGGCGGGGCAGGTGTTTCCGCCGGATGCGTTTTACATCGAGCCTGCGTGGCGCAATTTCTTTGAGAACGCCGGTCTGGTGCAGTTCATTCACCGCAGCTGGGGCTATCTGTTGATGATCTTTGCCATTGTGGTGTGGCGCAAGGGGCAGGGATCGGCGCATAAATCCACGCGCTTTGCCTTCAATCTGGTGCTGGCAGCGGTGTTTTTGCAAATGGTGCTGGGCGTGGTCACGGTGATGACATTCGCGCATATGCATGTGGCGATCACCCATCAGATCATGGCGGTGCTTGTTGTGGCGCTGATCCTGCGGGCCCGGTTCCTGAGCCATTATCCTGTTGCCACGTCGGTGCGCGACGCAGCCTGAAGATTTCACCCGAGAGAGAGGGAAAAGACATGTCTGCATATGAGCAGTTGATGGCGTTCAGCCACACCACAGAGGCGCTGGGTCAGGTGGCCGGGCGTCTGGGCTGGGATCAGGAAGCGCTCATGCCACAAGGGGCTGCGCCGCAGCGGGCCGAAGAAATGGCGGCGATGGAAAGCGTGCTGCATGCGCGCCGCACAGATCCCAAGGTGGGGGCTTGGCTCGCGGAGATTGATCCGGCGCAACTGGATGATGTGGGCCGTGCGCAGCTGCGCCACATCAAAAAGAGCTTTGAGCGCACCTCCAAAGTGCCGGCGGATCTGGCGGCGGAGATTGCCAAAGTCACCAGCCGCGCGCAGGGGATTTGGGCTCAGGCGCGCTCTGACGAGGATGTGGCGGCGTTTTTGCCAACCTTGAAAGAAGTTGTTGGCCTGAAGCGTCAGGAAGGGCAGGCGCTGGCAGCCGGTGGCGATGTTTATGACGCCATGATTGACGATTATGAGCCGGAGATGACGGCGGCTGAGATTGCGGCGATGTTTGACGCGATGCGGCCCCGGCTGGTGGCGTTGCGCGCGGCGGTGCTGGCGGCGGAAGCTCCGGCGAAGCTGAGCGGGACATTTGTCAGCGACAAGCAGATGGCGCTGACCGCCAAACTGGCAAAATCCTTTGGCTATGATTTTGACCATGGGCGCATTGATTGTGTGACCCATCCGTTCTGTTCAGGCAGCGGGCTGGATGTGCGCATCACCACGCGCACCAGCGAGAGCGATCCGTTCAACTGTTTTTACTCCACCATTCATGAGGTGGGCCATGCGGCCTATGAGCAGGGCATTCACCGCGACTACCTGCTGACGCCGATCGGACATGGGGTCTCCATGGGCGTGCATGAGAGCCAGAGCCGGATCTATGAGAACCAGCTTGGGCGCGGGCGCGCCTATACCGGCTGGCTCTATGAGCAGATGAAGGCGGAGTTTGGTGATTTTGGCATCGCGGATGCTGAGGCGTTTTATGGCACCGTGAACCGGGTGAATGACGGCTATATCCGCACCGAGGCGGATGAGGTGCAATATAACCTGCACATCATGCTGCGCTTTGATCTGGAGCGGGCGCTGATGTTGGGCGATCTGGCGGTGGATGATCTGGAAGCGGCCTGGAATGACCGGTTTGCTGCTGATTTTGGCTATGCGGTGGACAAGCCCTCCAATGGTGTGTTGCAGGATGTGCATTGGTCGGTGGGGCTGTTTGGCTATTTCCCGACCTATTCGCTGGGCAACGTCTATGCGGGCTGCCTGAATGAGGCGCTGCGTAAGGCGGTGCCGGATCTGGATGCACAACTGGCGCAGGGGGATACCTCGGCGGCCACAGGCTGGCTGCGCGAAAACCTGCAGCAGCACGGTGGTTTGCGCGAGCCTGCGGCGACCATCGCACATGCCACGGGTATGGCCCCAAGCGGGGAGCCGCTGCTGGCCTATCTGGAAGAGAAGTTTGGTGACATCTACAAGCTGTGAGCGCTTGGGGAGATGTTGGATAAAAAAGGGGACGCTTTGGCGTCCCCTTTGTTTTTTGGATATTTGAAGAATGAGAAGCTCAGGGCCTAACAGCCGCGCTCAGCCTCAAGAATTTTTAGAATGCGAACATCTTCTGCATCTTCGTATGAGAGCTCCGGTGAATCGGTTCGACAGCCCTCATTGCCAAATGCAGCGATGCCGCGCTCTGAGCTAAAACAATAGCCGTACTCGTGCATGATGCGGTTGCGGTAATACCAAAGGTCTTCGCAAGTTACCTGGTCAATCAGTTCTTTGCTCGATTGCTTGGCTGTTTCGAGAAGAGATGGCGAACGTGGTAGGTCGCTTATATTCATGCCGAAGGAGAACATCATTAAGGCCGGATATGTGTGCTTGGTGGCGTTGCGGCTTTTGCTTAGATGTTGCCAGTATGCGTGAGGTGAAGACATATAGCCCGGTTCATGATACAAAAACGTCCCGCGTTTGGTTTGCAAGCCAATCCGGACTTCGATGGTCGGGGTTGTCCTTAGATCCCAAATCGTTCTGATTGTACCCATGTTTACCTCGGTACCGACAGGGGCGTCTGTGGGTAGTCTGACAAGGCAGTCTTCCGCGTATTCTGGGCCTCTCGTTCTATAGCCGCGTCGATAGCCATAGACAGCGCCTTCTTCTCTTTCAAGTGTGACAGTGGCATCAAACGAAGGATCAAGCTCCCCTGTTTCCGGATGGTACTCCGCTTCGATGATCTTAAGAAAATCTGGCCAGATATCGTAGATTGAGGCCAATGGATTGGATTTCCAAGTGGGCGCATCAGACCATGAAAATGCACCATCGTCATAGAGAAAGACATTGTCGCAAATCGTTTCGATCAGCTCCTCATCAAGAGTAACGTCATAAGATATGCCGGTAACCGGGATTTGCGAAAAAATTGCGTCTGCAACTGTGCTGACGTAGTACATTTCATGAGGAGGCGTTTCGATGCTTCGAGCAAACAGATAGGGCGTGAGATAGGGTGTTCCCTCGTCATCATGTTGTTGCGAAATCAAAAACAAGCGTGCGGCGTCTACCATTGCATCATCATAGGCGCTTGCCACCTTCTCAGCGTCGTAGCTTTCGCCCGCGCTTGGCAGCTCGATACGTGGAGCGTGTACGCCTAGTTTGGCTGTAGGAGCAAGTGAGCGGGCTGAGTAGACCTCCGTACTCTTGCCTTCAAAAACGGCAGCACCAGAAAGAAAAATATCAGAGCAAGCGGAGGCGCATAGGTCTCCGTCGGCCACGTGGGTTTGTAAGCCTGCGTATGACTCTCGAAAGAATGTAACAATTTCGAGCCCTGCATTCATGTCTCCGCCTGGGCTATTAAGACAAAGAGTTACTCCTTCTGGGAACTCTTCTGAAAAACTGTCATAAAAAAAGTCGGAAATATCATAGAATTTAAATAGATCGCCGCCTTCTACGCTTCCTTTGTATAGAATGTGGCATTTGGCGTATTTCTCTGGGAGTTGGTCAACAAAAACATCTGTGTAGAATTCTGTGTCGGTATCGACCTGAACCAGTTCGCTATTGATGATGATGGTCGCGGCCTGAGCCGGAGAAGTGGTCACAAGGCTGAGGCAGGCGCTCAAAAAAGCTGCGCCGGAAAGGTATTTTATCATAGGTATTTAGGTGTTTTCTAAAGTCAGTGATAGTCTGTGCGAACTTCGGCATAGAAATGTTTGTGAGGCAAGGAAAAGCTTGCCGGTCGGGTTTGGTGATGTGCGGTTTGGAGTTGGTGCGGTGACACGGGATCATGTGGTGATCAATAAAGCGGTCTGGGAGGCGGATGCGGCCAATTGGGAGGAGATTGGCGCGCGGCTTTGGACTGTGGAGAAACCGGTTTGGGGAAATTGGAATACGCCTGAAGAAACGCTGGATATTTTGCCTCAAGACATGCGCGGCATGGCGGCAATCGAGTTGGGCTGCGGCACCGGCTATGTTTCTGGCTGGATGATCCGGCGGGGGGCGGAGGTGACGGCGATTGATGTCTCGCCTCAGCAATTGGCGACAGCGCGGCAACTGGCACAGACCCATGGGGCCGCAATCGACTTTCTGGAAGGCAATGCGGAGGCGACGGGTTTGCCGGATGCATCGTTTGATTTTGCAATCTCGGAATATGGCGCTGCAATCTGGTGCCCGCCGGAGGTTTGGCTTCGGGAGGCGTGGCGGCTGTTAAAGCCGGAGGGGGCACTGGTGTTTCTGGGCAACCACCCACTGTCTCTGATCTGTTCGCCCCTGAATGGCGCGCCCTGTGATCGCCAGTTGCATCGGCCCTACAAGGATATGTGGGGCGCGGATTGGACGGAGGTTGCGTTTGAGCCAAGCGGGGTGTGTTTCAACCTGACAATGGCTGATTGGATGGCACTTTTTGCTGAGATCGGTTTCGCGGTGGTGCGCTATCAGGAGGTATATGCGCCGGAATGGGCGAAAGGCACACGGGCGGCGATCCCGGCGGAATGGGCCAAAACCTATCCGATGGAGCAGGTCTGGCATCTCAAGAAGCCTGCGTAACGCCCTGTCTTTGCAGAAAAAAGCCCCAGCGCGGTGAGCGCCGGGGCTTGTGTGTTACTTGGGTGCGGCGGTTTATTCTTCCGCCACATCCTCGTCGTCTTGTTCCGCGATCCAGGCCACGGAGACCACTTCTTCGCCTTTGCCGGTGTTGAACACCCGGACGCCGCCGGCAGAGCGGGAGCGGAAGGAGATGCCATCCACAGGGACGCGGATGGATTGGCCTTTGGAGGTGGCGAGCATGATCTGATCGCCCAGTTCCACCGGGAAGGAGGCAACAAGTTCGCCGCCGCGCATGGCTTTGTCCATGGCTGCCACACCCTGGCCGCCACGGCCGCGCACGGGGTAGTCATGAGACGAGCTGAGTTTGCCCGCGCCGCCTGCGGTGATCGTGAGGATCAGGTTTTCGGCGGCGGACATTTCGGCGTAGCGCTCTTGAGAGAGTTCGCCCGCTGGCGCCTCGTCTTCATCCCCGCCATCATCGGTGAGACCAGCCACGGCGCGGCGCATCTTGAGGTAGGCGGCGCGCTCTTCGCTTTCGGCGCGGAAGTGGCGGATGACGGACATGGAGACCACCTCGTCATTGCCGTTCAGGCGAATGCCACGCACACCGGTGGAGGAGCGGCTGTTGAACACGCGCACCTCGGTGGTGGGGAAGCGGATCGCGCGGCCGGAGTTGGTCACCAGCATCACATCGTCCTCTTCGGTACAGATGCGGGCGTTGATCAGCTTGGTGTCGGCGTGATCATCCTCAAACTTCATGGCGATCTTGCCGTTGGATTTCACATTGGTGAAATCGGACAGGCGGTTTCGGCGCACGGTGCCCGCAGAGGTCGCAAACATGATTTGCAGATCGTCCCATTCATCCTCTGGGCGGTCCACCGGCATGATCGCAGCAATGGAGACCCCGGACGGGATCGGCAGGATGTTCACAATCGCCTTGCCTTTGGCGGTGCGGCCCCCCAGCGGCAGACGCCAGGTCTTGAGCTTGTAGGCCATGCCATCGGTGGTGAAGAACAGAAGCTGGGTGTGGGTGTTGGCCACAAAGAGGGTGGTGACCACATCCTCTTCTTTGGTCTGCATGCCCGAGATGCCCTTGCCGCCGCGTTTCTGGGCGCGGAAGTCGGCCAGCGGGGTGCGCTTGATGTAGCCGCCGGAGGTGACGGTCACGACCATGTCTTCGCGCTCGATCAGGTCTTCGTCGTCCATGTCGCCGGACCAGTCGACGATTTCGGTGCGGCGCTCTACAGCGAAGTTCTCACGGACTTCGCGCAGCTCGTCACCGATGATGGACATGATGCGCTCGCGCGAGCCGAGAATTTCAAGGTATTCCTTGATCTTAGCCGCCAGTTCTTCGAGTTCGTCCGTGACCTCTTTCACCCCGATCTGGGTGAGGCGCTGCAGGCGCAGCTCGAGAATGGCACGGGCCTGTGTTTCCGACAGGTTGTACGTGCCATCGTCGTTCATGGTGTGGGTCGGATCGTCGATCAGACGGATGTAGCCGGCGATTTCTGCTGCTGGCCAGCGACGGGTCATCAGCTTTTCACGCGCCTCGGCCGCATCGGCGGAGCTGCGGATGGTGGCAACCACTTCGTCCACATTGGTGACGGCCACGGCCAGACCACAGAGGATGTGGCTGCGTTCGCGGGCCTTGCGCAAGAGGTACGCGGTGCGGCGGGCAACCACGTCTTCGCGGAAATCGATGAAGGAGGTCAGGAAGCGGCGTAGGGTGAGCTGCTCCGGGCGGCCGCCGTTCAGGGCCAGCATGTTGCAGCCAAAGTGGGTCTGCATCGGGGTGAAGCGGAAGAGCTGGTTCAGCACCACCTCGGCGGTGGCGTCGCGCTTGAGCTCGACCACCACACGCACGCCGTCGCGGTCAGACTCGTCCTGCACGTGGGCGATGCCTTCGATGCGCTTTTCGCGTGCGGCCTCTGCGATCTTTTCGATCATGGAGGCTTTGTTCACCTGATAGGGGATTTCGTCGATGACGATGGCGTAGCGGTCCTTGCGGATTTCCTCCACGCGGGTCTTGGAGCGGATCACAACGCTGCCGCGGCCCTCAAGATAGGCTTTGCGCGCGCCGGAGCGGCCCAGAAGGATGCCACCGGTGGGGAAGTCCGGGCCGGGGACATATTGAATGAGCTGCTCAGAGGTCAGATCCGGGTCTTCGATCAGCGCCAAGGTGGCGTCGATCACTTCGCCCAGATTGTGTGGCGGAATGTTGGTGGCCATACCAACCGCAATGCCGCCTGCGCCGTTGACAAGCATGTTGGGGAAGCGCGCAGGCAGCACGGTTGGCTCCTGGTCTTTGCCATCATAGTTGTCTTGGAAATCAACGGTTTCCTTGTCGATGTCCGCCAGCAGTGCAGCCGCCGGTTTGTCCATGCGGACCTCGGTGTAACGCATGGCCGCCGGGTTGTCGCCGTCCATGGAGCCGAAGTTGCCCTGACCGTCCAGCAGCGGCAGCGACATAGAGAAATCCTGTGCCATCCGCACCAAAGCGTCATAGATCGCGCCATCGCCGTGGGGGTGGTATTTACCCATCACGTCGCCCACAGGACGGGCTGATTTGCGGTAGGCTTTGTCGTGGGTGTTGCCGGTTTCATGCATCGCATAAAGAATGCGGCGGTGCACCGGTTTGAGGCCATCACGCAGGTCTGGAATGGCGCGGCTGACGATCACGCTCATGGCGTAGTCGAGGTAGCTGGCGCGCATTTCCTCCTCGATGGTCACAGTAGGACCGTCGTGGATCATCCGCTCATGCGTGTTTTCTTCTTCGTTTTCAGGGGTTTCCGGCGTGTCGCTCAAGTCCCGATCTCGCTTCTTTTTGGCGGTCCATATCTTGTTGGCTCGCTTATATCAGAGGCGACATGTAGGGTGCAATGGGGCTGTTGGATTCACATGCTAGAACTTCTTGTGGAGTAGAAGAAGTCCTAGCACCTTTTAATCTTCTGTAATTTACGCGGGAAGAATTTAACTTTTGATTGAGCAATTTATTCGTAAACAACCCAGAGGTACAGATGGAAGTCGACAGGTAGAAAGTCATGGTAGCAGATCTAAGATTTTTTCACGAACACAAGAACCCAAATCAATATGGCTTTGATGGCGATGGTGTGCGAAATGGAAAATATGAGGCAGAGATCAAATTTTATGCAGGCAACTACGCAGGCAGTGGTGTAACTGATGGTCATGCTGCGACCGGCGCTCGCTACAATATCACAGCTTATGCACCGAATGGTACTGAGCTGGGCGAGGTCGCTTCTGGCGCATTGACGCGCATGGCTTACGGAGATTTGGGAAGCTACTCCGCGAAACTAGATCATAGCGCAATCTATCGCGACTACCCTGAACTGATTGGCCAAAGGCTGACCTATAAGGTGAAGCTCGATAGTGAAGAACAGATTGACGAGCTGAATGAAGGCAACAATATCGCTACGTTCACTGGCGATCCATTGCCGGAAGTCGGAGTCGATTTGAAGTTTTTCCACGAGCACAAAAATTCAAGTCAATATGGATTCGAAAATGAGGGCGTGCGCAATGGAACCTACGAATCTGAGATAGTGTTTTATGCGGGTAATGGTGGAAATGATAGTCCGAGCACAGGCGCTCGCTACAACATCACCGCATTTGCACCTGATGGCACAGAGTTAGGTGAGGTCGCATCAGGCGCATTGACGCGCATCGCATACGGAGATTTGGGGCGCTACTCTGCGAAATTGGATCACAGCACTATCTATAGAGACCATCCTGAGCTGATTGGTCAGAGGCTGACTTATGAAGTGAAGCTCGATAGTGAAGAACAGATTGACGAGCTGAATGAAGGCAACAATATCGCTACGTTCACTGGCGATCCATTGCCGGCTTTGCCAATTGATCTTGAAATTAGCCATGTTTCTATCGAAGAAATGGGAGTATTAGATGGAGCCTTGAATGTATCTTTGACATTTGAGTATTCGATTGAAGATCTCCTCCTTTACCACGGTGAAGTAAACTACAAGGTCGAAATGATCGCGCCGGGACAAAGCTCTGGCACTGTCATATCTTCAGGTCAGATTGAAGCGCCACTCGGAGATAGTTCAGGTACTATCTCGATACCGGATGCGGCTGCTGCTATCTACAACGGTGGCGGAGCGCTTGACGAGACATACCGGTTCAGGGTGACCATCGATCCTGAGAATACGATCGATGAAACCAATGAAAACAATAATACTGGTGAGACTTCGCTGTTTGCACCGCTTATCAAACCAGATGCGTATGTGACGGAAGTCGACGCAGAAGGTGATGATACCTTTGTTTTCAAAGCCTCTCTCGGAGGTAACGATATCCTAAGCGCACCCGTTGAATATCAAATTGTGGCGAGTGCAGAAAAAGGTGGCCCCATTCTTGTCTTGGATTCCGGTGACACAACTCTGTTTGCAGGGGGGGACATGCAGGTCATACGGCTGAATGATGTCGACGACGCTCTAGCTGCTGCAGGAGGAAATCCAGCTACTGACAAGTACATCTTGACGGCAATCTTAGACCAAAACGCCAAGCTAGACGAGTTCAACGAATTCAACAATTTTGGCTCAGAAGTCTTTGACTTCGTATGATGCAGTAGCGCAATACGCTTAGGCGGAGCAGCTGGCGCCGCCGAGCACACAGAATTTGGCGCAGTGGGGGTGGTTGAGAAGCACGGGCTTCTCGGCCTCCTTGAGCGTCTGGCCAAGCTCAAACTCTTCGACATAGGGCAGCAGGGTGCAGGCGATCACCGCCGGGGCTTTGGAGCCTTTGCGGCGCACAACCATGCGTGAGCTTGCGCACATGATGTCGTTGGGGGATTTGTTGAGGATGCCCCAGCAGGCGGTGGTGATTTCCGGCACTTCCACGGTTTCGTCCATTTCCGGGAAGAGCATGGTTTGCGCCGGATGCTGCGGGTCGATCTCAAACCCGTGTTTGGCATAAAGGCGCGCGTATCCGGCGCGGGAGTCCGCATCGGACTCGCCCCAGAGGGTGCGGCCTGCAACAGTCATCTGAAAACCTTCGTCGCGCAGCCATTCCATGCCGAGGATCATGCGGTCAAAGGAGCCGGCGCCGCGTTCCTGATCGTGACGCTCCGGGTTCCAGTGGTCGATGGAAATGCGAAACGTGAGCTTGTCGCGGTAGGTTTCACGTAGCTCGAGAAGGCCTTCGCGGACACGTTTGCGCATCAGAGGCTGCATGGCGTTGGTGAGGATCAGCACATCATAGCCACGTTCCAGCGAGCGGCGGGTGATTTCGATCATTTCCGGGTTCATGAAAGGCTCGCCGCCGGTGAAGCCGATTTCGCGCACGTTCCATTCGCGGGCTTCCAGCTGATCGAGGTAGTCGCTCACCTCATCAGCGGTGATGTAGAGCAGATCGTCATTGGTGGGCGAAGAGAAGATATAGCAGTTCTCGCACTCTATATTGCAGAGCGTGCCGGTGTTGAACCACAGCGTTTCAGGGTTGTTGAGCGCAACATGCGCCCGATCTTCGCCTTTGGCGGTGATGAACGGATCCTGGAATTTGCCGAGATTTGCCTGATCTTTCATGAAACTGCCATCTGTTATGTGCCCAATGCCTCCTACCCAATGTTATAGGGCTTGACCATCCGTGCCGCAGCGCTTCTGACAGAGTTGTGATGCGCGCTTGCGGTGTTAGAGTGGCGATGTTAGACCACTCGAAAGCGTCGTTAGCGCTAACGATGTTGGGGCAATGAGACGGCGCCGCAGCGACGGTCCGAGCAGAAAGCAAGGGAAGAGGCCGCATGGTTTCTCGTATTATTCCAGTAGAGCCTTTTGATTTGGTGGTGTTTGGGGGAACGGGTGATCTTGCGCGGCGCAAGATCCTGCCGGCGCTGTTTCGGCGGTTTTGTTCCGGGCAGATGCCGGATGGCAGCAAAGTGGTGGGCGCGGCGCGCAGTGCGCTGAGCTCTGAGGCCTATCGCGCCACTGTGAGCACAGCGCTCAAGGAGTTTGCCGGAGAGCTGGCGCTGGATGACGCGCAGGTCGCGGCGTTTTGTGAGCATGTGGATTATGTGGCGGTGGATGCGCGGGGCGAGGGCGGCTGGTCTGAGCTGGCGGCGCTGTTGACGCCGGGCTCTGTGCGAGCGTTTTACTTCTCGGTTGGGCCGGGGGTGTTTTCCGATCTTGCCAAAGGCCTGAAAAGACACGGGCTGGTGGAAGATGACACGCGGATCGTGGTGGAAAAGCCCTTCGGTCATGATCTGGAGAGCGCGGAGGCGTTGAACAGCGAGCTAGCACAGTATTTTGACGAGGGGCAGATCTACCGGATTGACCATTACCTTGGCAAAGAGACCGTGCAAAACCTGATGGCGGTGCGCTTTGGCAATATGCTGTTTGAGCCGCTGTGGAACGCGCAATACATTGATCATATCCAGATCACCGTGGCGGAAACGGTCGGCGTGGCCGGGCGCGGCGATTACTACGAAAAATCCGGTGCCATGCGCGATATGGTGCAGAACCACCTGATGCAGCTGTTGTGTCTGATCGCGATGGAGCCACCGGCGCAGTTTGAGCCGGATGCGGTGCGTGACGAAAAGCTCAAGGTGATCCGCGCGCTGGACAATGTGCAGCCCCATCATATTGTGCGCGGCCAGTACACGGCGGCGGATGGCGCGGCGGCCTATCGTGAAGATGTCGACAATGCGCGCTCCAAAACCGAGAGTTTTGTGGCGCTGAAATGTCAGGTCAACAACTGGCGGTGGGCGGGCACGCCGTTTTATCTGCGCACCGGAAAGCGGCTGAGCGCGCGGGACAGCGAGATCACGGTGGTGTTCAAGGACACGCCGCATTCGATCTTTGGTCCCGAAGCCGGACGGCATCGCAATGAGTTGAATATTCAGCTGCAACCCAATGAAGGCATTACATTAAATGTGACCATCAAGGAGCCGGGCCCGGGAGGCATGCGGCTGGTGGATGTGCCGCTGGACATGAGCTTTGCGGAGGCTTTGGGGCCATCAGCCGAGGGCACGCCGGACGCCTATGAGCGGCTGATCATGGACGTGATCCGGGGCAATCAGACGCTTTTCATGCGCGATGATGAGGTGGAGGCGGCCTGGGCCTGGACCGATCCGATCATTCGCGGATGGGAAGCGCGCGGCGATGTGCCCAAACCCTATGATGCGTTCTCTGATGGGCCGGATGATGCGGAATTGATGATGCGGCGGGATGCGCGCGCATGGAGAGGTTTAGACAAATGAATTTCAAGAGTTACCCCGATGCCGATATGCTGGCGATGGATGTGGCGCAAGCGCTGGCGGGCGATCTGAGCGAAGCGCTGCACCAGAAGGAACGGGTTGTGTTGGCCGTGCCGGGCGGCACCACGCCGGGGCCGATTTTTGATGCGTTGAGCGCGGTGGATCTAGACTGGGAGCGCGTGGACGTGATCCTGACCGACGAGCGCTGGGTGCCAGAAGATCACGCGCGCTCCAATTCGGCGCTGGTGAAAGAGCGGCTTCTGACCAACCGCGCCATGGCGGCACGCTACCTGCCGCTCTATGCGCCTTCGGAGGTGCCCGAAGACGTTTTGCCAGAGCTTGAAGCAGGCATTGCGCCCTCGCTGCCGGTGGATGTGGCAGTGATGGGCATGGGCGCGGATATGCACACCGCCTCGCTTTTCCCGGGCTCAGAAGGGCTTGAGGCGGCGCTGGCTGCTGATGCGCCGATCCTGATCCCTGTGCGGCGCGATGATCTGCCTGACATTCGGATCACGCTGTCGGCACGGGTGCTGAATGGGGCCTTGCGCAAGCATATCCTGATCAAAGGGGTGGACAAACGCGAGGCGCTGAATGCGGCGCAGAGCCTGCCTGAGGTGGATGCCCCGATCCGCGCGGTCTGCGCGGGTGCCGATGTGCATTGGACGGAGTGAGTGAAATGTGGACCAAACTGGATGCCTTGAAGACCTACGCGCAAGATGCTCAGATTGCAGAGCTTTTTGCGGATGATCCTGAGCGCGCGGCGGGGTTTTCGCTGACGGCGGATGGGGTGCTGTTTGATTTCAGCAAGACCACGATCAACGCCGAGGTCAAGGCCGCGCTGATCGAAATTGCCGAGGCTGCGGGGGTGGCTGAGAAGCGGGCGGCCATGTTTGGCGGGGAAAAGATCAATGCCACCGAGGGCCGCGCGGTGCTGCATACGGCGCTGCGCAACCTGAGCGGCGCGCCGGTGGTTGTGGACGGCGAAGACGTGCTGCCGGAGATCAAAGAGACCCGCGCGCGGACGGCGAAACTGGCCTCTGCGGTGCGCGATGGGCGCTTTCCGGGGCAGGGCAAACGCATCACCGATGTGGTGAACATCGGCATTGGCGGCTCTGATCTGGGGCCTTTGATGGCGGTGTTGGCGCTGGCGCCGTATCACGACGGGCCGAAATGCCACTTCATTTCAAACGTCGATGGTGCGGACGCCACTGACACGCTGGACGGGTTGGACCCTGAAACCACGCTGGTGATTGTGGCCTCCAAGACATTCACCACGCAGGAAACGCTGATGAACGCGCGCACCGTGCTGAACTGGGCCGGTGGTGAGGCGGCTCTGGAGCGGTTTGTGGCGATTTCCTCCGCCGTGGAGCGCTGTGCCGAGTTCGGCATTCCGGCGGAGCGGGTGTTTGGCTTTGAGGATTGGGTTGGCGGACGCTATTCGGTCTGGGGGCCGATTGGCTTTTCGCTGATGCTGGCGATTGGGCCGACAGCCTTTGAGGGTTTCCTTGAAGGCGGGCAGGCGATGGATCGCCATTTCTGTGACGCGCCGCTGGCGGAAAACCTGCCTGTGCTGCTGGCCTTGGTGGGTATCTGGCATCAGCAGGTCTGTGGCTATGAGACCCGCGCGGTGCTGCCTTATGAGCAGCGGCTGGCGCGGCTGCCAGCCTATCTGCAGCAGCTTGAGATGGAGAGCAACGGCAAGGGGGTGGCAGTGGATGGCCAAACGCTTGACCGTGTGGCAGGGCCGATTGTCTGGGGTGAGCCAGGCACCAATGGGCAGCATGCGTTTTATCAGCTGATCCATCAGGGCAAGCAGGTGGTGCCTTGTGAATTTATTGTCGGTGCGGAGGGGCATGAGCCCGCGCTAAGCAGCCATCACCGTGCGCTTGTGGCCAATTGTCTGGCGCAGTCTGAGGCGCTTTTGAAAGGGCGCAGCGAGGCAGAGGCGCGCGCACAGCTGGAAGCGAAGGGCGTCTCGGGCGACACGCTGGATCAGCTGGCCAAACACCGGGTGTTCAGCGGCAACCGCCCCTCAACCACGCTTGTCTATCCACGGCTGACGCCCTTTGTGCTGGGGCAGATCGTGGCGCTTTATGAGCATCGCGTGTTTGTCGAAGGGGTGATCTATGGCATCAACTCCTACGACCAATGGGGCGTGGAGCTGGGCAAAGAGCTGGCGGGGGGATTGCTGGATGCCGTTGCCAGTGGTGACGCGCCAGAGGCGGCCTCCGCGTCCACCAAGGCGCTTTTGGCCTATATCCGCAGCTTTCACAGCTGATTTGGGTCTGGCCGCGCAGGGTTTACAGCCCGCAAGTGGCGACCAGATGTTCCTTACACGGTGAGTTTGAGCGCCGCGATCAGGGGCGCGTCATCGCGTGCCATGGTTTCAAGGATATCCTTGTGCATCCGGCGTTTGTGCTCGCCAAAGATCGCGCGCCCTTTGGCGAAAGTGGCGGCAAATTCCAGCGCCGCCGTCAGGGTCGCCTCTGCATCAGGGGCGGCGGTCAGCACGTGGTCGGTCTCAAGCTCTGCTGCAGTGACACGGCGGCCGGTCAGCTTCATTTCGTTGAAGCGGTATTCGGGAATGGCTTTGCGCACATAGGCGATCATGGAGGGCAGGAAGGGGATGTTGATGTCCACTTCCGGGAAGCAGAAATAGCCGCGATCCGCGCGCATGAAGCGGAAATCGCAGGCGCAGGCCAGCATCGCCCCATTGCCAAAGGCATGCCCTGTGATCGAGGCGATCACCGGCGTTGGAAAGGTCAGAACGCGGGCAAAGACCTCGTTCATGCCGTTCATGAAGGCGCGCATGTCATCGACTTTGCCTGCCTGTTTGGCGGCCATCAGCCAGTTGAGATCGACGCCCTGGGACCAGTTTTTCTCATCACTGGAAGTGATCACAACGGCGCGGATGGATTTGTCGTCCTCAGCTTGCTGCAAGGCATCCAGCATGGCTGTGGCGAAGGCCGGGTTCTGACGGTTTTCGCCATTGTTCAGCGTGAGGATCGCGGTTTTGCCGCGGGTTTCATAGGTCACGATAGACATGGAAGGCTCATAGGTTTGGATGTTTGCCGGAAACTTTACCTGCACGTCAGGTGGGCGGCAAACATGACCTTACGCAACATGGCCGAGACGCCGCGTAGCATTCCGGCAGGCGACATCAAATGGGGGGGAGTTGGAGCGGGTAGCGGGAATCGAACCCGCACCTTAAGCTTGGGAAGCTCGCATGATACCATTTCACCATACCCGCGCTCTGGTTGGCAGAGCTACTTCTAACCCGTCCGAAGGTCAAGTGGCGGGCGGGGCATTATTTTTGCCACGTGTCTGGCAGCGCAAGAGACCATTCTAAAATCACGGCAGATTGGGCGGATCATAGTCTGTGGCCGGGTCAGATTTGCGTTCCGCCACAGTGGGATGGATGTCTGAGCCTGGCGCAATGTAGCGGGGCTGGGCAAGGGGCAGGTAGTAGCCAAACCAGCCCTTTTGATCGGGGTGACGGCTTCGGCTGACCAGCCGGGGAAAGACCTCGAGAATGGGCCAGAATTTGCGCAGCTTCATCTGGCTGTGGATCGGGGCTTTTCCATCGGGTGAGGAGATCTCCAACCCCATGCGTTTGGTGACCTCATCCTCTTTGCCCTGCACATAGCGGTTGTAGAAAATATCGCGAAACAGCAGGGTGCTGTCGCTATCGAGGCCGTCAAGCTCTTCGCGCATCCATTGCATTGTTACTTTTGCGAGGCCGGCCTCTTTTTCGGTAACAGATCCAGCCACGTCGGTGTGGGTGCCGACAAACCAGACCTGTTTGACGTCCTGATCCGGTGGATCGGATTTCTTCTTGAAGCGGTTGCCGTAGTATTTCTGTCCAGGTTTCCAGAATTGATGGCGAAAAAAGCGGCGGGTTTCGTCGATGGCGAGCACGTGGCGCACGGCCTTGACGCTTGGGTTTTCATCCACGCTGGAATGGCTGCCAAATTCGATCAGGCTGCCCCATCTCAGGCGCAGTCGGATCATGGAGCTGACCGTGTCCCACAGGCCCAGAAAGCGGATCGAGGGGTGGCGCATGTGGAAGAACTGTTCGGAGATGCGCAGGGTGGCATAATCTTTGGAGTCGCTGTCGGTGCGCAGCTTGCGCCAGGCTTTGAACACCGGGCCGACCAGATGCAGCTCATGGGGCGCGACCAGACCGAAGTCATTGATAAAGCCCGCGAGCACACGCGCGGTGTAGGCGCCTCGGGAATAGCCAAAGAAATAGAGCTGGTCGCCTTCTCGGTAGTTTTCACAGAGGAAGGAATAGGCGTGCATGACGTTTTGGTGCAGCCCAAGGCCGGTGGCCAGCCCCAGAAGCAGTTTGATTTTTGAGAAATGGCTGCGCGCGAAAGGTCTGGTGGACAGGGTGCCGACGCCCGGCTCGTAATAGACAAGCTGCTGCTCGTCATGTTTGAGGCACTTGTAGAGGCGGAGAATGTTGCTTTCGTTTTTCTCAACCTCGTTGCCTGTGCCGTCCAGACAGATGATCAGTTTACGCACCATGAAACCCACTCCCTCACCAGTCTAGAGACTAGGCCTGAATGGGTTTGGCGACAATTCGGGAATGAGATACCTAGCGACCTCTGCGCGATCCGCGCGGCCATTGGGCTGGCCGCAGGGATCTGGGTTCTGTGTGTATCAGCCGCGCCGACGTCTGCGGCGTCCGCCGCCAGCGGCTCCGCCATCGCCACCACCTGTGTTGAAGCTCACCTCTGGCAGTTCGACCACGGTGCGCAGGATCGGGAAGGGATCAGAGGAGTTCGGCATGGCGGAGGCATTTACAAAATGCTCTTGAAAGCGCGGCTCCACGGCGGTTTCGATTTTCTCGATCTGGCGCACGAGGGTTTCGATCTGCCCGCGGGCTTCGCGGTCGAGCAGCGCAATGCGCGCGCCTGTGCCGGCGGCATTGCCTGCGGAGGTGACTTTCTCCAGCGTGCAATCCGGGATCATGCCCAGCACCATGGCGTGTTTGGCCGAAATATGCGCGCCAAAGGCCCCGGCGAGTACAACGCGGTCCACCTGATCGACGCCACGTTTGTCCATCAGCAGGCGCGCGCCGGAATAGAGCGCGGCTTTGGCCATCTGGATGGCGCGGATGTCGCCATTGGTGACGGTGACGGATTTCTGATCCGCGTCGCCTTCCCACAGCGTGTAGGAATTGGTGCGCCCGTCAGCAAAACAGCGGGAAGTGCCGGTTTGCTCAGCTGAGCCGATGAGGCCGGAGGCATCCACCAGACCGGCAAGGCGCATTTCGGCGATCACTTCGATGATGCCGGAGCCGCAGATGCCGGTGATGCCGGTGCCTGCGACAGCGGCGGCAAAGCCTTCGTCATCAGACCAGAGCTCACAGCCGATCACGCGGAAGCGTGGCTCTTTTGTGACGGGGTCAATTTCCACACGTTCGATGGCACCGGGTGCGGCGCGCTGGCCTGCGCTGATCTGTGCGCCTTCGAACGCAGGCCCGGTGGGGGAGGAACAGGCGAGCACGCCGTCTTTGTCACCCAAGAGGATTTCGGCGTTGGTGCCCACATCCACGACCAGAACGAGGTCTTCGGATTTGTCTGGGGCCTCGGAGAGCGCAACGCCTGCAGCGTCAGCGCCCACGTGGCCCGCGATACAGGGCAGCAGATAGGCGCGGGTGCCCGGTGCAATGGTGAGGCCAAGGTCAGAAGCCATAAGTTCGAGCGCGTCAGAGGTAGCAAGCGCAAAGGGCGCCTGGCCCAACTCAAACGGGTCGATGCCGAGGAACAGATGGTGCATCACCGGGTTCATCACAAAGACCGCATCGAGGATCTGGCTGGTCTCGATTTTGGCCTCCTGAGCGATGTCCACAACCAGCTGATTGAGACCTTCGCGCACGGCCTCAGTCATTTCCAAGTCGCCGCCTTTGTTCATCATGGCATAGCTGACGCGGCTCATGAGGTCTTCGCCAAATCGGATTTGCGGGTTCATGAGGCCGGAGGAGGCCACCACTTCGCCGGAGGAGAGATCACAGAGGTGGCCTGCGATGGTGGTGGAGCCAAGGTCAACGGCGAGGCCATAGATCGGCCCTTCGAAATAGCCGGGCCAGAGCGCGATCACGCGCGGTGTGCTGTCGTTGTGGCCCTGATGCAGCGCGGCGGTCACCGCCCAGTTGCCTTTGCGCAAGAGTGGCTGCAGCGGGCGCAGAAGGTGGGTGTCTAACGCGATTTCTGCATGGCCCGTGGCGGCCTTCAGCGCGGTCAGAAGCCGCTCCAGATCGCCGGAGGGCTTGTGCATGTCGGGCTCTTCCACCTCGACATAGGTGAGCGAGACGGTGGCGTTGAGCGTGATGTCACGCACCTCGGCGCGTTTGCGCACCACTTGTTTGTGGACCTGGCTCTCGGCTGGAACATCAATCACCACGTCACCCTGAACGGTGGCCTGACAGCCCAGGCGGCGGCCTTTGGTGAGGCCACGCTTGTCGTCATAGCGCTGTTCCACCGCGTTCCATTCCGAGAGCGCATCGTCGGCGACGGTCACGCCGTGCTTGGGAAATTCGCCATAAGATGGGGTGACCTGACATTTGGAGCAGACTCCACGCCCGCCGCACACACTGTCCAGATCGACGCCAAGCTGGCGTGCCGCGGTGAGGATTGGGGTGCCAACGGGAAAGGTGCCGCGCTTGCCTGAGGGGGTGAAAATCACAAGAGGATCGCTGCTCATGGGAGTGCCTTGGGTCTGTTCGCTTGCTTCAGAGCATATCTGCCGTTTGTGCAGAGAAATGACAAGGAGCGGCATCGAAGTGTCGCTTGGCGGCATGTTGGTCGGCAAAATGCTATTTGCACCGAGCATTGCCCCAGATAAGCCATTGATCCGCGTATTTGTGAGAAGATGAAGCGCTTGGGCGGATTAGGGGTTTTCCACAGGCGGAGGGCGTGCGATAGGGACGTGCCAAACGAGGTTCCCCAAAGGAGATTTGCGATGGAGATTCGTGAGGCGCTGACTTTCGATGATGTTCTACTGGTTCCAGCCGCGTCGGTGGTGCTGCCGTCTACGGCGGACACGCGCACACGGGTCACAAAGAGCATTGATCTGAACATTCCTCTGCTAAGCTCGGCGATGGACACTGTGACCGAAAGCCGGATGGCGATTGCCATGGCGCAGGCCGGTGGCATGGGGGTGATCCACAAGAACCTTGATGCGGAATCCCAAGCCCGTGAAGTGCGCCGGGTGAAACGCTTTGAGAGCGGGATTGTCTATAACCCGGTCACGCTGACCCCTAACCAGACATTGGCAGATGCCAAGGCGTTGATTGAGCGCTATCGCTTTACCGGTTTCCCAGTGGTGGACGAAGAAGGCCGCGTGGTGGGCATTGTGACCAACCGCGATATGCGCTTTGCCCAGAGCGATGACACGCCGGTACACGCGATGATGACCACCAATGATCTGGCGATGCTGGCAGAGCCTGCGGATTTGGAAGAGGCCAAGAGCCTGATGCGCGCGCGCCGGATTGAGAAGCTGTTGGTGCATGACGGGCAGGGCAAGCTCACCGGCCTGTTGACGCTGAAAGACACCGAGCAGGCTGTGCTGAACCCGACCGCCTGTAAAGACGAGCTGGGCCGTCTGCGCGTGGCTGCGGCCTCTTCTGTGGGTGACAGCGGCTTTGAGCGCTCTGAGATGCTGATTGATGCGGGGGTGGACATCGTGGTGGTCGATACCGCGCATGGTCACTCTGAAGGGGTGATCGAAGCGGTGAAACGCATCAAATCCCAAAGCAACGCGGTGCAGGTGATTGCGGGCAACGTTGCCACCGGTGACGCCACACGTGCCTTGATTGATGCAGGTGCGGATGCGGTGAAAGTGGGCATCGGGCCGGGCTCGATCTGTACCACACGGATGGTGGCCGGTGTGGGTGTGCCTCAGCTGACCGCGATTGATGACTGTGCGACCGCAGCCGGTGACGTGCCGGTGATTGCAGACGGCGGCATCAAGTTCTCCGGCGACTTTGCCAAGGCGATTGCGGCGGGTGCAAGCTGTGCCATGGTTGGTTCGATGATTGCGGGCACCGATGAAAGCCCCGGCGAGGTGATCCTCTATCAGGGCCGTTCGTTCAAATCCTACCGTGGCATGGGCAGCCTTGGCGCGATGGCGCGCGGCTCGGCGGACCGCTACTTCCAGAAGGATGCGGCAAGCGACAAGCTGGTGCCGGAAGGGATCGAAGGGCAGGTGCCTTACAAAGGTCCGGCAGGAACTGTGATCCACCAGCTGGTGGGCGGCCTGCGTGCGGCCATGGGCTACACCGGCAATGCCACCGTCGAAGAGATGCGCAAGAACTGCAAGTTTGTGAAAATCACCGGTGCGGGCCTGAAAGAGAGCCACGTGCATGATGTGCAGATCACCCGTGAGGCGCCAAACTACCGGATTGGCGGATGACGCCAGCGGCGCGCGTTCAGGCGGCGATTGAGGTTCTGGATCAGATCCTTGAAGGCGCGCCAGCAGAGAAAGCATTGACCGGCTGGGCAAGACGCAGCCGGTTTGCGGGCTCCAAAGATCGGGCAGCAATCCGCGACCATGTGTTTGATGCGCTGCGTCAGCGCAATTCGGCGGCCCATCTGGGCGGCGGGCTGAGCGGGCGCGGGCTGATGATCGGGGTTCTGCGGGCGCAGGGGGCTGATCTGGCGGCGTTGTTCACGGGGGCAGCCTATGCGCCTGCTGCTTTGGATGATACGGAAATCTCAGCTCCAACGACCGATCTGCCTTTGGACGTGCCTGATTGGCTGGTTGAGCTGTTACGAGAAAGTCTTGTTGAGCAATTTGGTGAAACGCTTGGGCAGATGCGTGCGCGTGCGCCGGTGTTTCTGCGGGTGAACCTTGCGAAATCCACTGTGGCAGAGGCGCAGGCAGCGCTTGCGGAGGCCGCTGTTATGACGCGCGCGGTGGCTTTGGTGCACACCGCGTTGGAAGTCACCGAAGGGGCGCGGCGCATTCGGCAGGCAGCACCTTATCTGAACGGTGCCGTGGAGCTGCAGGATGCGGCCTCCCAAGCGATGGTGGCGGAGCTGCCGCTGAACAAAGGTATGAAAATACTGGATTATTGCGCTGGCGGCGGGGGCAAAACCCTTGCCATGGCGGGGCAGGTGAAGGGGCAGTTTTATGCCCATGATGCGGCCCCGCGCCGGATGGCGGATTTGCCGGACCGGGCCAAACGCGCAGGCGTGAAAGTCACGCTGGTTGATGCGCCGCAGACACATGCGCCTTATGATCTGGTGCTCTGTGATGCGCCCTGTTCGGGCAGCGGAACATGGCGGCGCACACCGGATGCGAAGTGGCGATTTAGCCAAGATGACCTGGCCGATCTAACCCGAATTCAGGCGGAGATTCTGGATCAGGCGCAGAGTTTGGTCGCAGAGGATGGCGTGCTGGCCTATGCCACATGCTCTTTCCTTGAGGCTGAAAACATGGCGCAAATCAACGCCTTCCACGACCGTCATCCGGGGTGGGAGACGCTCTCGTCGCGGCAGTATTCATTCGCTGATGGCGGCGACGGCTTTTTTGACGCGGTTTTGCGTCGAAAATAAGGTAGAATAGATGAATCCTCAGTTATCGTTAATGCGTGATTAAGGATATTTCGCGCATATTAACGAAAACCAAAAACAGTAGGTGCAAACGTGTCTAGCTCGACCGATGCAGCGCAACCGCTGCCCCGCAAAAAGGCAGCAACTCCCCATCACGCCGGACTTCTCGCCTTTGCCGCGTTCGCCATGGTGGCCACGACATTCATGCTCGAAAACGAGATGTTGCGGCTGATCATGCTTTTTGCCAGCGGGCTGACGGGCTTTGCCTGTGCGGTGACCATGGCGCTGTCGATGCGCCGCCGTGCGGTGCAAAACGGTGTTGTTGAGCTGTTGACCCAGCTGCATGTGGATGCCGAAGAGCAGGTGCTTGTTACCGATTTTGCAGGTCGTGTGCTTTATGCGAACAAGACAGCGCAGGAAGCGGGCGGCGATGCGCGTGAGACCATGCAGGATGTGCTGGCAGGTCACGTTCTGGATGCGGAAAACAAGGTCGCGGATGCCATTGCCACCAGCTTGACCGAAGGCAAGCACGAAGACGAACTTGTGTTGCGTGACAATATGTTGCGGCTCAAGGTTCAGCTGGTTGACGAGGATATTCTGCTCTGGACCATGAGCAAAACTCACCCGGCCAAAGACGCCGCTGGTGCGGGCACCGGACCAAAGCTGCCGATGCTGACAGCCGGGCGCACCGGCACGATTTTGTTCATGAATGCCGCGGCGCGCGCGCTGCTCGGCGAACGTAAAAAGACGCTGACAGATGTGTTTGGCCCCGATGTGGCGCAGCCGCGCGATGCGACGGTGATCCACACCTCAAGCGGTGAGCAGCAGTGTCTGGTGGCGCAATATGATGCCACGGCGGGCCGTCGTGAGATCTATCTTTTGCCAACCGAAACCCCTGTGACTCACGGCGGTGCGATGCAGTTTGATGAGTTGCCGGTGCCGATTGTGAAGCTAGAGCCTGAGGGCCGTGTGGTTCTGGCCAACCGTGCCGCGCGCAGCCTGATCCATCTGGACATCACCGAAGACACTGTGATGAGCGATCTGATGGAAGGCCTTGGCCGCTCCATTCGGGATTGGCTGGTGGAAGCTGCACAGGGCAAATCTGCCAAGAAAAGCGAATTCCTGCGCCTGAAGCGCGAAGACAAAGAAGTCATCGTGCAGGTGAGCCTGAACCGTATTGTGGAAGGCAACGGGCGGTCCCTGATCGCGGTTCTGAACGATGCAACTGAGTTCAAATCGCTGGAAAAGCAGTTTGTGCAAAGCCAGAAAATGCAGGCGATTGGCCAGTTGGCTGGCGGTGTGGCGCATGATTTCAACAATCTTTTGACTGCGATTTCAGGGCATTGCGACCTGCTGTTGCTGCGCCACGATCAGGGGGATGCGGATTATGCAGACCTCATCCAGATCAACCAGAACGCCAACCGCGCCGCAGCGCTTGTGGGGCAGCTACTGGCGTTTTCACGCAAACAGAACCTGCGGCCCGAAGTACTTGATCTGCGCAACACGCTGGCGGATCTGACCCATCTGCTGAACCGGTTGGTGGGGGAGCGCGTGGCGCTTTCGCTGAGCAATGATCCGGTGCTGCCGTCGATCCGCGCAGACAAGCGCCAGCTTGAGCAGGTGCTGATGAACCTTGTGGTGAATGCGCGTGATGCGATGCCGGAGGGCGGCGAAATCCGTGTCACAACCGAAGAGGTGGCCTTGGATGCGCCGCTGGAGCGGGACCGTGTTGTGGTGCCGGTGGGCAAATATGTTGCGGTCAAAGTGGCTGATCAGGGTATTGGGATCCCGCAGGACAAGATGCAGAAAGTGTTTGAGCCGTTTTACACCACCAAGAAAACCGGTGAGGGTACCGGGCTTGGGCTCAGCACCGCATATGGCATTGTGAAACAAACCGGCGGGTTCATCTTTGTGGACAGCACCGAGGGCGTGGGCACCACATTTACGCTGATGTTCCCGGCCTATGGTGCGGCGGAAGAGTTTGTGCCGGAGTTGGATGAAAAGCGCCCCGATCTGCCAGCGGTGGAACACAGCGGTGTGGTGCTTCTGGTGGAAGACGAAGCACCGGTGCGCTCTTTTGCGACCCGCGCGTTGAAGATGCGGGGCTTCACGGTGCTTGAAGCTGCAAGCGGCGAAGAAGCCTTGGAGATTTTGGCCGCAGATCAGCCCGGCATCGACGTCTTTGTCAGCGATGTGATCATGCCGGGAATGGACGGGCCAACCTGGGTGCGTCAGGCGCGCTCTGAATATCCGGAAGTGCCGGTCATCTTTGTCTCAGGTTACGCGGAAGACAGTTTTTCGGACGATCAGTCACGTATCGACAACTCAAGTTTCCTGCCCAAGCCGTTTTCGCTCGGCGATCTCACCGAAGCGGTGCAGGCGCGGATCAGCGGTTAAGAGAGGCTCTCGTAAAGCTCAAATTCTGCGGCGCATTTGCGGCGCAGTTTCGCCAAGGTGGCTTCGGGCAGATCAAGCGGCATTGAAGGGGAGCTGTTGCGCCGCTCCAGGGTGATCTTCTGATCCAGACGTGCCTCCAGAAAGGCGAGCATCTTGGGCTGATCCTCATAGCGGAAGAGGTGATCGACCTGCACGCCATTGGGGCGCGGCTCCAGAAACTTGGCCTGACTGCCCACATTGGCAAACGGCGCTTTCTTGTCGCCCTTCATGTATTCCTGCACAAATTCGTCAAAGCTCACCTCATGGGTGGAGTTGCGATGGCCCCGCATGCTGTCGCGGCGGCGATACCGATACCAGCTTGCCAGCCAGCTCACAGGTTCGCGCATCACAGCCATGAGTTCCATGTCATCGCGGTTGCAGGCGCGTTCAAACATCGGGCGGAAGAAGCGGTTGTAGCGATAGACCGGCGCGTGTTTCAGCTCCGGGGGATTCGCAATCACCATATCGGCCACCGGGGCCAAAGCGGCCTCAATCGCGGTGGTGCCGGTTTTGGGCACCGATAGGAACACAAGTTTTTTGTTCCAGAAAACAAGCATCTGCGCGGCCTCGTTATGGTTTGTCTCAACTTATTATTGATCCGTAAACTAGTTGTTAACCAGCGCCTGCGGAAGATGTTCTTATTCTTTTTCATTGATTTGTTCTCCTTTTGATCTCATAAGATTGTGGAACAAGAGGTGAACACAGGCAGTGATTGCCGCCCGCGTGCGGGTGTGGAATAAGGAACCAAGCAAAATGGCAACGGCAGATCTTTTGACAATGACCTCCAAGAAATCCTCATCCCCGGATAAACAGAAGGCGCTGGACAGCGCGCTGGCACAGATCGAGCGGCAGTTCGGCAAAGGCTCCATCATGAAGCTGGGCGCCGACAACCCTGCGCAGGAGATTGAGGCGACCTCGACCGGGTCCCTGAGTCTGGACATTGCGTTGGGCATTGGCGGTCTGCCCAAGGGCCGGATCATCGAGATCTACGGGCCGGAAAGCTCCGGTAAGACCACGCTGACGCTGCATTGTATTGCAGAAGAGCAGAAAAAAGGCGGAGTCTGCGCCTTTGTGGATGCGGAACACGCACTGGACCCGCAATACGCCAAGAAGCTGGGCGTGAACCTTGACGAGCTGCTGATTTCGCAGCCTGACACCGGGGAACAGGCGCTTGAGATCACCGACACGCTGGTGCGGTCGGGCGCTGTGAACATGGTTGTGGTCGATTCGGTAGCGGCGCTGACGCCGAAGTCCGAACTTGAAGGCGACATGGGCGACAGCAATGTGGGTGTACAGGCGCGTCTGATGAGCCAGGCGATGCGTAAACTGACCGGCTCCATCGCACGCTCCAACTGTATGGTGATCTTCATCAACCAGATCCGGATGAAAATCGGCGTGATGTTTGGCAGCCCAGAAACCACGACCGGTGGTAACGCGCTGAAATTCTACAGCTCCGTGCGTCTGGACATCCGCCGCATTGGCGCGCTGAAGGACCGCGACGAGGTGGTCGGCAACGCAACCCGCGTGAAAGTGGTGAAAAACAAGGTGGCGCCGCCGTTCAAACAGGTGGAATTTGACATCATGTATGGTGAAGGCATCTCCAAAATGGGGGAACTGCTGGATCTGGGCGTAAAAGCTGGCGTGGTGGAGAAATCCGGCAGCTGGTTCAGCTATGGCGATGAGCGGATCGGGCAGGGGCGTGAGAACGCCAAGACCTTCCTGAAGGAAAACAACCGTATGGCGCTTGAGATCGAAGACAAGATCCGCGCCGCACATGGGTTGGATTTCGACATGCCACCTGCTGACGAAGAGCTTTTGGAAGATTGACCCCGTCACATGAAGACTTAATGCGGGCTTTGCCGCATGTTTTGGCCGCTCCCAAAGACGGGGCGGCCATTTCGCATTTGTGCCTGCGGCCTGAACGCAATGCGCGCAAGTTTGTCGATGAGATCACCCTGACCAAGGCACAGGGCATTCCGGGGGAGCGGTGGATGACCCAACCCTGGATCCGCACGGAAAACGGTGATCCGCATCCGGGCATTCAGGTCTGTGTGATTCCAAAACGGGTTCTGGATCTGGTCTGGTCGCCAGAAGATGACGCGCTGTTTCCGGGCGATACCTTTACCGCCGATTTGGATATGACCGAGGCGAACCTGCCCGAGGGGCAATATCTTTCGGTGGGCAGCGCGGAGCTGCGGGTGTCTGAGGTGTTCAATGATGCCTGCGTGAAGTGGAAAGCGCGCTATGGTCAGCCGGTTTTTGACTGGGTGCGCAGGCCGGAATACCGCAACCTGCGACTGCGGGGCATTTTGTGCAGCATTGAGAAGGACGGTGTTGTGCGCAGCGGGGATGTGATGCGAAAAATCGACCGGATATAGGTCCAGCTGCGCCTTGATCTCTTTGACATGTGGACAGGCAGGCGTGGGGGTTATAAACCCGCTGCAATACCGAAACTCAGGTAAAGAGATCAGCCCATGGCCAGCCTTAACGACATCCGGTCGACCTTTCTGAATTACTTCGCCAAACAGGGCCATGAGATTGTGGACTCAAGCCCGTTGGTGCCACGCAATGACCCGACGTTGATGTTCACCAACTCGGGGATGGTGCAGTTTAAGAACCTCTTCACAGGGGTGGAAAAACGCGACTATCAGCGCGCGACAACCTCCCAGAAATGTGTGCGCGCCGGTGGCAAGCACAACGATCTGGACAACGTGGGCTATACCGCGCGCCACCACACATTCTTTGAGATGCTCGGCAACTTCTCTTTTGGCGATTACTTCAAAGATGAGGCAATCCCATTTGCCTGGGAGCTGATCACCAAGGAATTCGGCATTCCGAAGGACAAGCTCTACACCACCGTCTATCACACCGATGACGAAGCCTTTGAGATCTGGAAGAAACTCGGCGTGGCTGAGGAGCGGATCATCCGCATCGCAACATCCGATAACTTCTGGCAAATGGGGCCAACCGGCCCCTGTGGTCCGTGCACGGAAATCTTCTATGACCACGGCGATCACATCTGGGGTGGCCCTCCCGGCTCTCCTGAGGAAGATGGCGACCGTTTCATCGAGATCTGGAACGTTGTGTTCATGCAGAACGAGCAGTTTGAAGACGGCTCGATGAAGGCGCTGGACATGCAGTCGATCGACACCGGCATGGGGCTGGAGCGGATCGGCGCGCTGCTGCAGGGCAGCCACGACAACTATGACACCGATCTGTTCAAGGCGCTGATCGAGGCCTCCGCCAATGTGACCTCGACCGATCCTTATGGCGATCAGAACGTGCACCACCGCGTGATTGCGGACCATCTGCGCTCCACCTCCTTCCTGATGGCGGATGGTGTGATGCCGTCCAACGATGGCCGGGGCTATGTGCTGCGCCGCATCATGCGTCGCGCGATGCGCCATGCGCACCTCTTGGGCGCAAAAGATCCTGTGATGCATCAGCTGGTGCCATCTCTGGTCACTCAGATGGGCCAAGCCTACCCGGAGCTGGGGCAGGCGCAGGCGCTGATTGAAGAGACCCTGAAGCAGGAAGAAACCAAGTTCAAAGCGACGCTGGACCGTGGTCTGAAGCTGCTGGATGACGAGCTTGGCGGGCTGGAAGAGGGCGCGCCGCTTTCCGGTGAGGCGGCCTTCAAACTCTATGACACCTATGGTTTCCCGCTGGACCTGACGCAGGATGCGCTGCGCGAGAAGGGCCGTGAGGTTGACACCGACGGGTTTGACGCCGCGATGGCGGAGCAGAAAGCCAAGGCGCGTGCGGCCCATGTGGGCTCCGGTGATGTGGCTGAAGACGCGATCTGGTTTGATATTGCCGAGGACAACGGATCTTCCGAGTTCCTGGGCTATGACACCGAAACCGCCGAGGGGCAGGTGCAGGCTGTGCTGAAAGACGGCGCGCTTGTGGATGCGCTGGCAGAAGGCGAAGAGGGATGGCTGGTGATGAACCAGACGCCGTTTTACGCTGAAAGCGGTGGTCAGGTGGCCGACCACGGTGTGGTTGCGCGCCTTGAGAACCGCGATGAGCTGGGCCATGTCACCGATGTGCAGAAGTTTGCGGACAGCAAGCTGATTGCCCATAAGGTCAAAGTGGCGCGTGGCACAATCTCCAAAGGTGATCCGGTTGCCATGGACGTGGATCATGCGCGCCGCACGGCCATTCGCGCAAACCACTCCGCGACCCACCTGCTGCATGAGGCGCTGCGCGAGGCGCTTGGCGATCACGTGGCACAGCGTGGCTCGCTCAACGCCGATGACCGTCTGCGCTTTGACTTCAGCCACAACAAGGCGCTGAGCGCTGAGGAACTGACCCAGGTTGGCCTCGATGTGAACGCCTATATCCGCCAGAACACCGCCGTGGAAACCCGGATCATGACCCCGGATGACGCGCGTGAAATGGGTGCACAGGCGCTCTTTGGTGAGAAATATGGCGATGAGGTGCGTGTTGTCTCGATGGGCCGTGCCAACACCGGCAAAGGCCTGAACGGCGACACCTACTCGCTAGAGCTTTGCGGCGGCACCCATGTGAAACAGACCGGCGACATCGGTGTGTTTGTGCTGCTGTCTGACAGCGCGTCCTCTGCCGGTGTGCGCCGGATCGAGGCGCTGACCGGTGAGGTGGCGTTGGCGCATCTGGAGCGTGAAGCCAAACGTGTGGCCGAAGTGGCTGGCACGCTGAAGGCGCAGCCAGCGGACATCGTGGACCGTGTGAAAGCGCTTCTGGATGAACGTAAGGCGCTGCAAAACGAAGTGGCGACTCTGCGTCGTGAGCTGGCCATGTCTGGTGGAGCTGGTCAGGGCGCTGGCCCGGAAGCCAAAGAGATCAACGGCGTGAAATTCTTTGCACAGGTGCTCTCTGGTGTGTCCGGCAAAGACCTGCCTCCTCTGATTGACGAGCATAAGGCGCGTCTGGAAAGCGGTGCGGTTCTGCTGATTGCGGACACCGATGGCAAAGTGGCTGTGGCCGCTGGTGTGACCGATGATCTGAAAGGCGACCTGAGCGCCGTGGATCTGGTGCGTGCGGCCGTGGGCGCATTGGGCGGCAAGGGCGGCGGTGGCCGTCCGGATATGGCTCAGGGCGGTGCCAAAGATGCCTCCAAAGCAGACGAAGCCTTTGTGGCTGCTGAAGCGGTGATCGCTGGCTGACCATTTGGTCAAATTCTGCTTGGACTGCCCGGCTTTTCAACTAGACTGCCGGGCAGAACAACAGGATTGGAGAGCCAGATGGGCGCACTTTGGATTGCACATGTCACCGTGACCGACGCAGAGGCCTATGGAAAATACGCAGAGCTCGCAGGCCCTGCGATTGCCAAACATGGCGGCGAGTTCATCGCGCGCGGCGGCAAATTTGTGCAGCTTGAGGGCAAAGAGCGCCCCCGCAATGTGGTGGCGAAATTCCCGGATGTGGACACGGCGGTGGCCTGTTATCACAGCCCGGAATACCAAGAGGCGCTGAACCACGCGCGGGGCGCAAGTGAGCGCGAGTTGATGGTGGTTGAAACCACCGATTAAGCGGAAGGAGACTGGCCAGATGTGTCGTTGGGCCGCCTATATCGGGCACCCCTGTTATCTTGAAGATCTCGTCACGCGGCCAGATCACTCGCTGATCCAGCAAAGCATGCAGGCGACTGAATGCAAAACCCAGACCAATGGCGATGGCGTTGGTCTGGCGTGGTATGGAAGCCGTCCGGAACCGGGGCTGTATCGCGACACCCATCCGGCCTGGTCTGATCCCAATCTGCGCTCGCTGACCGCGCAGGTGCAATCGGAGCTGTTTCTGGCTCATGTGCGGGCCTCGACCGGCACCGCTACCAGCCGCAACAATTGCCATCCTTTTGCGGTGGGCAAATGGTCTTTCATGCACAACGGGCAGATCGGGGGATTTGAGAATTTCCGCCGCCGTGCCGATATGCTGATCCCCGATGACCTCTACCAAGAGCGCAAAGGCGCAACCGACAGCGAAGTGCTGTTTCTCTTGGGGCTGACCGAAGGCTTGCAGGACAATCCACGCGAGGCGATGGAAATCGCCGTGGGCATTCTGGAGCGGATGAGCCGGGAGCGGGGCAGCACGCCACATATGCGGCTGGCCACAGCATTTTCTGATGGCGAGACGCTTTATGCGATCCGCTATGCCTCAGATGAGCGCGCGCCCACGGTCTATCACAAGATCAGCGAAAGCCGGAGCGGCCGTGCGGTGGTGAGTGAGCCTTTGGTGCCCGCCGAAGATGGCTGGGAAGTGGTGCCGCCGGGCAGTTTCTGCCGTTTTCACAAAGATGGCAGCTATGAGATCGAGCCGTTCTCGCCGCTGAGCTGACTTCAGATCAAGAAGAACCGCACGGCCCAGAACAGGAAGATGCCGTGCAGGATTGGGTAGACCCAGATCACCAGATAGGTGTCGATCTTACGCGCCAGGGCTTCGCGGCCTGTGGTTTTCATGCGCCGGAGCATGATGTTCACTAGAACGGTTGAACCGGTGATCACAAACATGCCCGCTAGCAAGGAATCCATGAACGTGAGATAGCCGAGCTTTGGCAGCATCGTGGAAATCGCGAAGTTGAAGGCAACGAACACAAGCAGATTGGCGGAGGCCATGTCGATGCGGCGGCGGTATTCTTCGAGAAAGAACGTGGCCCAGGTCACAAAGAGGATGATGACCAGCGGCAGCATGATGCGCAGCATGTAATATTGGACGTGGCGTTTGCCCTCAAACCGCAGGGCAACCATAGAGGTTTCGCGCTCCCCAATGCCGGGCACGTTTGAGGCGGCGATGCTGGAGTTGGAGAGGATCCATTCCTCCTCGCCCAGCAAATCCCCCATGCCGGTTTTGTCCTCAAGCGGGTAGAATTCCACAAATTCGGTGGGAAGTAGGGAGGAGACTTCGACAAAAAACTCCTGCTTATCAAACGGGTATCTTTTGAAATTGAAGTGTGGGGCCTGAAAGGTGGCGCTGAAGCGTTCCGCGTAGTTTGTCTGGCCTGTTGCGGAGACCAGTATCGAGGATTGCTGTGTGAAGCGGCGGCCCTGCTGGTTGCGGAAGATGAAATAGGGCAGAAACTCTCCGGTCTCTTTCAGTTCTTCGCTGAACCCTTCCGGACTGTAGGTTTTGTATTCAAAGCCGTGCTCTTCAGCGTCAAAGGCGAGGTCGGGGTAGTCCACCAGCAGAAACAGCGTGCCGACCACGCCGAAGTTTTCGGACTGCTGGTCAACAAAGGTGATCTGGTCGATCTTGATGCCAACACCGACGCGCTTATGGGCGTTTTGTGTGGTGATCGCTTGTCGTGCGGGGAGTGCGCCAAAGCCTTCCATCTGGGCATGCAGGAGCGCGGGCGTGAAGGTAAGGAGGCTGAGGGCAAAAGCTGCAAGCAGTCTGAGCAACATGGCGACGAAAAAGAACCTTTGGAAATCAATTGTCCCAAAGGTCAAACAAAATGCGCGTTTTCTCAAGACTTAATGCGATTTGCCGCGCGCGATTGCAAAACCATGGTGCGGCGGCCCCCAAAAAAGAAACGCCGGAGCGGGGCTCCGGCGTTTTATCATTCAGCCAACTTGCTTGGACATCCGCTTGCGCTCATGCGGGTCCAGATAGCGTTTGCGCAGACGCACGTTGTTGGGGGTCACTTCCACCAGCTCGTCGTCGTTGATGTAAGCAATCGCCTCTTCCAGAGAGAGCACCATCGGTGTGGTTAGGCGCACCGCTTCGTCGGAACCAGAGGCACGGACGTTGGTGAGCTTCTTGCCTTTGAGCGGGTTCACTTCGAGATCGTTGTCACGGGAGTGCTCGCCGATGATCATGCCGGTGTAGACGTCGGCCTGTGCGCCGATCATCATTTTGCCGCGATCTTCGAGGTTCCAGAGAGCGTATGCGACGGACTGGCCGTTCTCCATGGAGATCAGCACACCTGCTCGGCGGCCCGGAATGGCGCCTTTGAACTCGGTCCAGCCGTGGAACACGCGGTTCAGAACGCCGGTGCCGCGGGTGTCGGTGAGGAATTCACCGTGGTAGCCGATCAGGCCGCGGGACGGCACATGGGCGATGATGCGGGTTTTGCCTGCACCGGCTGGGCGCATTTCAACCAGCTCACCTTTGCGCGCGCCGGTGAGTTTTTCGATCACCGCACCGGAGTATTCGTCATCCACGTCGATGGTGGCCTCTTCGACCGGCTCCATCTTTACGCCGTTCTCTTCGCGCATGATCACCTGCGGACGGGAGATCGACAGTTCAAAGCCTTCGCGGCGCATGTTTTCGATCAGAACGCCCATCTGAAGTTCGCCGCGGCCGGACACCTCAAAGGCTTCGCCGCCGGGTGTGTCTTCGATTTTGATCGCAACGTTGGATTCCGCTTCTTTGTAGAGACGGTCACGGATCACACGGGACTGCACTTTTTTGCCGTCACGACCGGCCAGAGGGCTGTCGTTGATGCCAAAGGTCACGGTGATGGTGGGCGGATCGATTGGCTGTGCTTCCAGCGGCTCATCCACGGCCAGCGCACAAATGGTGTCTGCCACGGTGGCTTTCGCCATGCCCGCGATGGAGACGATGTCGCCAGCTTGGGCTTCTTCGATGTCCTGCTGGGCAAGACCACGGAAGGCCTGAATTTTGGTGACGCGGAACTGTTCGATTTTCTGGCCGATGCGGGAGATCGCCTGAACGGTTGCGCCCACTTTCAGCGTGCCGGATTCCACACGGCCGGTGAGGATGCGGCCAACAAACGGGTCAGAGCCCAGCGTGGTGGCCAGCATGCGGAAGTCATCGTCCTGACGGGTCACCTGTTTCGGCGCAGGAACGTGGTTCACGATCAGGTTGAAGAGCGCGTGCAGGTCTTTGCGTGGGCCATCAAGCTCTGCATCCGCCCAGCCGTTACGGCCGGAGGCATACATGTGCGGGAAGTCGAGCTGATCGTCGTTTGCATCGAGCGAGGCAAAGAGGTCAAAACACTCATCCAGCGCGCGGTCAGGCTCGGCGTCTGGCTTGTCGACTTTGTTCAGCACCACAATCGGGCGCAGACCCAGAGCAAGGGCTTTGGAGGTCACAAATTTGGTCTGTGGCATTGGGCCTTCTGCGGCGTCCACCAGCAGAACCACACCGTCCACCATGCTCAGGATACGCTCCACTTCGCCGCCGAAGTCGGCGTGGCCGGGGGTGTCCACGATGTTGATGCGGGTGCCTTTCCATTCCACGGAAGTTGGCTTGGCAAAGATCGTGATGCCGCGTTCGCGCTCCAGATCGTTGCTGTCCATGGCGCGTTCCGCCACTTCTTGGTTTTCCCGGAATGCGCCCGACTGTTTCAGCAGCTCGTCCACAAGCGTGGTTTTGCCGTGGTCAACGTGAGCGATGATGGCGATGTTGCGAAGATCCATAAGGGCAGCCTTTTCTGTTCGCGCTCGCCCTAACGCGGGTTGCGACAAAAGGCCAGCCCTTTATGGGGAAATTAATGCACTGCGGTCTTAGAAAACAGGTTGATGATCAAGATGCCAACCACAATCAGCCCCATTCCCAAAATGGCGGGCAGGTCGAGCTTTTGGCCGAAGGCAAAATAGGCGATCACTGAGATCGAGATGATGCCAAGGCCGGACCAGACCGCATAGGTGATGCCAACCGGAAGGAACTTGAGGGTCAGCGCCATCATGTAAAACGCCAGACCATAGCCTATCACCACAATGATGGAGGGGATCGGTTTGGTGAACTGCTGGCTTGCCTGAAGCGCGGCGGTGCCGATGGTTTCAAACACAACGGCGATCATGAGGATCAGATAGGCTTTGGGCATGGGGCGTCCTGATGGTCAGCGCGCGATGTAGCGATCGCGCCGGTGGTTGGTTGCAATCATTATATTGGTGATCGCAGCGCCGATCAGCGAGAAGACGACAGCGTTCAGGTCAAAAAACGACAGGGCGAGTGCGAAGACAACCACATCAAATCCAAGTTGTGTCCAACCAGCTTTGATGCCGCGGGTGTCTTGCAGCCAGACCGCAACGATGCCCACGCCGCCAAGGGTTGCGCCGTGGCGGAAAAGCGCGATCAGGCCGGAGCCTGCGGTGATGCCTGCGAGGATTGCGGCTACCAGACTGTTGAGGTCGCTGATGGTGAAGAAGCTGGGCAGCAGGTAGGACCAGAGCGACAGCAGCCCGACAGCCATGAAGGTTTTGAGCGTGAAGGTGAGCCCCATGCGCAGGTAGGCGATCACGTAGAACGGCATGTTGAACACAAAGAACAGCGCGGCGAAGGGCACGCCAAGCGCTTTGCTGGCCACAAGGGCGAGGCCCGCGATTTGACCGGTGAACAACCCGCTGTTCTGCAGAAAGGTGACAGACAGAGCGACCAACAGTGTGCCGACCATAAGCCCCTGAAAATCATCAAAGAGGCTGTGTTTTTCGGGGTGGGGGGATTCCAGAAAGCTAACCATGGGGTGCGATTTGGATCAGAGAGCGCGGACTGTCCAGAGGGGGCAGGACAAAGCAGCTATGAACGCTGCACAAAGCTCTGCCGTTGCATGAAGTTTGGGCATGTAAATTGCGGTGGAGAAAAGAAAAGGCGCCCGTTTGGGGCGCCTTTTAAATTATCACGCGGCCAGCGCTTTGTTGAGATTCTCGTCGATTTTCTCAAGGAATCCCATGGTGGTGAGCCAGCCCTGATCCGGACCCACCAGCAAGGCGAGGTCTTTGGTCATATAGCCGCTTTCTACGGTTTCGATAATCACACGCTCCAGCGTCTCGGCAAAGGCGCGCAGTGCGATGTTGTTATCGAGTTTGGCGCGGTGCTTCAGGCCGCCAGTCCAAGCATAGATCGAGGCAATCGAGTTGGTCGAGGTGGCTTCGCCCTTTTGGTGCTGACGATAGTGGCGGGTGACGGTGCCGTGGGCCGCCTCGGCCTCCACGATCTTGCCATCCGGGGTCATCAGCTGGCTGGTCATCAGGCCGAGTGAGCCAAAGCCCTGTGCCACGGTGTCAGACTGCACGTCGCCATCGTAGTTTTTGCAGGCCCAGACAAATTTGCCGTTCCATTTCATGGCGCAGGCAACCATGTCGTCGATCAGGCGGTGCTCATACCAGATACCGGCGGCCTTGAATTTCTCTTCAAACTCTTCCTCATAGACCTTCTGGAACAGGTCCTTGAAGCGGCCATCATAGGCTTTCAGGATTGTGTTCTTGGTGGAGAGATACACCGGCCAGCCCAGGTTGAGGCCGTAGTTCAGCGAGGCGCGTGCGAAGTCGATGATCGAGCTGTCGAGGTTGTACATCGCCTGATAGACGCCTGCGGATGGGGCGTCATAGACTTCTTTTTCGATCACGGTGCCGTCTTCGCCGACAAATCTCATGGTCAGCTTGCCCGCGCCCGGGAAGGTGAAATCGGTGGCTTTGTACTGATCGCCAAAGGCGTGGCGGCCCACAACGATGGGCGAGGTCCAGCCCGGCACAAGGCGGGGCACGTTGCGGCAGATGATTGGCTGGCGGAAGACCACACCGCCGAGAATGTTGCGGATGGTGCCATTGGGGCTGCGCCACATCTGTTTGAGGCCAAATTCTTCCACGCGCTGCTCATCTGGCGTGATGGTCGCGCATTTCACCGCAACGCCGACCTCTTTGGTCTTCTCGGCGGCGTCGATGGTGATCTGGTCGTTGGTGCGGTCGCGCTCTTCGATTCCGAGATCATAATAGAGCAGATCGAGGTCGAGATAGGGCAGGATGAGCTTATCTTTGATGAACTGCCACATGATGCGGGTCATCTCGTCGCCGTCCATTTCGACGATCGGGTTATCAACTTTGATCTTGGTCATGGGGGTCTCCTGTGAGCCGAGTCCTTCTTGCCGCTTCCTTAGCGGAAGTCAGGCCGATTTGAAAGTATTGTATGCAATAGTATACTAAAAATTCGTAACATCCGGAGAAGTCTTTGCCTTGCGGTGCCGCGGGAGCGCTGCGGGTTGGCGAGAAGGCATCTCGACCGCACGCACGTGCAAGGATACCATGTGGCCATTGATTAACGCCATTGGGAGCCTGAGCCGCATATGACAACAGAAGTCTTAAGACATTATGGCGACTCCTGGCGCTTGCGGGTGCCTTTTGTGAAATCCCATCTGGTTTTCAATCTGCTGTTGGCGGCTGTGTTCACACCGATGATGGCGGGTGCGATTTTTCTGGCCTTGAAGCTCTCCGGCAAACCGGCGCTCGCGGATTTTGACATCGCGTATTTCCTGCTGTCTCCGGTGGGGTTTGTGGCGGGGCTTTTGCTGATTGGCATGACGCTTGTGCTGCTGACTCTGAACCTGTCGTTCATGATGGCGGTGGCACTCAGGGACCGGGTGGGCAAATCACACGGGCTTTGGGATGGCATCGATCTGGTGATGCCGCGCTTGCCTGCGGTTCTGGGGCTGGCGGTGCAGATTGCCTTGAGACTTCTGGCGCTTGCCTTGCCTTTCCTCGCGGTGGCGGGGCTGGCGTTTTGGTATTGGCTGAGTGCCTATGACATCAACTATTACCTCAGCACGCGCCCGCCGGAGTTTCAGCGTGCCGTTTTGGTGATCGGCGCGACGCTGGCTGTCATGGCGGGGGTGATGCTGTGGCGCAGTCTGGGTTGGGTTCTGTCGCTACCATTGGTGCTGTTTGAGAGCATGGCGCCAGCAGATGCAATCAGAGAGAGCAAAGGGATGATGACAGGCAAGCGCATGGCGTTTGCGCTTCAGATCATTGCATGGGCGCTGATTGGCGCGCTGGTGAGTGCGCTGGTGCTTGGCGTTGTGGCGTTTGGGCTGCAAGCGGGGCTGCATGTGCTGTCTGAGAACCTGCGTGCAACCGCGGCTTTCTTGTTGGTTTCAGTTGCTTGCTGGTCGCTTTTGAATTTGCTTCTGACGTCCTGGACCACCGGCGCATTGGCGGTGACCTTTTTGGATGCTTCGGAATGGCCCGACAGCAAGGCAGAGCGCCAAGCGCTTGCACCACGCGGGCTGTTGATCGCGGTGGTGGCCGTGGCCGCCGGGTCTGCGGGCCTTGGTGGTGCGGGGGTGCTTGAGCTAGCGCGTGTCGATCAGACACGACCGGTGGCGGTGATTGCCCATCGCGGCGCGGCAGGCGCGCGCCCGGAAAACACCATGGCCTCAGTGATGAAGGCGATTGAGGATCAGGCTGACTGGATCGAGATTGACGTGCAGGAAACCGTCGATGGCGCTGTGGTGGTGATGCATGACAGCGACTTCATGAAGCTTGCGGGCAACCCTATCAAGATCTGGGACGCCACCCTGGCGGATTTGGAGGAGATCGACATCGGCAGCTGGTATGATCCGGCCTTTGCTGAAGAGCGTGTTCCGCTGTTGCGCGATGTTCTTTTGGCGGCGAAAGACAAAGCCGGGGTGATCATTGAGCTGAAATACTACGGCCGTGATCAACAGTTGGAGCAGCGGGTGGTCGATATTGTCGAAGAGACCGGCATGGTGGAGCAGGTGCAGTTGATGTCGCTGAAATATGATGCGGTGCAAAAGATACATGGGCTGCGCCCGGAGTGGTCGGTGGGCCTGCTGGCCTCGGCTGCGCTTGGCAATATGTGGAAGCTGGATGCGGATTTTCTGGCGGTGAACAGCGCGACCGTGTCGCTTGATCTGGTGAAATCCGCGCAGGCGGTGGGCAAGCCCGTCTATGTCTGGACGGTCAATGATGCGCTGTCGATGTCAGGCATGCTGTCGCTGGGGGTGGACGGTTTGATCACGGATGAGCCGGCCTTGGCGCGGCAGGTGCTGGCAGAGCGCAAGACGCTGAGTGGCATTGAACGGGCGATCCTTGGCATGGCGGGGCGCATTGGGCTGGATCTGCCAGAGCAGGGCGATGAGGATGCTTAAACGGTTGGGCCTGTGCCTTTTGGCTGCATATGTGCCGGGCCATGTGAGTTTCGCGGATGAGCGTGATGCGGCGCGGTTTGCCTTTCCGGCCAAGGTGGAAATCTGGCGGCACAGCCGATTGGAATTGGTGCGGGACAGCGATCCAGAGGCATTGCAGCCCTTTACCACAGATGGGTGTTCGGGGGGCATGTCCGCTGCTTGGGAGGCGCTGGCAGAGCAATCGCCGTGGTTTTATGAGGTCTTTGAAACGCAGGCGCCGTGGCATGCGTGTTGCGTGAGCCATGATCGGGCGTATCATCTGGGAGGAGAAGATCCTGCGCCTGAGGCCGGTTACTGGGCGCGCCTGCAGGCGGATGAGGCGCTGCGCAGCTGTGTGCAGGACGTGGGGCAACGCGACAGTGAGGCGCTGGCGGCGCAATACGGGCGCGAGGCTGAGGAAGTGGCGGCGATCATCACTTTTGTCAGTCAGCGGATGTATGAGGCCGTGCGCCTTGGCGGGTGGCCCTGTTCAGGGCTGTCCTGGCGCTGGGGGTACGGCTGGCCGCAATGCTGGTGAGCTGCGCTTAGGCGCGGCCGTCAAACCACGCGGCAATGCGGGCCTTGAGATGATCCCAAATAGCGGGCGCGCCTTTGGCCACTTTCCAGCCCACGCGGTCTTCGAGCTGCTGGCGGGTGACGTTGTATTCTGGCCATGTGCCGCCGTCGGTTTCTAGGTTGCCGATCACCGGCTGGACCCGATCAATGCTTTTGGCAAAGACCGCGTCATCACTTTCGGCGGCTTCAAATTCATCCCATAAGGTACGGAATTCATTGGCTTGATCGGCAGGCAAAAGGCCAAAGATGCGATCTGCAGCGGCGCTTTCGGCGGCCTCCATCGCGGCAATGTCATGGTCGCCATGGATGGGGCTGTCACCCACGTCGATTTCCACAAGATCGTGGATCAGCAGCATGCGGATCACGCGGTCGATGTTGATGTCACGATTAGAATGTTCGGCCAGGATCATTGCATAAAGCGCGATGTGCCAGCTGTGGCTGCCGCTGTCTTCTTTGCGGTGGCCATCGAGCACCTTGGTGGCCCGATATACAGATTTGAGTTTGTCCGCCTCAGTCAGAAAGGCAATTTGCTGGCTGAGACGATCGCTCATGTGGGCTTTGTTTCCGCTGCTGCTTTGGCCGCGCGGGCGGCTTTGACTTTGTTCACCAGAAAGGCGCGCGCTTTCTCCTCAGACATGCGCACGCGGATCTCGGTCAGAAAGGCCTCTTCAAGAGACTGCGAAGACGCCGCCAGCATATTTCCAACTTCCACAAAGAGGCGCTCATCGCCCAGCTCTTTCTGGGCTTTGAGGGTGTCTTCGGCAAGTTTGGCCGCCAGCGTCTCCAGCGAAGAGCTCATCAGCGGGTGCTTTCCGTCAGGCGGCGCTTCACGTAGTCGGTCACATTGCCGGTGAGCTGATCCATATACTCATCGGTTTCAAAGAAGTGACCGGCACCGTCGATTTCGGTGTGCGTGATGGTGATGCCTTTTTGCTCGTGAAGTTTGTTCACAAGCGTATGGGTTTCTGCCGGAGGCGCCACACGGTCGTTCTTGCCGTTGATGATCAGGCCAGAGCTCGGGCAGGGCGCGAGGAAGGAGAAATCATACATGTTGGCAGGCGGCGCCACGGAGATGAAGCCGGTGATTTCTGGACGGCGCATCAGAAGCTGCATGCCGATCCAGGCACCAAAAGAGAAGCCAGCAACCCAGCAGTGCTTGGAGTTGTTGTTCATCGACTGCAGGTAGTCGAGTGCGGAGGCCGCATCAGACAGCTCACCCACGCCCTGGTCGTATTCGCCCTGAGACCGGCCAACACCACGGAAGTTAAACCGCAGAACGGTGAACCCCATGTTGTAGAATGCGTAGTGCAGATTGTAGACGACCTTGTTGTTCATCGTGCCGCCAAATTGTGGATGCGGATGCAAAACGATGGCGATGGGGGCGTCTTTTTCTTTCTGCGGGTGGTAGCGGCCTTCGAGGCGGCCTTCTGGTCCTGGAAAAATCACCTCAGGCATGTTTGTCGTCAATCTCCCTCAGAAAGGTGGCCGGGAATTCTTGACGAAATCCCTCTATCACCTTAGAACGCTTCTAAATCGTGTGGCGCTTGTGCGCCGTGCAGGTTCTAGCGACTTAAGCTCAGAAGTGGCCGAGGTCAATCAGTTCGAAGGGGTCTGTCATGAAACTGTCGACAAAAGGACGCTATGCGGTGGTTGCGTTGGCGGATATTGCATTGCAGCCGCCTGAGAACCTCGTGAGCCTCAATGAGATCGCGAAGCGTCAGGACATTTCCCTGCCGTATCTGGAGCAGCTGTTCGTAAAGCTGCGCCGGGCAGGGCTGGTTGAATCTGTGCGTGGACCGGGTGGTGGGTATCGTTTGGCGCGCAGCGCGTCTGAGATTCGCACAGCGGATATTCTGGCAGCGGTGGATGAAACCGTGTCAGCACTGCACACCGGTGCGGGAGCGAGCGGCGGCTCCAGCGGGTCGCGGGCGCAGTCGATGGCAAACCGCCTTTGGGAAGGTCTGTCGGCGCATGTTTATGTGTTCCTGCATCAGACACGCCTGTCTGACATCGTTCAGAACGATCTTGCGCCATGTCCGGCAGTCCCAACCTTGTTTGCGGTTGTGGATGAAGAAGCCTGATGCGCGTCTATCTGGATCATAATGCCACCACGCTGATCCGGCAGGAGGCCAAGGACGCGATGATCGCGGCGATGGATGTGGTGGGCAATCCATCCTCCGTGCACGCCGAAGGGCGCGCGGCCAAGAGCCTTTTGGAGCGAGCGCGGGCAGAGATCGCGACAGCCTTTGGCGCGGACGGGGCGGATGTGATTTTCACCTCCAGCGCTACCGAGGCTGCGGCTTTGGCGCTGCGCGGGCGCGATTTGCTTGGTGCGGATGTGGAACATGATGCTGTGGCGGCCTGGACCTCCGGCACCTTGCCTGTGGATGGCGACGGGCGCGTCGCGATCACTGACTCGAGCCAAAGCTGTGTGCAGCTGGCCAATTCGGAAACCGGCATTGTGCAGGATCTGCCCGAAGGGCTGGCGGTCAGCGATATGACGCAGGCCTTTGGCAAGCTGCCGCTGGCGTTTAACTGGAGCGGCGCGCAGATGGCGCTGATCTCGGCCCATAAGCTGGGTGGCCCCAAAGGCATTGGCGCGCTGGTGGTGAAACGTGGCACCGATGTGCCTGCGCAGCTTTTGGGCGGTGGTCAGGAAATGGGCCGTCGTGCTGGCACTGAAAACATCATTGGTGCAGCGGGCTTTGCCGCCGCAGCGAGCGCGGCGGCACGTGATCTGGCCAACGGCGTTTGGGACCGAGTGGCCGAGCTGCGCGATATGTTGGAGGCGCGTCTTGCGAGCGAGTCCTCTGACACCATCTTTGTGGGGCAGGGTGCAAAACGTCTGCCCAACACGAGCTGCATTGCGACCCCCGGCTGGAAGGGAGAGACGCAGGTCATGCAGATGGATTTGGCAGGCTTTGCGGTGTCTGCCGGTTCAGCCTGTTCGTCGGGCAAAGTCCGGGCGAGCAAGGTGCTGACCGCAATGGGGTTTGACGAACCCACAGCCGCGAGTGCAATCCGGGTCAGCTTGGGGCCCGTAACAACAGAGAACGATGTGATGGGGTTTGCCGATGCTTGGCTCTCCGTCCAAAGGAAACACCTTGCCCGTTCTGCATAAGAACACGGCAGGGCAGCGAACACATAGGAGTAGCAGATGGCGGCAATCGACCAGACGCAAGTAAAAGAAGGCGTCGATCAGGAAACCGTAGATGCCGTGCGCGAAGTGGGCGGCAAATACAAATACGGTTGGGAAACCGAGATCGAGATGGAATACGCCCCAAAAGGGCTGACCCCTGACATCGTTCGCCTGATTTCCGAGAAGAACGAAGAGCCTGAGTGGATGACCGAATGGCGGCTGGAGGCGTATCAGCGCTGGCTGACCAAGGAAGAACCAGATTGGGCGATGCTGGACTATCCAGAAGTGGATTTTCAGGATCAGTACTACTATGCGCGCCCCAAAAGCATGGAAGAGAAGCCGAAGTCTCTGGATGAGGTGGATCCCAAGCTTCTGGCTACATATGAAAAACTCGGTATCCCTCTGAAAGAACAGATGATTTTGGCGGGTGTCGAAGGTGCTGAGAACGCCCCTGCAGAAGGCCGCAAGGTGGCTGTGGATGCGGTGTTTGACTCGGTTTCCGTGGGCACAACCTTCCAGAAAGAGCTGAAAGAAGCGGGCGTGATCTTCTGCTCGATCTCCGAGGCGATCCGCGAGCATCCCGAGCTGGTGAAAAAATACCTCGGCTCCGTTGTGCCGGTGAGCGACAACTTCTATGCGACGCTCAACAGCGCCGTATTCTCTGACGGCTCGTTTGTCTACGTGCCGCCTGGTGTGCGCTGCCCGATGGAGCTGTCCACCTATTTCCGGATCAACGCGGAAAACACCGGCCAGTTTGAGCGCACGCTGATCATCGCGGACAAAGGCTCTTACGTGTCTTATTTGGAAGGCTGTACCGCGCCACAGCGTGACACCAGCCAGCTGCACGCCGCGGTGGTGGAAATCATCATCGAAGAAGATGCAGAGGTGAAATACTCCACCGTTCAGAACTGGTACCCCGGTGATGAGAACGGCAAAGGCGGTATCTACAACTTTGTGACCAAGCGCGCGGATTGCCGTGGCGACCGCTCCAAAGTGATGTGGACGCAGGTGGAAACCGGCTCTGCGGTGACCTGGAAATACCCGTCCTGTATTCTGCGTGGCGATGACAGCCAAGGCGAGTTCTACTCGATTGCGATCACCAACAACCACCAGCAGGCCGACACCGGCACCAAGATGATCCATCTGGGCAAAAACACCAAATCGCGCATTGTCTCCAAAGGCATCAGCGCAGGTGTGGCGCAGAACACCTATCGCGGTCTGGTCTCCATGCACCCGAAAGCCAAGAACAGCCGGAACTACACGCAATGTGACAGCCTGCTGATCGGCGACAAATGCGGGGCGCACACGGTGCCTTACATCGAGGTGAAGAACAACTCTTCCCGTGTGGAGCATGAGGCGACAACCTCCAAGGTGGATGATGAACAGATGTTCTACTGCCGCCAGCGGGGCATGGACGAGGAAGAGGCTGTGGCGCTGATCGTGAATGGCTTTGCCAAGGAAGTGCTTCAGGCGCTGCCGATGGAATTCGCCATGGAAGCGCAGCAGCTTGTGGCGATCTCGCTGGAAGGCTCTGTGGGCTGATACCGCCTGTTTGAGGGCGCGGCGGCTCAAAAGCGGCGCCTTCTCCCCAAAAGTTATGACCGGGCGTGCGCGCTCGAAGAAATTCTGAGGAATAGAAAATGTTGGAAATCAAAGGCCTGAAGGTCAAACTGGAAGAAGAAGACAAGCAGATCCTGAAAGGTGTGGATCTGAAAGTGGAAGCGGGCAAGGTGCATGCGATCATGGGCCCGAACGGCTCCGGCAAATCCACCCTGTCTTATGTTCTGTCCGGCAAAGACGGCTATGAAGTCACCGACGGCGAAGCGACCCTTGAGGGCGAAGACCTGCTGGATATGGAAGCGGAAGAGCGCGCGGCGGCGGGCCTGTTTCTGGCGTTCCAGTATCCGGTGGAGATCCCCGGTGTTGGTAACATGACCTTCCTGCGCACCGCGGTGAACGCACAGCGCAAGGCACGTGGCGAAGAAGAGCTTTCTGCGGCGGACTTCCTCAAAGAGGTGCGCGCAAAGGCGAAGACCCTGAAAATCGACGCGGATATGCTGAAGCGTCCGGTGAACGTGGGCTTCTCCGGTGGTGAGAAGAAGCGTAACGAAATCCTGCAGATGGCGATGCTTGCGCCAAAGATGTGCATCCTTGATGAGACCGACTCCGGTCTGGATGTGGACGCGATGAAACTGGTGTCTGAGGGCGTGAACGCGCTGCGTGATGAAGGCCGTGGTTTCCTTGTGATCACCCACTACCAGCGTCTGCTGGACCACATCAAACCGGACGTTGTGCACATCATGGCAAACGGCCGCATCGTGAAGACCGGCGGCCCCGAGCTGGCGCTGGAAGTTGAAAAGAACGGCTATGCCGACATTCTGGCGGAGGTGGCATAATGGCCGCTTTGGCAAAGAAACAAGAGGCAACGGCAGCGCGGCTGGACGGGCTGAGCTTGCCGGCCGGTGGCCAGTGGGCCACTGAGGCACGTGAGGCGGCGCTGAGCCGTCTCGAGGAAATGGGCCTGCCGGATCGTCGCGACGAATACTGGAAGTTCACTCGCCCGGACACGCTGACCCAAGCAGAGGCGCCTGAGGCGGCTGTGTTTGAAACCGGCGAAGCGCCGCTGTTTGACAATTTTGACCGCATCAAAGTGGTCTTTGTTGACGGTGTGTTTGACGCGGATGCCTCTGACGCGCTGGCCGGTGAAGGCCTGAGCATCGAGCGTCTGGCGGATGTGGCCAGCAAGGACATTCACTGGGCCAAAGACCTTTACGGGCATCTGGAAGCCAAAGGTCAGGATCCGGTTGAACGCCCGATGGCGGCGATGAACACCGCTTTTGCCACTGACGGTGTGGTGATCCATGTGACCGGCAAGGTGAGCAAGCCTGTGAACCTGATTTACCGTCACAAGGAAACCACCTCTGACGCGATCCTGCACCATGTTGTGAAACTGGACGCCGGTGCGGAAGTGACCATCCTTGAAAACGGCCCGGCAGCGGCGCGTTTCAACAAATCCATGGAAGTGGATGTGGCGGATGGGGCGGCGTTCCACCATGTGCGTGCGCAGGGCCGTGATCACGAGCGCCGTGCGGTGACACATCTGTTTGGGCGTCTGGGCACCGAAAGCGTGTTCAAATCCTTCACGCTGACTGTGAATGGCCGTCTGACCCGCAACGAAGCTGTGCTTGAGCTGACCGGGGATGACGCGGTGGCCCATGTGGCGGGTGCGTGCTTGGGTGATGGTGAATTCCACCATGATGACACGGTGTTTGTGACCCATGATGCGCTGAACTGTGAAAGCCGTCAGGTGTTCAAAAAGGTGCTGCGCAATGGCGCGGTTGGCACCTTCCAGGGCAAGATCCTCGTGAAAGCAGGCGCACAGAAGACCGATGGCTATCAGATCAGCCAGTCGCTTCTGCTGGATGAAGACAGCCAGTTCCTCGCCAAGCCGGAGCTTGAAATCTACGCCGATGATGTGGCCTGTTCACACGGCTCCACTTCCGGTGCGATCGACGAAGATGCGCTTTTCTATCTGCGTGCGCGCGGCGTGCCCAAAGACATTGCCACCGATCTGTTGGTGATGTCCTTTGTGGCCGAAGCGGTGGATGAGGTCGAAAGCGAAGAGCTGCGGGAGGCGCTGATTGAGCGTCTGCAAGGCTGGCTGGAGCGTCGTCACCACTGATGTCAATCACGCAAGACATTGTTGCGAGCTATCGCGCACCACGCTCTGTGGTGCGCAGATTGCTTGCAATGGGAGAACGAGAGGATCGCGCCTTTGCGATCCTCATGGCCGCTTGCGCGGTCATTTTTGTATCGCGCTGGCCTGCGCTTGCGCGACAAGCTCATTTTGAGCAGATCGAGCTGAACCCGCTTCTGGGGGGCAGCCTTTTTGCGCTTTTGTTCATTTTGCCGCTTTGTGCCTATGTTCTGGCCTACGTGACACATCTGATCCTGCGCACCGCTGGGCGCAAGCAAAGCGCCTTTGGCGCGCGTATGTCGCTGTTCTGGGCGATGATCGCCACCGGCCCGCTCTATCTTTTGGTGGGGCTTGTGGAGGGCTTCATCGGTGAGGGCACCGCCTTGACCATCGTGGGGGCCTTGTGGTTTGCGGTGTTTCTGTGGATCTGGTTTTCCGGATTGATTGAGGCGGGCAGGGTAGACGCATGAAAGACCAATTGAGCGCTTTGTTCTGGCTCACGATCCGTGACCCTGCAGAGGCCGCCCTCGCGATCATGAGCCGCCCTGTGGCACGCCAAATTGGCTGGATGATCCTGTTTCTGGGCATCCTGCTGAATGTGTTTGCCCATTTCCTGACGCTGGCCATTTTCCCTGCGCCGGAAGAGTTTGCCACACCTCTGCTGAATGCGCCTTTCCTCTATGCCTTTGCCATGGGCGGTGGGCTGATTGTGCTGATCTTTGCCTTCTTCTGGGGCGGTCGCGCAATTGGTGGACGCGGGCGGTTTGACGATCTGCTGCTGGCTATGGGCTGGCTGCAGTATATGCGTTTCGTGGTTCAAATGTTTGTTCTTATCCTCATGGTTTTGCTGCCAAACTTCGCGTTGCTGCTGTCGCTTGGCGTCGGGCTCTATTCGATCTGGATCGTGTTGCATTTCGTGAATGTGATCCATGGCATCGGCAGTCTTGGCAAAACCTTTGTGCTGCTGCTTTTTACCTCATTGGGCCTTGTGCTCGGAATGACCATGCTGCTGTCACTGACTGCCGCAACCGCAATTGGGATGTCCTAACATGTATGACGTCAATAAAATCCGCGCTGATTTTCCGATCCTCAGCCGTGAGGTGAATGGAAAGCCGCTGGTGTATCTGGACAATGGCGCCTCCGCGCAAAAGCCCAAGGTGGTGATTGACGCGGTCACGCAGGCCTATGCTGATGAATACGCCAATGTGCACCGCGGTTTGCACTATCTCTCCAATCTGGCGACCGACAAATATGAGGCGGTGCGGGGCATCATTGCCAAGTTCCTGAACGCCAAGAGCGAGGATGAGATCGTCCTGAACTCCGGCACCACCGAAGGCATCAATATGGTGGCCTATGGCTGGGCGATGCCGCGTATGGAAGCCGGTGACGAGATCGTTCTGTCGGTGATGGAGCACCATGCCAATATTGTGCCGTGGCATTTCCTGCGCGAGCGTCAGGGCGTGGTGATCAAATGGGTGGATGTGGACGCAACCGGCGCGCTGGACCCACAGGCGGTGATTGACGCGATTGGCCCCAAAACCAAGCTGGTCGCCATCACGCAGTGTTCCAACGTTCTGGGCACCATGGTGGATGTAAAAACCATCACCGCAGCAGCCCATGAAAAAGGCGTGCCGGTGCTGGTGGATGGCTCTCAGGGCTCGGTGCACGCGCCTGTGGATGTGCAGGACATCGACTGCGATTTCTATGCGATCACTGGACACAAGCTTTATGGCCCGTCCGGCTCCGGCGCGATCTACTGCAAGGCAGAACGCATGGCGGAGATGCGCCCCTTTATCGGGGGCGGCGACATGATCAAGGAAGTCAGCAAAGAGGCTGTCATCTACAATGATCCGCCAATGAAGTTTGAAGCAGGTACACCGGGCATTGTGCAGACCATCGGTCTGGGCGTAGCGCTGGAGTATATGATGGATCTCGGCATGGAGAACATCGCCGCGCATGAGGCCTCGCTGCGGGATTATGCGGTGCAAAAGCTCTCCGGGCTGAATTGGCTGCAGGTGCAGGGCACGACGGCGGATAAGGCGGCGATCTTCAGCTTCACGCTGGATGGCGCAGCGCACGCGCATGACATCTCCACCATTCTGGACAAGAAAGGTGTGGCTGTGCGGGCAGGGCACCACTGTGCCGGGCCGCTGATGGACCATCTGGGTGTGTCGGCCACCTGCCGCGCCAGCTTTGGTCTTTATAACACCACAGAAGAGGTGGATGTGTTGGTGGACGCGCTGGAACTCGCTCACGAACTCTTTGCGTAACCAAGCATTTTGCGATTGCGGGGCGTAGCCACACTGGCTATACCCCGTTTTGGAAGCACCCATAGCTCAGCTGGATAGAGTGTCGCCCTCCGAAGGCGAAGGTCGAAGGTTCGAATCCTTCTGGGTGCGCCATCTCCCCAACAAAAAACTCTCGTGAACCGAATCTGCGACTCGCCCTAATGGGGTGTTTTTGTGGCAGTCGGATCGATTGTGTCAGCCAGGTTGAGGCAGTGAGTCGCTCGCGTGTTTAGAATGTGGCAAGAATTGGGCGATCAGCATCTTCTTAAAATTTTGACAATAGGATGCAATTCTCTGGCGAATTGTTGCACTTTGAAAATCATATTATTTACAGTTACTTACGTCGAAAATTTCCCAAGTTTTTAGTTCTCTGCAAATTTGAGAGAACTTGAAAATTCAATGTTTTGGCTTCGTTAAGCGGAAAGTCCTACCAATAGAGGTGGGATTTGTAACGGCCTGGGAAGGCCTTATCGTGGGGACACTGTCATGTTTCTCAAGCAGTACAGCTTTGCCAAGAGCAAGCCGCTTAGCCAGGACGCTATGTCCTTAGGCGGACGTAGCGCCGCACAGCAGGTCGCAGGACGCGCCGCGCACTAATACTCAGTCTGAGGACAGTTTGATGCCTATCACCATTACTGTGGATCGCAGTAGTGCGCCAGTCGAAGTGCGCGCGGACATGTTTGGAGCCAACCTCCTTGGCACAACCAATGAGGTCAATGGCGTCCCCACAGACGAGTTTTCTGATGCCATTGACGTTCTGGGCTCCACAAGGCTGCGCTATCCCGGTGGCCGCGCTGCGAGCGAGAACATCATTGAGCTGGACCGCTCTGAAAGCGGCTCGGACCAGCTGCGCGAAGATCTGCGGAATTATCTGGACTGGGTGATGGAGACCGGCAACCGGACCACTTTGGTGGTGCCCGCGCTGTCACCTGAGAACGCCAATCAGCAGGATGTGCGCGATTGGGCCAACCTGATGCTGCAGTATATGGGCGATAAGGCGGAGCTGATTGTCGGCTATGAAATCGGCAATGAATTCTGGCAGCACATTGATGAGAGAGAATACGGCGAATACGCCCATGACATTGCACGTGGCCTGAGCGGGGCTTCGATCAATGGCTATCAGCCCGATATCTGGGTGCAGAGCTCCAATGTCGTCGGGGATGGCTCCAACTACAAGGGCGGCAGCTTTGGGAGCATTTCAGATGAAGATGCGATTGCGGCCATGCAGCACTGGGACCGCGACGTGCGGCCGGCGGATTGGTCTGACGCGCAATCTGGCGAAGACTACTATCGCAGCCTGAGTGGCTTTGAAAAACGCATCGTGAAGGGCAATCTTGAGCTCATCGAGCAGTTGGATGCGGACCGCGATATCACCAATGGCTTCCAGACAGACAGTGCTTCTGGTGCCGTCGACGGGGTGATTGCGCACTACTATTTTGATGATGAGGTGGACGGTTATGACCTCAGCCCGGCCGCCAGCCGTTCGGAGCTGAAGAACCTTGATCTGCGTCTGGCAACCTGGGAGGGGCTGATCCCTCAGGACCTCGATCTGCAGCTTACGGAATGGAATGTCGAAATCGGCCATTGGTCCTATCTCGGCCTGCGCGCGGCTGGTGCGATTGTGGAGCAATTCCACAGTATGGTGGAGCTGGGCGTGGATGGGGCAGATTTCTGGACCATCCGCCACAACACTGCCTCCGCGATTGCGGGTGGCAACAACGATGCTGGTCCGGTTGAGCTGACCCCCGCGGGTGTCGCGCTGAAACTGATGACCGAGAGCCTGCACCCGGAGAACGGCGCGATGTATGCCGTCAGCCTGGGGGGCTTTGATCCGACGCAGCTTGAGGTGAATGCCTTTACCAACGGCTACCGGACGGTTGTCTATGTGACCTCCCACAGCGAAAATTTTGGCCAGAACTTTACGCTCGATCTGTCTGATCTTGCAGGTATGGCCGAAAGCTGGAGCGGGCGGCTGATCGGGTTTGACGCGGCAACCTCTGACGGTTTGAGCGACAATGCGGCTTATGATGAATATGGCGATCTGGCCTCGCGTAACCCGCGGCGGACCATTGATCAGGCTGAGCTGAATGCGCTGCGCGATGTTCTGGGAGATGCCTGGGATGACAGTCTGATCAAGACTGTTGGCGGAGCGACCAAAACCTACCTGCCGCAGCCACAGGACATTCTGTTGCGCCCCGGTGTGTCGCGTGCAACCAGCCTGAATGATTTCTATTTCGCGACGGAAACCGATATCACGGGCACGATCACCGATGTCTCTCAACAGGCGCTTGGCAGCGATGTTTCCAACCTGACGGCGACGCTCAATCCCTATGAGGTGATTGAAATCACCATTGTACATGAGGATGTCATCTTCGGCACCAATTCCGCAGAAGTGCTGGAAGGTGGTGACGGCGAAGATGGCTTTGATGGCAGCGGCGGGGACGACTATATCAACGGGCGCGACGGGGATGATTTCCTGGTGGGCGGCACAGGCGATGACACCGTTATTGGGGGGCGCAACGACGACCGTTTGGAAGGGCGCGACGGTGAGGACCGGCTTTATGGCGGCAGCGGCGATGACCGGCTGATCGGCGGGGATGGCGATGACTATCTGCGCGATGAAAACGGCAGGGATGAGTTTGTCGGTGGCGCTGGCAATGACACGGCCTCCTATTGGGGGCACCACTACGGCGTTTATGTTGATCTGCACACCGGCAAGAACAACAGCTCAGATACTTATGACAGCATCGAAAATCTCTACGGGTCCAATGAAGCCAATGACACGCTGGTGGGCAGCCGTGGTGACAATCTGCTCTACGGTGCTTTCGGGGATGATCGCCTCTATGGGCGCGCCGGGGACGACACGCTGAGAGGCGGCGATGGCGATGACTATCTGCGTGATGAGAACGGCCGGGATGTCTTTGAAGGCGGTGCCGGACAGGACACCGTGTCTTACTGGGGGCACAAATACGGTGTGGCGGCGAGCCTGACCACCGGCAAGAACACCAGTGGTGACACTTATGACAGCATCGAGCACCTGCTTGGGTCTAATATTGCGGACGACCGTTTCTACGGCAATGAGGTGGCAAACCGTCTGGACGGGGCTGGTGGCAATGACTCGCTGCATGGCTATGACGGGCATGACACGCTGATCGGCGGTGAAGGCACCGACCGGCTTTATGGCGGCGAGGGCAATGACCGGCTGGAAGGTGGCGCGGGCGATGACTATCTGCGCGATGATGACGGCAAAGATGTGTTTGACGGCGGCGAAGGTTTTGACACCGCCAGCTATTGGGGCCATGCGACCGGCGTGACTGCCAACCTGCAGACCGGCGAAAACTCAAGCTCTGACACCTATGTCAGCATCGAAGGGCTGGTGGGATCGCAAGAGGCTTCCGACCATCTGACCGGTGACGCGGGGGATAACTATATCCGCGGCGCGGCAGGCAACGATACGCTGATTGGCGGCGGCGGTGATGACACTTTGCGCGGCGATGCGGGCAATGACCGGATGACCGGTGGCATGGGCGTGGATGTGTTTGTCTTCCACAACGGCTTTGGCAGCGATGTGGTGACCGATTTTGACGTGGATGGTGACGCGGATGTGCTGGACTTCTCTGAGGTCACAGAGATCAAGAGCTTCTCCGACCTGATGTCAAATCACGCCAAGCAAAGCGGGGCTGATGTGGTGATCTCGCTGGGCAGTCACAATATCACTTTGGAAGATGCGCAGCTCAATGATCTGAGCAGCGACCACTTCCTGTTCTAAGAGTGCTGTTCTAAGACCTCTTCTCTAAGACTGGGGCGCGGCTTGGGTTTAATCCTGAGCCGCGCGCCAGTTTTCCCATTGCTCCGGTGTGTCCAGATCAATCAGGGCATGATCGCCGGGCAAGGGGATCAGTTTCACCACATCATGGTTGGCTTTCAGAACGTCGCGCGCGCCGACATCGCCTGTCAGTTTGCGCAGATCTTCAAAGAAGCGCCTGGGAAAGAGCACCGGATGGCCGGGTTTGTTGGTGCTGGTCGCGCCCCGCAGAATGGCTTTTGGGTCGTCTTGATGCTCGGCAGTGAGTGTTTGAAAATCCTCTGACGTGAGCTCCGGCATATCCGCAGGTAAGATCATTACGGCGCTGGTCTCCTCTGGCAATGCCGCAATGCCGCCGCGCAGGGAATGGGCCATGCCTTCTCTCGCATCTGAAACTTCAACGATGCCGACGTTCAGACCGTCCAGAGCGTCGCGGCGCTGTGGTCTGTCCGTGGGTAGGGCAACCAGAACCTCTGAGCCGGTCTTCATGGCCCGTTGGGCCAGATTGCGCAGCAGTGGGGCGCCTTCTACCTCCTCCATCAATTTGTCTCCGCCGCGCATGCGAGATGAAGATCCTGCTGCAAGTATCAGTATCGAAATCATTTTATTGAACCAATGCCCATCGTAGGCACCGCAGGTTTTGCGGTGCCTCTGTTTTCTGAGACGATACTAGCCCCGCATGCGCGCACCGTCTGCATCAAATGACGGAGTGGTCATGATCTTCGCCTGGCGCATTTTTCCGAGGATTTCGATCTCGACCTCCAGATCATCGGTGATCTGTTTGGTGGGCACAAACCCGATGGCGATGGATTTCTGCGCGTGGTGCGAGTAGCCGCCGGATGTGCAGAAGCCAACCACTTCACCATCGAGCCAGATCGGCTCATAGGCGTGAACATCGGCATCCTCTGCCTCTACCTCAAAGCAGCACAGTTTGCGGGCTGCGCCTTCGGCTTTCTGCGCTTCCGCTGCTTCACGACCGATGAAAGCGCCTTCTTTCTTGAAGGAGATGAAGCGGTCCAATCCGGTCTCTGCGGCGGTGTAATCGGGGGAATATTCCGAAAGCCAGGAACCAAAGAATTTGTCGAGCCGCAGGGACATCATAGCGCGCATGCCAAAGGGGCGCATCCCAAGCGGCTCTCCGGCCTCCCAAAGTGTATTCCAGAGCGCGCGTTGTGCCATCGGATCGCAGTAGATCTCAAAGCCCAGATCGCCGGTGTAGCTGACCCGCTGCACAATGCAGTCCGCCATGCCGATGGTCAAAGGCCGCACATCCATGAAGGCCATGTCTGAGATATCGCTACGGGTGCAGGCCTGCAGGACTTCGCGGGCTTTGGGACCCGCGATCTGGAAACCGGTGAGACGGTCGGACACGTTTTTGACCAACACGCCTTCGGCCTCATTCTGCTCAAACCACCGCATGTGATAGGCTTGCGCACCGTAAGAGGCGGTCAGCTGGAAAGCGTCTTCTGACAGGCAGGACACGGTGAAGTCGCCGATCAAGCGGCCTTTGTGGGACAACATGGGGGTAAGGCTCAGGCGGCCTGGTTCCGGAATGCGGCCCGCCATGATCTTGTTGAGCCATTTGCGGGCATTTGGGCCGGTGACCATGTATTTCCCGAAGTTGTGGACTTCGTTGATGCCCACGGCTTCGCGCACGGCTTTGACCTCGCGCGCGGTGGCGTCAAAGGCATTGGAGCGGCGGAACGACGGGGTCTCATAGCGCGGCTCATCGCCTTCTGCGAAGTAGTTCACCACCTCAAGGCCAAACTGCTGCCCCCAGACGGCACCCATCTTGTCAAACACGTCATACATCGGCGTCTGCCGGAACGGGCGCGCGGCGGGCAGTTCTTCGTTTGGATAGGAGACCGAGAAGCGGGTCTGGTAGTTTTCGATCACTTTCGGACGGGTGTAGCCCGGTGTGATCCAATCGCCAAACCGCGCGCAATCCATGGCGAATGTGTCGCGCTCACATTCTCCTTCGACCATCCATTGCGCCAGCATCAGGCCAACGCCACCGCCCTGGCTGAAGCCGGCCATCACGGCACATGCGGACCAGTAGTTGCGCATACCGGGCACGGGGCCGACAAGCGGGTTGCCGTCTGGGGCAAAGGTGAAGGGGCCGTGGATGACCGATTTCACGCCTGCTGTTTGCAGAGCAGGGAAGCGGTTATAAGCAAAGGCAATGCTGTCTTCGATCTTGTCAAAATCATCCGGCAGCAGCTCATGGCCAAAGTCCCAAGGCGTGCCATCGACCGCCCAGGGGCGGCAGGGTTGCTCATAAAAGCCGATGCAGAGGCCGCGGCCTTCCTGCCGGAAGTAGCTTTCTCCGGCGGGATCCATCACATGCGGGTGCTCTTTGCCGTCCTGCATCATTTCGACAATCAAAGGCACATCTTCGGTGACGATGTATTGATGCTCCATCGGATGCAGCGGGAAATAGACACCGGCCATGGCCCCAACTTCGCGCGCCCAGAGGCCCGCCGCATTGACCACATGCTCCGCATGGATTGTGCCCTTGTCGGTGATCACATCCCAGGTGCCATCAGTGCGCTGCTTGGTGGCCAGAACCTTGGTGTGGGTCTGGATCGTTGCGCCACCAAGCCGCGCGGCTTTGGCGTAGGCATGGGTGGTGCCGGACGGGTCAAGGTGCCCGTCCAGCGGATCATAGAGCGCGCCGAGGATGCCCTCGATATTGGTGGCAGGGGCGAACTTCTGAATTTCTTCGGGTGTGAGGATTTCGGTATCCAGTCCCATGAAGCGATGCTTGGCCCGCTCGGCCAACAGCATGTCAAACCGGTCCTGATTGTCCGCAAGTGTCACGCCTCCGACGTGGTGCAGGCCGCAGGACATGCCGGTGAGCTCTTCAAGCTCCTTGTAGAGGTTGATTGTATAGCCCTGGAGGGCTGCCATATTGGTGTCGCCGTTCAGCGTGTGAAAGCCGCCCGCAGCGTGCCATGTCGAACCAGAGGTCAGCTCATTGCGCTCCAGAAGCATGACGTCAGACCAGCCAAGCTTGGTCAGATGGTACAATACCGAGCAGCCAACAACGCCGCCCCCAATAACGGCCACGCGGGTGGTGGTCTCCATGGCGATCTCCCTCTTGTTGTTGGTTTCATCAAACGAACAACGCAAACGCCCCGGCATGTCGGATTGCGACAGAAAGTGTCGTATCTGGATTTTGAAGGCTCACGATCTTTGGCGGTGCCGGTTCAGGGAGGCTCGCTTTTCTGGCGGCACTGGCAAACAAAAAGGCCCGCTGCAGCGCAACGGACCTGATCCCCTCAGATGGGTAAACCTGTGCCTGGAAGGCGGTTATTTCTTGATGGGAACGCCGTAGAGCTCCAGCCGATGGCCCTTGAGCGCATAGCCGAGCTTTTCGGCAATCTTTTCCTGAAGCGCTTCGATCTCCGGATCGACAAATTCGATGACTTCGCCGGAGTTGATGTCAATCAGGTGGTCATGATGGGCGCGCTCCGCATCCTCATAGCGCGCGCGCCCGTCGCCAAACTCATGTTTGTCAAGGATGCCCGCTTCTTCAAAGAGCTTCACGGTGCGGTAGACGGTGGCCAGTGAAATGCCGGAATCGCGCGCCGATGCACGGGCATAGAGCTCTTCGACATCGGGGTGGTCATCACAGTCCTGTAAAACGGCCGCGATGGTCCTGCGTTGTCCTGTCATGCGTAAGCCTTTGGCTTCGCAGCGTTCTATGATGGTGTCGCCCATGATCGCCCGTTTTGGATGCCTTGTTTTTCTGGCTTTCCTGTCTATCCAAAGACGTCATCAAATTCCACAGCAATTTGCCAAGATTTCTGGGGAAAACTCCGGATTAGAGGGTCAGATTTCCTGACATGACCCGCACGGCGCTCCCCGCGACGGCCACGCCTGCGCTGTCGGCCCGCACGGAGATCTCGCTGCGCCGCCCCATGTCTTCGCCCTGCACGATGGAGAGCGACACCGGCGCGCCTTCGATGCGATGGAGTAAAGCGCCAAGGGTGGCGCAGGCACTGCCGGTGGCGGGGTCTTCGGGAATATTGTCCAGCGGGGCAAACATGCGGGCATCGACATGGTTGCCGTCGCGCACATAGGCAAATTGCGCAAAATCAAGCCCGGAGGGGTGTTTGGCGTTACCTTCCCGGAAGGCGGCAATGTCCGTGGTCAGGTTAGCGAGCACCTCACGGGATTTGAGCTGTGTGATTGTGAAGGGCAATCCAAGAGAGGCCATGACGGGCGGATGGGTGGCAAAGACGATGTTGTCGGTGCGGGTGCCAAGTGCTGCGGCAACCAGCGCGGGGTCAGGTTCGGCCTGTAATTCCAGCGCTGCGGTGGTGACAAACTCTGCATGTCGTCCGTTGATCTTGCAGGCAACGGGGCCGATGCCGAGTTCAAGTGTCAGATCCCCTTGAGCGCCTTCATCGGCGAGCGCGATCGCGGTGCCAACAACCGGGTGCCCGGCGAATGGGATTTCCATGGTCGGGGTGAAAATTCGAACCTTTGCAGTGTGTTGCGCCTCATTTGGCGGGTAAACGAAGATCGTTTCAGAGAAATTGAACTCGCGGGCGATCTTTTGGAGCTGATCTTCGGCGAGCGTTGTCGCGTCGGGGATCACCGCCAAAGGATTGCCACCAAAGGGCGCTTCGGTGAAGACGTCATAGACAAAATATTTGGTCATAAAGAGCCCTTTGTGTTTGCTTTTTAAAGCGCGTTTAGGTGCCGCAGAAGGTGTGTGTGACGACCTCTTCCGGTTCTGGAGGTGCGGTGAGGTCGGCAAATTCCTCAATGACATCATAGGGCTGCGCGAGTGCGGCGTGCAGCCTGTGAAACGGGGCATAGTCACCCTGAAGCGCGGCTTGAATGAGCGCTTCGATGCGGTGGTTGCGCGGGATGCGCACCGGGTTGGCCGCAGTCATGGTGGCTTTGGGATCAGCGGTTTCTGCCTCTAGGCGACGCTGCCATCTGCTGTGCCAGTCCTGGAAGGTATCATTGGCACCAAGGGGTGACTCTGTGGCAGTTTCATCAGTTAGGACGCTGAAACTATTGGTGAAATCGACCTTGGTGTCGGTCATGATTTCCAGCAGGTCCGCAATCAGATCTTCATCCTCGGCCACAACTTTCGTGATGCCGAGCTTGGCGGCAAAACGACTGCGCCATTCGGTGCGGATCATCTCGGGCATGGCGTGCACCAGCTTGGTGAATTCCTGCACAGCGGCGTCGGAATTGCCTTCCAGCGGCAGCAGCGCGGTGGCCAGCTGTGCCATGTTCCAAGCGGCGATTTCCGGTTGGTTGCCATAGGCATAGCGGCCGTAGTGATCGATGGAGGAGAACACTTTTCCGGGGTGGAACGCATCCATGAAGGCACAGGGGCCATAGTCGATGGTTTCGCCCGAAATGCTGCAGTTGTCGGTGTTCATCACCCCATGAATGAAACCAAGGGCCATCCAATGGGCCACCAAATCAGCTTGTCGTGCGATGACGGAGGCTAGAAATTCCGCAGGGGTCGATGCCTCAGGATAATGGCGCGCGCAGGAGTAGCTCATAAGGGATTGAAGTCCTTCAATATCCTGACGGGCAGCGAGGACCTGAAAGGTGCCGACACGGATGTGGCTGCTGGCCACGCGGGTGAGGATGCCACCGGGTTGTGGGCGTTCGCGAAAGACGGTTTCACCGGTTTCCACGGCGGCAAGCGCGCGGGTGGTTGGAACGCCAAAGGCATGCATGGCCTCAGACACAATATACTCGCGCAGGACTGGGCCGAGCCAAGAGCGACCATCGCCGCGACGGGAGAAAGGCGTCTTGCCGGAACCCTTAAGTTGAATGTCGTAACCGTTTGATTCCCCTAAGAGAACCGCACGACCGTCGCCCAGTTGCGGGTTCCAGTTGCCAAACTGATGGCCGGCATAAAGCTGTGCGATCGGGTCTGAGCCTTCCGGCAGCTGGGTGCCGGAAAAGACCTGCGCGAGTTCTGCCTCGTCTGTGTCTTCGGTGATGCCCAGTTCCGCGCCAAGGGGCGCGTTATAGGCGATCAATTTGGGTGCACGGACCGGGGTGGGTTTCTGGCGGGCAAACAGGCGATCGGGGAGATCGACGTAGCTGTTTTCAAAGGGAATATGCAGGCTCATAGAGGCAAGATAATCCGCCCGCTCCAGAAATCCAGAGGCTTTGCGTCAGCGTTTCGCGCGGGTCATCAGAGCGTAGCGGTCACGCCGCGTGAACCCGGCGCGCTCATAGAGCTTTTGCGTGGAAGCATCCTCGCGATCCACTTCGATATGAAACGCGGTTATGCCATTGTTTTCAAGCGCTTCACAGATGCTGTAAAGCGCGCTGGAGGCCATGCCACGGCCGCGCACATTGGGGCGGATGTAGAATTCGTCGATGGCGGCGTCCATGCCGGCAAACTCCACCGACCAGCTGAAGGTCACCACAAGATAGCCAACCGGGGCGCGGCGCGGGCCGATCAGGTAGGCGCTTCCATAGGGTGAGCCATTTAGCAGCGGCACCAGCGCATCGGCGCGCTTTTCTGGCGAGCTCGCCATGTGCATTTCAGCATGAAATGCGGCCACAAGCGCGTCCAGGCGGTGAAAATCTGCCTCTGTGGCGAGATGTACGGCGCCGCTCATAGACGTGCGAGCCGTTCTGTAAGCAGGCCAAAGAAGCCGTCAGCATCCACGTCGCCGATGAACAGCGCGTTGGGTTTGCGGTCGGTGACGCCCCACCAATCGGCGACGGTCATACCCATGGTCAATTCGGACTGGGTCTCGATCTCTACATTGATGTGGCGGCCGGTGAAGAGGTCGGGGTTGATCAGGTAGACGGTAACGCAGGGATCGTGCAGCGGCGCGCCTTCGGAGCCGTATTTCTCGCGGTCAAAACGTTCAAAGAAATCAGTCATTTCCGCAACGGCGACACCGGCTTTGGTGCCCAGCGCGCGGAAGGCGTCGTTGCGGGATTTGGTCACCAGCGCCTTATGGGTGACATCCAGCGACATCACCACAATTGGAACGCCGGATTTAAACACGATATCAGCGGCTTGCGGGTCCACATATATGTTGAACTCGGCTGCGGGCGTGATGTTGCCCACCTCAAAGTAGGCGCCGCCCATCAGGACAATTTCCTGAACCTTTTCAACGATATCAGGCGCTTTCTCAAAAGCCGTCGCGATGTTGGTGAGCGGGCCAAGCGGGCAGAGCGTGACCGTGCCCGCCTCATGGGCGCGCAGGGTTTCGATAATGAAATCAACGCCGTGCATGTCCTGAAGCGGCATTTCAGGATCGGGAAGCACGGGGCCGTTGAGGCCGGTTTCGCCATGCACATGCTCTGCGGTCACCAGAACGCGGCCCATTGGGCGTTCACAACCGGCAAAGACCTTCACGTCGGATTTGCCTGCTAACTCACAGATAATACGTGCATTTTTGGCGGTCAAAGAGAGCGGCACGTTGCCAGCAACGGCGGTGATGCCGAGAACGTCGATCTCCTCGGGGCTGGCCAGCGCCAGCAAAATGGCGACGGCGTCGTCTTGCCCGGGGTCCGTGTCGATGATGATCTTGCGCGCGCTCATAGCCGTCCTCTTCGATGGTTGAGAGCGCACACTTACAATGTGGGCAGGCGATGTCTAGCGGCCATGGCGCTGGCGGGGTTAATTCTTTACCGTTCGGTCGAAATCCGCTCATTTTTGGCTTCGGTATCGCGTCGGTATTGCGGCTGTATCGCGGAGGTGCCGTTTTGCGCCGCATTGCAGCGCAACACCGCGCAACAGGCAGGTTTTTCGTCGCCGTAAATCACGTTTTGGTAGAAGGGTGTTACAGGGCTCTGGCTTGGGGTATCCAAGGGCAAATTGGACGGATGAGGCGCAGAGACAGAATGCCGATGACTGCTGACAGGATGCTGACCCGTGATCTGGTTCTGGTGGGGGGCGGCCATGCCCATGCGCTGCTGTTGCGCATGTGGGGGATGCAGCCGGTGGCCGGTGTGCAGGTGACGCTGATCAATCCCGGAGCGACGGCGCCTTATTCGGGGATGTTGCCGGGGCATATTGCCGGGCACTACAGCCGGGAGGCGCTGGATATTGATCTGGTGAAGCTGGCGGCATGGGCCGGAGTTCGGCTGATCGATGGGGCGGCAACCGCGATTGATCCGACCGCGCGCGTTGTGACGGTTGAGGATGCCATCCTTGGAACGCGCGAAATCCCCTACGATGTTGCGTCGCTGGACGTCGGGCTGCATGCGGTCACGCCTCATATTTCCGGATTCGCCAAATACGGCGTCGGCGCGAAGCCCTTGGGGCTCTATGCTGACAGATGGGCGGGTTTCCTCAAACAAGTCGAGATGGGGCAGGCCGAGGGCCGTGTGGCGGTGATTGGCGGCGGGGTTGCCGGATCGGAGCTGGCGATGGCGATGGCGCACCACCTACGCCAGATTGGCCGACCGGGCGGGGTGCAACTGATTGAGGCGGGCGCAAGGCTTGGCACTGGGGTGCCGGGAGCGGATGCGCCATTGCGCGCGGCCATGTCAGCGCTAGGCATCACGGTGCATGTGAACGCGAAGGTGAGCCAGGTGCGTGCGGATGCGGTGGCCTTGAAGGGCGCTGAGGATGTGACCTCTGAGTTCACCGTGGCAACGGCGGGTGGTTTTGCCCATGACTGGGTTGCGGGCTCCGGGCTCCCTTGCGATGCGGATGGCTTTGTGCAGGTGGATGACCGGCTGTTGGTTGAGGGGCAGCAAGATCTGTTTGCCGTAGGTGATTGCGCGCATCTGCTGGCCTCGCCGCGCCCCAAGGCCGGGGTGTTTGCGGTGCGGGCCGCGCCGGTTCTTCTGGCCAATATTCGCGCTGCACTGACCGGGGGCAGCTATGAGAGGTTCCTTCCGCAAGGCGATTATCTGAAGCTGATCTCTCTGGGGGGCAAAGGGGCGATGGCTGCGAAATGGGGGCGTGTGCTGCGCGGCCCGGCCAAGACGTTGTGGACCCTCAAGGATGGGATCGACCAGAAATTCATGCGCCAGTTTGACGAGCTACCAAACATGGCGCTCGCCACCAAATCTGAGCTGGTGGCACAGGGCGGACCTTCGCTGGGTGCGGATCAGATGTTGTGCGGCGGCTGTGGGGCCAAGGTGGCGCCCAAACAATTGGCGCAGGCCGTGGCAGCCTTGCCAGTGGGAACGCGCGACGATGTGTTGAGCGGTCCGGGAGATGATGCGGCGGTTTTGCAGATGGGCGCGGCGCGTCAGGTGATTTCCGTCGACCACCTGCGCGGTTTTATCCAAGATCCCGGCCTGATGGCGCGGATTGCTGCGGTGCATGCTTTGGGGGATGTCTGGGCCATGGGGGCCGCGCCGCAGTCTGCGCTGTTGTCCGTGACGCTGCCTCGTATGACGCCGGAGCTGCAGGTACGGGCCATGACCGAGGTGATGCAGCAAACCGTGGTGGTGGTGCGGCAGGCTGGGGCCGAGATTGTCGGCGGTCATTCGACCATGGGGGCAGAGCTGAGCATTGGTCTGACCGTCACGGGATTGCTCGACGGCGCGCCGATCACGGTGGCGGGTGCGAAAGCCGGGGATCGCTTGATCCTGACGCGGCCCATCGGGTCCGGCACGCTACTGGCGGCGATGATGCAGGGCAAAGCGCAAGGGGCGGATGTGACCGCCGCGCTGGCGCAGATGGCGCAGCCGCAGGGAGATGCGGCGGCCATCTTACGGGGCGCCCATGCGATGACGGATGTCACGGGCTTTGGCCTTGCCGGTCATTTGATGGCCATTTGTGCGGCCTCCGAAGTGGCGGCGGAACTCGATCTGGCCGCGGTGCCGGTTTATGACGGTGCCGAGGCGCTGGCAGCCGCAGGGCACCGTAGCACGATCTATAATGACAACGCCGCGCATACGACGGTGTTTGGCGGCGAGAGCCCACGGGCGGTGTTGCTGCATGATCCGCAGACTGCGGGCGGCCTGTTGGCGGCGGTGAAAGCGGAGGAAGCGGCTGGTTTGGTGGTGCAGCTGCGCGCGCTGGGGCATGATGCGGCGGTGATTGGCACCCTAATGGAGGGCGGGCCGTCCATTACCCTGATGTGATCACTCTGCAGCGATCAGTTCGGCGGCGGTGGCGGCCAGCGTATCCTCAGACAAATCTTGCAAGGCGATCTCCTTGGCGGCCGGAGCATGCGCGCGGCTGATGCGGGCGTAGCGCGGGTCATAGTGGGTTGTCACCAGAGCCTGAATGAGGGGAGCAAAATCACGGGCCTGCGCCAAGGTCTGCCACTGTTGCACGATTTCATGGCCGTGATAGCGGGTCAGCTGGATGAGCACATCGGCGAGTTTTGCGCTATCTTCCAGCATGTCGGGATAGGCGGTCATCAGATGGGTGACGCGGGCCTGCAAAGGGGCGGTAACGCGCAGATTGGGTGCGGCGATCATGGCCTGCCAGAGAGTTGGCGGAATGATCAGGCGGCCAATCTTGGAGCTTTCGGCCTCCACATAGACCGGACGGTCCGGCTTGAGCGCGGCGAGGCCCATGGCCAGCTGGCTCTCAAAGGCTTTCTGGCTCGGCTGAGCCTCTGAGATTGGGCCAAAGAGAGAACCGCGATGGGCCGCCATGGCCTCCAGATCGAGCGTTTGAGCGCCTTGAGCCGCGAGGTGGTGCAAAAGACGGGTTTTGGCCGTACCCGTGCCGCCGTCGATCACCACCACAGGGCAAGGCATCGCTCCATCATACAGCGCTTTTGAAACCAGACGGCGATAGGCCTGATAGCCGCCCTCCACCGTGTCCGCGCGCCAGCCGATTTGTTTGAGGATGATGGCCACGGAGCCTGAGCGCTGGCCGCCGCGCCAGCAATAAACCAAGGGTTTGTAGCTGCCCTCGCGATCGACCAGCGGGCCTTCAAGATGCGCCGCCATATTGCGCGACACCAACGCCGCCCCGATTTTGCGGGCTTTGAACGGGTCTTCTTGCACGTAGATCGTACCGACGCGGGCGCGTTCCTCGTTGGAGAGCGCAGGCAGGTTGATCGCGCCGGGCATGTGGTCCTCGGCAAATTCAGCGGGGGAGCGCACATCGATGACCTCGTCAAACGGCAGGGCGGCGAGGTCGGCAAGCTGGGTGAGCGCGAGGGGCATGGGCGGGTCCGAGGTGGTTGCAGGCCAAGGGGTAGCGCGCCGCATGCCTTTGAACAAGCGGCTTATTGCGGCCCCTTGGCTGGCACCTAGTAGGCCACCATGGTCAGGAGCTCATATTCGGCCACCGCCTCATCATCCTGATTGGTGAGACGCACGTGCCAGCGGACCTCGCCGTACTCGTCATTGCGCTTGGTTTTCTGCTTCACCGTCAGCGCGACCTTGATGCTGTCGCCCGGCACCACCGGTTTCATGAAGCGCAGGCTATCAAGGCCGGTGTTTGCGAGCACGGGGCCTTCGTTGGGTTCAACAAAGAGACCGGCGGCGAAGGACAGCAGGAGATACCCGTGGGCGACGCGGCCGGGGAAGAAGGGATTTCGGGCGGCGGCGGCCTCGTCCATGTGGGCATAGAAAGTGTCGCCAGTGAAATGGGCAAAGTGCTCAATGTCCTCAAGCGACACTTCGCGAGGCGCGGTGTGCAGGGTTTCCCCGATCTGCAGCTCCCCAAAACGGCGGGTGAACGGGTGGGCTGGCGCGGGCTGTTGGATGGCACCGGGCACCCAATGGCCGGTGATTTTGGCGAGCATGTCAGAGCTGCCCTGAATGGCGGTGCGCTGCATGTAGTGTTTGACCGCGAGGATGCCGCCCAGTTCCTCGCCGCCGCCAGCACGCCCGGGGCCGCCGTGGGTCATATGTGGCAGGGGCGCGCCATGGCCTGTGGCTTCGGCCATGCTGTCGCGGTTGTTGATGTAGATGCGGCCATTATAGGCTGCGCTGCCCAGCGTGATTTCGCGGGCGATATCCGCATCCTGTGTGATCAGTGAGGTGACCAGCGAGCCCTGTCCCTTATTGGCTAGCGTAATGGCGTGATCGAGCGTGCGGTAGCTCATGATGGTTGAGACCGGGCCGAAGGCTTCGGTGCCATGGGCATGGGTGGCGGTGTCCGGATCGGCGCAGTGAAACAGCATGGGCGGCACAAAGGCGCCCTTGGCGAGGCAACTGGCAAGTTCCATGTTTCCGGCCCCATCAAAGACCTGCTCGCATTCGGTTGCGAGAAGCGCGGCCTTGGCATGCACATCACGTTTCTGCGCGGCGGAGACCAAAGCCCCCATTTGGGTGTTGGGGGCGCGGGGATCTCCGATCAGGGTGTCTGACAGGCGCTGGCTGAGCGCGTCGATCACGCTTTCGGTCGCGCTTTCCGGCACGATGATGCGGCGGATGGCGGTGCATTTCTGCCCGGCCTTGGTGGTGATCTCCTGCGCGGCCTCTTTGATGAAGAGGTCAAATTCCGGCGTGCCCACTGTGGCGTCTGGCCCAAGGATAGATGCATTGAGGCTGTCGGCCTCTGCCGTGAAACGGGTTGAGTTCTTCAAAATTAATGGGTTGGAGCGCAGTTTTAATGCGGTCTGTGCGGATCCGGTGAAGGCCACAGCATCCTGACAGCTGAGATGATCGAGCATGTCGCCAAGGCCGCCTGAGACAAGTTGCAAGGCGCCTTCAGGGAGAATGCCGCTGTCGATGATGAGGCGTACGCAAAGCTCGGTGACATAGCAGCTGGCGGTGGCGGGTTTTACAATGGCGGGCACACCGGCCAAAAGCGTGGGGGCGAGTTTCTCAAGCATGCCCCAGACCGGAAAGTTGAAGGCGTTGATGTGGATCGCGACGCCTTGCAGCGGCGTGCAGATGTGTTGGCCCAGAAAGCTGCCGTTGCGGGAGAGTTGCTCGACCTCGCCATCGGGATAGACTGTGCTGTCGGGCATCTCGCGGCGGCCCTTGGAGGCGTAGACCAGCATGGTGCCGATGCCGCCGTCGATGTCGATCAGGTGATCGGTTTGCGTGGCTCCGGTATGAAAGGAGAGATCATAAAGCGCCTGACGGTGTTCGCGCAGATGCAGAGCCAGTGCCTTGAGCATGCGGGCGCGGTCATGGAAGGTCATTTGGCGTAGGGCGGGGCCGCCGGTCTCGCGGGCATAAGACAGCATCAACTGCACATCGAGTGTGTCATTGCCCGCAGTTGCGAAAGGCGCTCCGGTGATCGCGCAGTCAATTGCGCGCGCGGCGCTGTTTGGCGCAAACCACTGGCCTGCGGCGAAACTTGCCACCTGATGAATGGACATGGTTGCCCCTCCCTGAATGTCTCCTCTGGTTATTTATTGACCAACCGTTCGGTTTATGCAAGCTGGGAGAGAGGAACATCACGCAGGGGAGGCAGTGATGGGGAGGACGCGATGGGAGAGCTGACGCCAAAGGCGCTGGCGGAAAAGGCTGCGGCGGCGATGTGGGCGAGCGATCGCGCGAGCCAGCATATCGGCATGGAGATTGCCGAGGTGGATGCCGGGCGTGCGGTGCTGACACTGACGGTGCGGCCTGAGCATTGCAACGGACATGGCATCTGTCACGGCGGCATCACCTTTATGCTGGCGGACAGCGCCTTTGCCTTTGCGTGCAACAGCCGCAATCAGATGACGGTCGCGCAGCACAACGCCATCAGCTACCTTGCGCCGGGACAAGAAGGCGATGTGCTGCGGGCCGAGGCGCGAGAGATCAGCCTCAACGGCCGCAGCGGGCTTTATGATGTCACCGTTACCAATCAGGACAATCGGGTGATTGCCGCGTTTCGCGGGGCGTCGCGTGCGGTCAAAGGCGCGGTATTTGAAGAAGACTAGCGGGGAACTTGGGAGGGTTTCATGAAGGATTTGTCACCACGGCGGGAGGAGCTGGAGCCAATCGAAATTGCCTCGATTGACGAAATCCGGGCGGTGCAGCTCGCGCGTCTGAAATGGTCGCTGCGCCATGCCTATGAGAATGTGCCGATGTACCGATTGCGGTTTGATGCGGCCGGAGTGCATCCGGATGATCTGAAATCGCTGAGCGATTTGGCGAAATTTCCCTTCACCTACAAAGACGATCTGCGCGACAACTATCCCTTTGGCATGCTGGCAGTGCCACGAGCGCAGATTGCGCGCCTGCATGCCTCCTCCGGCACCACGGGCAAGCCAACGGTGGTGGGTTACACGCAAAAGGACATCGACAATTGGGCGGATTTGATGGCGCGCAGCCTCCGGGCGTCGGGATTGCGCGCGGGTGACATGATTCACAACGCCTATGGCTATGGGCTGTTCACCGGCGGGCTGGGCGCGCACTACGGGATTGAGCGTCTTGGGGCGACGGTGGTGCCGATGAGTGGCGGGCAGACCGAGAAACAGGTTGGGTTGATCACCGATTTCAAACCGGATGGGATCATGGTGACGCCGAGCTATATGCTCAACATTCTGGAGGCGTTTCAGGCGGCAGGGATCGATCCGCGCGAGAGTTCGCTGAGTGTTGGGGTGTTTGGGGCGGAGCCCTGGACCGACGCGATGCGCAAAGAGGTGGAAGCCGCCTTTGATATGCATGCGGTCGACATCTACGGGCTGTCGGAGATCATGGGGCCGGGGGTGGCCAACGAATGTGTGGAAACCAAAGATGGGCCGGTGATCTGGGAGGATCATTTCTATCCGGAGATCATCAACCCTGAGACCGGCGAAGTGGTTGCAGACGGGGAAATTGGCGAGTTGGTGTTTACCACCCTGACCAAAGAAGGCCTGCCAATGGTGCGCTATCGCACGCGCGATTTGACCCGGCTGTTGCCCGGCACGGCCCGCTCGATGCGCCGGATGGAAAAGATCACCGGGCGCAGTGATGACATGATCATTTTGCGCGGGGTGAATGTGTTCCCCTCACAAATCGAGGAACAGGTGCTGGCCACGGAGGGGCTTGCGCCCTATTACCAGATCGAACTCTACAAAGACGGTCGGATGGACGCGATGCGGGTGCATGTTGAGGCGCTGCCGGAAGTGGGCAACACAGAAGAGGCGACGCGGATTTTGAGCAAACATATCAAAGCGATGGTCGGCGTTTCTGCAGCGGTTTCTGTGGGCGCACCTGGCTCGGTCGAGCGCTCTCAGGGCAAAGCGCGTCGGGTTGTAGACCGGCGGAGCGAAGGCTGAGCCCATGGCGCGCACAATTGCCAAAGATCACGATCAGAAGCGGGCGCATATCCTGAAGGTGGCGGCAAAAGTCTTTGCCGCCGAAGGGTTTGACCGCGCGTCTATGACGGTTTTGGCAAAGGCCTGCGGCATCTCCAAGGCCAATATCTATCACTATTACAGCGGCAAGGATGCCTTGCTGTTTGATGTGCTGGACAGCTATTTGCGCGCGCTGCGTGATCGGGTTTGCGGCTTGGAACTGGCGGAGTTGGCACCTGAGACGCAGCTGCGCGCGCTGTTGCGTGAAATCCTGTTGGCCTATCAGGGTGCTGACGATGAGCATCGGGTGCAGAGCAGCGGCATTGCGCGCCTGCCTGAGGCAGAGCAGCAGGTGCTGCGCGGTTATCAGCGTGACATGGTGGCGGTGATGAAGAGGGTTGTGGCGGCCAATGCGCCAGAGCTGTTTGCCGAGGATGCAGCGCGCCTGCATGAAACCACCATGTCGATCTTTGGCATGCTGAATTGGTACTATATGTGGCAGAGCGCTGCGGATCAGGCCGCGCGGCTGCGCTATGCGGATGTGGTGGCCGATCTTGTGCTGAACGGGATCACAGGGACCGCTGGAAACACTGGCACCGCCGGGGGCGGGAAACCCTGACCTGACAAAACATCCCTAATATGCGTTAATATTTGCACTGGTCAGCGCCGGTGTTAAGATTTGTTTTTTGGTTAATTTGTTTGAGGGATTTTCATGAAGACCTATATGAAATCTGTTGTTTTGGTAACGGCGCTGGCTGGGCCGACCTTCACGCAAGCTGATCCGTCCTTTGGTTTTGGCGTCACTTTTGTGTTTGGCGGCGACGTTGCCGCGGGCATTCGTGTTTTCAGTGATGACGAGCCAGAAAGTGCGGTACTGGCAATCGGAGCGGATTATAAGTTCGGCTCCGGTGCGATCCGGCCGACGGTGGGTGCGGCCTATCTGGATGAGGATTTCTACGTCGATTTCAGCCTTGGATATGATCTCGGCATCGGTGCGCTGGATTATGGTATCGGTATTGGCGGCGCGTTTGACACCGAAGAGGAGAGCTCAGGCTCTCCAGCGCCTCCGATCTAAGAAAATTCCATACATGACATGGTGTTAGCGGCCTGAATTTAAGCGCGCTCATTCGTCATATGACACCACCACGCGGTCGCTGAGCGGGTAGGACTGGCACGACAGCACGTAGCCTTTTTCCACCTCGTAATCCTCCAGCGCGTGGTTAGTGTGCATGTCGACCTCGCCTTCCAGCACGCGGCAGCGGCAGGTGGCGCAGACGCCCGCCTTGCAGGCGTAGGGCACGTCCAGAGACTGCGCGCGCGCGGCGTCGAGGATGGCGGTGTTCTGATCCATGGTGATGGTCTGCGTGGCGCCATCCAGCGTGATCGTCGCGGTCACTTTGTCAGCCTCTGAGGTCGTGCTGGCCGCTTTCTGTCTGGCGCGGCCGGGCTGGCTGCTGGCGAAGAGCTCAAATTTGATCTGCTCTTTGGCAAGACCGTGATCCTGCAGCGCTTTTGCGATGCCAAGCATCATCGGCTCCGGCCCGCAGATGAAGGCGGTGTCGACGCTGTTGATGTCGATCCAGCCTGAGCCAAAGAGCTGCGCGCATTTCTCCTCTGTCACCAGCCCGGTGAAGAGGTCGATTTCCTGACTGTCACTTTCCAGCACGTGGATCACGTTGAAGCGGCCCATGTAGAGGTTTTTGAGGTCTTCCAGTTCCTCGCGGAACATGATCGTGGTGACGCCTTTGTTGGCGTAGATCAGTGTGAAATTGGCGCGCGGTTCGCGGCTGAGGGTGGTTTTGATCAGCGAAAGCACCGGTGTGATGCCGGAGCCGCCTGCAAAGCCGAGGTAGGTTTTGGCGGCATCTGCATCGAGATCGGTGAAGAATGTGCCCATGGGCGGCATGGCAGAGAGTGTGTCGCCAATTTGCAGATCGGTATTGGCCCATGTGGAGAAGGCCCCGCCATCAACCCGTTTGATGCCCACCTGCAGAACGCCGTCGTCTTTGCCAGCGCAGATCGAATAGGAGCGGCGCAGCTCTTCGCCGTCAAAATCGCGTTTGAATGTCAGGTATTGGCCTTGGGTGAAATCAAACACCGCCGCGTCATCTGCAGCTGGGGTGAGGGTGACCACCACCGCGTCCCGGATGGTCTTTTGGATGTCTGTGACAGTGAGGTCATGAAAACGCGCCATGGTGGTCTCCTCAGATGCATTTGAAGTGGTCAAAGGGTTCCAGACAGCTTTTGCAGCGCCAGAGGGATTTGCAGGGCGTGGAGCCAAATTGGCTTACCTTTTCAAGGTCTTCCGAGTTGCAATTCGGGCAGCATTCCGGATGGCCCGTGGGTGTCGGAGGCGCGATGCCATAGGCTTTGAGCTTGGCGCGGCCCTGATCTGTCATCCAGTCGGTGGTCCATGCCGGGCTGAGCTGGTTGCGCAATTTGAGCTCGGTAACGCCGTGGTCTCGCAGAGCGGTTTCGATATCGAGGTTGATGATCGAGGTGGCGGGGCAGCCGGAATAAGTGGGGGTCACGGTGACGATGAGCGTTTCATCTTCGTAAGCCACATCGCGGATCACACCGAGATCGGTGAGCGAGATTACCGGAATTTCCGGATCAGGGATGGCGTGGAGCCAAGACCAGACTTGCTCAATACTCGGCAAAGCCGAGTCGCCTGGCGATAGGCCGGGCAGCGCCCAACCGCCCCCATGGGCGGGCGCTTCGCTTCCGCCCGCGGTTGCACGATGCCCTTTGATCACCACGTTGCCCCCGGATAGGCGCGCTGCAGCCACTGCATTTGGGTCAGCAAATGCCCGAGGTGTTCGGTGTGCGTCTGACCAGTGCGACCACCTTTGTGCGCAAATGTGCTTTCCGGGACCGTCAGCGTGGCCTCAGCGAGAACTCTGCCCACCAGAGCGTCATATTCAGTGCGCAGGTTGGCGGGATCGGGGGCGATGCCGGCCTCGGCCATGGCAGCATCCACCGGATCGCTGGCAAACATCTCTCCAATGTAAGGCCAGAGCCGATCGAGCGCGGCTTGCATACGGTTGTGGCTTTCCTCGGTGCCATCGCCAAGACCAACCACGGTGTCAGCTGACCGCTCCACATGATAGGCGGCTTCTTTACTGGCTTTCTCCGCAATCTCAGCGAGGCGCGGATCTGAGGATTTTGCCAGACGGGGCAGGTGGATTGACTGGAAGGCGTCAAAGAGGAATTGGCGCATCAGGGTTTGGCCAAAATCGCCATTGGGCAGCTCGACCAGTAGGAGATTGCGGAAATCCCAGACGTCGCGCAAAAAAGCGAGGTCGTCGGCGGTTTTGCCGTCGCCCATGACCTCTGCGGCATAGGTGAGCCAGAGCTGGGTTTGGCCCATCAGGTCGAGCGCTGTGTTGGCGAGCGCGATGTCTTCTTCGAGCACGGGCGCATGGCCGCACCATTCAGAGGTGCGGTGGCCGAGGATCAAGGCGTTGTCGCCCATCCGCAGCAGGAATTCAGTGAGCTGTGTTTTATCCTGATCCATCACATATGCCCCACGTCATCAGGGATGTCGTAGAAGGTGGGGTGGCGGTAGATTTTGCTCTCAGAAGGTTCATAAAGCGGGCCTTTCTCGGACGGGGCCGAGGCAGCGATATTGTTGGCTTCAACCACCCAGATGGACACACCTTCGTTGCGGCGGGTGTAGACATCGCGTGCGTTTTTGATCGCCATTTCTGCATCTGGCGCGTGCAGAGAGCCGACGTGGCGGTGGCTTAGGCCATGTTGGCCACGGATGAAGATTTCCCAGAGGGGCCATTCTTTGGACATGTCTGCCTCCTATTCCGCAGCGGTTTTGCGGGTGCGTTTCTTTTCTGCATGAGCCAGCAAGCCCTCGCGCACCCATGCGCCGTCGTCCCAGGCCTTGTTGCGTGCCTCCAGCCGTTCTGTGTTGCAGGGGCCGTTGCCTTTCAGAACGTCAAAGAACTCTGACCAGTCAGGCTCGGAAAAGTCGTAGCCGCCTTTTTCATCGTTCCAGGCAAGGTTTTCATCCGGCACGGTGAGGCCGAGGAATTCTGCTTGTGGCACGGTTTGGTCGACGAATTTCTGGCGCAGCTCGTCATTGGTGTTCATCTTAATTTTCCACGCCATGTTCTGGGTGGAATGCACCGACTCCGCGTCAGACGGGCCAAACATCATGAGTGAGGGGTACCAGAACCGGTTGAGCGCATCCTGCGCCATGCGGCGCTGCGCCTCGGTGCCCTGAGCCATCTTCATCATGATGTCAAAGCCCTGACGCTGATGGAAACTTTCTTCTTTGCAGATGCGGATCATGGCGCGCGAATAGGGGCCATAAGAGGTGCGTTGCAGCGGCACCTGATTCATGATGGCCGCCCCATCCACCAGCCAGCCGACCGCGCCGATGTCGGCCCATGTGAGGGTGGGGTAGTTGAAGATGGAGGAGTATTTCATCTTGCCGGACAGGAGCTGTTCGGTAAGGTCATCGCGGCTCACACCCAGGGTTTCAGCGGCGCAGTAGAGGTAGAGGCCGTGGCCGGCCTCATCCTGAACTTTTGCCAGAAGGATCATCTTGCGCTCCAGCGTGGGTGCGCGGGTGACCCAGTTGCCCTCAGGCAATTGGCCCACGATCTCGGAATGGGCGTGTTGTCCAATCTGGCGGATCAGGGTTTTTCTGTAACCTTCGGGCATCCAATCACGCGGCTCGATCTTGATGTCGGCATCAATGCGGGCTTGAAACTCCGCAAGCTTTTGCGGATCATCCAGGCTGGCTTCTGACTGGATCATCTGAGCGTACATGATTGGTATCCTCCTCTGGCGTCGGGCTGAGAAATGTCAGACCCTTTCGAGAATAAGTGCGGTGCCCTGGCCAACGCCGACACACATGGTGCAAAGCGCGTAGCGGCCGCCGGTGCGTTTGAGCTGATAAGCGGCAGAAAGCACGAGGCGTGCGCCTGACATGCCGAGCGGGTGGCCAATGGCAATGGCGCCACCGTTTGGGTTCACATGGGGCGCATCATCGGCCACGCCGAGTTCGCGTAGCGATGCGAGCCCCTGAGCCGCGAAAGCCTCGTTCAATTCTATCACATCCATCTGGTCGATGGTGAGACCTGTGCGCTTCAAAACTTTGCGTGTGGCAGGCACCGGGCCGATGCCCATCACGCGTGGTTCAACGCCTGCGGCGGCCATGCCCACGATGCGGGCCATCGGGGTGAGACCATTGGTGGCGGCGGCAGCTTCGGTGGCCATCAAGAGCGCGGCGGCGCCGTCGTTGACGCCGGAGGCATTGCCTGCGGTGACGGTGAGGTCAGGCCCGTTCACCCCGCGCAGTTTTGAGAGTTTGGCAGCATCGGTGCCGGGGCGGGGGTGTTCATCGGTGTCGACGATCAGCGGATCGCCTTTGCGCTGGGGAATGGTCACCGGGGTGATCTCTTCAGCGAAGTAGCCAGCGTCATGAGCAGCCGCCCACCGCGCCTGAGACCGGGCGGCAAATGCATCCTGATCTGCGCGGTTGATGTTGTAATCTGCGGCCACGTTATCGGCAGTTTGCGGCATGCTGTCGGTGCCGTACATCGCCTTCATCTTCGGGTTCACAAAACGCCAGCCGATGGTGGTGTCAAACACCTCATTGGCGCGCGAAAACGCTGTGGTGGCTTTGGGCATCACGAACGGCGCGCGGGACATGCTTTCCACGCCGCCTGCGATGGCCATGTCGTAGTCACCCGCGCGCAGACCACGCGAGGCCATGCCAACCGCATCCATGCCAGAGGCGCAGAGGCGGTTGATGGTGGTGCCGGGCACGTCGGTGGGCAGACCTGCGAGCAGGGCGGCCATGCGCGCCACATTGCGGTTGTCTTCGCCCGCCTGATTGGCAGAGCCGAAAATCACGTCATCGAGCGAGGTCCAATCGACCTGGGGATTGCGTACCATCAATGCGGCGATGGGCGCTGCAGCGAGATCGTCTGTGCGCACCGAAGAAAGCGCCCCGCCGTAGCGGCCAATTGGGGTGCGTGTGGCGTCACAGATAAAAGCGTCTGACATGTTTCCTCCCGGGATCTCTGTGTTTCGGCACATGCCGCGATCCCTTGTGTTTTCCTAAGCGTCGGTTCGATTCGTCGCAAGTTAAAGTTACGTTATTTGGTTTGTGTTGATTATTGTGTAACGCTTTCCGTTACCAAAATCCGCATATGCTTCGCAAATGAAACAAACAACTTTAATGAGTTGAAGCGTGAACTCGAAAAGGGACCCCGCGTCGTATTGCTGTGCGCCAAGGTTTTTTTGAGGGGGCTGCTGAGGTAGCGGAACGCGATGCGTCTTAGGGCGCTCTGCCGAAATGTTTTGAGAGTGCCAAAAAATCGTTGCGCCAAACATGCATGTTTTGACACACGTATAGCTTGCATTGTAAGCTGGGGAAGTCGCGAATATGCAGTTGTAATTGTTGGGTTTAATCTCTGCCTTGGCAGATAAAAGCTTCACTAAATCGGCGCATAATGATCTAGGTCAATTACGCCAGCCTATTTGTGGCGCAAGAACGCACTTACGACTTCAAGACCCGAACAGAATTTTTCTACGGTGTTTACGTGACGTTAGAGATGCGACATTCGCCTGAGCGCCGAGCCCTTTTGACCGGGCAGTTTGCGCACGCACAGGCGCTGCGTCCGCCGGGCGCACTTGAGAGCGGGCTGTTTGAAGAGGCCTGCTCCCATTGCGGAGACTGCGCGGCGGCATGCCCGCAAGCCATCATCACAGCTGATGACGCCGGCTTTCCGGTGGTGGATGTGAGTGACCGCGCCTGTGATTTCTGTAACGCTTGCTCTGACGTTTGCACCGCTGGTGCGATCCTGCCTGCGACAGGATGGGAGGTACGCGCGGTTGTCGCGGAGAGCTGCCTCTCTTTGCAGGGGGTGATGTGCCGCACTTGCGAAGATCATTGCGACGAAGGCGCCATTCGGTTTCGCCTTATGACAGGGGGGCGGTCGCAGCCCAACATTGATGTTGATGCCTGTAGCGGATGCGGGGCCTGTGTTGCGCCTTGTCCGGCAGATGCCCTGTCGCTTCACCATCCTGCGCCCGCAGTCGGGGCGGAGGACGAGACTTCCCCAGCCAGCCTTTCCCAAGCCAGCGAGATGCCAAAATGTACAATATCTGCGGATGCCTAGTTCATGCGATGCCTGAGCGTGTCTCAGAAATCGTCGCTGATATCAAAGCCACGGAAGGCTGTGAGGTGCACGCCCAGGAAGAGGGGCGGATTGTCACCACCGTTGAAGACACCGAGACCAGACGGGCCTCGGAGATCATCATGGACATGCACCAGATCCCCGGCGTGATCACCATCACGCTGACCTATCACCATTTCGAACCAAGCGGCGCGGATGCAGCCGCATCCAAAACGCTCTGAAGGAGGTCTAGCCATGACATTGCCAACGTCCCGACGTAGTTTCCTGAAGGCCTCGGCCGCTGCGGCCACGGCCTCTGCCGCAGGGATCACCTTGCCCAAAGAGGCGCAGGCGCAGGTGGGCACGCCCGATATCCGCTGGGACAAAGCGGCCTGCCGGTTCTGCGGCACGGGCTGTTCGGTCCTGGTGGGGGTCAAGGATGGCAAAGTGGTTGCCACCCAAGGCGACCCGAAAGCCGAAGTGAACCGCGGACTGAACTGTATCAAGGGCTACTTCCTGTCCAAAATCATGTATGGCGCGGACCGGCTGACCCAGCCGATGCTGCGCAAGACCAATGGTGTCTATGACAAAGAAGGTGAGTTCACCCCGGTGAGCTGGGATGAAGCCTTCGACATCATGGAAGAGAAGTTCAAAGCCGCGCTGAAGGACAAAGGCCCGACCGGCATCGGCATGTTTGGCTCCGGCCAGTGGACGGTCTGGGAAGGCTATGCCGCCGCCAAGCTGATGAAAGCGGGCTTTCTGTCGAACAACATCGACCCGAATGCACGCCATTGCATGGCCTCTGCGGTGGTCGGCTTTATGCGGGCCTTTGGCATTGATGAGCCGATGGGCTGTTATGATGACCTTGAGGCGGCGGACACCTTTGTGCTCTGGGGCTCCAACATGGCGGAGATGCACCCGATCCTGTGGTCGCGCATCAGCGACACACGCCTGACCAAGCCCGGCGCGCAGGTGCATGTGCTTTCCACCTTTGAGCACCGCTCCTTTGAGCTGGCGGATAATGGCATGATCTTTACGCCGCAGACCGACCTCGCCATCCTGAACTACATCGCGAACTACATCATCGAGAATGATGCGGTGAACTGGGACTTTGTGAACAAGAACGTCAACTTCACCAAAACCGCGACCGACATCGGCTATGGCCTGCGCCCTGAACATGAGCTTCAGCAAGCGGCGGCGAACCCGAACAGCGGCAAGCTCGAAGCGATCGATTTTGAGGCCTACAAAGACTATGTCAGCGAATACACGCTGGAATATGTGAGCGAGCTGTCCGGCGTGCCGGAGAGCAATCTGCTGCGCCTGGCACAGCAGTATGCCGATCCGGACCGGAAGGTGATGAGCCTCTGGACCATGGGCTTCAACCAGCACTCCCGTGGTTCCTGGGTGAATGGCTTGATGTACAATGTGCACCTGCTGACCGGCAAGATTTCGGAGCCGGGCAACTCGCCCTTCTCCCTGACAGGGCAGCCTTCGGCCTGTGGGACGGCGCGTGAGGTGGGGACATTTGCCCACCGTCTGCCAGCTGACATGGTGGTGGCGAATGATGAGCACCGCGCGATTGCCGAGAAGAAGTGGAAACTGCCCAGCGGCATCCTGAATGCGAAGCCGGGCTCCCATGCTGTGCAGCAGAACCGCGACCTGAAAGACGGCAAAATCAACGCCTATTGGGTGCAGGTGAACAACAACATGCAAGCCGCGCCCAATATGAATGAGGAAGGCTATCCGGGCTATCGCAACCCCGACAACTTCATCGTGGTATCTGATCCTTATCCAACGGTCACTGCATTGGCGGCAGACCTGATCCTGCCCACAGCGATGTGGGTGGAAAAAGAAGGCGCCTTTGGCAATGCGGAGCGCCGCACGCAGTTCTGGCGGCAGCAGGTGGATGCGCCCGGTGAGGCAAAGTCGGATCTGTGGCAGCTGATGGAGTTCTCCAAACGCTTCACCACTGACGAGGTTTGGCCAGCCGACATTCTGGATGCGAACCCGGAGTTCAAAGGCAAATCCCTGTTTGATGTGCTTTTTGCCAATGGGCAGGTCGACAAATACGCGCTTTCTGAAACCGCTGAGGGCTTTGCCAACGCGGAATCTGAGGACTTCGGCTTCTATGTGCAGAAAGGCCTGTTTGAGGAATACGCCGCCTTTGGGCGGGGCCACGGGCACGATCTTGCGGACTTTGACGTCTATCACGAGGAGCGCGGCCTGCGTTGGCCCGTGGTTGACGGCAAGGAGACCAAATATCGTTTCCGCGAGGGCTATGACCCCTACGTGAAAGAAGGCGAAGGCGTTAAGTTCTACGGCCACAAAGATGGCAAGGCGAAGATCATCTTTGCCCCTTATGAGCCGCCAGCGGAGGTGCCGGATGAGGAGTTCAACATGTGGCTCGTCACCGGTCGTGTGTTGGAGCACTGGCATTCCGGTTCCATGACCCGGCGTGTGCCCGAGCTGCACCGGGCCTATCCTTATGCGCAGGTGTTCATGCACCCGGAGGACGCCAAGGAGCGCGGCCTGCGGCGCGGGCAGGAGATCACCATCTCCACCCGTCGTGGAGAGATGCACAGCCGTGTTGAAACCCGTGGCCGCAACCGGATGCCGCGTGGCGTGGTGTTTGTGCCGTGGTTTGATGAGGGTCAGCTGATCAACAAGTTGACGCTGGATGCGACATGTCCGCTGTCCAAAGAAACGGACTTCAAAAAATGTGCCTGCAAGGTGGAGCGCGCCTGAAGAGCGCCCCACCCAACATAGCCAGCGCGGGGCGCGGCCCAAAGCCACCCCCGCAAGCTACGGAGATTGTAAGATGAGAAAATACAGTTTTGTCAGCACCTTGGCAGCGGTTGCTGTGGTTGTGGGCAGCGGTTTTGCGATTGCGGATCAGGCGGGCACAGTGAAAACGCTGCGCAATGATCAGATCGACCACATCAACCGGATTGATGAGGTTCTGCATCAGGAGAGCCGCCGGTTTGTGCGCAACTATCGCCAGCAGCCGCCGCTGATCCCGCATTCCATCGATCAGTATCAGATTGATCTGAGCGCAAACCAGTGTCTCGCGTGCCATGACTGGAGCAATGCCGGGGATCGCGGCGCACCGACGCTGTCGATGACCCACTATCTGGGGCGCGAGGGCGAACAGCTTGATCAGGTCGCGGGCACCCGTTGGTTCTGTAACCAATGCCACGTGCCGCAGGCCAACACGCCGCCGTTGGTGGAGAGCACCTTCACCCCGTCCCAATAACGCAGCAGGAAAGGAGTTGAGACATGTCTGATCATGACGACAAACCCGGCTTTTTCCGGCGTGTGTGGCGCACGGTGACATCGCCCACGACAACCTTCTCTCTGGGTGGGTTGCTGATCGGGGGCTTTGTGGGGGGCATCCTGTTTTGGGGGGGCTTCCACTGGGCGCTGGAGCTGACCAACACCGAGGAGTTCTGTGTCTCTTGCCACGAGATGGAGACCAACTTTGTCGAGTACAAAGAGACGGTGCATTACAACAACCACTCCGGTGTGCGGGCGACCTGTCCGGATTGCCACGTACCAAAGGAATGGCAGCACAAGATCAAAGCCAAGATTCTGGCCAGCAAAGATGTGTATCATACGCTGGTGGGCACGATAAACACACCGGAGAAATACGAGGAACACCGGCTTGGCATGGCGTCCAAATCCTGGGTGAAAATGAAGAAGTCCGACAGCCGCGAATGCCGCAACTGCCACAACTTCGAATATATGGATTTCACCATTCAGGAGAACCGCGCGGCGGCCAATCACCAGCAGGCGCTGGATGAAGGCAAAACCTGTATCGATTGCCACCAGGGCATCGCCCATAATCTGCCGGAGAACTATCTGGAGACCTATCGGTCGCTGGTGGAAGAGATGGCTGAGGCCGGCGAGATACCCGCGCCCAAAGGGCGTGACGTGGCCCGCGCGCAAAGCGATATCCAATCCTATCTGGGTGCAAACTAACGCATCCACAAAACAGGGTTTCAGGCGTCCCGGGGTGGGGCGCCTTTTTTGCGCGGTGCTTGATGGCGGTTGGGGAATTTGGTGCTGGCTCCTTGGAGTAGAGCCAGCACCAGCCTTGGTTCTGTGAGTGGTCTGGCATGGGCACAGACATTGCAAAACCGCCAAGGCGTAGCGATCTTACGCCCAACCAGCGCCACCGGGAGGGAGAGCGCGCGCCGGTCGTCCGAGGCCACGCAACACGTTTGGAGAGGCTGCTGCATGACCCTTAAGGAAGGCTGCGGCTGTGTCCCCAGACCGCGTCTTCCCTCTGAGACCAGTGTTAGAGCGAGTTTCTGAAAATATCCTTTTAGACTGTCATCAGTTTTTAGCGGTATTTACCTAAAATTTTAGGAGGCGACCCGAATCCCCTGCGTCAGAGCTGGGATTGTTGGATTGGGGTCATGGAAAACCCCTTTTATTCAATCTATTATGTTGGTGAACTGAAGTCGCTGAATGTGAGTGGGTCTGTTGAATTTCCTGCAAAGTTTTTTTGAAGCCGTCCGCAGATTTGGGTCAAAAGGCGGTGCTGTGCGCAGCTCGCACCTTGCGCTGTCTTTTCTCTTTGCGATTTTTCCCTTCTGTCTGTTTGCGCTTTCATTGGCGGGGGTGCTGAGCCCCCAGGCGCATATCGACGATGTGGTCGAGTTCACCATTGGCGCTTGGCCGGATGCGATTGCCGATTCCATTGAGAGCGAGCTGCGCGCGGTGCTGCAGGCGGGGAGTTCCACGTTGACCTTCGGGGCGGTTCTGGCGATCTTTTTTGCTTCAAACGGGGTGCAGGCCATTCGTTTGGTGATTACGGATGCGTACCGCGATGAAGATCCGCGGCCGTTTTGGAAAACGCGTGCACTGGCGATCCTGTTTGTGATTGCGGGGTCCGGCGTGATTGTCGTGGCCGGGGCGTTCAACGTGATTGTACCGTTGGCGGTGCACTACTTTGATGATCTTGTCCCTTGGCTAGGACAGTCGATTTTGAGCAACGAACAGTTTCGTCAGATTGTCACCCTATCGGTTTCGGTTTTTTTCCTGTTTGCCTGCCACAAATGGTTGCCGGGCATGCCCCATTCATCGCGCGAGCTGTTGCCGGGGATCTTGCTCTGTATCGTCCTGTGGTGGGCGGTTTCAAAAGGGTTTGGATTCTACCTCAGCCGGTTTTCGACCTATTCGGTCACCTATGCCGGGCTTGCCGGGATCATGTCGACGCTGGTGTATCTCTATCTGATGTCGGCGATTTTTGTGCTGAGCGCGGAATTCAACGGCCAACTGATGGATGCGCGCAAGATGCAGGAACGCGGCGGCGCCTAGGTGTTTCTACGGTGATTGCGCTCGCTGTGCGCTCCGCTAAAGTCGCGCGCCAAGAAGAGGAAGGAATGCTCATGAGCATGACGATTGGTGCGCTGTTTGCCGAACGGGCAAAGACTTATGCCGACAAGCTGTTTTTACAGGTGCCTGCCAACGCAGAGCGCGCATATCACCCGGAGGGATACCTCTGCACCTATGGCGAGGCGCAGGCGCAGGTTTCGTCGATGGTGGCCACGCTGAAAGCCGCAGGCTACGGCCATGGGCACCGGATCGCAGCGCTGCTGGAAAACCGCCCTGAGATGCTCTTGCTGAAATTGGCGTTGTCAGAGCTGGGCATCAGTTGGGTGCCGGTGAACCCGGATTACCGCCCCGCAGAGGTGGCCTATCTGCTGCAAGACAGCGGCGCGGAGCTGGCGCTTGTGGTGCGGGAGCAGCGCGCGCTTATGGAGGCGGGGATTGCGGAGAGTGGTCTGGATGTGCCGATGGTGGAGATGGGCACCACTTTGCCTGCGTTGCCACCGAGCAAATCCGCTGCGCCCAACACGGGCCCGATCACGCAGGAGACCGAGGCCAGCCTGATCTATACCTCAGGCACCACGGGACGGCCCAAGGGCTGTATTCTGAGCCATGGCTATGAGGTGGAGATGGGGCAGTGGTATGCCTCACGTGGTGGCCTCATCGAATTTGAGGCCGGGGTGACCAAGGTCTATTGCCCGCTGCCGCTGTTCCATGTGAACGCCGCGATCCTGCTGTTCATGGCGGTGATTGAAACCGGCAGCGCGCAGATCGCGCCGGAGCGGTTCCGGGCCAGCGCATGGTGGCGCGAACTGGCGGAAACAGAAGCCACGGCGGCGCATTATCTGGGGATCGTCATTCCGGCGTTGATGAATCGGGCACCTGAGGCTTGGGAAAAGAAACACAAGGTGAAATTCGCTGTTGGGGCAGGGGTAGAGCCCACGCTGCACCGTCCGTTTGAAGAGCGCTTTGGGTTTCCGTTGATCGAGGTCTGGGGCATGACAGAGATGTGCCGCATTCTGGGCGACTATGAAGAGCCGCGCCGGATCGACACTCGCGCGATGGGTCGCCCGCAACCGGGCTTGGACGTGCGCGTCGTGGATGGTGACGATCAAGAGGTGCCACGGGGCACGGCGGGCGAAATGGTGCTGCGCTACAGTGCTGAGACCCCGCGGCGGGGGGCTTTTTCGGGCTATCTCAACCTTCCGGAGGCCACTGAGGAAGCCTGGCGTGGGGGATGGTTTCACACCGGCGATACGGTGGTGATGGATGAAACGGACATGATCACCTTTGTGGATCGAAAGAAAAACATCATCCGACGGTCTGGTGAAAACATTGCGGCGGCGGAGATTGAGGCTTGTCTGCAGGATCACCCGGCTGTTGAGCGTGTGGCGGTGGTGGCTGTGCCAGACGAGATGCGCGACGAAGAGGTCATGGCCTGCGTGCAGGTGGTTGGTACGCGGGGCGAGTCCTTGTCACAGGAGCTGTTTGATTGGTGCTTTGCGCGACTGGCCTACTACAAGGCTCCGGGGTGGATACGGTTTGTTCAAGAGGTTCCGGTGACGGGCACCCAAAAGGTGCAGAAACACAGCCTGTTTGGCGAAGGTGACGATCCCACGGTGGGAGCTGACGACTATCGCAACCTTAAGAAGCGCGGATAAATCATTCACATAAAACAAAAAAGCCCGCATCAAAGGATGCGGGCTTTTTCGTCATATCAAGGCGCGCTTAGGCGCGACGGCGACGGCGACCGCCCCGGCCACCTGCGGCTGCATCTGCAGGGGATTTGTTGAATTTGATCCACTCAGCACCACCTTCGTCGTTGTTGGTCAGGAAGTTGGCGGCGCGGATGGCCTCCATTTCCTTACCTGCGCGGGCTTTGGTGGAGCCCAGACCGAAGGTTTCGCAGAAGGCTTCGTCATCCATGTCCTCTGGAATGATGATGCCTTTGGCGGCGATTTCGGCTTTCTTCTCGGCCAGCTTTTTAGGGCCTACAGGCAGTGCAATCGGGTTCATGATCGCGGAGGTCATGCCGGTCGCCATCGCCATTGGCAGGAAGGCGTTGTTGATGCCGTGACGGTTTGGAAGGCCGAAGGAGATGTTGGACGCACCACAGGTGGTGTTCACGCCCAGCTCGTTGCGCAGACGATGATTGAGTTCAAAGACCTGCAGGCCAGCAGTGCCCATGGCGCCGATTGGCATCACCAGTGGGTCGACCACGATGTCATGGGCCGGGATGCCGAAGTCAGCTGCGCGCTCAACGATCTTTTTGGCCACGGCAAAGCGGACTTCTGGGTCCTCAGAGATGCCGGTGTCGTCGTTGGAGATGGCCACCACAGGCACGTTGTATTTCTTGACCAGCGGCAGAACGATTTCCAGACGCTCTTCTTCGCCTGTCACAGAGTTCAGCAGCGGACGACCTTTGGCCGCTTCCAGACCGGCCTCAAGCGCGCCGGGAACCGAGCTGTCGATGCAGAGCGGGCAGTCGGTGACTTCCTGCACCTTTTCCACCAGCTGGCGCATCAGGTCAGGCTCAACAAAGTTGTTGTCCGCGTAGCGTGGGTCTTCGGCCATTTTGTTGGAGAAAACCGCGCCGGAGTTGATGTCCAGAACAGTAGCGCCTGCGGCCACCTGTGCCAGTGCATCTGCTTGCACGCGGGAGAAATCGCCCGCTTCCAGCTCTGCGTTCAGGATCTTGCGGCCGGTTGGGTTGATGCGCTCACCGATAACAGTGAACGGCTGATCAAAACCCATGATCGCTGTTTTTGTTTGTGATTCAATGATGGTCCGGGTCATGTTTTATCCTGTCAGACAGAGGTGCTTTGTGGGGCGGCTGGCTGCGTAGAGGCGCCGCCGTTTTCGATTGCCCAGTTGGCGTTGGTTTTGATGCCGCCAAGCGGGAAGAAGTGGACTTTCTCGATGTTGAAATCCGGGTTTGCCGCTTTGTGGGCGGCCAGACCGGCGAGAACTTCGGTTGGCTCATGCGGAAGCAGCAGTTTGGAGACGTCTTTGGCGCGCTTTTGTAGCACTTTGAGAGACGGGCCAACGCCGCAGGCAATGGCGAATTTGATCATGGTCTGCAGCTTGGCAGGGCCCGCGATGCCGATGTGGATCGGGAGGGTCATGCCGCGCTCTTTCAGGGTGTTGGCCCATTCGATCACTGGCTCTGCCTCAAAGCAGAACTGGGTGGCCAGAGCCATATCCGCGTCGGTGCGCTTGGAGAACTCGAGTTTCCAGTCCAGAGCGGCGTAGGTGTTGGCGCGACCGCCGTCCGGGTCGATGTCCATGTTGGGCTCTGGGTGGCCCGCAACGTGCAGGTTGGTGAAACCGGCTTTGTCAAACAGGCCTGTGTCCAGCAGCTGCATGGAGTCAGAGAAATCACCATGCGGGTTGGCAACGCCACCGGCCAGCAGGAGCGCCTGTTTCACGTCGGCTTCGCCTTGATACATGGAGATCCAGTTCTCAAGCGTTGCCTTGTCCTTGATGATGCGCGCCGGGAAGTGGGGCATCACGTCATAGCCTTCGCTTTTGATGCGCTTGGCGGTGGCGACCATATCCTCGATCGGGGTGCCCTCGATGTGGGCGATATAGACGCGGGTGCCCTCAGGCAGAAGCACGCGGAAGTCGTCGACTTTGGCGGCCGTGCGCGGCATCACTTCGATGGAGTAGCCTTTCAGGAAAGCTTCCATTTCCGGTGTGGCGGATTTGACCTCATCGGTCTTGCGCTTGAAATTCAACAAAGCCATTGCGGCCTCCCAAATCGAGGGGCGTGTCATGCCCAGCCTTCATTGTCGATCAGCGCCTTGATGCGCGTCTGATCGTACTCTGCTTCAAGCCGTGCGACTTCTTGTTCAGCAATCGCCTGCGGCTCGCCCTCAACCGGATACGGATCTGCCTTCCGCCACTCTGCTAGATAGGCATCCGTGTCGGATGCGCCAACCTTCATTGCTGCTCGGTCGATGGCTTGCTCAAACCGTTCAGCCAAAGGTTTCTTTGCGCCGCGACGCCCTTTGCCAACGATCACCTGAGCAGGAATATCGCGCCAGTAGACAATGGTGACATCAGGCATGGGTTTGATTCCTCCGGTATCAGTACATCATACGTAAATCAGGGCCGCCTGTCGCTTTGTGTCAATTTCGACACGAAGACAGCATTCCGCGACCTAGCGCATTGTTGTGAGCTGCTTGTAGCGGTCTGAGCGGCGCTCTGGCTATGGCCGGGCGCGTGAAATCTTTGCATGAAAAAGATGAGCTTCCGGGGCGTTGTGCCAAGAGCGTGTCCCAAAGATGCGCGGCGTCATCCAAGGAGGGATTGCGCGGGGGGCAGCGAGAGACTAGGTTGAAGGCAACACGAAATGGAGGGCGTGACGATGGCGCCCAAGCGTCCCAAAGGTGCGGGCGCATTCCCAAAACCGGTTGAGAGCCCCGCGCCGAAACCGCCTGATCCAAGTACGCTTTACGCGGCCTTGGATCTGGGCACGAACAGTTGTCGCATGTTGATTGCCCAACCCAAGGGCAGTCAAATTCATGTGGTGGACAGCTTTAGCAAGTCTGTCCAATTGGGCTCCGGGCTGGAAAGCACCGGAAGGCTTTCCCGTGGCTCCATGCGGCGCACGATCCAAGCGATGCGGATCTGTCAGCAGAAGCTTAAGCGCCATAAGGTCAAACGCATGCGTTTGGTGGCCACTGAGGCCTGTCGGCGCGCCAAGAATGCGCGGGACTTTGTGCGGCAGGTGCGACGCGAGACCGGTTTGCAGCTGGAAATCATTCAGGCCGAGGAAGAAGCGCGTTTGGCGGTGATCAGCTGTGCACCGCTTGTTTCCATGAAGACCGAGCAACTCTTGGTGGTGGATATTGGCGGCGGGTCAACAGAGCTTGTCTGGATCGACCTGTCCTCTGTCCCGCCGATCGAGCGGTCGCGCGCAATCATGCGTCTGCGCGGCGGGTTTCACACCGCGGACAGTCCGTTTCCGGCCGCCAAAGTGGTGGATTGGATCAGCGTGCCGCTGGGTGTGGCCACTTTGCGCGACCAGTTTCGCGATGTGGAGGATGATGCCGCACGCTTTGCATTGATGAGCTGGTTCTTTGAGGAAAACCTCAGCGAGTTCGCCCCCTATAAGGATGCGCCGCCGAGCGAAGGCTTTCAGATCATCGGCACAAGCGGCACGGTGACCACCGTGGCGGCAAGCCATCTGGGGCTGCGCCGTTATGACCGGACCAAAGTAGACGGTCTGCGCATGACCAGTGACCAGATTGATAAGGTCATCCGGGGCTATCTCGATCTTGGCCCCAAGGGGCGGCGCAATGACCCGCGGATCGGGCAGGACCGGCAGGCGCTGATCATGAGTGGCTCGGCGATTTTGCAGGCGCTGCTGCGCTGCTGGCCGACAGATCGGCTTTCCGTTGCGGACCGTGGGCTGCGTGAAGGGTTGCTTTATGCGCAGATGAGCGCGGATGGCGTGCTAGAGGACGGACCGTTCTGAGCTTGCAAGACAGCTTGAAGTGACGGCAAAAATGACTAGAAGGCTTTGTTTCAAAGCAAAGTGGTGAGCGAGATGGCCAAGAAACCGACCGGCAAGAACACATCCGGGCGCGGACAGCGCGATTTGACCGTGAAGGTGAAGTCTGCGCGCGGGCGCAAACTGTCGAGCACCCGCTGGTTGCAACGTCAGCTCAATGACCCTTATGTGCAGCGTGCAAAGGCCGAAGGCTATCGTGGGCGCGCGGCGTTTAAGATCATGGAATTGGACGACAAATACCGCTTTCTGGTGCCTGGCGCCCGGGTTGTGGACCTTGGCTGTGCCCCCGGAGGCTGGTGCCAGGTGGCCGTGCCGCGCGTGAATGCGCTAGGGGAGAAATCCGGCAAAAAGGTTGGCACTATTCTGGGGATCGACCTTCAGGAAGTGGAAGCCATTGCCGGCTGTGACATCCATCAGCTCGACTTCATGGAAGACGATGCGGATGTGAAGGTCAAAGACTGGCTGGGCGGCAAAGCGGATGTTGTCATGAGCGACATGGCGGCGGCCAGCTCGGGTCACAAGCAGACCGACCACTTGCGCATTATGGCGCTGTGTGAGGCGGCGGCTTATTTTGCCTTTGATGTGCTGGAAGAAGGCGGCACGTTTGTGGCCAAGGTATTGGCTGGTGGTGCCGAAGGGGAGCTGCAAAAGCTTCTGAAGCAGAAATTCACCAAAGTGGCGAATGTGAAACCCCCAAGCAGCCGCGCGGACAGTTCCGAAAAGTTTGTGGTGGCCACAGGGTTCAGGGGCTAAAGCCCTCAGTTGTTGAGTTGGTTAGGCGCTGCGCAGCAGAGACTCTGTGGCGTTTTTGACCATGCGTTCGGCGCGAAATTCAAAGTGATCCGCTTTAAACATATCAACGGGTTGGCGCGCGAGCGCCTCTTCATGCGCCAAGGCCAGATTTTGCTGGCGCAGCAGCTCAAACAGGCGCGCATGACGCGCGGGTTTGGCGTAGGCGGACGAGCGGACGTGGAACACAACAGTCTCCTTTGGCAACAGTAACCCGCAAAGTCGTTTCAGGGTCACTGACCTTGCTAAAGGAGCGAAATGGTTAAAAAGTTGCGCAAATGGGATGATTTTGTGGAAAAATTGCAGCGAATGCTCAGGGCATCTACCGCGCACGATCCTCAGATGTGTCATGTCCGGCGCCACGCCAGCGGTTGTGGGTCCACATCCATTGACCGGGATAGGCCCGGATCAGCGCTTCAAGGCTGTCGTTCAGGGCCTGCGTCATTTCTTCTGCAGTTGTGTGCGGCACCGGAGCCTCGGTCTCAATCACATAGGTGCCGTCAGGCTGGCGGATGCCATAGCAGGGCACAAGATCAACTTTGTATTTGAGCGCCAGTTCGGCAGCAGAGGTCGCGGTGCGTGCCGGTTTTCCCATGAAGTCCATCACCGGCGCATCATTGATGCGCTGATCCTGCACGATCCCCAGAAAACCGCCGCTGCGCAGATGCTTGATCATGCCGGACATGCCGCGACGGCCACGCTCAAACACCGGTTTGCCAAAGTCTTCCATCGCAGCCACATAGTGTGCGTTGAAATAGGGGTTGGACATCTTTTTGTAGAGCCCACCAACCGGAATGCCCTGCGCCAGAAGGGCGGCGCGGACGGCGAGGTAGTTGCCAAAATGGCCAGTGACCAGCATTGCGCCTTTGCCCTCTTCCTTTGCCGCTTTGAGAGCGGCAAGACCGGGGCCTTTGATCGGATAGGTCGCCACGCGTGCAGAGAATTCCTCGGCAGAGTACATCTCCATCAGCATCCGTCCCATGGTTTCGGGTACTTCACGCACAATGGCTTCGCGCGCCTCCGATGACAGCTCCGGCATCACAAGGGCGAGGTTTTCGCGGATGCGGCGGCGGTTGCCTGTGAGGGGCGCGATCACTTTGGTCATGATCTGACCGCAGGTATTGATGCGCGTTTCATAGGGCAGCCTGCGCATCGCAGACAAAAAGCTGCGGATGGCCGTATCTGTGAGCCAATGGCCGAAGGAGCGGGAGAAAAGCGGCATGGGGGGTGTGATCAATCATTCTGCGCCAACAAGATAGCCGATACATATGGTTTGCGGATTTTCCGCGCAAGCCGTTTGCCAGTTTGGCGTTGCGTGGTTTTGGGGGCTTGCGTAACAAGATCACAGCAGGGCGGCGCGTCGTTTCGCGCTGGACGGGCGCGGCGCGCTTGCGATACTGGCAGGCAAGACGCTGAGAGCCCGCAACACAGGAGAGCCATTTATGATCCTTGGTCACATCGGAGCGCGCAAAGGCTCCAAAGGGGTGGTTCGCAAGAACTTCAAAGACTTATGCGGCAAGCCGATGATTGATTGGTCGCTGGATCAGCTTTTTGCCCACCCGATGGTGGATGCGGTTGTGGTCTCTACAGATGATGAAGAGATGTATGAACATGCGGTCGCCAAAGGCGCGTTGCCGATTGGGCTGAGGCCTGCGCATCTGGCGACAGATGAAGCGCCTAAATGGGGTGTTTGGCAACATGCGATGGAAGCTGGCGAGGCGGCAGCGGGCAAGGCTGCGACAGCTTTTCTTGATCTGGATTGCACCTCGCCCTTGCGCCTGCCCGAAGACATTACTGGCGCACTGAAGCTTTATCAGAAAGAACAGCCGGACATGGTGATGAGCGTCTGTGAGGCGCGCAAGAACCCTTATTTCAACCTCGTGGAACCGGATGAATCCGGCGCTCTGCATGTGAGCAAACCTTTGCCCGGTGGGGTCTGGGCCCGTCAGGCTGCACCCACTGTTTATGAGCATGCGGCCTCCACCTATGTGGTTGCACCCAAATACCTGCGCGAGGCGCAGACCATTTATGAGGGGCGGGTGATCCCGTTTGAGATGCCGCCAGAGCGCTGCATCGACATCGATTCCCCTTTTGATTTCAAATTGGTAGAGCTTCTGCTTCAAGAACAGCTCGACAGCAAAGGCTGAAGGAGGCCGCAAGATGGACAAACAGTTGGACGGACGCACGGTATTTATCACGGGCTCTGGCGGCGTCTTGGGCTCCACCTATGTGCGCCGCATGCTGGATGTTGGCGCAAAGGTTGTCGCCACGGACCTGCCCGGCGCACGCGCGGATGCCCTCAAAGCGGCGCATGGCGACAATCCGAAATTTGGCTACTACGACCTGAACGTCGGTGTCGAAGAAGAAGTGGTCGAGATCTTCAAGCGGGTGATGGCAGATGGCTGGCAGCCCAATGTGGTGCTCAACAACGCCGCCATCACCGGTGAGATGCTGATGGGGGCGGGTAAGCCGTTCCCGGATTTTGCCGACACCAGCGTGGAAGACTTTGAGCGCACGATGCGTACCAACCTCACCGGTGCTTTCATGATTGCCCGCCAGATGGATCGCGACATTGTGGGCAAATACCCAAGCGCGCTGATCAATGTGGCGTCGATGTATGCGCTCAACGGTGCGCATCACCCGATTTATGATGGCATGCCGTTCAAGAATTTTTCCGCTTATGGGGTCTCCAAAGCGGGCATCCACGGCATGACCGTGTGGCTGGCAGGCTATTGGGCCAAGCGCGACGCCACCGTGAACACCATTGCGCCGGGCGCTGTGTTCAATGGCCACTCTGAGGAGTTCCAAAAACGGGTTGGCGCGCTGATCATGCAGGACCGGATGGCGCAGCCTGATGAAATCGCGGATGTGATGCTGTTCCTTGCCAGCAAACACGCAGGCCATATGACCGGACAAATGGTCAATGTGGATGGGGGCTTCTCCGCGTGGTGATCGCGGTCATCGGTGCAGGCTCGATTGGCAAACGCCATGCCGCCAATCTGGCAGCCTTGGGTGAGGCTGTTGAGCTGATCGGCTGGCGCGGGTTTGACCGCGTCGCCTTTGAGACACGGCAGGATATCGAGGCGGTGGTGATTGCCACCTCCACGCCAATCCGTCTGGAACTGATCGAGATGTGTGCCGCGCACAACTGGCCGTTTTATGCAGAAAAACCGCTGGCCTGGCGGGCGGCGCAGGTGGAGGCCATTCACGCGATAGCGGACCCCGTGGCGGCGCGTTCCATGGTTGGGTTCATGATGCGCTATCACCCGGCAGTGCGGGCGCTGGCCGCGCTGAATCTGAGTCAGACCTACGGGTTTTCATTCGAGATCGGCCATGACGTGCGCCAGTGGCGGGAAAACTGGTCTTTTGCCGGGAGCTACGCCGCAGAGCCGGAAGGCGGCGGTGTCTTGATGGACCTGTGCCACGAGATGGATCTGGCGCTGGCGGTGATGGGCCCGCTTGAGATCTCTGATGTGCGCGCCTTGGCACATGAGGATTTCCCGCAGATTGATTTTGCCACCCGTGTGGATGTTGTCGCGGCCTCGGGGGCGTTGGGGACCATTTCGATGGATTATGTCTCACCCGTGTCGCTGCGCAAGGCAGCGCTGCGCGGGCGTGACCGTGTGGTAGATCTTGATTTTCTCGCGCCGAGCCTGTCTGAAGATATGGGGCAGGGAATGAAGACCACGCCCTATGTCTTTGAACGCAATGACATGTTCATGGACATGATGCGTGATTTTCTGGCGCTTGTGCGGGGTCAGGACACATCCGGCAACCCGCTGATGCCTCGGTTTGACACCATGCGTGACAGCAGCCTGTTGATTGCGCGCGCCTGGGAGGCGCGGCGTTTCACAGGCAAGGTGGACATGGATATGTCCTGAAACATCAAGCCTTTCAGGCGTTGTCCTGAAAGGCTTTTTGCAGACCCTGGGTCCAGAAGGTGTCGCTGTTAAGCAGATCCACAAAGCGGTCTGCGGAATGGCCTTCACCAAAGCCAGTGTGCGGTGCGTGCGGCTTGCCCCATTGTGAGGACAGGAAATCGCGGATCGCGGCGCGATCTGAAGCGGCGCAGGACACTACAGAGCTGGCTTGCGCGCGGTTGGTCTGACGGGTACCCACGTCCAGTGATGGCAGACCGAGGAAGGGCGCCTCACGCACACCTGCGGAGGAATTGCCAATCATGCAGGCGGCGTTTTTCATCAGCTCTGAGAAATGATTGAACCGCATCGACGGGTATTGGCGGAAGCGGTCTTTAGGCAGCGCGTCGAGCACTTTGAAGATGTCTTCCGAACCGGGATCATTGTTGGGCGCAATCACGATGAAGTTTTTACCCGATGCGTTCAATTCATCAAACAGGTCTTTCGCCTGTGCGCCCATGGTGGCCTGCTCTGAGGTGACCGGATGGAAGGTCACCAGACCAAAATCGTCAAACGGAATGTCATAATGCGCTTTGACCTGATCGAGCGTCACACCGGAAGGTCCGGCGTGGAAATCAAGCTCTGGTGAGCCGATCACATGGATCGCACCCTCCGGCTCTCCCATGGCCATCACGCGTTTTTTGGCCGCGTCTGAGCTGACAAAATGGTGGCTGGAGAGCTTGGTGTTGCAGTGGCGGTAGATCTCGTCAATCGTGCCGGAGACCTCGCCGCCTTCAATATGGGCGCAGGGGATGTAGTTGGTCGCCGCCACAAGCGCGCCCGCTAGCGCCTCGATACGGTCGCCATGCACGACCACCAGATCCGGCTTGGTTTCAGTGATGTAGTCTGAAAATCCCACCACGGTTTTGGCCAGAATGATATCTTGGGAGTCACCGGGACGCTGGTTGAGGAATTCGTGCTTGGTGACACCGGGCATACGGTGCACTTCGATTTTCGTTAGTCCGTAGCGCGCCAGCATATGCATGCCGGTGATGAAAAAAGTCACGTCAAAGCCAGCATCCCGCGCCGCAACGGCGAGCGGTTCCAGCTTGCCAAAATCCGCACGGGTACCGGTTAGGAAGAGGAGGGAGCGGGTCATAGCAGTCTCGATAGAATTTGCGCCTTGGTCGTCGGACCTTAATTGACAGCTTCTTGAAGCTCAAGCGCGGGAGGGGGCGCAATTTCTCGCTAGGAACCCGCCAGCGAGCTTGTGTTGCCTGAGCCTTTGGCGCAACACTGTGAGTTGAGACATCAAAGCGAGATATAGAACCTTGGTACAAGGGTTTGATCGCAGTTGTGTTCCAAATCTAGAGGCCCTTGATTACCAAATGAAACTGCTATCGGATTTCAAATCGCGGATGCGGTCTTGGAAGCTTTCCAAACAAGAACCATCTGAAATTTTCTCCAAGTACTACAGAACCAACAAATGGGGGGATCCTGATAGCCGTTCAGGAAAAGGGTCTAACTTGAACACAACACAATCTGTTCGCAAAGCATTGCCAAAAATGGTCAGAACGCTCGACGCAAATAGCTTTCTTGACCTGCCTTGCGGCGACTTTTTTTGGATGCGCACAGTGGATCTCGGCGTTTCCAAATACACTGGTGGTGATATAGTTTCCGATCTTATAGCAGAGAACCAAAAACAATATGGTCGTGAGGGTGTGACTTTCGAAGTCATCAATCTGATCGAAGGTCCGGTGCCGCGTCATGATATTGTGTTTACCCGCGATTGTTTGGTTCACTTGTCAAATGCCCATGTCATGGACGCCTTACGCAACATCAAGGCTTCGGGCTCAACGTGGTTGATCACCACGACAAATCCGACGGTTCAATCCAACGAAGACATTGCTACCGGATATTGGCGGGCATTGGACCTGACCAAGCCGCCGTTCTCTTTTGGGGCTCCGCTTTACACCATTGATGAGAGTATGCCGGGTGTGAAGGGCAGTCGCAGTGACAAATCCCTAGGCGTGTGGCGCGTTTCTGAAATACCCGATTATTGACGCAGCCAAAGTCCAGTTTAGTAGTAATTCATCGAGATGCTTCTGCCGGTGCCAAGCCAGCGCTGTCGGGCGAAGATCTTTTCTGGACAACAAATTGCATAGCGCATAGCACGAGTTCACGCAGTTTCTCTTCCGAGAACAAAAGAGACGATCGCGCGGAGGGCATTATATTGGATCGCATTATTTTGACGATGAAGTGGGGTACGCTGTATTCGGCCGAATATGTGAACGTGCTCTACAATGCCTGCAAAGCGCACATGTCCGTCCCGTTTCGTTTCGTCTGCCTCACAGATGACAACACTGGATTTGTTGATGGGGTCGAGGCCTATGATATCCCTGATCTCGGGTTGCCTAAGTCGGCCTGGGGAGCTGGCGCGTGGCCCAAATTGGGTGTGTTTTCAAAAGAACTCTATGGTTTGAGTGGTCGGGCGTTGTTTATCGACCTCGACACGGTCATTTCGGGAGATCTCGCAGAAATGTTTGATTTTGCGGGCGCATTTGTTTGCCTGGATTCTCGGCCCTGGCGCTATAAATCTGGTGCGCCGAGAACAGGTACGGGCATTTTTGCTTTTGATATAAACGCGTTAGGTGCTGTTGTTGATCGACTTCATGAGAATATGAATGGTCACTTGTCGACCTATGAAAACGAACAGGACTTTCTGCACGGAGAGTTCGGCTCGCTCGGATTTGGCGACATCCAATACTGGCCTGATGATTGGATTCAGAGCTTCAAGTACCATTTGCGCCAGCCCCTCGGCGTTGATCGTTTCAAACATCCGAATCCGCCCAGTGCAAAGATTCTTTGTTTTCATGGCATTCCGCGGCCGATTGACCTAATCAATCCGCCGCGTGGCAACTGGGATCGGTTCCCGCACTATGGGCGCGGGCGCGTGCCATGGATGGTTGACTATTGGGTCGGCTTTGGCGGCTCTTTGCAGGATTGATAACGTGACCAAACTTGTCCTTTCTCTCACGACGGTCCCCCCACGGTTTCCGCATGTTGACAAAAACCTTGCTCGTCTTCTGGAGCAAACTGCTGATATCGCTGAAATCAATCTCTATGTGGCGCGCAAATATCGTCGTTTTGACTATGATGCCGCGGATCTGCCGGTTGTACCTGAAGGCGTAAATCTGCGTGTTATTGACGAAGATTTTGGGCCTGCGACCAAGGTTCTTCCGGCCGCGCGCGAGTATGCCGGACAAGATGTGCAGATTCTGTTCTGCGATGACGACAAGCTCTATGATAACCAATGGGCTCAACGCTACGTGGATGCCGCCAAGGTACACCCAGATTGCTGCATCGTAGAAGAGGCAGGCCATTTGGATAATCCGGTCTATGCGCATGACGGCTGGCGAGGGAGCAGAGGGCCACGCGCGCAGTTTCTGGTAAAGGACTGGAAGTATCGTGTGAAGCGGGCTGCAACTTTTGGCAAGTGGAAGCCAAGTAAGGCGCTGAGTTCAGGTTATGTTGACATTCTGGAGGGGTGGGGCGGTGTGCTCGTGCGCCCAGAGTTCTTTGACGAAGCCTGCTATGACATCCCCGACGTGCTTTGGACGGTTGATGATGTTTGGCTGTCCGGATGTCTTGAGCGCCGAGGCATTCCAATCTGGCTGAACACCGACAACAAAATTCGGTCCAAGGAACCCAAAAACGAAGGCAGCGACGCGGCACTTAGGAAGTTTGTCTACATGGGTCATGACCGCATTGCGGCCAACCGCGCGTGCATTGACTACTTCCGAGAGACCTATGGCATTTGGGGCGGAACGAAAGCCTGAACCAACGAAAATGCGCAGCACCTGAGATGCTGCGCACGACGTCTCTGACACTATCTGAGAGAAGTTCGCCTCGCGGAGAAGGCTTGTTTCTCATCCCTCCAGATCTTCCCACTTCAGCTGGGTGTTGCGGGTGACTGCGCGTGTCAGGGTTTTGCCAACCACTTTGTCAAAGTCGTAGCCAGGAATTTCGCCGGAGCCCGGGCGGCGGGCCCAGATGTCTTGCTCGGTGATCACATGGCCAGCGGGCAGGTCTTTGTCGGCCACAACAGAGGCGCGGGCGAAGGCATAAACCGGCTCTTCGGCCTCGGTGCGTTGTTTGGGGTTGTTGGCGGCAATCCAGATCTCGCGGGAGCGCTCGATCAGGAACCGCAGCTCAGATGGGTCCATCGAGTTGATGATATCGGGGCCCTGACGGTAGCGGGTGTCGGTATAGTGACGCTCCAGAATACAGGCGCCAAGCGCCACAGAGGCCAGAGCCATTTCCGGGCCGATGGAGTGGTCAGAGAAGCCCACAACCGCGTTTGGAAAGGCCTCTTTCAGATCGGTCACGCCGCGCAGGGAAACGATTTCAGGCGGGGAAGGGTAGAGGTTGGTGCATTCCAGCAGAGCGTATTCGACGCCGGCCTCTTCGAGGATAGCGACAGAGCGCTGCATGGTTTCGATGGTCTGCATGCCGGTGGACATGATGACCGGTCTGCCAAAGGACGCGATGTGGCGGATCAGGGGCAGGTTGTCGGCCTCACCAGAGCCGATTTTGAAAGCGGGCACATCCGCCTCGGCCAGAAAATCAGCGGCTTTGCGAGAAAACGGCGTTGAGATGAAGATCATGCCCAACTCTTCTGTGTAGCGCATCAGCTCCAGCTCTTCCTCGCCGGACAGTGCGCATTGCTCCATCACTTCCCAGATCGAGACATCTGCGTTGGGCGGGAAAATCTGCTTGGCCTCTTCGGTCATTTCATCATCCACAAAATGGGTCTGATGTTTGACCATCTCACAGCCGGACAGGGCGGCGAGGCGCACCATCTCTTTGGCCACGGCCAGATCGCCGCCGTGATTGATGCCAATCTCTGCGATCACGAGGGGCGGGTGATTGGGGCCAATGTCACGGTTTCCAATACGCATAACGCTTCCTTTTATTCGTCTTTTCCGTCGCAGAAGGGTGACCTGAGTGCTACCGCCTTCGGTGGCGGGTGTAAAGCTGGGCCGACGTTTCCGCGGGTTCAGCGCCCAAGGACAAGATCGGCACGCAGCCCGCCAAGCTTTGAACTCTCGCTCAGGCGCAGGATGCCGCCGTGGGCGCGCGCCACATCGGCGGCGATGGACAAGCCCAATCCCACCCCCATGCCTTTGTTCTGGTTGCGGCCCGGTTCCAGCCGCGCAAAGGGTTTCAGGGCTTCTTCATAACGCTCCGGCGCGATGCCCGGGCCGTCATCTTCCACGCGGATACGGACATATTTGTCGGTGATTTCGACGGAGACCTCGGCGCGGGTGCCATAGCGGATGGCGTTGCCGATCAGATTGTCGACGGCGCGGCGGACGCTGGCCGGGCGCAGCGGAATTTCGCCCGCCCCGACCGGTTCATTGAGAGTAACCTCTGCGCCGGTACGGGTGTAGCTGTTGACGAGATTCACCACGAGCGCCGTTGGATCGGTGTCTTCGCTTTCGTCGGCATAAACGCCTCGTGCGAAATCGAGAAAGGCATCCAGCATGCGCTGCATTTCTTCGACGTCTTTCTCCAGCGGCTCGCGGTCTTCGTCCTCCAAAAGCGATAGCCCGAGTTTGAAGCGCGTGAGCGGCGTGCGCAGATCGTGGCTGACGCCAGACAACATGAGCGTACGCTGTTCGATTTGACGCTCAATCCGGGCACGCATGTCCAAAAAGGCATTGCCCGCCGCGCGCACTTCGATAGCGCCACGCGGAGAGTAGGGCAGGGAATGCCCGCGCCCGAAGGCTTCGGCGGCCACCGCCAGCCGTTTGATTGGGCGCAGCTGATTGCGCAGATAGAGATAGGCGACAAAAGTCAGGAGCGCGCCAAAGACCAGCATGTTCACAAACAGCTGGTGGGAATTGGAGGCCGAAACGCGCTTGCGGTCAAATTCCACCACTAAAGGGCCCGAGGCTGTGGCCAGATTCAGCACAACTTTGCTGTCATCAATCAGCTCAACGGCCTGCACACCCGGCAGCAGCTTCTTGAAGTCACGCGTCATGATGATGCCGGAGAAATCATACCAAAGACGGGTGTCCTCTGTGGCGAGCGCCTCGGGGTGGGACACCGAGATATCAAGCGTTTCCAAGACGGTGGGCCGCGCGTCCGGGTAGGTGTCGCTCACCTCCATGGCCTCAAGAACCAGCATGACTTCGCGAGATGTGGCAAAGGTCATCTGTTCTGTCACACCTTCGAAATGGCGGCTGACGAGCACAAAAGACACCACCACCTGCAACAGCACCACCGGGAGGATCAGGATCAGCGCCGCGCGCCCGTAGAGGCTGCGCGGCATATAGTGTTTGAGCCAGCGAAAAAACATGCCTACACCTTGGTCATTGACTATCCCGAGAGGACGACCATGGACCCGCAAATCTTGGCTTTCAACCCTGAACCCGGTGTGCCCGAGCAATTGGAACCCAATGTGCGCCGGCTGTTGTGTCCCAACCCGTCGCCCATGACCTTTCGTGGCACCAACACCTATCTGATCGGCGAAACAGAGATCGCGGTGATTGATCCGGGGCCGCAGAATGCCGAACATCTGCAAGCCATCCTTGCGGCGCTGACACCTGGGCAGAGCATCACCCATATCATTGTGACACACGCGCATCTGGATCATTCACCGCTGGCAAAAGCTTTGTCTGAGGAAACCGGGGCACCGATCTATGCCTATGGGGATGTGGACGCCGGACGCAGCGCAGTTATGCAGGAGCTCGCAGACAGCGGTCTGGCAGGCGGCGGGGAGGGCGTCGATGCGGATTTTATGCCGGACCGGGTGGTCTGTGAGGGCGAAGTGCTGCGCGGGCGTGGCTGGGCGCTTGAGGTGATCCACACGCCCGGACATTTCGGAAATCACATTTCGCTGGCGATGGAGGACATTTGTTTCTGCGGAGATCATGTGATGGGCTGGGCCAGCTCGCTGGTGTCGCCGCCTGACGGGGATCTGACAGATTTCATGGCGTCCTGTGAAAAGCTGCGCGCGCGCGACTGGCGGGTGTTTCATGCGGGCCACGGTGCACCGATTGACGATCCTGCAGGGCGCCTTGATTGGCTGATGACACATCGCAAGGGGCGGGAGGCGGAGATCCTGAAAGCCTTGCGAGACGGTCCGGCCACCGCTCAAGCGCTTGCCGAGATGATTTACGTAGAAACACCCGCTGCTTTGCTGCCTGCAGCGACGCGCAATGTGTTTGCGCACCTCATTGATTTGTATGGGAAAAATATGGTGTCTGCGCCGGGTGGATTGAGCGCTGAGGCGGTTTTTGAACCTCTGTAAAAGTTTTTTGCGGAATTTCAAAAAACTTCCAAAAATCCTCTGGACGTCTCTCAAAAGCAAAGCTATACCCCGCCACATCTTCTGGGCCAGCTCAGAGATGCATGTTCCGGCGTAGCTCAGCGGTAGAGCAGTTGACTGTTAATCAATTGGTCGTAGGTTCGATCCCTACCGCCGGAGCCATAAAAAGCCCTTAGGTCTCAACGGCCTGAGGGCTTTTTTGTTTGGGTGGATTGGGCGAAGGACCAGCGGTCACAGGCGATCAAAAACGCCGTGTGATGCCAATTTGGCTACGGGTCTCGGTGTAGCTGAAAGCCGCAATGTCGCTGCGGGTTTCCTCATAGCTGACCTCAACGAATGGCGTATAGCTGCCAGCTATGAACCAGTCGTTTTTCTCCACCCGAAGCCGCGCTCCGTAAGTCTTCTCATCCGGGCTTGCGGGAAGGATCGGACTCGGATTTTTAAGGTCTTTGTAGCGGAAGTAGAGGCTGGGTTGGGCGGTCAGGCCGTATTTCATCTCAAAGGTGCCAAAGGCTGTGATTTGCGTGGTAACCGCATCCTCTTGCGCACTTGGTACATTTTCACGTTCGATACGGCCAGAAATCCCAAGGATTGCACGCCCGCCAATAGCCTGTCGCACTCCAAGGCTTGCGGAGGTGATATGGCCAGAGAGCGCTTCGTTGCGGGCATTTGAGACGTCAAAAAAGGTAGCGCGTCCAAACACCGATCCACCTTCTTGGCCCCGGCGTTCAAAATTCGCAATCAGGCCCAACCTATCTTCGTATTTTGAGCCCGCAATGTATCGGGTGCTTATCGAAGGCGCGAAGGCGTAGGTAAGCTGTGACCTGGCAGTGCGAACCCCGGCGGTGAGGCTGAAAATAGCGTCATCATAGGTGTTGGTCTTTGCCTCAGTGAGATCGAAACCCAAGGTGGCAAATCCACTGACAGCGGCTTTGGGGGAGCTCAATGACGCGATGGGTCTGCGAAAATTTAGGGCACCAACAGCTCGGAGGCCAAATTCGTCTGATGTTTCACGATCAAATACAAAGGGCAGCATAACGCCGCCGGAGTCCACCAAAACCGTGTCTGAGGCATAGCGGCGTTGATTGCCGACCTTGACCACAGACAGGCTGAGATCCCAATCAAAGCCCCGGCGGCTGTCGATTGCACGGATGAAGGCCAGAACACGGTCTTTTACCGGTTCGGGCAGGTCAGCTGAAAGCACGATAAAGAATTCTTGACGGGCGCGTTGCCAGTCTTCGGCATTGAAATAAGCGCGCGCCAATTCTAGACGGACGCGCACCAGAGTGGGATCCTGAGCCAAAATCTCAAGAAACACCGGAATGGCTTTTTCAGGCTGACCAGCCTCTACATTGGCCAGTGCCGAGAGAAAGTATCGCTCGATCTGAGCTTGAGTTTCTGCGGGCTTTGCGTTTGCTCCGCTGCCGCTCAGCGCGAGCGCGAGCATCACTTTTATGGCTGTATTTTTGAAAGGCATTTGAGAACTTATCTAGCCTGGCGCATGAATAGAGACCGCCCGGGGAGCGGGCGGCCAAGACCGCTGCGGTCTCTCTATTTAATTACGCACTGCGCCAAAGCTGCCGATGTAGGCTGTATCACCGGACTGAGAATCGAAAACACCGCCCACTTCTTCGGCGTTTGGTCCGAAAAAATTTCCTTCGATATTGCCATTTACAGCTGTGCCAGAGATGTTACCGCTGAAACCGGAGCCAGATACAGTGGCTGTTCCTGTGAAGTTGAGATCGGATTCAGAGCGGACTACGAAAGTATCTAAGTTTTCAACTATTGTGTTGGTGCTGTCTAAATTCAATGTTCTGAAATCTGACGTGCTAACCGTTAGTTCGGAATCAGCTAGGTAGGTATCGCCGTCATTCAACTGTGCCAAACCGACAGTCTGCCCTCTGTAGCTCGCTGAATTCGTGGGCAGATTTGCTGCGTCGGTACGGGCGCCCACCGATGCTGTCGCAATGCTTCCGTTGTCAGATCCAAATCCATCTATCCAGGCGCCGAACGCTTGATGCTCATAGTCTGTGCGCGCATCACCAATGCCAAAAACTGCAATTTGTTCGCCGTCCGGACTCGCGAATGCTGCTAGATCGCGCACTGCGGTCAGTGGTGAGGCGTTGGTATCAAAAGACACAGTTGCGCTGCCTGCACTAGCCAATATATTTGTTGCGTTTCCGCCTGATCGTTTGATGTCCAAACGCGCAGCCTGATCTGCCTGGCGATTGTTGAGCGTTAACTCTCCCGTGCTGGCGTTTACCCGGAAATTCGCTGAGTTTCCGCGTCCTTCCAACCGTACTGTCCCGTCGTCTGGGAGCTCACTGACACTTGTAAATGCTATTGTTTCGTCACCGCCGCCACCACCGCATGCGCTCAAGGCTGGTGCTGCCAAAAGTGCGATCACGAGGCTTGAAGTTCTGAAGTTCATTAATATTTCCTTAAGTTCAATTTCTAATTGTACTTAATGTGAGTTGTTTATCTGATGTCAACAACAACCCAAGGGTAATGTGACGGGCTATGTCAGCTACATTGTTGTCACAAAGCCATCAGGCGATAAACGATCTGGGCGGCGGTGAAATCCCAGGCTTCTTCGCCATTAGGGGCCAGTTCAACCACATCAAAGCCCACGCAGCGGCGGCGTTTGAGGGCGTGTTCGACCAGATGCAGTGCTTGGTAGAAGCCGAGGCCGCCGGGGACCGGCGTGCCGGTGGCGGGCATCTGGCTTGGGTCGAGGCCGTCCACGTCAAAGCTCACGTAGACCAGCTCCGGGAAGTCTTCAGGCAGGTCGATGGCGTGGATATTGTTGACCACGATCTCCTCAGCATCGACATGAAAGACATTGTTTTCTTTGCGACTTTCCGCTTCCTGCGGGCAGAGTGCGCGGACACCGAACTGGGCCAGACGGATGCCATCCTCAGCCAGAAGATGCATGACCGAAGCGTGAGAGTGTTTTTCACCCTGATAGGCGATGCGCAGATCCGCATGGGCGTCGATCTGCACAATGCCGATGGGTTGGCCCAAAGCGCGGGCGACGCCGCTGACCGCGCCGTAGCTGAGGGAATGCTCGCCGCCGAGTGTGACGGGCAATTTGCCCGCTTTGACAATGGCTTCGGTCTTGGCGGCCAAGCGTTCCATGACCTCAGGCAGCGGGCCGTCGCAGTCCAGCGCGGCGTGGGTGTAGATGCCTTTGGCGCAGGGCTCCTGATCTTTGCATAGACGCTCAAGCTCGTTGGAAGCTTCGATGATGGCGGCGGGGCCGGCCTTTGTGCCTGCGCCATACGATACGGTGCGCTCCAGCGGCACGGGGATCACGTGGAAAAACGCGTCCTCAGTGCGCTCGGCTTCAGTCAGTTCGCTGTCCAGAAAAACGCTCATGACAGGCGCTCCTTAAAATCGGTGTAGTCAAATTCGCGCACCATGGTGAGCGCGTCGGTTTCGCTGTTCCACAGCGCAATGGCGGGCAGGGGCACGCCGTTGAAGGTGTTGGTTTTCACCATGGAATAATGCGCCTGATCGAGAAAGGCAAAGCGCTGGCCGATCGCAAGCGGCTGCGCCCAAGTGTAGTCGCCAATCACGTCACCCGCGAGACAGGACGGCCCGCCAAGACGGTAGCTGTGCCCCGCGTCCGCCTCATCCAGAAGCGCAGGGCGATAGGGGGCCTCGATCACATCGGGCATGTGGCAGGTGGCGGAAATATCGGTGATCGCCAGATCCATACCGTTGGTGGGCAAATCGAGGATTTCGCCAACCAAAATGCCCGCATCCAGCGCCACCGCTTCGCCGGGCTCCAGATAGACCTCTACACCATAGGTTGCGCGGATTTCTTGGATGAATGAAATCAGCGCGTCGCGGTCATAATCCGCCCGGGTGATGTGGTGCCCGCCGCCGAAGTTGAGCCATTTGAGATCCGGCAGATAGGGGCGCAGTTTGGGCTCCACCGCCGCCCATGTGCGCGCCAGAGGGTCAAAACCCTGCTCACACAAAGTATGCATGTGCAGACCATCCACGACCTTCAGTATCTCCGGGGTGAGCTGGCGCACCGGTGTGCCCAGACGCGAGCAGGGCGAGCAGGGGTCATATTTGGGGATTTCTCCCTCAGAATGTTCGGGATTGATGCGCAGACCGACCTGAACATTGGCCGCGAGGGCTTTGTTCAGAAATCGATTTTTTTGTGCGGGGCTATTGAAGATGATGTGGTCAGAGTGCGCGAGGATGTCGTCGATATCGCTGTCTTTGTAGCCTGCACAGAAGGTGGCGACTTCGCCGCCGTATTCTTCGCGGCCCAAACGGGCCTCATATATGCCGCTGGCGCAGGTGCCGCCGAGGTATTGCCGCACCAATGGCGCCAGAGAGAACATGGAGAAGGCTTTGAGTGCGCTCAGCACATGGGCGCCGGAGCGGTCAGAGACATCTTTTAGGATGCGCAGGTTGCGCGTGATGGCAGCCTCATCCACTACAAAACAGGGGCTGGGCACGCGGCTGAGATCGAAGTCGCGAAACGCACCTGCGTCCCCGGCCTGGGTTTGCATCATATCAGACATCTTTGGCTCCACGCGGCGGAGGATGGGAGGGGGCGCTGCCCCCGTCACCGCAGGCGGTGACTCCCCCGGGATATTTGGGCAAGAGGAATGGGCGGCCCGCATGAGGCCGCCGCTTGGGGTTTAGAAATCGACCGGACCGTCGAGCTCGTGTACCTGCCAGGGCAGGCCGTGTGCATTGAGCATATCCATGAAGTTGTCCGGGTCGAGCTGCTCCATGTTCCACACGCCGGGCTCTTTCCAGTTGCCTTTCAGAACTTGCGCCGCGCCAATCATGGCAGGCACGCCGGTGGTATAGGACACCGCCTGAGAGCCGACCTCGGCAAAGCACTCTTCGTGATCGCAGATGTTGTAGATGTAGAAGGTCTTCTCGCCGGAGCCGTCTTTGGCCTGACCCGTGGCGATGTCGCCGATGCAGGCTTTGCCTTTGGTCAGCGCGCCCAGATCACCCGGATCGGGCAGCAGGGTTTTCAGGAACTGGATCGGAATGATTTCCTTGCCGTCATGCATCACCGGATCAATGCGGGTCATGCCGACGTTCTGCAGCACAGTGGCGTGCATGATGTAGGCATCACCAAAGGTCATCCAGAAACGCGCGCGCTCGATTTCCGGGAAATGCGTCGCGAGGCTTTCCAGCTCTTCGTGATACATCTGGTACATGTTTTTCATGCCAACGCCGGGAAAGTCAAACTCCACCTTATTGGTCAGCGCCGGGCTGTGTTGCCATGCGCCGTTTTCCCAGTGACGCACCTCGGCGAGCACTTCGCGCAGATTGATCTCCGGGTTGAAATTGGTGGCAAAGGCTTGCCCGTTGTCGCCGCCATTGGCATCCAGAATGTCGATCTGGCGGATGGTGTCGAGCTTGTGCTTTTTCAGCCAGGTGGCAAAAACAGAGGTCACGCCCGGATCAAAGCCGGAGCCGAGGATGGCGGTCAGGCCTGCTTCTTTGAATTTGTCCTGATAGGCCCACTGCCAGTGGTATTCAAACTTGGCCACATCTTCGGGCTCGTAGTTTGCGGTGTCCAGATAGTGGCAACCCGCTTCAAGGCAGGCATCCATCAGCACCAGATCCTGATACGGCAGGGCGAGGTTCACCAGAAGCTCTGCACCGGTCTCTTTGATCAGGGCAACCGTGGCGGCCACATCCATGGCGTCCAGTTCCTCGGTCTTGATATCAACACCCACGCGTTCTTTCACACTTGCGGCGATGTCGTCACATTTGGATTTGGTGCGGCTCGCCAGCGTGATCTCGCTGAAGATATCGGCATTCATCGCCATCTTATGAACGGCGGCATGGCTGACGCCACCGGCGCCGACGACAAGTGTCTTTCCCATGAGGTTCTCCTGACTGTTGGTCTTCAGAGGGTTATTCAAAATAGGTGTATCCGTTCATCGAGTCCCGATAGGCGCCGATGAGGGTTTTGCGTTCTTTGGATTGCAGGTGGCCGGCAGAGATCGCCTCATCCACCATTTTGCGGAAGGCCGCGATGCAGTCGGCTGGGTCATATTCCACGTAAGAGAGCACCTCGGCGATGGTGTCGCCTTCCTGCTCATGCAGTAGGTCAAAGCCGCCATCTGCGCGCAGATCAACGGTCACCACATTGGTGTCGCCAAAGAGGTTGTGCAGATCGCCCAGCGTTTCCTGATAAGCGCCCACAAAGAACACGCCGAGATAATAGGGGCGATCTTCGGGCAGGGTGTGCACCGGCAAGGAAGGCGCAATGTCACCGGCAAGGATGAATTTGTCCATCTTGCCATCGCTGTCACAGGTGATGTCAGAGAGCACCGCACGGCGGTCCGGCATCTGGTTGAGCATCTGCAGCGGCACAATCGGGTGCAGCTGGTCAATCGCCCAGACATCCGGCAGGGATTGGAACAGAGAGAAGTTACAGTGGTAGACGTCGGCCACCTGTTGCAGCTCGCGATCCAGATCGCTGTTTGGTTCGCTTTCGCGCGCTATCACTTTGATATCAGACATCAAACGCAGAAAGATACGTTCCGCACGTGCCATCTGGCGCAGGTCGATATGGCCACGGCGGAAGAGGGCGCGCAGCTCGTCGCGGTAGAACCGCGCGTCGTTCCAGCATTCCTGCACGCGCGCGGGAATGAGATAGCCGCCAATTGCTGCAAGGTCTGTGACATAGTGGTGGTCGTCTGGCTGCACCTCTGGCGCGTCGGGTGCGTCGTAGAGCGTGCTTTCAAGCACATCAAACACCAGCATCGAAGAGGTGGCAGAGACCGCGCGGCCGCTTTCTGTCACCAGCACCGGATGGGGCAGCTCCGCCTCATCCATGGCGTAGCCAACGGTTTCCACGATATTGGCGCAGTATTCTTCGACCGTGTAGTTGATCGAGTTTTCAGAGGCGCGTTTTTCGCCGGTGTAGTCCACGCCCAGACCGCCGCCGAGATCCAGATGGGTGAGCGGTACGCCTTCGCGGGTGAGTTCGGTGAAGTAACGGCAGGCCTCAGAGACGGCGCGGCGCACATCGTTCACATCCGGCACCTGACTGCCGAGATGGGAATGCTGTAGTTTCAGACAATGCAGAAGGTTTTCGTTGCGCAGACGATCCACCACGCGCAAAAGCTGGTCAGTGTTCATGCCAAAGGCAGAGCGGTCGCCAGAGCTGCTTTGCCATTTGCCGCTGATCTGGTTGGTGAGTTTCACCCGCACCCCAAGCAGCGGATCAATGCCCAGCTCTTTGGCAACCTCGATGACGATCTCGGCTTCCTTTGGGCTCTCCAGCACGATGACGGTGTTGAAGCCCAAACGCTGAGACAGGATCGCAAGCCGCACAAATTCGGCGTCTTTCACCCCGTTGCAGATGATCAGCGCCTCTTTGGAAAGCCGGTGCGCCAGAGCAATCACCAGCTCCGGTTTGCTGCCTGCTTCGAGGCCGAATTCATACTGACGCCCAAACTCTACAATGCGATCAACCACTTGCGACTGCTGGTTCACCTTGATCGGGAAGACACCACGATAGCTGCCACGGTAGTTGGTCTTGGTGATCGCTTGCGCAAAGCTCTCGTTGAGGTGCCGAATTTCTGCTTCAAGAAAGCTTTTGACACGCAGCAACAGCGGGCTTGCGATGCCGCGTTGCTGGAGATCTTCGAGAATGCCGGGCAGGCTGATCGGCTTTGCGTCCGGAAAGGCCGGATCACAAAGCGCGACATCACCGTTCGGCAGAACAGTGACCAGTCCTTTGCTCCAACGATCGATGCCGTAAATGGAGTCAGAGAGCGGCTGTTCATGGGACATGAGAACAAACCTTAGCTGATATTTGATAAGATGGAAGAAGGGGCAGGCGATAACGCGATCGCAGGCGACTAGGCGGGCTCTATTTGCCCCGCATTACGAAGATGAAGCCATTTCATCTGAGCACACTCCCAAGCCATTTCTCAGCGACATCGCTGCACGAAACTGCGCTGGCCATTAAGTTTGCAAAGGCCCTCTGTCAAATGAAAAAATCACCGCTGCGCAGAAATCCTCAGAGGCGTCACCCGGAGGAGCCTTTGTCAATGGCCGCGCGCATCCAGCGTTGCAGGTGCATGACGGGATGTTCGGAGTTCACGCCGCCCTTTGGATCGACTACCAGCGGGCCGGGTTTATACCCGCGCGATTGCAAGCCGCGCTGCACGGATTCGACCAAGGTGATGTCCTCAGCCACCGTTGTGTCGCGGTCTTGCTGGGCAAGCTGGCGCAGCTTCGGATCCTCTGCGCCACCAACGGAATACCAGCCGCGCCAGACCAGCACATGATCCGCATCCACCGCGCGCCAGTGATAGGTGTTCAGCACATTGCCGGGGTAGACCTGAAAAGAAAACATCGGCCAGAGAAACCAGCTGGAATATTCGTCAAAATGATCAAAGCCTGAGTGGATGTCATAGGTCATGTCCTCAAGGCTTTGGCATTCGGTGGTGTGACGTAGGCATTTTCCTTGGGGCTGAATGTCATAGGTTTCAGGCTTCACCACGCCGCTTGCAAAGGTCGGATGATTGAGCGCGCAGTGATAGCATTCCGAGTAGTTTTCGACTGAGACCTTCCAGTTGCAGCGCTCTGGAATTTCGACCCATTCCAAAGGTTTGAGGTCTGCCCAATTGGGGACCCATTCAGAGAGCTCGGCCCGTGCGTTTGGAAACCACTCCTCCATCGGTGCCGCCTCTGGATCAAGGTTCACAAAGAGAAATCCCAGGAACTCCTCTACCTGAACTTCCGTCAGACAAACCGTTGATTTATCGAAACCTTCCACGGCCTTTAGATTGGGGCCAGCACGCAGTTGACCGGTAAGCTCATAGGTCCATGCGTGATAGGGGCAGACGACAACACGGGTGCGGCCTGTACCTTGCACCAGTTGGTGTGCGCGGTGCTGGCACACATTGTAGAACACGCGGATTTTCTGATCCTGACCCCGGATGGCAAAGAGGCTCTCGCCCGCGATGTCAAAGGTTGCATAGCTGCCCGGGTCGGGGAGGTCCGAGGTATGGCAGGCGAATTGCCACGTCTGCGCCAGAAGACCCTGTTTTTCGATCCGGAAGACCTCCGGATCGGTGTAATAGCGAGCCTCCAGCGAGCGCAGAATGTCAGCCATCACCCTTCCTCATGATAAAGCCCCAGTTTGTGCCGGCGGGCGTGAAAGGTTTCGACACGCTCCACCACCTCGTCGCTCGCAGCGGCAATCACAAAGGACAAAAGCGTCTCCAAGAGCGCGATGATGCTGACGGAGGAGGGGAAAAACTGTGGCGTGTCGCAGGAGACAAGAAAGCCATGATCCGCGGCGCGGATGATCGGGCTTGCGGGGCTGTCAGACAGGGCGATGATGCACATGCCCTGATCTCGCGCGGTTTCCACCGCCTGCACCACCTCAGAGCGGTAAGGGCGGCAGGTGATTGCGATCAGGACATCTTTGCCTGCCGCCCAGGCCAGATCGTCAATGGGCGTGGAGCCCGGTTTGGGAATCGCGTGAAACCGCACCATGCCTGTGGAGGCAAGATAGGTGAAATTGCGAGCGTTGGAATTGTTGACCCCCACGCCGAGTGTAAAGACATTGTCGGCGGCCCAGATGGCTTTGGCGGCGGCGTGAAGGTGTTCTGCACTGATCCCGGCAAAGCTGTCTTCAATATTGTGCAGGGTGCTTTGCACCATATCCGCATAAAGCCCGCCCAGATCGCCGGATTTCTGAATGTCCTGCAATAGACGCGCACGGTCGGGGAAATCCGCAGCCCCGCGGCGGATCGCTTCGCGAAACGGTTCGCGGAAATCATCGTAGCCTTCAAATCCCACCTGCCGTGCCATGCGCACAACGGTGTTGGGCTTCACATTCGCGGCCTCGGCGATTTCACGCACGGTGGAAACGCCCACATCGCGCGGGTTTTCCAGAACATAGGTCGCCGCCTTGCGCGTCTCTGGCGTCAGCGCAGGCAGTTCCTCCGCCAGTCGCTCCAGAATCGTATTTGACACATTTGTACCATTCATGATTGACGATGGTATTTTTGATCGCTTAGCCTGTCGAGAGAAAAATGCGCTAGGAGGAAGCGGACGTGGCAACGGAATTTCCTACTCAGGCACGGGTGGTCATTGTCGGTGGCGGTGTGATGGGCGTTGGGTTGGCCTATCATCTGGGTCACGAAGGCTGGGGCACAGAGACAGTTCTGCTTGAGAAGGCCGAGTTGACCAGCGGCAGCACCTGGCACGCGGCGGGCCAGATCACCCATTCGACCTCCAGCTTTGGCCTTGGCAAATGTGTGGACTATAACATTGGGCTCTATTCCGGCGCGCTTGAGGCTGAAACCGGCCAGCCCGTGACATGGCATGGCTGTGGCTCTTTCCGGCTGGCCTATAACGAAGATGAAATGGATTGGCTGCGCCACACGCTGTCGGTGGGCCGCGCGCTGGGGTTCAATATCTCGCTGGTCGGGCCGGATGAGATCGCCAAACACCATCCGTTCTATAATCTTGAGGGCGTTCTGGGCGCTCTGCACACGCCGGATGATGGCCATGTGGATCCTACAAATGTGACCATGGCCATGGCGGCAGGCGCGCGTCAAAAGGGCGTGCGGATCATCCGCCATTGCCGTGCTACCAACATCACACAGACACCAAGTGGCGAATGGCTGGTTGAAACCGAGCAGGGCACAATCCGCTGTGAGCATGTGGTGAATGCCGGGGGCACCTATGCGCGGCAGATGGGCGAATGGTCTGAGCTGCAGCTGCCGATGACCTCGATGACGCACCATTACTTTGTCACCGAACCTGTGCCGGAGTTTGCAGCGCTTGAGCGCGAACTGCCTGTGATCCGCGATGATCGTAAGGTCTCGGGCTATATTCGCATGGAGCAGAAACGCGGGCTGATCGGGATTTACGAGAAGAACAATCCGAATTCTGTATGGCATGATCACTGCCCTTGGGACTATGAAAACTGGCTGTTTGACGCGGATTATGACCGCGTGATGCCCTGGCTTGAGGAAAGCCTAAACCGTATGCCAATTTTTGCGGAATTGGGCATCCAGCGCGAGGTCCACGGCGCGATCAGCCATCCGCCGGATGGCAACCCGCTGATCGGACCTGCGCCGGGTGTGCGCAATTACTGGTGCTGTTGTGGCACGCAAATCGGCATTGGCTGGGGGCCGGGGCTGACACGGGAGCTGGCGCGCTGGATGGTGCATGGCGCGGCGGATATCTCTATGCGGGAGTTTGATCCGCGCCGCTTTGGCAGCTACGCCCACAAAGACTGGCAGGTGATCAAGGCGCATGAGGATTATTGCCTGCGCCATGAGATCCCTTTTCCGCATTACAACCGCTTGGCGGGGCGACCGATCAAACCCTCTCCTCTCTATGACACGCTGAAGGCCAAAGGCGCGGTGCATGAAGAGGTCTATGGCTTTGAGCGCCCGCGCTGGTTTGCGCGGGGTGGCGTGGCGCAGCAGGATCACTACTCCTTCCGTCGCTCGGCAGTGGACGACGTCGTCGCTGCGGAGGTTAAGGCGGTACGGGAACGGGTCGGCGTTATGGATGTCACGGCGTTTACCAAAGTTGAGGTGTCGGGCCCGGATGCCAACGCGCTTTTGGACAGGCTGACCGCCAATCGAATGCCGCAGAAAGATGGGGCAATCACGCTCACCCATATGCTCAATAAGCGGGGCCGGATCGAGCTGGAAACGACCATTCTACGCATGAATAAAGATCGGTATTATCTTGTTTGTGCTGCGTTTTTTGAACAACGCCTTCTGGACCATCTGGCGCACAACCGCACCGGGGAGCAGGTGGTGGTGACGCCGCTTTCAGAAGTCTGGGCGGCGTTGTCACTCAACGGACCAAAAAGCCGAGACGTGCTGGGCGCTTGTACCGAGGCAGACTTGTCCAACGCTGCGTTCCGCTGGCTGTCTGCTCAAGAGATTACCGTCGCGGGGCATCAGGTCTGGGCGCTGCGCATGTCTTATGCTGGGGAGCTGGGCTGGGAGTTGCACATGCCTGCCCAAGCCTGTCTGGACGTTTACAACGCGCTTTGGGCTGCTGGCGCGCCGCATGGGATCGCGGATTATGGTAGCTTCGCCATGAACGTGATGCGCATGGAGAAGGGCTTCAAAGGCGCGGGCGAGCTGACCAATGAGGTCACATTGGCGGAGGCAGACGTGTTGCGGTTTGTGCGCGCAAACAAAGCGTTTCTCGGACGGGAGATGACCCTGAATCATGATCTGCCTTGGGTCTGTGCTTACCTCGAAATTGAGCCGGACGGGCAGATTGACGGCCATGGCGGTGAGGCGATTCTGCACAAAGGTGGGGTGGTCGGGGCAACTAGCTCTGTCGCATATGGGCCAACTGTCGGCAAAATTCTCGCCTTTGCCTATGTGAAACCTCCTGCCGCAGCACCTGGCACAGATCTGGAGGTGGTCATTCATGGGCAGCCGCGACAGGCGCGTGTGCTTGGGCAACCGGCCTATGATCCGGACAGCCTGCGCCCTAGAGCGGATGCGCGCGAGGTGGTCACATGTCCGTAGTCAAGCTTTCGCTCTGGTCCGTGGACCTGACCAGCCATGAAAACTACTACATGGCTGAGGGCAAAAGCTGCACAACCGTGGAAAGCCATGTGCTGTGTCTTGAGACAAATGAGGGCCTGAAAGGGTGGGGCGAGGTCTGCCCGATCCCGCATTACCTGCCTGCCTTTGCAAAGGGTGTACCCAGTGCGATTGTCGAAATGGCGCCGGAAATCCTCGGGGCCGAGCTGGCAGGCGTGGATGCGCTGATGCATCGACTGGACGCCCATCTGATCGGCCATCCGCACGCCAAATCCCTCGTTGATATCGCGCTTTGGGACCTTTGGGGTCAGATCACGGGGCAACCGCTCTATGCCTTACTGGGCGGGCGCACGCGGCGAGATATGCCGCTTTATCATTCGATCACCTGTATTGCGCCGGTGGAGATGGCGCGGATTGCCAAGGAAGCCTACGCCACAGGCATCCGGCAGTTTCAGGTGAAGCTGGGCGCGGATGCAGATTGGCAAGCGGATGCGGAACGTCTGATCAAAGTGCGCGAGGCGGTGGGCATGGGACCAATTGTCTATGGCGACTGGAACTGCGGAGCGACACGCCTGCAGGCCACGCGCACCGGGCGGGCGGTGGCGCATCTGGATGTGATGCTGGAGCAGCCCTGCAAGACGCTAGAGGACTGCGCAGCCGTGCGACAGGCCACAGGTTTGCCGATGAAACTGGATGAAGGTGCGCATGATCTGGCCTCACTGTTGCGTGCCCATGAGCTTGGCATTCTGGATGCGGTGGCCTTGAAACTCTCCAAGTTTGGCGGGCTGTCTGCCATGCGCCGCGCACGGGATCTCACGGTGCATCTGGGCGCAGAGATCTGCTCGGAATGCACCTGGGGATCAGACATTGTGACCGCTGCAGCGCTGCATTTTGCGACCTCAACTCCCAAAGGCGCGCTGCTTAACACCTGTGATCTTTCAGGCTACGTCAGCCCACGGCTGTACCCTGAGGCGCCAACACGCAGCGCGGGCCGCATTGCGCCGCCGGAAGGACCGGGATTGGGGGTAGCACCGGATCTGGATGTCTTGGGATCGCCAATTTTAGAGCTGGAGTGAATGATGAACAGAGTGCATAGCCAAGCGGAGTGGATCGCGCGCGCGCAGGAAGTTTTGCCATCGGCGGGATTTGGCAATTTTGACGCTGACATCATCATCGCACGTGGTGAGGGCAGCCGGGTTTGGGATGAAAACGGCAAGGAATACGTCGACTATCTGATTGGCTCCGGTCCGATGCTTTTGGGTCATGGCCATCCGGAAGTTATGGAGGCCGTGCTTGAGCAACTTCCAAAGGGCATGACGTTTTTTGCCAACAACGCCAAAGGCATCGAACTGGCAGAAGCGATCGTGGAGGCTGTGCCTTGTTGTGAGCAGGTGCGATTTGTCACCTCTGGCGGAGAGGCGGATATGTACGCCATCCGTCTGGCGCGGGCCTATACCGGGCGCGACAAGATCCTGAAGTTTGAGGGTGGCTATCACGGGATGAGTGCAGAGGCGCAGATGAGCCTTGCCCCAAGTAAGCGCGTGAACTTTCCGCAAGCTGTGCCGGACAGTGCAGGCATTCCGCAAGGCGTGGCGGATCAGATGCTGATCGCGCCCTTTAATGATCTGGACGCCGTGGCGGCGCTGCTCTCAGAGCATGCGGATATCGCGGCAATCATTGTGGAGCCACTGCAGCGTATCATCCCGCCGGAGGCAGGTTTCTTGCAGGGGCTGCGCGCGCTCTGTGACGAGCACCACGTGTTGCTGATCTTTGATGAAATTGTCACCGGATTTCGGCTGGCTTATGGCGGTGCGCAGGAGCGCTATGGCGTGACACCAGATATTTGCACCCTTGGCAAAATCATCGGGGGCGGCTTTCCGCTCGCCGCTCTTGGGGCCAGTCGCGAGATCATGGCGCATTTTGACAAGCCCGTCATCGGCCCGGAAAAATGGCTCATGCAGCTTGGTACATTGTCCGGCAATCCTGTCGCGGCCACAGCCGGGCTGAAGACCATGGAGGTGCTGCTGCGGGAAGGCACTTATGACAAGCTGCGTGAAACCGGGCGCAGGCTGCAAGAGATGCAACGCGATGCGCTCACCTCCGCTGGGATCAGTCATCAGATCGTCGGAGATGAAACGTTGTTTGATCTCTATTTCACCGGGTCCCCTTGCCGGGATTATCGCAGCGCGCAGCACGATGTGCCGCAACAAAATGCGCTCTATAATGCCACCTTGCGCGCTCATGGCGTGTTCAAATCTCCGGGAAAACTCTACCCGTCGCTAGCGCTGACAGAAGCTGATCTGGCGCTGACCGAACGTGCTGTTTCTGAAGCTGTCAGGGCCATTGCCGAAGGCTAGTTTTCGGAAAAACGAACTCGCAGGACATGAGCTGCCCCGATCTCTGCATCCCCTTTCGAAACGCGCATATTTTGAGCTGTGCCATTTTTTTTGGCAAAGTTCTTGGGCGGCGGAGGAAATGTGTTAACGTGCTCCTACCTGAAACTTGACCAAGAAGTAAAAACACGAACGGTTGTTTCACAAGCCACCAACAGGGGAAAAAGATGAATAAAATAGGCAATTTAAACCGGCGCTTATTGCTGGCGTCGGCATTGGGCTTTGGTTTGATCGCTGGCGCAGGTGCGGCAGTGGCAGACGCGGTGAAAGTCTCGGCGATCTACACGCTGCCGGTCGAGCAACAGTGGATCAGCCGCATTCACAAGGCGCTGAACGCAGCGGCTGAGCGCGGCGATATCGAGTACACATTCTCTGAAAACGTGGCCAACTCCGACTATGAGCGCGTGATGCGCGAATATGCGGAGCAGGGCGCACAGCTGGTTGTTGGCGAAGTCTTTGGTCTGGAGCGCGCGGCGCGCAAAGTGGCGAAGGATTATCCTGAAACCGCCTTCCTGATGGGGTCGTCCTTTGGTCCGGTCGCACCGAATTTCTCGGTTTTTGACAACTGGATTCACGAGCCGAGCTATCTGTCCGGCATGATTGCGGGCAAGGCAACGGAGAGCAATGTGATCGGCATGGTCGGTGGCTACGCGATCCCTGAGGTGAACCGCCTGATGCATGCCTTCATGGACGGTGCGCGCGAAGTGAACCCAGAGGTTAAGTTCATCGTGAACTTCATCGACAGCTGGTATGATCCACCCAAAGCCAAAGAGAGCGCGTTTGCGATGATGGATGCGGGCGCGGACGTGATGTATGCCGAGCGCTTTGGCGTGTCTGACGCGGCTGTGGAACGCGGCGTGAAGGCCGTGGGCAACGTAATTGACACCTCCGGTGACTATCCGGGCACCATTCTGGCCTCAGCCCTGTGGCACATGGAAGCCACCATCGACAAAGCCATCGCCAACGTCAAAGGTGGAAGCTTTGAGGCCGCAGACTATGGTCAATACAGCTACATGGCTTACGGCGGCGGCTCTCTGGTGCTGGATGAAGCCTTGGTGCCTGCCGAGGTGGTCGACGCTGTGCGTGCCAAGGAGACCGAGATCATGGACGGCCTGTTCCGTGTGAACGTGAACGACGCACGCCCCGTGTCTGACAACTGATGACATAGGAGGCCGGCCATCCGCCGGCCTCACACATCCATGACACAGACAATTGTTCTATCCCTCAAAGGGCTCTCCAAGCGATTTGGCTCGGTTGTGGCCAATGACGACGTGAGCCTTGATTTGCATCAGGGTGAGGTGCTGGCGCTGCTTGGTGAAAACGGCGCAGGCAAAACCACGTTGATGAATATGCTTTTCGGCCACTATTTGCCGGACAGCGGCGCCATTGATGTGCGCAACGAAATTGGCGCGATTGAGCCACTCACGCTGGGCCATCCGCAGGCGGCGCTCTCTGCGGGCATCGGCATGGTGCACCAGCACTTTACCTTGGCCGAAAACCTCAATGCGCTCGATAATATCGTGCTCGGCTCAGAGCCGCTTTGGCGGCTGCGTCGCGACAGTGCAATGGCACGCAGTAAGATCGAAAAGATCATGTCTGACACAGGCTTGCAGGTCGCTCTGGATGTGCCTGTCGGGCGGTTGTCAGTGGGGGAACGGCAGCGTGTCGAGATCCTGAAGGCGCTTTACCGCGATGTGCGCATTCTGGTGCTGGATGAGCCGACCGCTGTGTTGACGCCGCAAGAAGCGGACACGCTTTTTGAGAACATCGGCGCGATGACCAAGCGCGGATTGTCTGTGATCTTCATTTCTCACAAGCTGCGCGAAGTGCTTGCGTTTTCCCATCGCATCGCGGTGCTGCGCCATGGTGTGAAGGTGGGCGAGATCGCCACCAAAGATGCGGATGAACGCAGCATTGCGCGAATGATGGTGGGCGCGGACACGCCCGAAACCCAGCGCGAGGAGATGGCGCCGGGCGCACCTATCATGACTCTGGAAAATGTCTCGGTGACGGGCCGCTCAAAACGCGACAGCCTGACCAACGTAAGTTTTCAAGTCGCACGCCATGAAATCCTTGGTATTGCCGGTGTGTCAGGCAACGGGCAAAGCGCGCTCGCCGGGCTGATCTCTGGCCTGAACATCCCGAGCAACGGCGTGTTTAAAATCGACGGCGAAGTGATTGCCCATGGAAACCCCTCTGCGATGATCAAAGCGGGTGTGGGGCGCATCCCCGAAGATCGCCACCATGACGGCATCGTCGGCTCCATGAGTGTGGCCGAGAACATGGTGATCGAGCGGTTGAATGACCCTGAGGTGCAGTCCGGCGGCATTCTGAAACGCGAGGCGATTTCTGAGAACGCCGCGCGTTTGACGGAAGCCTATGACGTGCGCGGCCCGGGTGTGAGTGCGCGGGCACGGCTGCTGTCAGGCGGCAATATCCAGAAGCTCATTCTGGCGCGGGTGTTTGAACAATCGCCCAAGCTCATTCTGGCCAACCAGCCGACGCGGGGCCTTGATATGGGGGCTGCTGCTGAGGTGGCGCGGCGCTTGCTTGAGGCGCGCAAACAAGGGGCCGGAGTGGTGCTGATCTCCGAAGATCTGGACGAGCTGCTTGGCCTGTCGGATCGGATCATGGTGATCCACGACGGTGAGCTGATCGAAGCCTTTACAAGAGACCGAGAGGAAATCGGCCTGATGATGGCAGGAGAATACGAATGATCCGCATCGAGCCACGAAATGCGCCATCGCGCGCTTTGACACTGGGCATTCCGGTGCTGTCAGCCTTGATAGCCTTGGCCTTAGCCGCGGTGCCGTTGATGTTTGCCGGAGCCAATGTTGCCACGGCATACGGCGAAATGTTCCGAGGAGTCTTTGGCTCCACATTTGCTTTCACCGAAATGCTGACCCGCGCGACGCCTTTGATCTTCACCGGACTTGCCGCAGCACTCGCGTTCCGCGCGCGGCTCTGGAACATTGGTGCCGAAGGCCAGCTTTATCTTGGTGCCATGGCCGCCGTGGCCGTGGGCGCCGGGTTTCTTGATGTGCCCGCCATTGTGTTGGTTCCAACCATCATTCTCTGCGGCTGTGCTGCGGGGGCAGCAGGCATGGTGGCCTCCACTGCGCTGAAGACCCGCTTTGGTGCGGATGAGGTGGTGACCACTTTGCTTTTGAACTTCATCATCTTGATTTTCCTGCAATATATGCTGGAAGGTCCCTTGCAGGATCCGATGGGGCTGGGCTGGCCACAAAGCGCACCCATTCTGGATCAAGGCATGTTGCCGCCGCTGATGGAGCGGATGCGCGTGCACAGCGGGCTGATCATTGCGCTCGTCTGTGCGGTGGTGGCGCAATTCATGCTCACGCGGTCTGTTTGGGGCTTCAAATTGCGCGCGGTTGGTGAAAACGCCGCTGCCGCACGCCATGCAGGTATCCCGGTAAACCGCACCATGATGAGCGTCGCCATTGTCTCCGGTGCGCTGGCTGGCATGGCTGGCGTGAGCGAAGTGGCGGGTCTGAAAGGTTATTTGACCGCCGATCTCTCTCCAGGCTTTGGCTACACCGGCATTGTGGTTGCGATGCTCGCGGGGCTGTCGCCGGTGGGCGTGGTGATCTCCGCTTTGTTCATTGCGTCGGTCTTTGTTGGGGCAGATTCCATGAGCCGCGCCATGGGCGTGTCGTCATATCTGGCGGATCTGGTGGTGGCGATGTCTTTGCTCTGCGTGCTAATCGGAGGTTTCTTCGCCCGGTTCCGCATCGCGCGCGTGACTTCCGGCAAAGGAGAAGTCGCATGATGGATATTCTGAACATCCTGTTGAGTGAAAGCTTCTGGGCCGCCTCTCTGCGCATCGCAACCCCGCTGATCTTCGGCGTTCTTGGTGCGCTTCTTTGTGAGAAGTCTGGCGTGTTAAACCTTGGTATCGAAGGGATTTTTGTGGCTGGCGCCATGTCGGGGTGGATGGCTGTCTGGCTGGGCGCAGGTCTTTGGGGCGGGGTCTTGGTCGCCGCAGGAGCGGGGGCTTTCTTTGGCCTCATTCACGCATTGCTGACCGTGCCACTGGGCCTCAGCCAACACGTTTCGGGCCTCGGAGTGACGCTGTTTGCGACCTCAGTGAGCTATTTCACCTACCGCACCGCCTTGCCCAATGTCTCTTCACCACCACGCATCGAGCCCTTCCGTGCGCTTGATATTCCGGTGCTGTCTGACTTGCCGTTTCTGGGGCCTATGCTGTTTCAACAGACAGCGCTGACCTGGCTCGCGCTGCTGATGGTCGTGGTCATTTGGTATGTGCTGTACCGCACCCCGCTTGGCGTTGCGTTTCAGGCCGTGGGCGACAATCCGGACAGTGTTGATGCGCAGGGTCTTTCTGTCTACGGTCTGCGGATTGGCGCGGTTGTGGCCGGCTCTGCGCTAATGGCGCTTGGCGGCGCGTTCCTCACCATGTCGGCCTTTGATGCTTTCTTCTTTGGCATGGTGAACGGGCGCGGCTGGATCTGCATTGCGCTTGTGATTTTCGCAAGCTGGCGGCCGGGAAAAGCGCTACTGGGGGCGTTGTTGTTTGGGGCATTTGATGCGCTGCAGGTGCGCCTGCAAACCGAGGTTGGAGCCGTAATCCCAAGCCAGGCGTTTCTGGCCGCACCCTATGTGTTGTCCATTATTGCCCTTGTTGTGGCCGCCCGCCGCGCTGATTATCCGCGCGCGCTTCTGGCGCCATGGTTCAAAGGCCAACGTTGAGGATTGAGAGATGTTTGATCTGATTGTCAAAAACGCCACGCTGCCGGATGGGCGCAAGGGGCAGGACATCGCCGTGAAAGGCGGAATGATTGCCGCTGTTGAGGCGGGCATCACAGCTGAGGCCAAGGAGGTGATCGACGCAGGCGGAAACCTTGTGTCGCCGCCCTTTGTGGATCCGCATTTTCACATGGACGCCACGCTGTCGCTTGGCACGCCGCGCATGAATGTCTCTGGCACCTTGCTGGAAGGCATCGCGCTTTGGGGCGAGTTGAAGCCGATCCAAAGCGTTGAGGACATCATCGCACGCGCCATACGCTATTGCGATCTGGCGGCCTCTATGGGGCTTGGTGCGATCCGCACCCATGTGGACACCTGCGATGACGAACTGAAAGGGGTTCAGGCGCTGCTGGAGGTGCGCGAGCAGGTCAAAGACTACATTGATTTGCAGCTCGTGGCCTTCCCGCAGGATGGCGTGCTGCGCGACCCGACAGCGATGGCCAACACCATTCGCGCGCTTGATATGGGTGTGGATGTGGTCGGCGGCATCCCGCATTTTGAGCGCACCATGGCCGATGGCGCAGAGTCCGTGCGCCAGCTTTGTGAGGTTGCGGTAGAGCGCGGGTTGATGGTCGACATGCATTGCGACGAAAGTGACGATCCGCACAGCCGCCACATCGAAACGCTGGCCTATGAGACACAGCGGCTGGGGCTGCAGGGCAGGGTGGCAGGCTCGCACCTGACCTCCATGCACTCGATGGACAACTACTACGTGTCCAAGCTGATCCCCTTGATGGTCGAAGCAGGGGTGCACGCGATCCCCAATCCGCTGATCAACATCATGTTGCAGGGCCGTCATGACACCTATCCCAAGCGCCGAGGCCAGACCCGTGTGCGCGAGCTGCGTGATGCGGGCATCACCGTGGGCTTTGGCTCTGACTGTGTGATGGACCCGTGGTATTCGCTCGGTAAGGCAGACATGCTTGATGTGGCCTTCATGGGGTTGCATGTGGGGCAGCTCTCCAGCCGCGAGGATATGGCCTGGTGTTTTGAGGCTGTGACCACCAATTCGGCCAAAATCATGGGGCTGGAAGGATACGGTCTGGCCCCGGGCTGTCGCGCCAATATGGTGCTCTTGCAGGCCCAAGACCCGATTGAAGCGATCCGCCTGCGGGCGCATCGTCTGGCCGTGATCCGCAGCGGTAAGGTGATTGCACAGAACGCCCCGCAGGTGACAGAGTTGTCGCTGCCCGGCCGCCCAAGCCATGTGGATCCGGCAGCCTATGCGCCGTCCTCGGACAGCTAAAAGCCCGCACCTTGGCGCGTGATCTTACCCAGAAATCCGGTAGGCTTTGGGGGTCTTGCCGGTGCAGCGTTTAAAGGCGCGCACAAAGCTTGCGGTTTCCGAGAAGCCCAGAACACGGGCGATCTCTTCGATGCTCAGATCCGCCTCGCGCAAGTATTTCACCGCAAGTTCGGTGCGCGTCATGTCGACAATCTCGCTAAAGGTGGTTTCTTCGCGCTTCAGGTGGCGGCGCAGGGTGCGGCTCGTGAGGTTCATGCGGTCGGCAATCTCTTCCATGCTGGAGGACAAGCAACCGCTTTGCAGCAGAGTATTGCGGACCTGAGCGGAGATGGCATTTTGCTGGCTTAGCTCGGAAAGTTCCCTTTCACACATCTGCACAACGCTCTGAAATGTCACAGTGTTTCCGCGCTCAAGTGGGCGCTCAAACCAATCGGGCGACACATGGAACCGGTTTTGTGCGGCCCCACTTCGGTAATTTTCCCGTGTCCTAAATTGTCAAAATTCTGGCCTATGGCGACATAGCATCCAATTTCGCTCTCCAGCATAAATACCGATGGAGGACCAGGGAGGCGTCTGAAAAACGTTGGGGCAGGCCGCGCAGCATTTGTCTGCGTGATCGCATCAAGCCAACCTTAAGCATATCTGCGCTTGAGGGAGAGCTTTTTTATGATGTGATAGCAAGAGCTTGCAATGCACAGCGGTTTTTCAATCTGCCTTCCTCCGATCGGATAAGAACGAGGAGTAAGCCGATGAAATTTACCAAATTCGCCACCACCTGTGCGCTCGCGTTGGGCGTTATGAGCAGCACAGCGCTTGCGGAAACCACTTTGAAACTGGCCACCGTTGCGCCGCTGTCGTCCCCATGGGGTCAGTGGGCACAGGGCGTGGCGAAAAAGATTGAAGAAGAGTCCGGCGGCGAGATGAAAATCGAAGTCATCGGCGATGCGCAGCTGGGTGATGAGCAGACCATCCTGCGCCAAGGCATGAAAGGCCGCGTCGATCTGGTGCTTGTGTCCAACATTCCGCTGTCCCTGATCGGCCAGGAGATGGATCTGGTGTCTTCGCCTTTCCTCTATGACAGCGTTGAACAGGGCAGCTGTGTGGCCTTCAACCACCTGAGCGAAATTCTCGGCCCAAGCCTGCGCGAAGCCCGTCTGGAGCCGCTGACATGGATGGAAGTTGGCAACTACATCGTCTTCTCCAAAGACGAGGCACGCACCCCATCCGCGCTCGAAGGCCGCAAGGTCCGCGTGGCCGCCACCACCGCAGACGAGCTCTTTGCCCGCAAGATCGGTGCGGTTGGCGTGCCAATGGGTACCTCTGACACCATCCCGGCACTGCAAACCGGCAACGTCGAAGCGGCCTTCCTGCCCGGCGTTTTTGGCATCGCGATCGGCACGCATAAAGTTGCGCCCAATGTCACCGTCAGTAACCACACCCGCCTGATTGGCACCGTGGCCGTGTCTCAGCGCAGCTACAACAAGCTGAGCGATCAGGAAAAAGAATGGCTGTCTGCCTTCACTGAAGGTGGCGCGGCGCTGTCTGCGGCAGTTCTTGGGGCCGAAGGCGCGCTCTTGGGCAAACTTGAAGGTGCTGGGCTGTCTGTTGCGCGTCTGAGCGATGAGGAAGCGGCGGAATGGCGCGCCTCTGCGGATGGTCTGCGCGAAGAGCTGGCAGAGCAGCTTGGTCCGAAGGCTGTCTCCATTCTGGAGCAGATCAATGCGGCCAAAGTGGCTTGTGGTTCCTGAAGTCTATGATGTTGCTTCTACGTTTTCTGATGAAAGCAGAGGCCATTGTGGCGGCGGCGGCTTATGCCGCCACCACTTTGCTATTGCTGGCGGATGTTGTCGCGCGTGAGTTTTTCTCCCAATCCCTCTGGGGCGCCCAACAGACCGCAATCCTGTGCAGCATCCTTGCGGGTATGATCGGTTTGACGCTCGCCACCGGGCGCGGTGCGCATTTCCGGCCAGAATTTGCCGATGGTGTTCTGCGCTTCAAAGCCATTGACCGGATCGGAGATCTGGTCTCGGCGGTGCTTTTTGCTGTGATTGCTTACTACGCGGTGGAGTTCGTTCTGGAATCCCGCGATTTTGGCGACCGTGTGCCGGTTGTTAATCTGATGCTCTGGCCGGTGCAGATCGTGGTGCCTTACGCGATGATCTCCTCTGCCATCAAACACGCCATATTTGCACTGAATCCTCAGGCAAAAGACGAGCTGAGGACCGCTTGATATGGACGCTCTCATTCTGATTGGCATCGTTCTGGGCCTATTGATCCTGCGCCAGAACGTCATTCTCATTCTTCTGGTGGTGACCGCCTATATCCAGCTGGTCTGGGCCGGTGGTGATATCCTTTATGTGGTCGAAGACCTCTGGTCCTCGATGGACAACCACGTCCTGCTGGCGATCCCGATGTATATCATCGCAGGCAAGCTGATGTCGCGCGGCTCTATCGCACGTGATCTCATCGCCATGGTGCGCGCAGCGACCGATTGGATGCCCGGCGGGCTTGGCATTGCTTCGGTGCTGTCCTGCGCGCTGTTTGCAGCCGTTTCCGGCTCCTCAGCGGCCACATTGCTGGCGGTGGGCGTGGTCATGTATCCGGCGCTCAAAGAAGCCGGCTACACCGAAAAATTCGCCATCGGCGCGGTCACCTCGGCGGGCACGCTGGGCATTCTGATCCCGCCGTCGATCCCGCTGATCATCTACGGGATTGTCACCGAAACCAATGTGGCAAACCTCTTCCTCGCAGGGATCATTCCGGGCATTCTGCTGACCGCGATTTTTGCGATCTACGGCATGACCACCAATCTCGGCAACGAGCGCGGCACATTCTCTGTGGCGCGGCTGGCTGAGGCGGTGCGCAAAGGGATCTTTGCGCTGATGACCCCGGTGATCCTGCTTGGCGGCATCTACACCGGCTATTTCTCACCAACCGAGGCGGCGGCTGTGGCCGTGGGCTATGCCATCTTGGTGGAGCTTCTGGTCTATCGCGAACTCTCGGCCAAAGATTTCTTTGACGAGGCGGTCTCAACGGCGGTGATGCTCGGCACACTTTTCCCGATTGTGGCCGTGGCCCTGTCGCTGAAATCGGTGCTGGCCATCGAAGGCATTCCCGGCGCCTTTGCAGAGTGGCTGCAAACCGTGATTTCCAGCAAGATCGCCTTCCTGCTTGCGCTCAATGTGGCGCTGTTGCTGGTGGGCTGTCTGATTGATGTGGTGTCGGCGGTCCTGCTGCTTGCGCCGGTCATGCTGGCGGCGGCGCAGCACTTTGGTGTGCACCCGATCCAGCTTGGCATCATCATGATCATCAACTTGGAGATCGGCCTGTTGACGCCGCCCATTGGCCTCAATCTCTTGGTTGCCTCAGGCGCCTTCAAAAAGCGCTTTGCCGAGGTCAGCCTGTCTGTGGTGCCCTTCATCCTCTTGATGCTTCTTGCGTTGATGATGGTGACGTTCATACCGGAGCTGACGCTCTATCTGATCAAATGAGACCTCTCGGGTCAGATCGCTTTGGGCTGATCACAAAAGCCATTCCTCCCGGCGCAAATCAAACGCGCCGGGGGACCCACACCGGCAGCACGCCAATTCCCACGAAGTTTCATGTCTAAGTGCCCTTCATACCCGCAGGAAGGCCAAGAAGGGGTGATCCCAGTGATGTGCGTTGTCCAGGCAGGGCAGGTGCCGAAATCAGTGGAAGCCAGCCTGAAAGCCCGCATAGGTGCGCTCACCCAACGTGTTTTTGACGCTGAGGCCGCCATTGTCTGGGTCGTGGTCCCAGAAGGCAGCGGCTTCACCGCGGCGCTACCCTCCCGCACGGTGATCACGTCGATGCATGCCAACCGCGTCTTGGAAAGCGAAGAGCCGGCGTCGCTGCTCAAGACGCTCGGAGCGATCTGCATGGAAGAAATCGGCTGCAATGCGGAAGAGGTGGTCAACTCGGTGCGCGATCCTGAATGAGGTGCGGCTTGGTACAAATGGGGCATCTTCAGCGGCAAGCAAACCTGTAAGCGCTCCTAAAAGCAAAAAAGCCCTCAGATCGTTGAGACCTAAGGGCTTTTTATGGCTCCGGCGGTAGGGATCGAACCTACGACCAATTGATTAACAGTCAACTGCTCTACCGCTGAGCTACGCCGGAACATCTGTCTCTGAGCTGGCTCAGAAGATGTGGCGGGTATAACTTTGCTTTTCGGGGACGTCCAGAGGGTCTCTGCAAGAAATGTGACTTTTCTCGCAGAAGGACATTTTGATCGGTCATGTATTGGCCACCCAACTTGAAACGGCAGCGTGAAACTCATCATCAAGACCCGAAATTCCAGCATCAGCAGCGGTTGACAGTCTGACCTTAGGTGACAGAAAATATAGCTGTTTTATTGATTGAGAGCACTGTTCCAAACCTCATGAGCTCCCCATTGCAAAATGATCTCGAAAGCGCGCTGATCGCCCGTGTGGCGTCAGGTGACCAGACAGCCATGCGCGCTTTATATGAGGCGCATTCGGAAGCTGTTTGGCGCTTTGTGCGCAGTCGCTTGAGCGATGAGTTCGAAGCCAATGATATTGTCCATGAAACGATGATCACCGTATGGCGGACCGCTGCACGTTACGAGGGCAGGGCTTCTGTCAGGTCCTGGATGCTGTCCATCGCACGCAACAAAGTGGTCGATCATCTGCGCAAACACGGGCGGCTCGACTTGAGGGATGCGGATGATACGGTTCCGGATGAGGCCCCAATCGCCGAGGTCGTGGTGGCCGCTGCTCAGGATGCCAATCGCTTGCGCGCGTGTATCACCAAACTTGGCGAACGTCAGCGTGCGGCGATTCACTTGTCCTACTTCGAAGAGCTGACCTATGCGGAAATCGCTGAGATCGAACACGTGCCAGAAGGCACAATCAAATCGCGCATTTTTCACGCCAAGCAGCTTCTGATGCGCTGCCTGTCCAAGGGGGAGCAGTAATTTTGAACCTTTGTGATGTGCCAGTCGACCAATGGGCAGACGTGTCATGCGACGCGATGTGCCTAAAGTAAGCGAGAGTATCGATGAGCGATGAATGGGAACATAGGTTCAGCGAAGAAGACGTCACCGCGTTTGTACGCGGGCAGGCGGCACCGACGCTTGTAGAAGAGATCGAACGGGAGATGGCGCACAACGACAAACTGCGTGCGGAGATCTCCCTACAGCAAGGCCTCAAGCCCGCGCTTTCCGAGATCGCGACTGGCATGCCGCCGGGTGAGCTTGGCTGGCGGCGTCTGGAGGTTGCGCTGGCGGATGCGCCTCAATCCAACGAAACGTCTGCCCCCACGCAGCCAGATAATTGGCGCATCGCAGCCATTGCCCTTGGTGTTGCCGTACTTATTCAGGGCGCATTCCTTGTTGCGCCGTCGTTTGCCCCCAACGAGGCAAGATTTCAAACCGCGTCTCAGCTAGAGGCGGCTATCGAATTGGCCATCGCGTTTAAGGCAGAGGCCAGCATCGCTGAAATTGGCACTCTTCTGGATAGTGCTGGGGCGCAATTGGCGGATGGGCCGAGCGCCTTGGGGCTCTTTCGTGTGAAGTTTCAATCACAACAAGCTCTCATTGATGGAAAAATCCTTTTGGAGAGCTCAGATATCGTGACCCTCGTGGCACAACCGTGATAGGGCTAAAACCCAAACAGGTGAGGGAATGTGCATGTCCAGACTTATCGGAGTTCTGCTCGGAACGCTGTTACTAACCGCATGTGTCGGCTCACGTCCCTCTACGGTCGCACGCGCGGACGTGCGCGATACACGCGAACTCATTGTCATGGTTGCTGGTGCGCCAGATGAGCTAATCAGCAACGCCGAAAACCTTGGCTACGTCACCCGGTCGGTGCGCCCGCTTGAAGAGCTTGGGGACGTGCTGGTCGCCTTCACGATCCCCGAAGGGCTCTCCATACCCGAGGCAATTAAGCAAATCGAGGAGGCCGTGCCGGGGGTCACCGCCGGGGCGCATCATGTGTATCGCCTGCAAGCCAACCCGTTTACCGCATCCGGTGCCAACTACGCGAATGGGCTGATCGGATGGCGGGACGACGGCTGCCGCGCGGTGCGCCGCGTCGGCCTCATAGATAAAGCACTGCCGCAAGCGCACGAACATCTGGCTTCAGGGCGGGTTGTCCAAACCACTTTTGTCGCTCCTCAGCCCGTTGCCAACGCCGAGCATGGCGCGCAGATGGCAAGCCTTTTGATTGGAGAGGGGCGCCTGTCGGATACGGTGCTTTACAGCGCTGGTGTGGTGGAACAAGGCCCAGACGGAGAGACGACCGCAGGTGTCAGCGCGATGCTTGAGGCGGTGAACTGGCTTGCAAAGCAGGATGTGGAGGTCGTCAACATCAGCCTCGCGGGGCCGCGTAACAAATTGCTCAACCGTGGTATGGAGCGTGCCGCCAATGACGGCATGATCTTTGTCGCAGCGGCAGGAAATCAAGGCGCCAGCGCCCCGCCGCAGTTTCCGGCAGCCTTTCCTTATGTTGTGGCCGTGACGGCGGTTGATAGCGCGCTAGCGGTATATGACCGGGCCGTGCAGGGGTCACAGATTGATGTTGCCGCCCCCGGCGTCGACATTCTGGTGCAAGACAGCACCGGCACACGCATCCTCAGCGGCACCTCGGCCGCAACGCCCTTTGTCACAGCCTCCATTGCAGCCAACAGCGGCTGGAAAGCGCTCTCGGTCGAAGAGGTTAAAGAAGACCTGCGCACCATGACCCGCGACATTGGCGCGCCGGGGCAAGATGACGTGTTTGGTCAGGGACTGATACAGGCACCAGCGGCCTGTCGGTAGTGCTCGGCTTGCGCGTTTCTCGCGATATTTCCCTCCCAAATGTTGCGTAATAACACTAAGTTGACGGTTTGCTGAGATATGATACAGCGCCGAATACGCTGAGATGTGCGTGCATTGGGCTTACGACCCTAATCGGCACTTGAGCGGTGAATTGGCTCGTTACAGTAGAGACCGGGAGCAAACGAAAATGCGTAAGATATATGTTGCTGGCCACCGAGGAATGGTTGGCAGTGCCATATTGAGACAGCTTCAGGCCCGTCAATCTACGGGTGAAAAGATAGAGTTGATTACGCGTACATCGAATGAGCTGGATCTGACAAATCAGGCTGCAGTGCAGCGGTTCATGCAAGATGCAAAACCCGATGAGGTGATCCTTGCGGCCGCGAAAGTGGGGGGGATCCACGCCAACAATAGTTTCCCCGCCGACTTCATCTACCAAAACCTGATGATTCAGTGCAATGTTATCAATGCTGCCTTTGAGGTTGGTGTGCCCAAGCTTTTGCAGCTCGGGTCGAGCTGCATCTATCCGCGCGCAGTGCAACAACCTATGCCGGAAAATTCCTTGCTAACCGGTGTGTTAGAGGCCACAAATGAACCATATGCGATTGCCAAAATCGCGGGTATCAAACTCTGCGAAAGTTACAATCGTCAATATGGGGTTGATTACCGATCGGTGATGCCAACGAACCTCTATGGGCCTGGCGACAATTTTCATGCGGAAAATTCTCATGTTGTTCCTGCGCTGATCAGACGATTTGATGAAGCGGCCCGTTCTGACGCGAAGAGTGTGACCATTTGGGGGAGCGGCAGACCGCGCCGGGAATTTTTGCACGTGGAAGACATGGCACGCGCCAGCCTGTTTGTGCATGAGTTGGACAAGGGGCTCTATACAGCCAACACAGAGCCAATGATCAGCCATATCAACGTAGGCAGCGGTACGGATATGTCGATTTTAGAGTTGGCTCAGATGATCGCAGATACTACCGGTTTTAAAGGAAAAATCGAAACCGATCCGAGCAAGCCGGACGGAACCGAACGCAAGCTGATGGATGTATCGCGGCTCGCCAATATGGGATGGCGTGCTGAGATACCTCTCGAGAAGGGGCTCAAAGAGACCTATGCGTGGTACAAAACGAGCAAGGACATTCGCAGCTAATTGAGGCCTGAGCGCCAAGGCCTCTACAGGGTCGTTTTACTTTCCACAAAGTGGCAACAGCTGCATCAGGTACAACTGAATTTCATGAAGGGCCTTCGCGCATTAACCACGATTTAAGCAATCTCATTTAACGAGTGTTAAAGGGCCAAAACGGCCTGCGCTTCGGCGTATAAACACTAGATTGAGAGACGCAGAATGCGCCTGGCATCCCATAATGCGCCGGATATGAACGCACCGGCACGCCCCGCAGTAACCGTGTTCTGCGCAGTGTGGCATAAACAACCGAACAAACTAGAGTTGCTGAAATCCCATTGGGAAAACCTAAAGCAACAGTCAGTTCAGGTAGAACCTTGTTATATCTTTGACAACGGCGATACAGCGCCAGATTGGCTTGACGCGCCTTGGCATTCCTTTTCTGAACCACTGACAATCTATGAGGCCTGGTCAGCAGGTGTGGCGCTTGCGCGTACGCGCTATGTCATGAATCTCAATATGGATGATCGTCTGGCGACCAATGCCGCCGAAATCATGCTCTCCCAACTGCAAAAGCATAATGCGACTCTGATTGGAGGCGAATGGATCATCAGTTTTGATCATGCGTTTCAAACCCAACAATTCCCGGTTTCAGAAGTTAAGCAAACAGGCTTTGAATCCGCTTGGCCGCCAAAACCCTTGGAAGACGCGCAACCGCTTCGGCTTGGGAGTGGCACCGGGGAGCGGGGCACATTTGGCCCGGCAACTCTTTGGGATCTGAACAAAACCGGGCGGTGGTATCCAAGTTATTTTGGCAACGAAGACCCCATTCTGTCGATTGGTGACAGCGTGTTCTGGCGCCATCTTATGAGCCAGAAACTTCGTATGGCGCGACTGCCTTTGGTGGTAGGGCGGTACTATTCCTCCCCAGACGCACAGGCAGAGTTTCGGCCACATAACGACGAAGAGACTTTGCGCACCCATGGTGTTCACAAAGTGTCCTTCGCACAGCAGGTCAGCACGACATTTGACCACATGCTGCAGCAGGCCCCTAAGACCTTGCCAATTCCGCGCAACAAGGTCGAAACACAAAGCCGTGACTTGGCTGCGAAGATGCTCGCGCTATTTGGGCAAACAACACAGGCCCCAGCAGAGGAACGGCGCACCGCATGAACCGGCCCGAACGTATTTTTCTGACGGGAAGCAATGGTATTGTCGGGCGCCATGTGGCCACCGCACTCCGCGCGCAGCATCCGCAATGTGGCCTGATCTGCAACACTGTGGATTTGACCAATTTGACAGAGACCACAGAGGCGATAAAGGCTGCGGGCCCCCTCGATCTAGTCATCCATCTTGCTGCGCTGGTGCCCGTTGATGATGTGGTCAGCAACCCCGCGCTGGGTTATGCTGTCAACGCCGGTGGCACAATCAACCTTCTGAGCGCTTTGGCTTCCTGTGAGCGTGAGACAGGCGTATCGGCGCGGTTGCTCTATTGCTCTTCGAGCCATGTCTACGCACCTCAGGCGGAGCCTATTCGTGAAGATGCCCCAACAACACCAGCGTCTGTTTATGGCAAGACCAAGCTGATGGGCGAGGAGGCGGCACGTTCCATTTGTGCCGAGACTGAGCGATCCCTGTGTGTTGCGCGGCTGTTTTCGATCCACGACCCCGCGCAAACCGGCAGCTATCTGCGGCCCGCACTGACAACGCGTCTCGCAGATGCCGACCCTGCGAAGGTATTTGAGCTGCATGGCGCGGGCAGCTTGCGCGATTTTCTCCCTGCCAAAACCGCGGCGCAACATCTTGTCGATTTGGCTTTTTCATCCTTCGACGGTGTCGTGAATGTGGGATCTGGCAAGGCGCAGACTGTCGCGGAATTTGCACAATCGCTCGCGCCATTTCCTTTGAACATCAAACCAATCGGCACAGACAATGCGCTGGTGCCGGATGTGTCCCTCCTAAAAAGCCTCCTTGGAGAAGTAAATGACTGAGACTGTTTCCATCGTCATCCCGACTTTCAACCGCGCAGCCATGCTCCCCAAGGCGATTGACAGCGCTCTGGCGCAAACTTTCCCCTGCGAAGTCATCGTGGTGGATCATGGGGCCACGGATAAGACACCTGATGTCGTGGCCGGGTATGGCGACAAAGTCACCTATGTGCGTCGCGAGCGAGATTTTGGACCACATTTCTGCTGGTTGGAAGGCATTCTTCACGCCAATGGCACATATGTGCATTTGCAGTATGACGATGATTGGATCGCAGACAACTTCATTGAAAAATGTGTGAGTGTCATGGGCGATGACGTAGGATTTGCCTTCAGCGGTGCAGAGGTCGTTGACGACAAAACCGGGCGACAGATGATGACCCAATTTCTCGATTGGCTACCGGCGACTGGGATTTTTGAAAATCACCTGGCCGAAGACAGCATCGTCGCGTCTTTGATTTCTCCGGGCGCGGCGTTGTATCGCAAACAGGTGCTGATTGATGCGCTTTATCAGGGCGGGTTGCCCCTGCAAACCAACGAATATCACGGTGTTGGCCCTGACATCTTTGTCTCGCTTCTGTCGATGCTGCGCTATCCAAAACTTGGGTTTGTGAGAGAGCCGCTGGCCAGCTTTCGGGCCCATGATGGCAGCATCACCATCGACGCTTTGAAAGATGCGCAAAAACAGCGCGAGATCGCCGCAGCCTATAATGAGGTGCGAGCCTACTACGTCGAGCTAAAAGCCATGCAAATGGTTCGAGCCACTCAATAAACGCAGCCAGAAGACAGGAAAGGCTCGATCATGACCTCAGCTCACAAACCGGTTCTGCTGGCAGAAGAGACCATCTCTCAGCAAGATCTTGAAACCACAGCAGCATGGATGCTTGCAGGCAATCGTTTGACCAAAGCGGAGGTCACAACGGAATTTGAGGCAGCGTTTGCTGCCTGGATGGGCTGCGAGCATGCCGTATTTGTCAATTCTGGTTCCTCCGCCAACCTCTTGATGATCTACGCCGCCAAAGAGGCAGGGCGTCTTCGCAACAACAAGGTCATCGCTCCGGCTGTTAGCTGGGTGACCACCGTGTCACCTCTGATGCAACTGGGCTTTGATGTCCGGCTTTGTGACTGCGATGCCGTCAACCTTGGCCTTGATCTTGAGCATCTGGAGACACTCTGTCGAGAAGAGGCACCTGCAATGCTGATCTTGGTGCATGTGCTTGGTCACGCCAATCACTTGAAAGAAATCAAGGCCATCTGTGAGCGCTACGATGTGGTCTTGCTCGAAGACAGTTGTGAAGCGCTTGGGTCTACCTTTGATGGGCGCAAACTGGGTTGCCACGGTTTGGCGGGCAGCTTTTCCTTCTACTATGGCCATCACATTTCGACCATCGAAGGGGGGATGGTGGTCACGGATGATCCGGAACTTCATCAGGTGATGCTGTCGTTGCGCTCACACGGGTGGAGCCGTGATTTGTCAGCACACCGACAGGCGGATCTGCAAAATACCCATCAGATTGACGAGTTCCGCAATCTCTACACTTTTTATTATGCGGGCTTCAATCTCCGCTCAACGGATCTTCAGGCCTACATTGGCCTGCAACAGTTGGAAAAACTCGATCAGATTGGTGTCACCCGCGCGAAAAACTTCGACACGTATAAAAGGCTTCTGCCCGGGTTTTATGCCCAAAGCAGCGAGACCGATTTCCTGTCTTCCTTCGCCTATGGCACGCTGGTGAAAAACCGGATCGAAGTGGCTCAGGCCCTCAAAGCCCAAGATATCGAGTGCCGTCCATTGATTTGCGGCAATATCGCCCGGCACCCTTTCTGGCTGCGAACCTATGGCGCACAAAGCCTGCCGACTGCTGATGTGATCCATGACTTTGGCATCTATCTGCCGAACCATCACAATCTCTCAGAGACCGACATAGCGCGTGTGGCGGACTGCTTTAACGCAGTGGCTCGCCCCTTGACCGAACCCTTCGAAAGCCGCGCTTAAGCCCCAAACGATCTTTCTCGATCTGACAAAGAAAAGAGGACCCCATGACGAAACGCGCTCTTGTGACTGGCATCACCGGTCAGGATGGCTCTTATCTGGCGGAGTTTTTACTTGAAAAAGGCTATGAGGTGCATGGCATCAAGCGCCGTGCCTCCTCGTTTAACACCGACCGGATTGATCATATTTATCAAGACCCGCATGTCGATAACGCCCGCTTTAAGCTCCATTACGGCGACCTTTCAGACACATCTAATCTGACCAGAATTATCCGCGAAGTGGCTCCGGATGAGGTCTACAATCTCGGGGCGCAATCTCACGTTGCGGTGTCTTTTGAGACGCCTGAATACACCGCAGACGTGGATGCCATGGGCACGCTGCGCCTGCTGGAGGCCATCCGCTTTCTAGGCATGGAGAAAACCACACGCTTTTACCAGGCGTCGACCTCAGAGCTCTTTGGCTTGGTACAGGAAACACCACAGCGGGAAACCACACCTTTCCATCCGCGCTCTCCTTATGCGGTTGCCAAAATGTATGCCTATTGGATTTGCGTGAACTATCGTGAAGCCTATGGAATGTATGCCTGCAATGGGATTTTGTTTAACCACGAAAGCCCCCGGCGTGGCGAAACCTTCGTGACGCGCAAGATCACGCGCGGGCTGGCCAACATTGCGCAAGGGTTGGAGCCTTGTTTGCATATGGGCAACATCGACAGCCTGCGCGACTGGGGCCATGCAAAAGACTACGTCCGCATGCAGTGGATGATGTTGCAACAGGACTCTGCTGAGGATTTTGTCATCGCGACAGGTGTGCAGCATTCCGTGCGCGAATTCATTATCTGGTCCGCCGAGGAACTTGGCATTACGCTGGAGTTCAAGGGGCAGGGCGGAGATGAGGTGGCTGTGGTGGCCGCTATCAAGGGTGACAAGGCGCCAGCACTCTCTGTTGGCGATGTGATCATGCGCATTGACCCAAGGTATTTCCGCCCCGCTGAGGTGGACACGCTTCTGGGTGACCCCAGCAAGGCCAAGGAGAAGCTCGGCTGGGTGCCGGAAATCTCGGTTAAAGAGATGTGTGCAGAGATGGTTTCTGAGGATCTCAAGATTGCCAAACGCCACGCGTTGCTCAAAGCACATGGCATGGAGTATCCGGTCTGTATGGAAGCCTGACCCTCGCAGCCCATGGCGAGATCTATTTCTACAAATCATCTCATAAGAGCACAAAAAATCGCGGTAGAATGTACCGCGATTTTTTATTGGGATGCTCAAATAGGTGCAGGTCGCGCCGCTCTAAATATTTTGGCGCCTCAAGCGTTATCGACGCGCAGGTGCTCATGGGGCTTGCCAAGATGATGGCGCGTCACCGCTTCGACAAAGGCGCTTTCCAAAGCCCGCGTATAGGATTGCGTGTGAAACAACGCTGCGCTTTTCTGGTTTTTGAGGATCTTTTCTTTGACCGCTTTGAGGGCCGCATCTGATTGTGCCAGCTTACAAACAAGCGCCACATATTCTTCCTGCGTCTCTACGATCAGCTCATCCATCTCAAGCGCGCTCAGCAAGCTCGCTGCCACGCGTGACTGAAACACCTGTCCGGGCATAGTGATGACCGGCAGACCCATCCAGAGCGCGTCTGCGGCCGTTGTATGGGCGTTACAGGTGAATGTATCAATGAACAAATCTGCCAAGTGATGCCGGGCGAGGTGCTCCATGCGAGACACAGGGTGTGCCCGGATCAGCCTTTCCGGTGCAATGCCACGTACCTGTGCTTCCTTTTGTAGATTTTCAAAGGCGAGATCATTGCGTGCAAGCAGCCACAAAACACTGTTCTCAACGCGCGTCATGATCTCCATCCAGCGCTCAAAACAGTCTTCCGTGATCTTATAGGCGCTGTTGAACGAACAGAATACAAATGCATCCTCGGGCAAACCATAGTCTGCACGTGTCTTTGTCCAGTCAGGCTGCATACGCTGATCGTCATTTGGCTGATACGAGCCAGGCATGAAAATCAGCTTTTCATCATAGTGGTTTTCAAACTCAGGTGGCACAGTCACCGCATCAACAACCATGTAATCAAACACCTCACTGCCCAGCGTGCCGGGGTAGCCAAGATAGCTGATGGTGATTGGCGCTGCACCCCAACCAAAGATCGCAATGCGGTTGTTGTTGGTATGGCCTTTCAGATCAACGGCCACGTCAATCTTCAGCTCACGCGAAAGCTGTGCAATCTGCAGATCGGATTTGTCTCTGACATAGTGGACAAAATCTGAATGGGTCTTTGCGAATTGATGCTCCGCATCATCCACGTAATCTGCATAGTAAAACAGGTGGATTTCAAACAGATCACGATTGTGGTTTCGCAGAACCCCGCGCAACAAATCCATGGTGGCATGGGCATAAAAATCGGAAGAAAAATAACCAATGCGGATTTTGCGCCCCTCTGGCGATACCAGAGGCGGGCGTGTCATCTGGGTGGCAGCCAGCGCGCGCGCCGTGTGCTTGCGCATTCTTTGACGTGTGCTCTCAGGATCGCCATCCAGCGAAACGAAGCTGAAGGGATCAACAGCCACAGCACCCAGCCCGATCTGGCTCATCTCATTTTCGTAGGGTTTGAGGCGGGCCCAGTCACACACATGCGCCAACTCTTTGATCACAAATGCTTTGAGATCATCCTGCGTCGGATGTTGTAGAAGTGTTTTCTCCGCGATCTCAATGGCTTTGGAGATGTTTCCGCGCGCCGATAGAAGGCCGACATAGTTTTTGGCAAGATCAAGGTTTTCGGGGTTAAGCTCATAGCCTTTTTGCGCAAAATCCAACGCCGCTGAGCGATTGCCAAGACGGCGGGAAATATCAGCCAGATTCAGATACACTTCCTGTGCCGTCGTCGGATCCAATTGGAGAAGTGTCAGGTAAACATCTGCAGCTGCTTGATATTCACGAGATTCACGCAAAGAAACAGCGAGATTTCGCAGTGTTGTGACGTTCTCAGGGAAGACTTTTAAAAGGGACACAAAAAAAGGCACAGCCTCACTGTGGCGACCAGTCTTAGATAGAGCCAAGGCTACGAATTGCTTTACAGAATGCAGGTCAGGCATCTGCTGTAGAACGGGAAGACCTTGATCTATAACATCCTCATACATGCCACTTTCAAACAACTGTCTGAAAGCTGCATCAATTTGTTGCGCAAGAACTGGCTTTTTGAGTTTTTTCTTTTGCATGGCTGATCATCTGTCCCATCAACATACGACAAAGCATAAAGCTCATCTTTGCCTTCAACCTCGCACAGTATGGTTAACCGATTGTCTATATTTGCCCCCTCAACGCATGGAGCCAGCCTTGCAAAGCCACGAGAAATTTAAGAAATAAACGGTTCTTTTCAATATCTCATGACCCTTTTTTTGAGAGGAAACCCCGGCGCGCGAGAGCGTTGCCACTCACAAAAAGCAGACGCTGGTTAGTGCTGCAGACAACACGCACGAAAGTCACGTATAGCTAGCCGAGTGACATCGAAGTTCAGTGTGGTTTTGAAGATTAGATCAAGGGAAGAAATGGCGGAGAGACAGGGATTCGAACCCTGGGTCCCCGTGAAGGGACAACGGTTTTCGAGACCGCCCCGTTCGACCACTCCGGCACCTCTCCGTCCGCATAGACCGTGGTCTTGGTGAGGGCGTCGTTTAATCACCTTTCGATTTCGGCGCAAGTGGGATTTGCATTGTTTTGCCCAAAGCCTTTCGATTGATTGTTGAGACATAACAATACGTCGAAATGCTCGGACCCTATCGACATCGCGGACGTTTCAAAATCTCGTTGTGTTTCAACTTAATCTCGAAACGCTTTGGGAAATGAACTAGCGTAGAGCCATGAGCACACTCACCGCCCGCCTGGCCCCGTCCTCTGTCCCGTTTTCGAGTCTGGCAACTGTTCTGGTTGCTACCATTTTTGCTTGGTTTAGCGCTTTTACTCCAACGGCGCAGGCCGCTGATCGTGCGCGGGTAGAAGCCTTCCTGCAGGTGACCGGCTTTGATGTGGCCATAGAATCCATTGCGCTGTCAGCTTCTTCGGCACCGCTTCTTTTGGGGCTTGAAGAGGAAGATTTCGGGCTGCAATGGACCTCCCTGACCAAGGAGGTTTTTGACACGAACTTCATGCACAACCGGGCGCTCGATATTCTGGAGGCAACGCTGGATGATGAGAGCTTAGCGCATGCTGCGGCCTTCTATGCCAGTGATCTTGGGCAGCGTTTGGTCGAGGTCGAAAACGCCGCGCATATGGGCGATGATGAGGAAAAAGAGTTGATTGGCGGGGCTTTGCTCGCGGATCTTGAAGCCGCAGATGACCCGCGAGTGGATCTCTTTCGCCGCATGACCGTGGCAATTGATCCAGAAGATGTCGGCTCAGATGCCATTCTTGAAATCCAGGTGCGGTTTATTTTGGCGGCATCTTACGCGGGCGTGATTGATCTGCGCACGGATGAGGACGGTTTGCGCGCGGCTTTGAGCGAAAACGCGGCGGAGATGGAGGAGGAGATCGCGCTGGCGACCTTGCGCAATGCGGCCTATACCTATCAGGACTTCTCGCTTGAAGAGCTCGTCGAGTACACCGAAGCCTTGGAAGACCCAACCATGATGACGGTCTATGAGCTGATGAACGCGGTGCATTTTGAGGTCATGTCAAACCGCTTTCAGGCTCTGGCCGCCCGGATGGCGGATTTGCAGCCGGCGCAAGAGCTCTGAAAGGCCAACTTGGAGGACGCGAAGCGCCTGCAATATAAGGCTTGACCCAGACCAAAATCCGACGCATAAGCGCGCCACCGGCGTGGAGTGTGCACTTTGCGCCGCGTTTTTGTTGTAACACAGCCCCGTAAAAGGGGCGCGCTGTTCGAGGCGGCACCGTCGTAAGACAAAGCCACAAACGCCAAACCCGCAAGGGGGAGGGGCCACAGGACGCGATCAGATCGAAGGAATAGGACATGTTCGCAGTCCTGAAGACCGGCGGCAAACAGTATAAAGTACAGGCAGGCGATGTTCTGCGTGTCGAAAAACTGGCTGCAGACGCTGGCGAAAAAATCCAATTCAACGACGTGCTGATGGTTGGCGGTGACAACACCGTTGTTGGCGCACCTTTCGTTGAAGGCGCAGCCGTGCAGGCAGACGTGATCGACCAGATCAAAGGCGAAAAGCTGATCAAATTCGTGAAGCGTCGTCGTAAGCACAGCTCCAAGCGCACCGTGGGCCACCGTCAGAAACTGACTCTGGTTCGCATCACCGACATTCTCGCGTCCGGCGCAGACAAGTCTGGTGTAAAAGCGGCAGTGGGCGCAGGCTCCGTTGCAGCACCTGCAGAAGCCAAACCAGCCAAGAAAGCGGCGAAGGCAGAAGCAAAAGCAGAGGCACCTGCCGCTGCAGCAGCTGATGACCTGACCGCAATCAACGGTGTAGGCCCGGCAGCAGCGAAAAAGCTGGCAGATGCAGGCATCACCTCTTTTGCACAGCTCGCAGCGGTTGACGTAGACAGCTTTGACGCTGTTAAAGTGAAGCCTGAGTGGGTTGCACAAGCAGCCGAACTGGCGAAGTAAGCGAAGTATAGGAGACTAACGATATGGCACATAAAAAAGCTGGTGGTAGTTCCCGTAACGGTCGCGACTCCGCGGGTCGTCGTCTTGGCGTGAAAAAATACGGTGGCGAAAACGTGATCCCAGGCAACATCATCGTGCGTCAGCGCGGCACCAAGATGTGGCCAGGTGAAGGCGTTGGCATGGGCAAAGATCACACCATCTTTGCAACTGTTGACGGCAACGTGAAGTTCCACAAAGGCCTCAAGGGCCGCACCTTTATTTCGGTCCTGCCAGTGGCGGAGGCCGCAGAGTAAGCCGACCTTAAGGGTAATGAGACATTTAAGGGACCGGCGAAACAGCCGGTCCCTTTTTCGTTTGATGAGGTTCAGTCAGAAAGATGAGCGTCGCAGTGATCAGTTTTGGCGTCTTTGCCGCAAGCCAGGTCGGCACACCTGGGCCTGCGAATATGGCGCTATTGGCCACTGGTGCGCGCTTTGGCTTTCGAGCCGCCTTGCCTTTTGTGGCGGGCGTGGCCTTGGGCAAACAGCTGATCATCTGGCCCATCGGCTTTGGTCTGATGGAGCTTGCCGATGCGATCCCCGGCCTTTTTGCCGGGCTGAAATGGGCCAGTGCCGCCTATATTTGCTGGCTGGCTTGGAAAGTGGCGCACCTGCGCCTCTCTGCAGATAAGGATGCGGTGACTCAAGCGCCCGGTTTTGCCGCGGGTCTGCTGGTGCATCCGCTCAACCCCAAAGCCTGGGCGATGATCGTCGCAGGCTTCACAAATTTTGTAACACCTTCGACACCGGCGTTGCAGGCCACGGCCACCATCGCCATCTGTCTTTTGGCGGCGCAAGCCGTTTTTCATCCGATCTGGACCTATGCAGGGGACCGGATCGCCCAAACCGTCGCCGGAAAACCCGCCGAACGTTATTTGATGCGCACTTTGGCCGCGCTCACTGTGGCCTCAGTGCTTTACGTAGTTCTTTGAGGAGGAGAACAGGCATGAAACTGGATACTATCGTCAACCAGCCTGTGATCGAAACCGAACGCTTTGTGCTGCGCCCGTTGCGCCGCTCCGATCAGGGCCTGATCGAGATGCACACCGCAGACCGCGAATTGGCGCGCATGACCACGAGCATTGCGCATCCGGTGCCGCCCGGCGCGACCGAAGCCTTTATCACGCGCGCCCAATCTGAAGGCCGCGTGGAAGATGTCTGGGCCATTGATGGCAGCTCTGATCAGCAGCCCGAGGTCATGGGCCTCATCGGTTTGACACGTGTTGACGAGGGTCAGGTAGAGATCAGCTATTGGATTGGCAAAGCTTTCTGGAACACCGGTCTGGCATCTGAAGCGGTGCGCCTGCTGATTGCGGCCAACCCGCTGAATAGCAGCACCATCTTTGCCAGCGTCTTTCAGGACAACCCGGCCTCGGCACGTGTGCTGACCAACTGTGGTTTCCAGTATCTGGGTGACGCGGAAAGCTTCTCTTTGGCGCGCAACGCCAATGTGCCCACTTGGACCTACAGTCTGAAACTGGATTGAGCCTTGCCGTCAGGCAGGGTATGAGCGCAGAACGCGCCGCAAAAGGACAAATGTTATGAAATTCCTCGACCTTGCCAAAGTCTACATCCGCTCGGGTGGCGGCGGGGGTGGCTGTGTGTCCTTCCGACGCGAGAAATACATCGAATACGGCGGCCCCGATGGCGGGGACGGCGGCAACGGTGGCTATGTCTGGGCCGAGGCCGTGGACGGGCTGAACACGCTGATCGACTTCCGCTATCAGCAGCACTTCTTTGCCAAATCCGGCCAGCCCGGCATGGGCAACCAGCGCACCGGTAAATCCGGTGACGACATCGTGCTGCGGGTGCCTGTGGGCACCGAGATTCTGGACGAGGATCAGGAAACCCTGATTGCCGACCTGACCGAAGTGGGCCAGCGCGTCCTGCTCGCCAAAGGCGGCAACGGCGGTTTCGGCAACCTGCACTTCAAATCCTCAACAAACCAGGCGCCGCGCCGTGCCAACCCCGGCCAGCCGGGTGTGGAGCGCACCATCTGGCTGCGTCTGAAACTGATTGCCGATGTGGGCCTGCTGGGTCTGCCCAACGCCGGCAAATCGACCTTCCTTGCGGCGACCTCCAATGCGCGGCCAAAAATTGCGGATTACCCCTTCACAACACTGCACCCGAACCTCGGGGTTGTGGGGGTTGATGGCGTGGAATTTGTGGTGGCGGATATTCCCGGCCTGATCGAAGGCGCCAGCGAGGGCAGGGGCCTTGGCGATCTTTTCCTTGGCCACGTGGAGCGCTGCGCTGTGCTTCTGCATCTGGTGGATGGCACCTCTGGCACCTTGCTGGAGGATTACAAAACCATCGTGCAGGAAATCACCAACTATGCGGACATCCTCGCGGACAAACCTCGTGTGACCGTGCTCAACAAGATCGACTCGTTGGATACGGAGGAGCGTGAATTCCTGAAAGAGGAGCTGGAGGCGGTTGTTGGCGGCCCCGTGATGCTGATGTCTGGCGCGAGCCATGAGGGCACTACTGAGGTGCTGCGTGCCCTGCGTGCGGAAATCGACGAGGACCGCCTGCGTCAGAAAATCGAAGAGACCGCTGACGAGGAAGAGGCGCCGTGGCAACCCTGAAGACTGCAAAACGGGTTGTTGTAAAAATCGGGTCAGCCCTGCTTGTTGACCGCAGCACCGGCCTGTTGAAAGCCGATTGGCTCAAGGCATTGGCCGAAGATGTGGCGATGCTGAAGGCGCGCTGCACCGATGTTGTGCTGGTGTCCTCAGGCTCCATTGCCTTGGGGCGCGGCGCACTTGGTCTGCCTGCCAGCGACCTGACGCTGGATCAGTCTCAAGCCGCCGCCGCCGTGGGCCAGATCCGGCTCGCACGCGCCTATGAAGAGGCACTTGCGCCACATGGCATCACCACTGCGCAGGTGCTTGTGACGCTGGAGGACAGCGCCAACCGCCGTCGCTACCTCAACTCCCGCGCAACGCTGGATCAGCTGCTCACATTGGGTGTGGTGCCCATCGTGAATGAAAACGACACTGTCGCCACCGATGAAATCCGCTATGGCGACAACGACCGGCTTGCCGCTCAGATTGCCCTGACCACAGGCGCGGATCATCTGATCCTGCTCTCGGATGTGGATGGCTTTTATTCCGCCAACCCCATGACCGACCCAAGCGCCAAACGCTTTGAGGTGATCGAGACCATCACGCCTGAGATCGAAGACATGGCGGGCGAGGGGGTCTCTGGCCTCTCCAAAGGCGGCATGATCACCAAGCTGATGGCGGCCAAAACCGCCACCGCAGGCGGCTGCGCCATGGCGATCACCGAAGGCTCCGCCATCCGCCCCGTGCAGGCGCTGGAAAACGGGGCCAATGCCACATGGTTCACCGCCCAGGGCACCCCACAGCTGGCGCGCAAACGCTGGATCAACTCGATGAAACCCCAGGGCGCTCTCGTGGTGGATGCGGGTGCCGCGCGCGCGCTGGCCGCGGGCAAAAGCCTGTTGCCTGCCGGCGTTACCGCGGTCAACGGCGATTTCAGCCGGGGAGACCCGATCGAGATCACCGACAGCACCGGTCACCGTCTGGGGCAGGGTCTTGCGGCCTACACCTCCAAGGATGCGGCCAAGATCAAGGGCCACCACAGCCGCGAGATCGAGGACATCCTTGGCTACCCGGGCCGCGCCGCGCTGATCCACCGCGACGACATGGCGCTTTAGCCTTCCTCTTGCTAAAAATATCCTCGCCGAAGGCGAAACAAATCCAACCAAAGACCCTCAACAAAGGACAGATCTGATGAAAGACATCGCAGACATCCCCGCCCTGATGGCCCAGATTGGCGCGCAAGCCAAAGCGGCAAGCGCGGAGCTGGCCTTTGCCCCGCCGGAGGTGAAACGCGCCGCGCTTGAGGCCGCCGCAGATGCGGTCTGGTCCCGCCGCGCCGAGATCATTGAGGCTAACAAAAAAGACCTCGAGTTTGGTCGCAACAAAGGCCTGTCTGATGCGATGATGGATCGCCTTATGCTAGATGAGGACCGCATCGGTGGCATCGTCACTGGCCTGCGCACAGTCGCGGCACAGGATGATCCTGTCGGCGAAGTGCTCACCGAGTGGGACATGCCTTCCGGGCTCAACATCCGCCGCGTGCGCACCCCTCTGGGCGTTGTGGGCGTAATCTATGAAAGCCGCCCCAATGTGACCGCTGACGCCGGCGCGCTTTGCCTGAAATCCGGTAACGCCGTGATCCTGCGCGGCGGCTCAGAGAGTTTTCACAGCTCCGGTGCCATCCACGCCTGTCTCGTAGAGGGCCTGAAATCTGCTGGCTTGCCCGAAGCCGCCATCCAGCTTGTGCCCACCCGTGACCGTGCCGCGGTTCAAGAGCTGTTGACCATGGTCGACACCGTGGATGTGATTGTACCGCGCGGCGGCAAAGGCCTCGTGGGTCTTGTGCAGCGTGAAGCCCGCGTGCCGGTCTTCGCCCACCTTGAAGGCATCGTCCATATCTATGTAGACGCCGCGGCGGACGCGCAAAAAGCGATGGATGTGATCCTGAACGCAAAGACCCGCCGCACCGGTATTTGCGGCGCTGCGGAATGCCTGCTGATCAACGAAAACCTTGTGGACAGCCTCGGCACTGCGCTCATTCAGATGCTGCTTGATGCAGGTGTGCGCGTGCATGCAGACGAGACCCTCGCCAAGATCGCAGGCACCACTGCGGCCAAGTCCGAGGATTGGGGCAAAGAGTACCTCGACATGGATATCGCTGCCAAAGTGGTTCCTGATGTTGATGGTGCCATCGCGCATATCCGCCAGTATGGCTCAAACCACACCGACTGTATCCTGACCGAAGATGACGCCACTGCCGCGCGCTTCTTTGAACGACTGGACAGCGCCATCCTGATGCGCAACGCTTCCACGCAGTTTGCCGATGGCGGCGAATTTGGCATGGGTGCGGAAATCGGCATCGCCACCGGCAAAATGCACGCCCGTGGTCCGGTGGGCGCGGCTCAGCTGACCAGCTTCAAATATCTGGTCGAAGGGGACGGCACCACGCGCGCCTAACCCGGCGACACTTGAGAAAAAAGAAAGGCGCCGATCTCCGGCGCCTTTTCTATGTTTAGAAGCGTACTTCCAAACTCATATCGGTCATGGACACGCTCAGCGGACGCCCAAGCAGCTTTGCGCCTTGAGGCAAAAGCCCAAACTGAACTTTTGCAGGCACCAACCCTTCAGGCACGCCGCCGTGAGACACCGGGCCCCAAAGCGCGGTGTCCGCGCGCAGTTTTTCGCTTTCCGCCAGCAGGTACCAACCTGCGCCTTCTTTGGCGATGCTGATCGTGCCGCCAAAGGGCATGGAGGCCTCAAAACACATGAGAGTGAGGAAGGCGAGGCGAAGTTCAGGCCGCGCCACAGCGCCTTCAACTTCCCAAAAGGTTTCCACCCGCGAGCTTGGTGCCAGATCCGCAAGGATAGACTGGATCTCCTGCGCGCCGACCATCTGCTCATCCCCCGGCTGCCCAAAGGCCACCCTGAAAAGACGGATGCGGGCGTTGGCGTTTTTCACGCTGTCCTCGATCATCTCCATTTCCGGGCCCTTGGCGTCGCCTGTCAGCGAGAGCAACTCAAGCCCGTTGCCGATGGCACCCACCGGGCTGATCAGGTCGTGGCAAATCCGTGACCCTACCAATGCGGAGAAATCCGTATTATCTGACATCTGTATTCCTTTTAGAGACGAGTGGCCCAATGGACGATCTCAATGCCTTTCTTGAACCCGGAATGTTGGTGACCCATCCGGACCAACCCGACTGGGGGCTGGGACAGGTGCAATCCAACATCGGCGGCAAAGTTACCGTCAATTTCCGAGACGCGGGCAAAGTTGTCATCGATGGAACGCGTATCATGTTGATGCCCGCATCAGAAACCTAATTTGGTTAACAAATTGTGCATGCGCATCTGAAAACGTCAACACGCCGACCCAACGACGCCGGTTGATTTTGTGCACTTCCCTGCCTAAGAACCCTAAAAACAAAGAGGAAGCCTCATTCCCATGACTGCGCAGGCGCCAGACTTCGAAGTTAAAATTGTGAGCTCTGAGGCCGAATTAAAGGCCGCTCAGCGCCTGCGGTATCGCGTTTTTGTTGAGGAGCTCGACGCAGACGGTCCGATGGTGGATCACGAGGCCAAACTTGAGCAGGACCGCTTTGATGCGCATTTTGACCATCTGATCCTGATGGATCACGCGCGGGATGCCGATCCCATCGATCAGGTGGTCGGCGTCTACCGTCTGCTCACCGATGAGAAAGCCCAAGAGATCGGACAGTTCTATTCAGAGGATGAATATGATCTCTCCACCTTGAAGGCCTCAGGCCGCCGCCTTCTGGAACTGGGCCGATCCTGTCTGCATCCGGACTACCGCGGCGGAGCGGCGATGTTTCATCTCTGGAATGCGCTGGCCGCCTATGTCGCCGCGCATGAAATCGAGGTGCTCTTTGGGGTCGCCAGTTTCCACGGCACCGATGTGGCCGAACATGCGGCCGCGCTGTCCCTGCTGCACAGCCGGCATCTGGCCCCTGAAGGCATTCGCACCCGCACACAGGCCGATGTGTTCCAGCCGATGGACCTCATCCCTGAAGAGGAGATCGACCGCCGCGCAGCCATGCTGTCGGTTCCCCCTCTGATCAAGGCCTACCTGCGTCTTGGCGGCTTTGTCGGGGAGGGGGCTTATCTCGACCATGCATTTAACACCACGGACGTTTGCCTGATCCTCGACACTGCCCGGATGAACGAGAAAAACCGCGCGCTTTATACCAAGGAGCGTTCGCTGTGAGCACATGGGAAAGCGAAGACGGCTATCCAACACTGCCCAAACTCGGGGCCATGGGCATAGTACGTGCCATCCTGCGCGGATTTCCTTTGGCACTCCTTGTCTTTGGCTGCCTCGCGCTCTTGCTTCTGTTGCGCCTGATCGAGCGGCCAATCTTTGGCTTGCGCCGCCCATGGACGCCCTACATCACGCAATTTGTCTGCAGAAACGCCTTCCGCCTCTTGGGCATCCGCTTTTCAGTTTCCGGCATGCCAATCAAAGATCGCGGTGCTGTGGTGGCCAACCACTCCTCCTGGCTTGACATCTTTGCCCTCAACGCGCCGCAGCAGGTCTACTTCGTCTCCAAAGCAGAGGTGGCAAATTGGCCCGGCATCGGCTGGCTGGCCCGCGCAACGGGCACGCTGTTCATTCGACGGGACCGTCGCGAAGCACGGGCGCACAAAACCATGTTTGAGGATCGCCTGCTGGCCGGGCATCAGCTCCTGTTCTTCCCGGAAGGCACCAGCAGCGACAGCTTGCGGGTTTTGCCTTTCAAAACAACACTCTTTGAGGCGTTCTTTGATCCCCGCCTGCGCGAGGAGATGCTGATTCAGCCTGTCACAGTGCATTACACGGCCCCAAAAGGGGCAGAGCCGCGGTTTTACGGCTGGTGGGGGGATATGGACTTTGGCCCACATCTTCTATCGACCTTGGCTGCTGCGCGGCAGGGGAGGGTAGAGGTGGTCTATCATCCGCCCCTGAAGGTTTTAGACTTCGCCAACCGCAAAGCGCTTGCGCGAGCCGCTGAAGATCAAATCCGCGCAGGGCTTGGCCGGTAAATGTCGCCAATGGGGCGCGCTTGATCAGCTCAATACGCCCCACAGAAACCTTCTGTCATCCGTTGTCACGCGCCACTGCGCGCTGAAACGCCGGTCGCGCCTCAATCGCCGCAACATAGGCCGCCAGCTTGGGGTAGGTCTCTGCCAGTCCCAGACGATGGATCGCAGATTGCGCGGGGAACAGCATCATCACATCCACAGCAGACAACTCATCCAGCACAAAATGACCTGACGGGCGGATCAGGCCCTCCATATAGTCAAAGTGGTTCTTGGTTTCTGACTGGATGCGCGGTTGCAGCGGCGCGGCGGCATCACCCAGAATGCTGGTATAGATCCCAAGCAACAAAGGTGTCATCGCGGAGCCTTCAGCGAAATGCATCAGTTGGAGATGTTCAAGGGAGGCTGCGACATCTGTGGCGGCCGGGATCATATGCAGCGCGAATCTTTGGCACAGGATCTCGACAATCGCGGCAGACTCCGTGATCAGCTGCCCGTCGATTTCCAGCATCGGCGCTTTGCCCAGCGGGTGGATGTCTTTCAGCGTTTCAGGCGCCAGAAAAGTCTCGCTGTTCCGCTGATAAGCGCAAAGTTCATATTCAACTCCTATTTCTTCCAGAAGCCACATGATGCGCAGCGAACGCGACCGGTTGAGGTGATAGAGTTTGATCATAAAAACAGCTCCTTAGCTGAGTGGTCGCACAGACAAATGCACCGCCATTGGCCAGCAGCGCTTGCTGCGCAATCGTAAACCTATTAAGGATTTTGCCGTGCGGTGAGGTGAGGTCAACCCAAAGCGCACGGTGTTTTGCACCTTTTGCGGCCAAGACCGCCACTCGGCCCTTGCATGATAGTAAAACCTGCTGTAAACGCGCGCCATTCAAACCCGCAGGCGGGGTTTGGGCTTGGGCAGGGGAGACATCCCTGTCGGTCCGCCGGTTGGAGCATCCGCTCTCACTTCTCCCCGCCAAGGCGTAAACCGGAAAAGGAAAATAGCATGGCTCTTCCCGAGTTCTCCATGCGTCAGCTGCTGGAAGCTGGCGTTCACTTTGGTCACCAAACACAGCGCTGGAACCCACGCATGGGCCCGTTCATCTACGGCTCCCGCAACGGCATCCACATCATGGACCTGACCCAGACCGTTCCTATGCTGGACCAGGCTCTGACAGCCGTTCGTGACACTGTTGCAAAAGGCGGCCGCGTTCTCTTCGTTGGCACCAAGCGTCAGGCCGCAGCGCCAATCGCAGATGCAGCAGAGAAATCCGCTCAGTACTTCATGAACCACCGCTGGCTCGGCGGCACGCTGACCAACTGGAAAACCGTTTCCCAGTCCATCAACCGTCTGAAAGAGATCGACGAGAAGCTGGCATCCGGCGCAGAAGGCCTGACCAAGAAAGAGCGTCTGGGCATCGAACGCGACCAGGAGAAGCTGCAAGCCTCTCTCGGCGGTATCCGCGACATGGGCGGCGTTCCTGACCTGCTGTTCGTCATCGACGTGAAAAAAGAAGCACTGGCTATCGCCGAAGCCAATAAGCTGGGCATCCCAGTTGTGGCTGTGGTTGACACCAACTGCTCCCCAGACGGCGTTGACTACATCATCCCAGGCAACGACGACGCATCCCGCGCGATCTCCCTGTACTGTGACCTCGCAGCCCGCGCTGCTCTGGACGGCATGACCGCACAGCTGGGCGCCGCAGGCGTGGATCTGGGCGAATTCGAAGCTCCGGTTGAAGAAGCCGTGGCCGAGGAAGCTGAAGCTGGCGTGCGTCGCCCCGTAAAGTACGAAAAGGACGAACCAGCAGCTTCCGAGGGCTAAAGCTTAGCCACAGTCGGCAAAAAGCCGCGGTTTGCTAACCGTTTTTTTACCTTGAAGGCCCTCAAGATTGATTTTCTTGGGGGTCGTGCCTATTGTGGAAGGAGAAAAAACGAGGCAGGATCAAGAACATGAGCTTTACATCAAGAGAAGAGTTGGACTTCGATCTCCAACGTGCGGCGATCTATCACAATATGAGAGCCGGTCATCACAGAAGGTTCCATCAAGGGGCTATGGCAGGCGCTTTGATCGGCCTTTTTGTACCAGTACTTGGTATAGACAAACACATTTCAGACCTCGTAAATGTTCCACTTTCGATGATCAAAAACGATCTGTCTGTACAGCCTGAGAGCGTTGCAGGTTTGTTGACATTTATCGGTGTCGTTTCCATTTTGGCTGACTTGTTCAAAAAACCAGCGGAGCTTGCTGGCAAGCATCGCGCGGCGGAAACACAGTACGACTATTTGAAGGCGGAACTAAAACGTCGAAGCCAAGATGCTGACATTAGTGACCTTCAGGCGCTCTATGACACCGTAGATTCACGTTTTGAAGAAGAGCATGTTGTGGTCAATCTTATTTCACACAATAAGGTTGCGGCCGGCAATGGATTGAAGCTGACATACGTTCCTCTTTGGGCTCGATTTTTTGGCTCCTTCTTACCATTTTCTGGCTATCAAAACGGTACCAAATAGAAACTCTGTAGGCTATACCTCCGAAGTTGTTGTTGCCTTAGACAGGCCAGCCAATGCAAGGTTGACGTCCGTGCATCTTAAGGATAATCGAGGCCCTGATTTACAGATTAGGAGAGCCACAGATGGCGATCACAGCAGCAATGGTTAAAGAACTGCGCGAGATGACCGGCGCAGGCATGATGGACGCGAAAAAAGCGTTGACCGAAACCGATGGCGATCAGGAAGCAGCAATCGACTGGCTGCGCACCAAAGGCCTGGCAAAAGCGGCCAAGAAATCCGGCCGTACCGCAGCCGAAGGTCTGGTGGCTGTCACCGTTGAAGGTGGCAAAGGTGTTGCCGTTGAGGTAAACTCCGAAACCGACTTCGTTGGCAAAAACGCTGACTTCCAGTCCATGGTTGCAAAAATCGCTGGCGCAGCAATCAACGTTGCAGACGTTGACGCGCTGAAAGCAGCGGATCTGGGCGGCAAGACCGTTGAAGAAACCGTAACCGACGCTGTTGCCACCATCGGTGAAAACATGTCTGTGCGCCGTATGGCATCCGTGGAAGGCGACGTTGTGACCTCCTACGTGCACAACCCGGCGACCGACGGCATGGGCAAAATCGGTGTTCTCGTGGCGCTGAAAGGCGGCGACGAAGCATTCGGCAAGCAGGTTGCAATGCACATCGCAGCGGCCAACCCGCAGGCCCTGGGCGAAGCAGACCTCGACCCGGCTATCGTTGAAAAAGAGAAAAACGTTCAGATCGAGATCGCACGTGAATCCGGCAAGCCGGAGCAGGTGATCGAGAAAATGATCGTGGGCCGCATGAAGAAATTCATGTCCGAAGTGACCCTGCTGGGCCAGAACTTCGTGATCAACCCAGACCTGACCGTTGAAGCAGCTGCCAAAGAAGCAGGTGCGGAAATCGTTGGCTACGTCCGCATGGAAGTGGGCGAAGGCATCGAGAAAAAAGAAGAAGACTTCGCAGCAGAAGTGGCGAAAGCCGCTCAGGGCTAAGCCCCTCTGAAGTCGAAAATTTTGAACGCCGCACACTGCAGAGTGTGCGGCGTTTTTTTGTATTCGAACGGCTCTGTTTTTCATCTACGGAGCGTTTAGGGGCAGGGGGCTGCATCTCTCCGGCTCTCATCCTAAAGGCCGCCATACGGCCTTCTCAGAAGGCCAGAATGCATAAGGGGACCCTGAAACAGGATCCCCTCACGTTGGTTCTACAATCTGCGTTGATCAGGCCGCGATGTGCTGCGCTTCCGTCTCAGTGACAACATCACCGTCAGCGGAGCCAACCGTCTCTTCGATCTCAAAGACGGACATCTGCTGGATCAACTCAACGGAGTTGTCTTCCAGCGTTGTACAGTGCTGCTGTGTCTGATCGACCATCGCAGTGTTCTGCTGCGTGACACGATCCAGCTGCGCAATACCGGTGTTGACCTCTGCAATCGTATTGGACTGCTGATCCACCACCTGCACAATTTCTCCGACCACATCGGAAATCCCGCCAACCTTGTCAGCGATGCTCTTCAGCTCTCCGCCCATGCGCGCCACCAGATCCACACCTTCAGACACCTGATCCGAGCTGACTGCGATCAGATCTTTGATCTCCTGCGCAGAGTCTGTGGATCTGAGCGCCAGTGAGCGCACTTCGGAGGCGACAACCGCGAACCCCCGTCCAGCTTCTCCGGCGCGGGCGGCTTCCACACCTGCATTCAGCGCCAATAGATTGGTTTGGAAAGAGATATCCTCGATCACCGCGATGATCGCCGAAATCTGGTTAGAGGAGGTCTCAATCTTGGCCATCGAATTCGCGGCCATAGAGACAATCTCGCCGCTTTGATCCGCCTCTTCCCGAGCTTCTGATACGATCTGCTCGACGTTGCGCGCGCTTTGTGCTGCAGACTTTGCACTGGCTGTCAGATCTTCCATGGCAGAGGTGGTTTCATCAAGCGTCGCCGACTGGCCTTCGGTACGTTGTGCCAACTCACGAGAAGCGCTCGCCAACTCAGAGGAGAAATGCTTCACGGTCGAGGAGTTTGCACGGATCGCAGCCAACAGGGAGTTCAGCTTCTCCGCTGAGGTGTTGAAGTCTTTACGCAGAGTGTCCATCGAGCCGGCAAAAGCCGTGTCCAGACGATAGGTCAAATCGCCCTTCGAAAGCTCCTTAAGTCCCTTGCCGAGCGCCTCGACAACGGTTTCAACCTGCCGAGCATTCTCGCGGATTTCCTCTTCCTTGCGCTGATTGTCCTCAAGCGCCTCACGCAGAGACGCCACCACACGCGCCAGCGCACCAATCTCATCTTTTCTCTGGGCAAGGCTGTCGTCCGCAGTCACATCCCCATCCGCCATACGGCTCAGCAAGGCCTGCAGGTGCGCGATCGGGCGGGTGACAGAGCGGGTGACCGACAGCGCGGCAAAGGCAGACAAAACAACGGCTGACAAAAGGATGATCACCACATGCATGCCAAAGCTGTCCATTGCGGCTGTTACTTCTGTCCCGGCCGCCTGGTTCGCGGCTTCTTCAAAGTCGATGAACTCGTTGATCACCCCGAGCCAGTCAGAAAACAGAGGCGACACCACATAAAGCAGCTCGAGCGCCTGCGCTTGCTGCTGAGGGTCACCCGAATAGATCTTGGCGGCGATCTCATCAACCAGTGGATTGGTTTTGGCCTGCACTTCAGCAATACGCGCGGCGATTTCGATTTCTTCAGGCTGCGCCTGCGTGCTATCTGACAGCAGTTTGGTCAGTTGCACCTCGTTTTCCGCATAATCCGCAGCCAGTTTTTCAATCAGATCAACCTGCGCATCGCGTTCGGTGCCAGCAGGGATCAAAACAACATCGCGGATAGCAATGGCTCTGTCGTGTACGCTGCCGCGAAAATTGATCGCATGACGTTGCTTCACAGAATTGATCTCGTTGATTTGCGCCAGCGTTTCGCGGGCTGCTTCAACCCTCCAAACGGCGACCATCGCGAGGCCAATCATGAGAATCAACATAAAACCAAACGTGACAAATAATCGTGTACCGATGGCTAGGTTGTTCATGTCTTCTCCATTTCCAATAGCCTGTAGCGATCGCCACAGAAGCCACCGCATGTCTTTTGGCGACACTCAGAAATTGGCGATAACGAACGGTTAAACGCGCAAAAGAGTTGATCAGGCGTTTGATGAGAGAAGGGCGTTTTGAGAGCCATCTCACATAGGCGTAGCCTGAAGAAATGGCAGTGAAATTGCCTCAAAAACAAAGGCTTAAAAAAGATAGGGCCAGCTCGAATGGCTCCTTACGTTACAACAAAGCCGTTGGATCACTTTATGCATTTAGGTGCAAAGGTCTGAGAGGCAAAAGGCCTTCCATCTCTCAGAATGCACGCGCAAGATGATCGGCCTCGTCATACCTTAAACCCTAACAGTACAGCGCCTTGCCCACGTTGGTATGAAACCGAATCTTCTAAGCCGTTGATTCTCGGGAGTGCAAAAACTCCGCACCAAACAGAAAAGCGACGCCACCTAAAGATGACGCCGCCCTTTTTCAAGGCCTCCAAAACATGGGGATGGGGAGGCCACCGAAAAGTGTCAGCTCCTAGTTAAAATAAACCAAAGCTAACGTCCGGGTTGATACCGGTCGACCCAGAGAGCCTCGTAATTGCGAGGATCAGTGCCGATGTGTTCCAAGGCCAAAGCCACCACTCACGGAACAATTCGATAGTGCCAGTCTGACAATTAACCAACAAGTCAGGGATACCATACTAATGACCCTATCATGCGTCAGTTTTGTCCCTCTAGCAAGTAAATTTGACGCATAAATGACGCCTTTAGCAAAGCTTGCGCCGTTGTCTCTACATTCATGGCATCTCTGGCGAGTCGCAAATGCTTCTCAACTGTCGCGGGAGTGCGCTCGATCAACAGGGCAATATCCTGAATAGTTTTGCCGTCACCGACCCATTCCAAAACTTCTCTTTGGCGTTTTGTGAGTTCGCGTTCTGGGTTTTTATAGGGCAGGGACTGTATTTTAAGATGTACCACATTATTGATTAAAGAGATTTCCCGCCCCACAGATTTCCAGAGCTTATCGACCTCTTCCTGAGACATGTCTGTGCGTGCACCCAGTGAAATCGCACCTTTATGCCGTGACGAAACCGTTGGAAAACTAATAGTGTAGCCAGCGCTCAAACCGTAGCTTCTGTTGACCTCGTAAACGCGCATCTGTTTCTCGGTCAGATTGCCAGCCGCAAAGGCGTTCTGAATGATGCTCCAGCTTTGTGCGCCAGCATTGTCCAGCGACCATTTCATCATGGGGCCATCAAAATAGAGGCCTTCACCGATATATTTGTCGAGATAGTCGCGCTGGTGGTTGGACAGGATAAAGAAATCCTCCACATCACCCAGCGACATACCGCTGCGATAGTTGGTGTAGCCATAGATGATTTTGTCAAAACCATAGGTCGCCATTTTGGCGCAGTGCAATTCCCAGAGCGCTTCAAGGCTGGTCTGGTTCATCACCGTTTCAACATAATCCAAAGATTCGTCCATACGTGCATCCGTTTGGCAAGTAGACGAACAAGCGCCGGATCGGTTTACGGGCGCTCATTTCGGCAGAATTTCGAGTTTTCATCAGGACCGTTCATCCCCACGAACTAACCTTTAAGGTATAGTAAAGCCCAGTTATGTGTCCAGAGGTGGATTCATCATCATTGGTGTGTCAATAAGTAACATAATACCAATTATATGAAATACGGATCATGTAGCCAAACTTGATCTAACATCCGAACTTCTCTTGATTATCAGCGGCATACAAGGCGCGCCTCATCGCGCCCTGCCTGCCTTTTGATACTAAAGAAAGTCAGCCAAGCGCATAGCCTGCGCCGCGCACTGTTCTCAGCGGATCTTCTCCGCCATGCACACAGAGCGCTTTGCGCAGCCGCCCGATATGCACATCCACCGTGCGGCTATCGACGTAGATGTCCCGGCCCCAGACCCGATCCAGCAACTGCTCCCGGCTCCAAACCCGGCCCGGCTTCTCCATAAAGGTCGCGAGCAGCCGGAACTCGGTTGGCCCCAAACGCAACGCTTCGTCAGAGCGCGTCACGCGATGGGTTTCCGCGTCCAGAATGATATCCTCATAGGTCAGCGTCTGACCCACCGAGGATGGACGCACACGGCGCAGCTGGTTGCGCACCCGCGCCATCAGCTCCATCACGGAGTATGGTTTGACCACATAATCATCTGCGCCGGTTTCAAGGCCACGGACACGGTCCACTTCCTCAGAGCGCGCAGACAACATGATCACCGGAATGTCTTTGGTCTCCGCACGGGTTTTCAGGCGCCGACAGATTTCGATGCCAGATGTGCCCGGCAGCATCCAGTCGAGCACGATAATATCGGGCAGAACTTCCTGAACCATCAGCAGCGCCGTGTCGCCATCTGCGGCGGCCTCCACGTCAAAACCCTCTGCCTGAAGGTTGTAGCTCAGCACCTCGCGCTGCGCCGGCTCATCTTCTACAACGAGAACTGTGGGATGATCTTTTGCCATCTGCTTTGCCTCTCAAACCGCCGTCAGGCGTCCAGTCGGGTCGCCTTGGGGCGCGCTTCTTCTGGCATGGAGCCGGTCACCAGATAGATCACCTGCTCGGCAATCGCTGTCACATGGTCGCCCATGCGCTCAGTGTTTTTCGCCATGAAATGCAGGTGCATACAGGGCGTAATGTGGCGCGGATCTTCCATCATGAAGGTCAGGAATTCGCGGAACAGCGCATTGTACATCTGGTCGATGTTCTGATCGCGCTCCAGCACATCCTGGGCCAAAGCAACGTCGCGCTGGATAAAGGCATCCAGCACATCTTTGAGCATCAGCTGCACTTCCTGTGCCATGCGGCGCAGCGAGCTGTGCGCGCCTTCAACCTGCTCCATATGCACCAGAACCGCTGTGCGTTTGGCCATGTTTTTGGCATAGTCGCCAATGCGTTCCAGGTTGGCGGCGATCTTCATCACCGACAGCACAACCCGCAAATCCACGGCCGCTGGCGCGCGCAGCGCAATCAGGTTGGCGCATTGCTCGTTGATCAGATCTTCAAGCGCGTCCACTGCCTTGTCGCCTTTGCGCACTTCACCTGCGAGCTCTTCGTCGCGGTTCTGCATGGAGGCGGCCGCATCACCGATCGCCGCCTCAACAAGGCCGCCCATTTTCATCACATGCGCCTGAATACCCTCGAGGTCACGGTCAAAGGCAGAGGCAATATGTTGGTCGTTCATAATCCAGTCTCCTTAGCCGATCCGGCCAGTGATATAGCTTTCGGTGCGTTCATCTTTTGGGTTGGTGAAGATCTGCGAGGTCTCCCCAAATTCCACAAGATTGCCCAGGTGGAAGAACGCGGTTTTTTGGCTGACGCGCGCGGCCTGCTGCATGGAGTGCGTCACGATCACCACGGAATACTGGTGGCGCAGCTCGTCAATCAGCTCTTCCACCTGTGCGGTTGCAATCGGGTCAAGCGCAGAACATGGCTCGTCCATCAGCAGCACTTCTGGCTCGGTTGCCACAGCGCGTGCGATGCACAGACGCTGCTGCTGACCACCGGACAAACCGGTGCCCGGCGCGTGCAGACGGTCTTTCACCTCATCCCAAATCGCACCGCGGCGCAGGGATTTCTCAACGATATCATCGAGATCTGCCTTGTTCTTGGCGAGACCGTGGATGCGCGGGCCATAAGCGATGTTGTCATAGATCGACTTTGGGAACGGGTTCGGCTTCTGGAACACCATGCCGACCTTGGCGCGCAGCTGCACAGGATCGACGCGCTTGTCATAGATGTCTTCGCCATCAATAAGAATGTCGCCTTTCACGCGGCACACATCAATTGTGTCGTTCATCCGGTTGATACAACGCAGGAAAGTGGACTTGCCGCAACCGGACGGACCGATGAAGGCGGTCACAGCTTTGGCGTCGATATCGACGTTCACGTCTTTGATCGCATGGGTGTCGCCGTAATAGACCTGCACGTTACGGGCGGAGATTTTGGTTGAATTCTGGTCCACAGCGGCCCCCAGTTCAGCTTGATCGTACATGTGTTTCAATCCTTTGCTTACCAACGGCGCTCAAACCGGCGGCGCAGGATGACTGCGAGAGTGTTCATTGAGATGAGGAAGACCAACAGAATGATGATCCCGCCCCAAGCGCGTTCATAATAGGCCGGGTCAGCCCGTTTTGCCCATTCATAGATCTGCGCGGGCATCGCGGAATTCGGATCGAGCAGACCGCTGGCAATGCCGTCAGGCGCGTTCGAGGCAATGTATCCCACCATACCGATCAGCAGAAGAGGTGCGGTTTCCCCAAGCGCCTGCGCCAGACCAATGATGGTGCCGGTCAGGATGCCAGGTGCGGCCAGTGGCAGCACGTGATGGAAGACCGATTGCATCTTGGAGGCCCCTACCCCCAGCGCCGCATCACGGATGCTTGGCGGCACCGATTTCAGCGAGGCGCGGGTCGAGATGATGATGGTCGGCAAGGTCATCAGCGTCAGCACCAGACCACCCACCAACGGCGCGGATTGCGGCAGGTGCATGAACTGGATGAAGACCGCCAAACCAAGGATACCAAACACGATGGATGGCACCGCTGCGAGGTTGGAGATGTTCACCTCGATTAGATCTGTCAGGCGGTTCTTAGGCGCAAATTCCTCAAGATAGATCGAAGCGGCCACGCCCAATGGCAACGCCAGGAACAACACCACAAACATCATGAACAGCGATCCCAGCATGGAAACACCGATACCGGCTTGCTCTGCGCGGCTTTCAGATGCATCCGCGCCGAAGATGAAGGCCGGGTTGAATGTTTTTGCGAGAACGCCTGCGTCCTGAAGCCCATCCACGATGTCGAGGTGCTCTGCGTCGATGTTCTTGTCACGCGCCAGATGTTCACGCTTCACGCGGTCCTTCAGATAGCCGTCAACGCGGCTGGAGGCGAGGAACTTGAACTCGACGGTCTGGCCAATCAGCGCCGGATTGTCGATCACCGCCGCGCGCACCTGCCCAGCTGCAGAGGCCGAAATCAGCGCCTTCATGTCTTTGGACTTTTTCAGCGGTGTTTCAATGCCCGCATCCTCGACGGCTTTGAGAACAGCCTTTTGGATCAGAGGGTTATAGCCGAAGGTTGAAACCTTCTTGATGTCGTCGATGTTGCGGTTGCCCTTTTTGTCGAGCTTGGCTTCATCCAGAGAGACCGGCACCGTGATGAAGGTCTGCTGGAAAGCGCCAATACCGCTTGTCACGATGGAAAACAGCAGCACGATCAGAAACAGGATGCCTGTCGAAATCGCCGCGACACCATAGGCGCGGAAGCGTTTCTCGGCGGCATTGCGCTTCTTGGTGCGCGCGTCCACGGTCGTGAGCGAGCCGGACTGCGGCTTTGCGCCAGCGTTAGGAAGGCTTGCGTCGGTCATTCGTACTGCTCCCGATACTTACGGACGATATAGAGGGCAAAGACGTTCAGCCCCAAAGTCAGAACAAAAAGTGAGATACCAAGGGCGAAGGCTACCAGCGCCTCAGGGGAGGCAAAGTCGGAGTCCCCGGTCAGCTGAGAGACGATCTTGGCGGTCACTGTGGTCATGGCCTCAAACGGGTTGAGAGACAGCCGTGCAGCGGCCCCTGCCCCCATCACCACAATCATGGTCTCGCCAATCGCGCGGCTTGCGGCCAGAAGGATCGCACCAACGATGCCCGGCAACGCCGCTGGCAGGATCACCTGTTTGATGGTCTCAGACTGGGTTGCGCCCAGCCCGTAGGAGCCGTCACGCATCGCCTGCGGTACCGCGTTGATGATGTCATCAGACAGCGAGCTCACAAATGGGATCAGCATAATGCCCATGGCGATACCAGCGGTCATCACCGCGCGGCCACCGCTCATCCAGCCCGCGCCATCTTCGCCAAACACGGAAACAAGTAGCGGCCCGATGGTCAGCAGTGCGAAAAGACCGTAAACGATGGTCGGGATACCCGCGAGGATCTCCAGCAGCGGCTTCGCAATGCCGCGCACACGTGGTGTGGCGTACTCAGACAGATAGACCGCAGCGAACAGTCCAATCGGCACAGCCACCAAAAGCGCAATGATCGAAATATAGATCGTCCCCCACAGCAGCGGCAGGATGCCCAGCTTGGAGGCCCCGCCACGGCCGGAGAAGCTTGGTGCCCATTCCAGCAGCGTGAAGAAGTCCGCCGCCGGATAGAGACGGAAGAATTCGGCGGTGTTGAACACCAGCGAGAGAACGATGCCAATGGTGGTGAGGATCGCCACAGAGGCCGCCGCCATCAGCAGCGCCAGAACGCCCTGCTCCACCACATTGCGCGCTTTGTAGTCCTTGTCGGCCTGACGCACGGCAAAGCCCGCGGCACCCAGCGACACCAGAAGCACCAGTGCGGCCAAAATCAGGCTGCCGGTGTTGGTCATGGTGCGGTAGGCCTGCGCGGCCAGCAGGATTGGCTGGGTGATGGTGGAGGTCACAACCTGCCCCGCCTCTTTCAGGCTGGCGGTCAGCGCCTCAACATCGGCACCCGGATCATTGGACAGATCCTGAGAGATCACACCCGCGGCCACCGCGTTGTTCAGCCCATCCGCGGTGCGGCGTACCTCGGCCATCACGAGGCCAATGCTGGAGCCTTCTTTGATCTCGGTTTCAGGGATCATGCCGGAAATGCTGTTCTGGATGACAAGTGGCTGGGCAATCAGCCAAACAATCATCAACCCGAACGCGGGGGCCACGACTTTCATAAACACATTCCAGCCGTAGTAGTTCGGCAGGGAATGGAGATTTCGCGCGTCACCGCCAGCGCTGCTCAACGCGCGCTGTCTCCCAAAAATAAAGCCGACGATGGATATCGCCAGCACAATCACGCAGAGCCAAATTACAGGCATGGGTCCCCCAGTAGTCTCATTCCAAGACAAATTGGAAAAGAGGCGGCGACAGGCGCCGCCTCAGATGTTTCATCGACACTCAGGTCGGATTAGCTGTCGCCACCCATGGTTTTCTCAGCAGCAACTGCATCCTGAGTTTCAACCAGTGCTGGGTCGGACACGAGGCCGTACTCTGCCAGAGGGCCGTCGCCGCCTGCGATCTCATCGGAGATGAAGAACTCAGCATATTCTTTCAGGCCTGGGATCACGCCGATGTGCGCTTTCTTCACGTAGAAGAACAGCGGGCGGGATACAGGGTATTCACCGGTGGAGATGGTTTCGGTGGAAGGCTCAACGCCCGCCATTGTCGCCACTTTCAGCTTGTCGGTGTTGTTCTCATAGAACGCCAGGCCGAACACGCCGATGCCGTTTGCGTTGGCGTCGATGGATGCCAGAGTCTCGGTGTAGTCACCGTCAATGTCCACGGCGCGGCCGTCAGACATCACTTCCAGACATGCGTCTTCTGCATCGTCCTCAGACATGCCAGCCGCCATCATCGCTTCAAAAGCGCCAGTGGCTTCACAGCCCGCTGCAACAACTTTCTCTTCGAACACTTCACGGGTGCCGTGCTTGGTGCCTGGGATGAACGCCAGGATGTCTTCTGCTGGCAGGTCAGCGTTGAAGTCGGACCATTTCTTATGCGGGTTATCAACCAGCTTGCCGTCAACCATCACTTTTGGTGCCAGCGCGTTGAAGATGTCAGACTGCGTGAAAGCCACATACTCAGGGCCGTTCAGCTGGGAAGCAAACACGATGCCGTCATAACCGATGCGCACTTCGATGATGTCGGTCACACCGTTCTCGGCACAGGCTTTGATTTCTTTGTCGCGGATTTTGCGGGACGCGTTTGCAACGTCGGTGTGCTCGGTGCCAACACCCTGGCAGAAGCGCTTCAGACCTGCGGAAGACCCACCGGATTCAACAACCGGGGTTGGGAAGTCGAAGTTTTCGCCGAAAGCTTCTGCAACGATGGAAGCGTAAGGCAGAACCGTGGAGGAACCGGCGACCTGAACTTGGTCACGCGCGGCGGCAGAAGTGGCAGCAACGGCCGCGATGGCCAGAGCAGAGGCAGTCAGTTTGACAGACATTAATTTAACTCCATGTGTTGTGGACTGTGTCGTTGTCAGTCTCACGACGCGGTCTAATGCGCCTGTTCGAAGCTTTTGTGACGGCTATGTAACAGCTGTATGACAGTGGGCCAGAAAATATGTCTTTTGCGCAAAAAAGACGTTAGGTAAAAGTTAACGCAGCGGAAGCAACACCTTGAAAACACTACCTTTACCCACCACGCTGTCGATCTGCAGACGCCCCCGGTGACGGTTAATAATGTGTTTTACAATTGCGAGTCCAAGGCCGGTTCCGCCCATTTCCCGCGACCTATGAGAGTCGATCCGGTAAAAACGCTCCGTTAAACGTGCAATGTGCACAGAGTCGATTCCCGGACCGTCATCTTTGACCGCCAGCGCAAAGCCTGGCCCCATCACGCCATTGCTATTGCTGCGCTCTTTGAGGGTCACAGTCACCTGCGTGCCGTTCCCGCCGTATTTCAGCGCGTTCTCCACAAGGTTTGTGACAACCTGCAAAAGCTGATCCGCATCGCCTGCCACCACGGCCGGATCACGCTCCCGCTCATAGATCAGCGCGCAATCGTTGTCTTCTGCCATTGGCCCAAGATTTTGCAGCACAGAGCGGACCACCTGATCCAGATCCACCGGATCCGTGGGCCGCATCCGTGAAACCTCTTCCACACGGCTCAAAGACAGCAGATCCCCCACAAGGCGGTTCATCCGGCTTGCTTCTGCCGACATGATGCCAAGGAAACGGTCCTGCGCCTTGGGATCCGCCCGCGCAGGCCCTTGCAGCGTTTCCACAAACCCAAGGATTGCAGTCAGCGGCGTGCGCAGCTCGTGGCTCACATTGGCCACAAAGTCGCGGCGCATCTGATCGAGTTGCTGCATTTCGGTGACGTCCTGAAAGCAGATCAGCACACCTTTGAAGCTCTGCCCGCCCTGCGGCAGGCGCAAACCCCTTGGCCCGCTATCATCAGGTGTCAATGTCACGGGCGAGCAGGTCACATCATAACGGTGTTCCTGCGGACCTTCGCTGTGCAGATAGATCGCGCGCTGCGCTTCGCCTTCGCGCAGACAATCCTCAACCGCGGTGTTCAGGCTCGGCTGACGAAACACCAGGATCAGGGGACGATCCCCATCCGCATGCGGGTTCAGCTTTACTGCCGCTGCATTGCCGCCAATGATCCGCGCGCGGCTGTCCACCAGCACCGCTGGTAGGGGGATGGCCTCCAGATAAGACCTGTAAAACTCACGCTGCATGTCGACTCCCTGCCTCAAACACCGCGCCAATCCGGCATGGCGCACTTGCAAGGCACAAACCGCAGATTTGTAACAGAGATATGACAAATCCGGCCCGCAAAGCCAGCTTTGTCATATTTCACCGCAAGCGCTTCAGATTTCGCGCAGCCCCGATTTGTAGCGCAGGAAGTTCTCCTGATAGTGCAGAGCCGACAGCCGCAGCTTGGCAATCGCCGCCTCATCCAGCGTGCGCACCACCTTGCCGGGCGTGCCCATCACAAGGCTGCCATCCGGAATTTCTTTGCCTTCCGGGATCAACGCCCCTGCCCCGATCAGGCAGTTTTTGCCGATCTTGGCGCCATTCAGAACGATTGCGCCCATGCCGATCAGGCTGTTCTCTCCGACGGTGCAGCCATGCAGCATCACCTTATGGCCAATCGTACACCCCGCGCCGATCGAAAGCGGAAAGCCCATATCCGTATGCAGCACGCAGTTTTCCTGCACATTGGAGCCCGCGCCAACACGGATTTCTTCGTTGTCACCGCGCAGCGTGCTGCCAAACCAGACCGAGGCACCGGCCTCCAGCACCACATTGCCGATCAGATTGGCATCCGACGCGCACCAGCTGTTCTCGTCCTGTTGCGGCTGCACCCCATCCAGCTCGTAAATCGCCATCAGGACATCTCCTCAAACTGCATCTGCAACTGGCGCACATGGTCCTGCAGCTCCGGCTGCTGAATCCGGCGCATACGCTCTGCTTCCACGATGGTTTTCAAGCGCGCTTCAGTCTCATCCAGATCGTCGTTGACCAGCACATAGTCATAATAGCCCCAGTGGCTGATCTCATCCCAGCTCTTGAGCATACGTTTGGCGATCACATCCTCACTGTCCTGCGCGCGGGTTTCCAGACGGCGGCGCAGCTCAACAATGCTGGGAGGCAGGATAAAGATCGACAGCGCGTGTTTACCGAGATCCGAATTGCGGATCTGGATCTCGCCCTGCCAATCCACGTCAAACAGCACATCCTGACCGGAATCGATGGTCTCTTTCACAGGGCCCGCTGGCGAGCCGTAGAAATTCCCGAAGACGTGTGCGTGCTCCAGCATCTGGCCTTCCGCCACCTGCGCTTTGAACGCGTCTTCTTTCATGAAGAAGTATTCGCGCCCGTGCTCTTCGCCGGGGCGTGGCGCGCGTGTGGTGGCAGAAACCGAAAACTTCAGCCCCGGATCCCAGGCCATCAGGCGCTGCGCCAGCGTTGATTTCCCTGCGCCGGAGGGGCTCGACAAAATGATCAGAAGGCCGCGTCTGTTGCTCATAGTCTCATTCCACGTTTTGAACCTGTTCCCGCATCTGATCTATCACGGCTTTGAGGTCCAGCCCAATCCGCGTCAAATCCACCGATTGCGCCTTGGAGCAGAGCGTATTGGCCTCACGGTTGAATTCCTGCATCAGAAAATCGAGTTTACGGCCAATCGGGCTTCCGGTTTCGATCAACCCGCGCGCAGCCTCAACATGGGCGCGCAGCCGGTCCAGCTCTTCCATAACGTCGGATTTCACGGCCAGCATCGCCAGCTCTTGTGCCACCCGAGCTTCATCAGCTCCATCACTGTTCTCAAGAACCCGCGCCAGATTGCTGCGCAGGGTGTCCGCGCTTTCGGCCCGCCGCGCCTCTGCCGCTTCCGCCGCCTGCGCGGTCAGTGTTTCAATCTGGCTGAGCTGATCCATCAACACGGCCTGAAGCGCCTGCCCTTCCTGTTGGCGCATCGCCCTAAAGCTCTCAAGCAACGCAGGCACCTCCGCCATCAGCGCCTGCAACAGCGCTTTGGTGTCGGTCTCCTCAGATGTGGTTTCCAACACGCCCCGGATGCCCAGCAGATCGCTGGCCTTTGACGGTGCGAGCGTCACACCGGCCTCTGCCGCCTGTGCTTCAGCCGTCTTGATCGCACTTAGCACCGCAGCCAGCTGTCCGGCATTCACCGACAGCGCACCTTGCTCTTCTTCTTTCTGAACACGCAGCGACAGGTTCACGCTCCCGCGCGCTAGCGCCTTGGACAAAGCGCCGCGCACCGCTGGCTCCAGCCCCTCAATCCAGTCAGGCACCCGCAGACGCAGATCCAACCCCTTGGCATTCACACTACGCAGATCCCACGTCCAGCTGTGTCCCAGCGCGTCTCCCTTGTGAGACGCATATCCTGTCATTGACTCCAGCATCCGATCCTCCTGCCGCTAAGCTATTGCTGCACCTAAATCTATTCTGAGCTGAAGAGCAATGTTAACGCGCCGATGCGTTAACCAGTTTTGACTATTTTGGGCGCAAAACAAATAAAATGTGAGATAAGTGTTTTACGAGTTGTAAACGCTTTCCGTTCCGACAGATAATCAAGAAAGAACGAAAGCTTCTGCGTACGAGTAACGACTAACGCCATAGGTATTCGGGGAGAGAGTTGTGAGAATTTTTGGAGACGGAAAATCTGGTGCCGCCAAAGTGCACAGCATCGAGGTGATGCAGGAGGTGAAAGCCTACTGGGAAGGTCTCCGCGATGGTGACTCCATCCCATACCGCAGCGATGTTGATCCGCGCCGTATCCAGAAACTCCTGAAGCACGCTTTCATTCTGGAGCGCATTGCACCGGGTCTCGCCCGTCTGCGCGTCTCCTGCAACACCCTGTCTGATGTGATGGGCATGGACATGCGCGGCATGCCAATGTCTGCCCTGATCAACGGCGACTCCCGAGAAAGCTTTGGCGAAGTGCTGGAAAAAGTGTTCTCCGCACCAGCCGTAGGCCGTCTTGAGCTCACCTCCCGCCGCAGCTTTGGCCGCACCGGTCTGCAAGGCGAGATGATGCTCCTGCCACTGCGCAGCGACTCCGGTGAGGTGAACCGTATCCTTGGCGCAATCACCATAGATGGCGACGTTGGCCGCAGCCCGGAACGCTTTGATCTGGAAGGCAGCTTCCTGCGCCGCATCGAAGCCGCCAGCGAGAACAGCTCTGAACCGGTCGCGACAATCCTGCGTCCGCAGAAGATTTCCATGCCTCAGTTTGATCCTGCCGCGCAAAGCGCCAAAGCGCCCAAGGCACCTGTGCAGACAACTCTGGCCCCCACCAAACACGCCCACCTGCGGCTTGTGGTGACTGACAGTTAAGACCTCTGGAGATCCCTCCACTGGTCACGAAAAAGGCGAGGTCTATTTGGTCATGGCACCTCGCCTTTTTTCGTTTTTTACCGTGAATTCAAAGCGCTAAAGAACACAGATCGCGCACAGGCATAGCGCTTGAGCCGTTCTGCGAATTCACCCCTCAAGATGAAGATAAACGCGGCGGTTCTGACGCCCTTTTTTCTCGATCTTGCCGATCCGCACGCGCCCAATCTCAGCGGTACTCGCCACATGTGTGCCGCCGCAAGGCTGCAAATCCACCTGTTCCGTGTCAGAGCCGATCCGCACCAGCCGCACACGACCGGCGCCTTTTGGCGGCGCAACAGACATGGTCTTCACAAGCCCCGGATTGGCTTCCAGCTCCTCATCCGTGATCCAGGTCTCTGAAATCGCAAAGTCCTGAGAGATCAACGCGTTAAGAGCATCCGTTAAGGCCTCTTTGTCCTCCGGCGCCTCCGGCATATCAAAATCTAGCCGGCCTTTCTCGGTGCCAATCGACCCACCGGTCACCGGCAGCGGGATCACCACAGACAACAGATGCAGCGCCGTGTGCACACGCATGTGGCGGTGACGACGGGGCCAATCTAACACCTGCATCAGCTGCGCCCCTACGGGTGGCAGCTCCTCCGGTTCCGAAGGCACCAGCGCAATGCCGCCTTCCGGCACTTTGACAGCCGTGGCGATTTTCAGCGTCTTACCATCCCAGCGCAGCTCGCCGCTGTCGCCGGGTTGTCCGCCGCTGGTGGCGTAAAACAGCGTCTCATCCAGCAGGATGCCGCCTTCCGGCGTGTGTCCGATCACCTTTGCCGGTGCTTCCTTCAGATACGCATCTTTCAAAAACAACAAGTCCGTCATCGCCCCTCCCCGTCAGGCTCCCCCTCAGCGGTCCCGTCACCGCCCATATCCTCCGCGTCAGGCGGCGTCAGCTTGCTCTTGGCGGACACAACTGACGCTCTGGCCTCCGCATCCATCGGCTTCGGCCCGGTAGCAGGTGCAGCACGCAAAGCTTCCGGATTGCGCAGCCAGATATCGCGCTGCGCAAAAGGTATCTCGATGCCTTCCGCAACAAACCGCTCCGCAATCGCGTGGTTGAGATCGCTTTTTACGGTCAGCATCCAGTTCACATCCCGCAGAATAGCGCGGATTTCAAAGTCCAACGCATCCGCGCCAAAGCCCTGAAACACCACTGCCGGTCCCGGATTGGCCAGTACCATCGGATGGCCCTCTGCAATTTCCATCAGGATCTTCTCAACCCGCCGCGTATCGGTGCCATAGGCCACGCCCACCGGCACAATCACACGCCCAACCGTGTTGCCGCGCGTGTAGTTGGTCACCGTGCCAGAGATCAGATCAGAGTTCGGCACCACCACATCTGTGCGGTCAAAGGTCTCAATCCGTGTGGAGCGCACCGAAATATCGCGCACATAGCCCATCTGGCCGCCGACCTCGATCCAGTCGCCCTCGCTCACCGGGCGCTCGATCAGAAGGATGATACCGCTCACAAAGTTGGACACGATGGTTTGCAGACCAAAGCCGATCCCAACAGACAGCGCCCCGGCAAACAGAGCCACATTGCTCAGGTTGATGCCAGCAATCGACAGGGCCACCAGAATGGCGATGAAATTACCAATGTAGCCAGCACCGGACACAATCGCCGTCTGCCCGCCCACATCCACGCGCGTCTTGGGCAGGATGTTGTCGCGCAGAAAGCTCTGCATCAAACGTGTGATGCCGTGACCGATCACAAACACCACAATCAGGATCAGGATCACCCGCGGTGACAGGGTCAACCCGCTGAAACTCAGCCCGTTGTTCCACTGAGTCCACAGCTCCTGCAAATCCGCAGTGCGCACGCCCCAGGTGAGGGCCAGTATCGGCAGCGCGGCAATCACCATGGCGATGCCCGTGATCACCGCCGCCAGTGAGCTTTCATCGTCATCACGCCCTTCGAGCGCGGCGTAGACCTTCTGGATCACCCGTTGGGAAACCAGCAAGAAACCCACCAACAACATGGTCTTGGCGGTGGAGAAAATCAGGAAACTGCCGCCGCGCACCAGACCAGCCAGCGACACCGCAATCCCGACAACCGCAGCGCCCATGGCAAAAACCGCCAAAATACGCAGCATCTGCTCAAGCGCAGACCGGCTCAGCGAGGTTTCATCGGTCAGGCTTTGGGCGTGTTTCTTGCCCAGCAAAGCGATCTGCACCAAGCAGACAGCCGCCAGAACGCACAACACAAAGAACACCACCGACTCTGTACCGCGATCCCAGCTTTCAAAGCGGGACATTTCGCCGGTCAGCGTCGCCAAAGCCAGCAACGCACCCAGCACCGTGGCAGCAAGACGTCCGCGGCGTTTGTCCTTCTCCGTCAGATTTACCGGCATCAGAGGACGCTCATGACGTGAGAAAAAGCGTTCTCCCAGCCATTTAGCCACCAACAGCTCAAAAGTCATCTGTGGCAGCAGAGACAGGATCACCCCGCCGCGCAGCCCCGCCAGATCAGTGGCATAGACCGCTTCTGCCAAAGCCACCGCGCCCAGCATCGGCAACAGCACTTGGCCAAAGGACAGCAAAAAGACCGAGATCCAGCGCAGTGCCGACATATGCTCGCTTTGGGAGACAATCCGGCTCAGGGCGGCATCGGTCCAGCGCATACCGCGCGTCACCAGCAAGGCGCCAATCGCCAGATAGAACAGCATCAGCGGCAATGACTTGCGCAGTTCATGGCGCAGGCGCTGCTGTTTCCAGTTGCCCTCAAACTCCAGCGTCAGCAGGCGGATGGTTTTGCCCACTTCAACAAAAGCTGCAGGCCACAGTGAGGGGATCAACGGGATCGGTCCCGGCTCCAGAAGCAAATCTGTCTGCCGGTCGCGCAGCAAAGCATCAATCGCGCGGATCAGCTCATTGGCCTCCGCTTGGGCGAGCTCTGCCTGCCGGATGGGCGCCTGCGCTTCAGAAAGTTGGGTTTCCAATCGCTGCCGCTCAGCCGCCACATCTGCGGCCTCACCGCCCTCGGGCACCGGCCCCAAACGGTTGAGCTGCGCCTCCAAGGTCTGAGAAGACACGCTGCTGCGTGAACTGTCGGCGGCAAACTGTCGGCGCCAGTCCACCAACTGTTTGCGCAGCTCGGTCATCGCGCCTTCAGAGGCGCGATTGTTTTCAATGGCCAATTCGGCACGGGCTGCGACGGAGCGCCAATCCTCGTAATTTGGCCCGGCATCCAGCCCGCTGGCGCCTTGCGCCCAGACCGCCGTCATCCAGACAACCAAACACAGGGTTGCCGCTAGCAGGGTCCGGGCGAGAGCGCGCATCGTCAGTTGCCCTTAGACGTCTTCAAACACGCCCGGAATGCTGGATGGGCCTTTGTTGCCCAGCCATTCCGGGGTCGGCAGGCCTTTTTCCTTCAGGAACGCCGGGTTGAAGAGTTTGGACTGATAGCGTGTGCCATAGTCACAAAGGATGGTCACAATGGTGTGGCCCGGGCCCATCTCTTTCGCCATGCGCACCGCGCCCGCGATGTTCACACCGGAAGAGCCGCCAAGGCACAGGCCTTCGTCCTGCAACAGATCAAAGACATAAGGCAGCGCCTCTTCATCAGAAATCTGATAGCTCATGTCCGGGGTAAAGCCCTCAAGGTTGGCGGTGATCCGGCCCTGACCGATGCCTTCGGTGATCGAGCCACCTTCGGATTTCAGCTCACCTGTGGTGTAGAAGCTGTGCAGCGCCGCGCCCATGGGATCGGCCAGACCGATTTTCACGCCTTTGCCCTGAATGGCTTCGGCCACACCGGCCAATGTGCCGCCAGAGCCAACCGCACAGATAAAGCCGTCCACTTTGCCGCCGGTCTGTTCCCAAACTTCAGGGCCGGTGGTTTCCACGTGGGCACGCCGGTTGGCAACGTTGTCAAACTGGTTCGCCCAGATCGCGCCGTTTGGCTCGGTCTTGGCCAGCTCTGCGGCCAGACGGCCAGAGTAGCGCACATAGTTGTTGGGGTTGCGGTAAGGCGCAGCAGGCACCTGCACCAGCTCCGCACCCGCAAGGCGCAGCATATCTTTCTTTTCCTGAGATTGCGTCTCAGGGATCACAATCACGGTCTTGAACCCCATGGAGGCGCCCACCAGTGCAAGACCGATGCCGGTGTTGCCCGCGGTGCCTTCGACAATTGTGCCGCCGGGCTTCAGCGCGCCACTTTCAAGCGCATCTTTGATGATGTAGAGCGCCGCACGGTCTTTCACCGATTGGCCAGGGTTCATGAATTCCGCCTTGCCGTAAATCTCACAGCCGGTCGCCTCGCTCACTTTGTTGAGACGGATCAAAGGGGTGTTGCCGATCGCTTGGGCAAGATCACGGGCAATATGCATGTTGCGCGGTCCTTTTATGGATGTTTGAAAACCTGTGTAGGCAAGGGCGCGCCGGAACTCAAGCGGTCCTGCGCAGACGATCACGATGGCGTGCCAACCACAGCGCCGCCAGCACCAGCGGCGCATTCACCGCCTGCATCTGATCCACCATCTCCATCAGCCGGTCATAGCTGAACAGATAAGAGCGGATATCCTCTGCCTCCTGATCGAGACCAGAGACGCCGATCACGTCATCCGGCAGATCCGTGAGGCCGACAAATATGTTGTAAAATTCAGTCGTACAGCCCGGCGAGGCATAGCAATTGGCCACCTCATGCAGCGCGCCCAGCGTCAGCCCGGCTTCTTCTTCCGCCTCCCGACGCGCGGTGTTCTCCGCTGTTTCTCCTGCATCAATGCGCCCGGCAATCGGCTCCAGCTGCCAAGGCAGCGCATCGCCACGCGCATAAGGGCCGGGACGGAATTGCTCGATCAGCATCACGCGATCACGCACCGGATCATAAGGCAGCACGATCACCGCATCGGTCGCCACAAATACCGCACGTTCCACCATCTCGCTCTGCGCACCGTCATAGCGGCGAAAGCTCAGGGTAAGCTCATCCAGCGTGAAATACTTCGCATAGGGGCGGTTCAACGTCACATCGCTGACGTCATCACGGGTCATGCCGCTTGGGCTGACGGCGAGATTGCGCGATTGCGCCTGTGCCTTGGATGTCGCCCGTGCACGGATCATCGGCAGCATCCGGTCCACGTCCTCGCGGCTGCGCGTGCCGAAATAGCTCATCTCCTCGATGGCACCAAACACCGCTGCCGCGCCATATCTTTCCTGCCACGCGCTGAGAGACCAAGGCCCATCCGGCACCCAACCCCCGTCTTCGCTCTTGAACACTTCCGTGGTCTGGGCCGTGCCCTCGAGATCCACAGTGACCGGCTCAAGATCATAATCAAAGCCGCCCTCATAGAACTCCAAGCGCGCCACATCCGCCTCGGTGAGTGCGCCAATCCAAAGCCCCTCGGCAACCTCGCCCGGCGCGTCCTTGATGATAGGGAAATCCTGCCCCTGCACCGCATGAACCGCGTGATCCTTCAGGCGTGCGGGCGCCAGCTTCAGGGCTTCGGCGGTTTTCCCAAGCACAGCCTCAAGCAAAGGCACGTGTCGCAACGTGCCATACACAAACAGATTTTTCATAAATCAACCCCAGCGGCGATAAGCAAAGTTGGTGACATATCCGCTGATCACAATGCCAACCGCAAGGGTGATATAGACCGGCGTCGCTGCGAGATATTGCCCATATTTCAACGCGATGGTCACAATCATCTCAAGCGCCTCAACCGGTTCATCAAACCGTCGGCGCATGGCAAGCCTGAGCATCTCGATGGTGCCAAACACAGCCAATCCCCAGAACACCAATGACACGACACCCAGCATACCCAAACCGATAGAACCGCTGCGCCCGGCGCGCGGCCCCATAATGCGCCAGCCAACACAAAGCCCCACAGCTGCGGAGATCAGCGTCATGTAGCCAGGGTTTGAGCCTTCCGGCATTTGTGGCTTGGCAAATTCCGCCACAAACCCGCCGACCACGGCGAGTGAGATGGCAGCAATCAGTTTGTTGGATGAGATCATGCGCCCGGTTTGGATATTGTGATTTGCGTTACGTCACAACTTCCACTGTGAAACGCCGCGGCACAAGAGGTTAGGTAAAAATTCCACATGCGGCGGAACCTTTCATCAAACCCCATGGGCTGAATGCGCTCCCATTGCGCATTAAACGTCTCATACCAGCGCCGCAGGGTCTGGCTGTAGCTCTCGCCAAATTCAATCGACCCGGTGAACAGCAGACCCGCCTTCTTGACCTCATCCTTAAGCGCGGTCGGGCTCGGCAACATGCCACCCGGAAAGATGTATTTCTGAATAAAATCAACACCCTTCCGATACTCTTCAAAGCGGCTTTCGGTGATCGTGATGATCTGCAGCGTTGCCTTGGCACCGGGCTTCAGACGATCCCGGACGGTCTGGAAATAGACCGGCCAGTATTTCTCACCCACCGCCTCAAACATCTCGATGCTGGCAATCCCGTCGTAATGCGCGGTCTCATCGCGATAATCCTGAAGCTTGAACTCCACAAGATCAGAAAGACCAGCCTTTTCAATGCGATCCTGCGCGTACTTGAGTTGCTCTTCTGAGATGGTCAGCCCTGTCACACGCAGCCCCCGCTCCTTGGCGGCATATTCCGCAAAGCCACCCCAGCCACAGCCGATTTCCAGCACATGATCGCCGGGCTTCACGCCCATCTGATCCACCATCGAGGCATATTTGGCGGTTTGCGCCGCCTCCATGCTCTCTTGGCCGGTTTTGAACAGGGCCGAGCTGTAGGTCATCGTGTCATCCAGCCACAGACCGTAAAATTCATTCCCCAAATCATAGTGATAGCTGATGTTCTTCTTGGCCTGCGTCTTGGAATTGTTGTTCATCCAGTGGCGCATACGCTCATAAGCGCGCACAAAGAACATCCCCGGAAAGCCGTCGTACAGCGCGTCATTGTCCGCACGCAGAAAATCAAAAAACGCCTGCAAGTCCGGTGTGCTCCACCAGCCTTCCAGATAGGCCTCAGAGAACCCAAGCTCGCCTTCGCGCATCAAGCGGCCAAATGTATCGCCATTGTGCACATGCATCTCACAGACCGGACCGGGCTTTGGACCTTCGGCTCGAAACACACGGCCATCCTCCATCACAAAATCAATCCGCCCGTGATTGATCTTTTGGGCTGTCGCAAAAACAGCGGAAAAATAGCGCGGCAAGTTGGTCTCACCTTGTGTTGAAGTCAGGAACATCTTTCTCCCTCCTCTTAGCGTGGTCTGAATCCTAGGCGCAGAAACCGCCTAGCGGCAAGAAATTATTAAGCTTTGAAAGCCTCATAGGCGGCCAAGGCCCGTGCGCGCCCTTCCGGCAGGCTGACAATCGGCTGCATCTGCGGGCGGTCAAAACCGGCCTGCCAACTGAGCGGCATCGCCTCAAAAAACAGCTGCGCAGTCGCGCTGCCAGCCCCCGCCTCATGCGCCAGCCAGCGGCGGCGATAACGCTGATCGGGGTCAAACTTGTCGGCCTGCGTGTCCGGATTGAAGATCCGAAAATAGGGTGCCGCATCCGGCCCGCAGCCAGCCACCCACTGCCAGCCCATGGCGTTGGAGGCCGGATCCCAATCCACCAGACAATCTTCAAACCATTTCAGGCCCAGCTTCCAGTGAATGCGCAGATGTTTGGTCAGATAGCTGGCCACGATCATCCGCGCGCGGTTGTGCATCTTGCCAGTGATGTAGAGCTCGCGCATCGCGGCATCCACCACGGCCACCCCCGTGCGCCCCTGACACCAGGCCTCAAAATGCGGATGCTCCGGATCTTCGATCCAGTCAAACTGATCCCAACCTTCGCGCCAATTGGCCTCCGGCAACTGCGGAAAATGCCACAGTAAATGCCAGGCAAACTCACGCCAGACCACCTCTTTGAGGAAATGCTCCGCGCCCGCCGCACCACTCTGACGCGCGCGCTGGCCACCGTGCCACATCTGCGCCGGGCTGATCTCCCCAAATGTCAGCGCATCAGATAGCTCAGAGGTCGCCGCCTGATCCAATCGGTCCCGTGCCTCTTTGTAGTCAGCGATTTTTTCATCCAGAAATCGCGAAAGAGTTTGCTGAGCCGCAGCTTCCCCGGCACTCACAAACTGCGTCACCACAGCGCCGCCACGACGCATGTCAGCCGAAAGACCCCAGTCTTCCAGATCGTCGCTATCCGGCCAAACCTGCGGCGCTGTCAGCTTTGGCGCAGCAAGCGGTGCCTCTACAACCCGCCCCCGCACAGCCTTCCAGAACGGCGTATAGACCCGATAGGGCATGCCCTGCCCGGTCTCCACCGTCCAAGGCTCAAACAGCAGCGTGCCTGCAAAGCTTTGCGCATCAAGCCCCGCGGCCTTTAAGGTCGCTTTGACATCGGTGTCCCTCGCCACCCAATCCGGCGCATAGGCGCGGCTCCAATGCACCGCATCCGCGCCGGTCTCCTCTGCGATCTCTCGGAGTATGTCTGCCGGCGCGCCACGGCGCAGGATCAGCCGCATTCCGTGCGCGTCCAGATCCTGCGCCAGCGCCCTTAACGACATCTCAAGCCGCAGCTTTGACGCTGCCCCCAGTCGCTTGACCGCGTCGTCATATACAAAGACAGGCACCACATTGCCGCGTGCGGCCGAAGCCGCAAGGCCAGGGTTGTCGCACAGCCGCAAATCGCGCCGGAACCAAAAGAGAGTGGTGGCTTTGGAGTTTTGGTTCTGGGCCAAATCTGGTTGTCCTATCCCGTATGCTTCTGAGTTTACGGGATTTTAAAGAGAGTGGATCACACGAATTTTCACAAAACCGCGTCCAGCGCGTCAATCAGCCGTGAGACCTCCTGTTCGGAGGTGTAATGCACGAAGCTGACCCGCAAAACACCATGGGTCACATCCACATTCATGCCCTCCAGCGCACGCACCGCGTAGAAATCTCCGCCCCCCGCCATGATGTCATGTGCAGCCAGCCGTTCGGCCAGAGCCGCACCCGGCGCTTGCGCAACCAGCGCAACGGTTGGCGCGCGGTTTTTTGCATCCTTGGGGCCCAAAAGACGCACTGAATTGCGCGTGGAGGCAAAATCAAGAAGCGGCTGTAAGAGCTTGATTTCATGATCTCTCATCAGATCATGCACGGCTGCCCCCGTGGCCGCTGCGGTGCTGCCCATCACCCCATGGTGGGCGGCCAACGCCTCAAAATAATCCACCATTCCGGCACAGGCTGCGACCTGCGCGTGATCCGGACCTGCTGGTGTGAACCGTTTGTAAAGCGTGCCCGCGTTGAAGTAATGCGCCTGATTGGGCAACAGCTCCCCCAGCGTGCGCCGGATGACCATGATCCCCTGATGCGGACCGTAGGTCTTGTAGCTGGAGAAAAGATAGATATCAGGCCCCATCGCGCCCACATCCGGCAGCCCGTGAGGCGCATAGCTCACGCCATCGACACACACAAACGCCCCCGCCGCATGCGCAAGCGCCGTGATCTCGGCAACCGGATTGATCTCTCCAATCACATTGGAGCAATGCGGAAAACACACCAGCCGCACGCGATCATCAAGCAGCGCGGACAGCGCCTCAAGGTCCAGATGCCCGCTTTCCGGATCAATGCGCCATTCGCGCACCTCGATGCCCTCATCCGCCAGACGCCGCCAGGGGCCGCTGTTGGCCTCATGGTCCTGGTTGGTGACGATAATGGCATCGCCCGGGTCCATCCACTGGCGAAAGGCCTGCGCAAGAACATAGGTGTTTTGCGTGCTGGACGGGCCAAAAGACACTTCGTCGGTGTCCACGCCCATCACAGCGGCAAGGCGCGCACGGGCCTCATCCATCTCCGCTCCCGCCAACTCTGAGGCGCGGTAAGGCGCATAGGGCTGGACCTTACGTTCCCGATAAAACCGTGAGAGCCGCTCGATCACTGGCGCGCAGGTGTAGCTGCCCCCGGCATTCTCAAAAAACGCCTGCCCCTTCAGCGCATCCTCGCCAAAGGCCGGGAACTGGCTGCGTACAAACTCCACATCAAGCATCAGGGCTCTCCACTTTTGATTGCGTCAGAGAAGAGCCTTGATGCAGGGGAAGGTCAAGCGGGGATGCACCCCGTCAAAACAGATTAAGCCAGCGCGGCCCGTATCTTATCGGCCTGCGCTTTCAGCACGTCAAAATCGGCCATGGTGCCGGGCGGGCGCACGCCCACGCCCTCATGGCGTGGCAACACGTGATAATGCAGGTGGAACACCTCCTGCCCGCCTGCGGCCTCATTGAACTGCTGAACGGTCACACCATCCGCATCAAACGCCTTCATCACCGCATGGCCCATCTTCTGAACCGTTTTCAGACAGGCGGCGAGCTGTTCGGGTGTTGCGTCCAGCATATTGCGGCAAGGCGTTTTCGGGATCACCAGACAATGGCCATCCGCGCGCGGCATGATGTCCATAAACACATAGGTGTCTTCATCTTCATAAAGTTTCTCGCTCGGGATTTCGCCCCGCAGGATTTTTGCAAAAATATTGTCGCTGTCATAAGACATGGCCACGCCGCTCCGCTGTGGTGGTGTTCGTTGGCCGCCAAGGTGCCTCTGCCACCCCCCGAGTGCAAGCCGATTTGCAATCGTGAGTGCAGTGGGAGGTGAACAGAAAGCCGCGTGGGCGGATCAGAAGCTCATACGCGCATCCGCCGCCATCATCGCCTGCGCCATGGCACCGGGTTTGGCGACACCCACACCTTCCAGAAGGATCTCTGGCCCCTGCCCCAATCCCGGCAAATAAAGCGCGCAGACCTCAACCTTTGCACCGGGCATGGTCATGATCTTCTGCATCAGCCCCTGCGGGCTCACATTCATAGGAGGTTGCCCCGCCGTGGCGCTCTCCGGCGCATCTTTCAGCGCCAAGTCACCGCCCGCGTCACACAACAACACATGCGGAGCCGCCCCCTGTTGCGCTGCCTGAAGGGTCAACACCATCGCCATCAACTGCGTCTGCGGTGCGGCCTCGGTCAGAATGGTCACCAGCTTTGGCGCCTCCTGCGCTGTCGTATAGCCAGCACAAAGACAAAACGCAGCGGCAACGGTCGCAAGGTGTGTTTTCAATCGGGTCACAATGGCATCCTTTCATCCATAAATCAGACAGATGCCCGCAATGGGAAAGTGCGGAGACATCTCTGGATGTCACAGCACCACAAAGCGATCTCAGCGCCTTTGATCGAAATCATATACATTCTTTTTTGTGAATATGATTCTCCTCAAAAAAGAAAAGGCACCCCCGAGGGGATACCTCAAAACGTTCACTCTCAGTGTGTGTCAGGCGTTCACATCCACCACAACACGACCCTGAACCTGACCTTTCAGAATATCGGCGCCCAGTTGCGGCAGATCCGACAGGCTCGCTGGCTTCACCATTGCTTCCAGCTTCTCCATCGGCAGATCCGTGGCGATCCGCTGCCAGGCCCGCACGCGGTCCTCATAGGGGCGCATCACAGAGTCGATGCCGAGGAGGTTCACGCCACGCAGCAGGAAGGGGATCACGGTTGCAGGCAAGCCCGCGCCACCCGCGAGACCAACGGCCGCAACCGAGCCGCCGTATTTCACCTGACCCAGCACACGGGCCAGCATGGCGCCGCCCACAGCGTCAATACATCCCGCCCAGGTCTCGCTTTCCATAGGCCGTTTGATGGTCTCATTCAGCTCTTCGCGCGGTACAATCTGTGTCACGCCCAGTGACTTCAGATAGTCCGCTGTCTCCGGACGCCCGGTGACACCGGCAACCTCATAGCCAAGGTTCGCCAGGATCGCCACGGCTACAGAGCCAACGCCCCCCGCCGCACCGGTCACCAGAACCGGGCCTTTCTCAGGCGTCACACCGTGATCCTCAAGCGCCATCACCGACAGCATGGAGGTAAAGCCCGCCGTGCCCACAGCCATGGCCTGTTTGGTGCTCAGCCCTTCTGGCAGCGGCACCAACCAATCGCCCTTCACGCGCGCTTTCTGGCCATAACCGCCCCAATGCACCTCGCCCACGCGCCAGCCGGTCAGCACAACCTTGTCGCCCGGCTTATAGCGCTCATCCTCAGAGCTTTCCACGGTGCCGGCAAAATCGATCCCCGGCACATGCGGATAGGCGCGCACCAGCCCGCCGCCCTTGGGGGACAGGCACAGCCCGTCCTTGTAGTTCACCGTGGAATATTCCACCGCAACGGTCACATTTCCTTCGGGCAGCTGGCTCTCGTCCAGCTCCTGAATGGCCCCGCTGGCAAGACCATCCTCGCCCTGCGTCATCACCAATGCCTTAAACATCTCATCTCTCCTAACTGTTGCGCCAAACGCCCTTGGCGCATGTCATTTCAGGTTTCTCATTCTCAAAATATCCCCGCCGGAGGCACCCGACCTCCGCCGCAGGTGTCAGCTCCAGAAAGCTTCCCAGACCGTGACCGCACGCACCCCATCCGGTGTCAGTACATCCAGCTCGGTACCGCCATTCCAATGGGTCATGCGAACCATGCCGATGGCCACATTGGTGTTAAAGTCCGGCGACCAGGCTGCACTGCTCACATTGCCCACATGCTGATCTCCATCCATCACCGGCCAGAGCCGGTCACAAGGCGGCACGGCCTCCCCATGGATTTCAATCGGACGGATCTGACGCACCGGCCCTTCCTGTGCCACCCGCAACAATGCATCGCGCCCGACACAGCCAATCGCGGTATTTGTGTTACAGAACCGCCCAAGCCCGCATTCATGAGGCGTGTTGTCATCGGTCATGTCATTGCCATAACTCAGCAATCCGCCTTCAATCCGCTCAATCAGATTAGGGCAGCCTGCATGCACATCCAGATCCTTGCCCGCTTCCATAAGCGCGTTCCAAAGGGGCATGCCAATGTCGCTGCCTTCCACGTAGATCTCAAACCCGCCCTGTTTGGAGTAGCCCGAGCGCGCCACCACCAGATTGCGGCCCTGAAAATCAAACCAGCCGAAGCGGAAGAATTTCACGTCGCGGATCTTGTCGCCAAACACCCGCGCCATCAGCTCTTCAGCCTTGGGGCCTTGCACCGCCAGCGGGCTCACATCCGGCTCATCCACCAGCACATCCAGACGATAGCCATAGGCAATGCCCTTGACCCAGAACAGCAAGTCACTGTCGGCAATGGAAATCCACCAGCGATCCTCGGCCAGTTTCACCGCCACCGGATCATTCAGCATCCCGCCGGTCTCATCGACAATCGGCACATAGAAACACTGGCCTGGCAGCATCGAGCGCAGATCGCGTGGGGTCAGCATCTGCATCAGACGGCCGGCATCCGGCCCGCGCAGCTCGACCTGCCGCTCCACGGCCACATCCCAGACTTGCACCGCAGTCTTGAGGTGCCGGTAATCTTCCTCAACCGAACGGAACACCGTCGGCAGAAGCATACGGTTGTAAACGGTGTAGGCTTTCACACCGGCCGCTTCGACACCGTCGGAAAACGGCGTGCGGCGCAGACGCCGGGAAGGAGAAATCAAAGCCATGTCGCGCCCTCCGGCAACAACGCCACATCCGTGTCGCCGGGATCACGTCCAATGCTGGTCAGCATGGCATGGATCTGGCCACGGTGATGGGTCTGATGGTTAAAAAGCTGCACCACACATTGCGCAACCGGTTTTTGCATATCCGCATTCAGCATCTGGGCGTGCCATTTCAGATCACCTTCCAGATCCTCCGCGCGCAGCGCCTCGGCCCACGCAGCGATCCGTCGGTCCACGGCCAAACGCTTCTCAGACCAAAGCGCATAGGTCGCGCAGAGCTCCGCGTGCTGCTTGGCGGGCACTTTGGGCCCCGCGCCCCCGTCCAGACGGCTGATCCACAGGGTATCGCCCCACAGAATGTGGTTCAGCGTCGCCATGATCGAGCCAAAAAATGCCCCGCGATCCTCGCGCAGCTCTGCATCGCTCAAATCGTCGCAAGCACTGCGCAACTGACTGTTTTGCCAAGCATTATAACGCGCCATCATCTGACAGTACGCAGGCGAAATCATTACCGCGGGCCTTTCCAGTCGATCGGGCAGATCTCTGCGGATTTGCCACCAAAGTCCCAGACCCGGCCAAAGTCGCGCACTTTGGATTTCGTGCCCACAGCGGCAATGATGTCCGGCCCCATCCAGTATTTGGAGTTGGAAATCATCACCGGATGATCCGGGCTTGCACCCTCCAGCATCTCCACCTCGCCCTGAATTTTGCGCCCCACATAGAGCGCACGCTTCTTGCCGTCGCGAATGATGTCGACCTTTTCACGCTCTGCGGAGAAGATGTCGCTCACCAGCATGGTAAAGAGGCCCGTGGTGCCGCCCGCTTGACCCGAGAAAATCTGCAACAGACCGTTGTAGGCCTTACCGCTGGCGCGCTCATCCACATAGGCCGCCACACGCCAGTCACCCTCAGCCATCTTGCCGGGGATATAGACCATCAGGCCCACATTCAGCCCGCTCAGATCTTCGCCCTCATAATGCCCCTCATCAATGGCAATCGCCATCCAGGCCTTACAGTCGCCTTCGGTGGGCGGATGCTGGCCCAGCGACACCACACAGGGGCAGAACACGGTGCAGGAGCAGTTCAGGATCAACTCGCCCTTGATCGCCCATTCCGTCGGCGTCATCTTGCGGCGCTTGGGGTTGCTCATCCGGTTGTCGATCCGCTGTGACACCGGCAGTTTTTCCGCATCAGGTTTGCGCTCCAAAGCCATGTTTATCCTCCATAAAACAAGCTTGGCATGGCGATCAGAACGCCACCCCCAGCAATCAGCGCCACGCCCATGGGTTTGGTCACCCGATGGCCAATCTGTGGCAGTTTCTCAAGCACCATGAAAAGCGTGGCGAGGCCCATCCACAACAGGCTCATCACGCCGCCGACAAAACCCAGCGCCATAAAGCCCCAGCAACAGCCGACACAAAAGGCCCCCAATCCAAGCCCCATGCGCAGCCCACCGTCAAAACCGGTGCGCCAGTGGCCAAGGAAATAGGTCATCGGGCTGTGGCACACGCCATGGCACACCTCTTTGGCACGGGTGAACTGAAACGCGCCCACCACGATCAGCAGACCTGCTGAGACCCAAGGGCTTTTCGCAATGCCGAGCATGTCCACCACGCCGCCAAACAGCAGAGCAAGCTGCACTCCAGTGATCACTGCCGCAAAGGCCACCCAGACAATCAGATAGCCCAGCAAAACACCAACCCAGCCGCCCCAGCTGCCATCCGCAGAGGTCATCAGGCGCTGATAGTTGGTCAATGTGGGCACCATGGTCGGCAGCATCATCGCCGCCATCATCACCGCCCACATCACAAACAGCGGGCCGAAATTCGCCATTGGCATATACATCGGCATGCGCGGATCCATCGCCGCCATACGCGCGCCCATCTCGCCGGGACGCCCGATCAGATCCACGTCCATCGACATGGCCATATCGTACATGACCCACCATGCCGCCAGAATGGCAGCAAAGAAACTCAGCCATAAAATGCTTCTTACGGAAAGAAAATCAAAGCGCGACATCTCCCCTCCCTTGGCGACTCGTGCATTTCCCTATTTAATGTCAGACAATTGAAGGTGCAGCAAACATTAAATGTCAGACAAATGAAAATTGACCCCAAAAGCTCCGCCGACCTTTCGGCGCAAATCGCCAAATCGATCCGGGATGCCATCATTTCGGGGGAGATGATCGTGGATGAGCGCCTGCCCTCAGAGGCGGAACTGGCAGATCAGTTTCAGGTCTCTCGCCCCACAGTGCGCGAGGCGCTCAAACGTCTGGCCGCGCAAAACCTAATCCGCACACAGCGTGGCGCCTCCGGCGGGGCCTTTGTGCGCAGGCTGTCTTATGACGAGGCCTTTGCCCAGCACATCACAACCAGCACGCTTTTGCTCTCCATGAATGCGGTGGATTTTGAAACCGCCTGTGAAGCCCGCTTTGCGCTGGAGCGCGCCTGCGCGCCCCTATCGGCAAAGCGCCGCACGCCGGATCATCTGGCCACGATGCGCGCCGAAATTCACCGTCAGGCCCAGCCCGGCCTGTCAGACGAGCGGTTTTGCGATTCAGATGTGGCCTTTCACCGCGCGCTGGTGGATGGCGCCTCTAATCCGGTGCTGTCTTATCAACTGGCCGGCGCGGTTGAGGCGATGCAGCCCCTGATGAACATGATCACCTTCACCCAGCGCAACCGCGATGTGATCATCGGTTTACACACCCGCATCGCAGACGCTCTGGAGACTCAGGACGGCGCCGCAGCGGACACCGCGCTCGCTGAACTCACGGCCTACACTCTGACACTCGGAGAAGAGGCCATGGCCGCCCGTGCTGCTGCCAAGGCGCAATCAGAACGATAAGCCATCTCCTGCCTTTCCAAAGCAGCTCACGAATTTGTGTGCACTCTCCTTTCGGGGCTGTGGCACACTTTTGAGGACCGCACCTGTTCTTTCCGAGAAAGGAGCCTCCTCATGAATGTCCCCTACTACAACCGCCGCCGCTTTCTCATCGGGGCGGGTCTTGTTGGCACCGCGCTGGCATCAGGCCTTGTGTCCCCCGCGCAGGCCGCAGGGATGAAACCCACCCAAACCATGCGCGGCGGCTCAAACAACTACCGCCCCAATGCGCCGCTGGTGGATCGCCTCGGCTCAGGTTTCATTGTCTCCGGCACCGTTCTGCGCGCTGGCAATGGCGCACCGGTTGCCGACACCCGCATCCAGATCTGGGCCGCAACCACGCTTGGCGGAGAGCGCGAGCCCCGCAATCACGGCTCGGTACTGACCCGCGCGGACGGCACCTACAGTCTGGAGATGGAGCAGATCGTGCCAAACTTCGGAGAGCCGCATGCCCATCTCGCTTATGACGACGGGGCGTATAAAACGCTCTTTTTGCGCCCGGTGATGCAAAGCGCGCAAGACACCTCACTCACCGTCGATTTTGTGCTGCAGCCTGCCTAACATGGCAGAAGTGACAGAGAAGCCCATCGCCACGCCCGGCAAGGCCGCGCTCATCTGGGGTGCGCTTGCAATGGCCTTGCTGTTGCCGTTGATCATAGCCTCCCAGAGCCCCTATCTCGCCTACCGCAACCTCGCCTATATCCTGGCCGGGTTTGCGGGTATCATCGCGCTGCTGCTGTTTTTTGTGCAACCTTTGCTGGCAGCCAATCACCTGCCCGGACTGCGCCCGCGCAGCGCCCGCCTCTGGCACCGCGCCACGGGCAGCCTGATATTGATCGCCGTGGCCGTGCACATTGGAGGGCTCTATTTGACCAGCCCGCCGGATGCTTTGGATGCGCTCCTGCTGGTCGCGCCTACGCCTTTTTCCGTCTACGGCGCGTTTGCCTTCTATGGGCTGATCATCACCGCGCTGCTGGTCACGCTGCGCCAACGACTGCCGCTGCGGTTTCTACATTGGTCGATACTGCACAACACGCTGGCCCTGATCATCGTGATCTCAACCGTGGTGCATGCCCTGCTGATCGAAGGCACCATGGGCACGGTCTCAAAATGGCTCACCTGCATGGCCGTGCTTGCCACCACCATCTGGGTGCTCTGGGACGTTCGGGGGCGCCGCCCGCGCCGTCGCCACTAAAACCTGCTTGCGGTTTGCGCCGTCAAACGCTTTTCTCCGCCAAAACGGGCAAAACGCCCGACGGACAGGAGACCCCCATGCGCCCCACTGATCATCTGCGAGAGCTTGCCGGAGAAGACTGGATCGCCGCCACAACCCACCCGTTTTGCGCAGAGCTTGCAGAGGGCACATTGGATCTGGACAAGATGCGCTGGTATCTGGCGCAGGACTATCAGTTCATCGACGGTTTTGTGCGGCTCTTGGCCAGCGCCATTGCCCATGCGCCGTCACTCGCTGATTCTGTTCCCGCGGCGCAGTTTCTGGCCTTGGTCACAGGTCCGGAAAACACCTACTTCCTGCGCTCCTTTGAAGCGCTGGGCATGGACGAAGCCGCGCAGACCGCACTGCCCGCTGCCCCCACCGAAGGTTTCATCGCACTGATGGCAGAGGCCGCGGCCTCGGGCCGTTATGAGCTGATGCTGGCCGTGCTCGTGGTCGCTGAATGGGTCTACCTCAGCTGGGCCACCCCGGTGAACCCGCCCAAAGAGGATCTGCCGTTCTATTTTGCCGAGTGGATCACCCTGCACGCAGGCGAAGGCTTCGAAGGCGTGGTGGACTATCTGCGTGGCCAGCTTGATGCGGCTTGGGCAACATTGTCTGATGAGGCCAAAGCCGAAGTTGAGGCGCTGTTTCTGCGCGCCACCAAACTGGAGCGCGCCTTCTGGGATGCATCCTACGCCGCATAACTTGCCAGCGGCGGCGCAACGTACGGTCGATTAACACAATTCAGCTGACCGAAATTCGCACCGCCGCGATACAGCCGCAATACAGACGCAGAAAAAACTCGTTAACACCCGCTTGCACACGCAACGGCTCCGGACTATCTAAAGGGTGTCTCCTCGGGGACTATGGACATAAACGCGCTTGTAATAAACGGATCGGACCCGGGGGCGGTACCCGGCGTCTCCACCAAACATCCTTCATTTGGGGATCATGGGGACGAAATAGGATCGACGGACGTCTAAAGAAGTTAGCTTTGTCTCGGCTGTCTGCCACCGTTATCGGCGAAAATCGTACAATTGCAAATGACAATCGTGCACCGGTAGCAGTCGCTGCGTAAGCAGTGCCTAACACCGAACTTTAAGCCCTGACGCTTGCAGCTTCAGGCGGGGTTCGCAGGTACCTGGCAACAGAAACCTGCACTTAAGTTACGTTAAGACAATACCCACAAAACTGGCGAGAGCTTTGGAATCCAACGTGAAATTGGTTAACAGCTCAACCTTGGCGAGTGGTTACTAATGAATTAGATCTCAAAAAGCGGCGTGAGGTGCAAAAAACACATTTTCGCCATCTTTTGATCTAATTTTTTAACCTTTCACTTACTCTTTAAAACCTAGCGTGGTTGTGGGGATAACAAAGTAGGGTACGAAACAATGACTGTGGACAAGCAGCAAATCATCAAAGACTGGTTTCGTCGGGTTTGGATCGAACAAGATATGGACGCCATCGACGAGATGTTCCGCCCGGACAGCACTGCCGAAGGGGTACTGCCCGGCTTTGGCGTTGGCCCTGACGACTTTCGGGAAATGGCGACCATGTATCTGGCGCTCGTCGAGGATCCGATCGTGACCGTGGACAAGGTGATGGACGATGGCGATTGGGCCGCAGCACTCTGGACCATGAGCATCGCCAACCCGACCGGCGGGGACCGCATCAAAGGCTTTGGCCAGCTTTTCGTCCGCTTTGAAGGCGAAGTTATGGTCGAAGCCTATAATAACTTTGATATGGTTGGATTTTTCCAGCAGCTCGGCCTTCTGCCAGAGCAAACCATCGCACTCTGCCTGACCGGACAAAAGGTCGCTTAAGACTGAAACGAATCTCTTGCATCTGTGACCCGCGTCGCTAGCCATGAGCGCATGTCACAGACGCCGCTTCTTTCCGATCTTTTTCGCGTTTTTGGACGCATAGGTCTGCTGTCCTTTGGTGGTCCGGCGGCGCAAATCAGCTTGATGCATCAGGAACTGGTCGAGCGTCGCCCCTGGCTTGAGGAACGCGAGTTCCTTGGCGCCCTCTCCTTTTGCATGCTTTTGCCCGGCCCCGAGGCCATGCAGCTCGCCACTTTCTGTGGCTGGAAACTGCGCGGCACTGTTGGCGGCCTCATCGCTGGCCCTCTGTTTGTCCTGCCCGGTGCGGCGCTTATCTTTTGCCTCGCAGCCGGTTACGCCGCTTATGGCAGCTTGCCTCTGGTCGCTGCCGCCTTTGTGGGTGTCAAAGCCGCCGTGGTTGCGATTATTCTGCAAGCGCTGTTAGGTTTGTCACGCAAGGTGCTGACAAACAAACTAAATACCGCCGTTGCACTGGCAAGTTTTCTGGCGCTTTTCTCAGCTCTCCTACCTTTTCCGGCGGTCATTCTCATCGCTGCGGCAATCGGTTTTCTGATCCCTTCCAAAGACAGCACGCATGTCGCGGCAAGCCCGACACCATCCAGCGGCAATCCCATCATAACATCACTCAAGGCCATCCTAGTCTGGGGCAGCCTTTGGGCTGCGCCTGTGCTCTTTTTCTGGATACAGGGCGGTTTTCTGAAAGACGTCGCGCTGTTCTTTTCAAAACTGGCAGTCGTCAGCTTCGGCGGCGCCTATGCATTGCTCGCTTACATGGTGCAGACCGTGGTGCAAGACTTCGGCTGGCTGTCGACAGATCAGATGATGGATGCGCTCGGCCTTGCCGAAACCACTCCCGGCCCGCTGATTCTTGTCACCCAATTTGTTGCAACCCTTTCCGGCGCTTTGCAGGGTGGACCATGGCTCGCCTTTGCCGCGGGGCTGACGGCGCTCTGGTGCACCTTTATCCCTTGTTTTCTATGGATATTTGCAGGTGCCCCTCATGTTGCGCGCATCCTATCCGAGCCGCGCCTCAGCCACGCCCTCAGCCTGATCTCGGCAGCGGTTCTTGGCGTGATCCTCAATTTGAGCCTGTGGTTCACGCTAAATCTGCTGTTTGGAGAAACCGTGCAAACCGGCTTTGGTCCCCTGCCCGTTCTAACGAGTTTTGACCTGCAAGCCGCGCTGCTTTGTGTCCTCGCAAGCCTCGCTCTGTTCACCCTTCGGTTGCCACTCCTCACAACACTGTTTATCAGCGCCGCAAGCGCGACAGCTTTGGGTTGGATATGATGCACTTTTTGACATGCATCATCTTTCGTTTCCCGCTCAATGAGCTATTGTCGGAATTGTAGACCATCGGAGCTAGCCCATGTCCGGAACCATCGACTACGGAAACCTTATGCACCGCGCGATGCGCAGTCTGATCCAGACGGTTCTGACCGACGTGCAATCCAATGGACTTCCGGGCGAGCACCACTTCTTCATCACCTTTGACACACAGCACCCGGATGTGGAGATCGCCGAATGGCTGGCAGACCGCTACCCCGGCGAAATGACCGTGGTGATGCAGCATTGGTATGACAATCTCACAGTCTCTGACGAAGGCTTTGCGGTCACGCTGAACTTCGGCGATTCACCTGAGCCTCTGTACATTCCTTACAACGCCATCAAGACCTTCGTGGACCCGTCCGTCGAATTTGGCCTGCGCTTTGAAACGCAGGAAGACGAGCTGGAAGATGAAGAGCTCGACGAGCTGCCCGAGGAAATCAACCTCGAAGAGATTGTCGAAGAGCCCCGCAAAGACGCCGAAGTTGTCTCACTGGACAGCTTCCGCAAGTAAAGCCTCGCCGCGCCAATCGTCGCGGACTTCGCCAATTTGCGCCAGTTTGCTTGAAGTTTCACAGCTGCGTTAGCGGTATCCCACGGTATACTGTATTGCACTTTGGCCCCATTCCGCTATGACACTCCTGACATATTTTACCGGAGGTCACGATGGCAGATACCCGCACCGAAACCGACAGCTTTGGCCCGCTGGAAGTTCCTTCTGACAAATATTGGGGCGCACAGACCCAGCGTTCGATCATGAACTTCCCAATTGGTTGGGAAAAGCAGCCGGTCGCCATCGTGCGCGCGCTTGGCGTGATCAAACAAGCCTGCGCCATGCAGAACAAGGCCACCGGCAAGCTGGACGAGAAAATCGCTGACGCGGTGATCCAAGCGGCGTCTGAAGTGGTTGCAGGCAAGTTTGACGACAACTTCCCGCTTGTTGTCTGGCAGACCGGCTCCGGCACCCAGTCCAACATGAACTCCAACGAGGTGATTGCAAACCGCGCGATCGAAATCCTCGGCGGTGTGATCGGCTCCAAAGATCCGGTGCACCCCAACGATCACTGCAACATGGGTCAGTCCTCCAACGACACTTTCCCAACCGCAATGCACATTGCGGCTGCAATGACTGTGCGCGACGTGCTGCTGCCTGGCCTCACCAAACTGGCTGAAGGTCTCGATGCGAAAGCCGAAGAGTTCAAGGACATCATCAAGATCGGCCGCACCCATACCCAGGACGCGACCCCGCTCACCTTGGGTCAGGAATTTGGCGGCTACGCACACCAGATCCGTCAGGGCATCGCGCGTGTTGAAGCCGCACTTCCGGGCATCTACGAGCTGGCTCAAGGCGGCACCGCCGTTGGCACCGGTCTGAACACCCAGAAAGGCTGGGGCGAAGCTGTGGCGGCCAACATGGCCGAAATCACCGGCCTGCCCTTCGTGACTGCACCCAACAAATTCGAAGCACTTGCGGCTCATGACGCGATGGTCTTCATGTCCGGCGCGCTCGCCACTGTTGCTGGCGCAATGTACAAGATCGCCAACGACATCCGCTTCCTCGGCTCTGGCCCACGCTCCGGTCTCGGCGAGCTGATCCTGCCGGAAAACGAGCCAGGCTCCTCCATCATGCCGGGCAAAGTGAACCCAACACAGGCCGAAGCGATGACTCAGGTTGCCGCGCATGTGATGGGCAACAACGCGGCGATGACTTTTGCCGGCTCTCAGGGCCACTTCGAGCTTAACGTCTACAACCCGATGATGAGCTACAACCTGCTGCAATCCATGCAGCTTCTGGGTGACGTGGCCGACAGCTTCACCGAGCGTATGCTCAACGGCATCAAAGCCAACGAGCCACGCATCGACAAGCTGATGAAAGAGAGCCTCATGCTGGTGACCGCTCTGGCGCCAACCATCGGCTATGACAACGCCACGACCGTTGCCAAGACCGCGCATAAAAACGGCACCACCCTCAAAGAAGAAGCCATCGCGCTTGGCTTTGTGGACGCGGAAACTTTTGACGCCGTTGTGCGCCCGGAGCAGATGATCGGCCCCAAAGACTGATCTCTCAGGCTTCAAAAGACATCAAGGCGGTCCATTTTGGGCCGCCTTTTCTTTTGCAAAAAGTCAAATATCAACGACGGAATTCATGGCCGCACCCGTACCAGCTACATATCCTGACCAACGAGCGCCCTATGAAACGTCAATTTCTTCCCCCACTCTTTCTGCTGATCATCTTTGTGCTTGGCGGCCTGTCCCTCGCCTCTTCGCCGGTCTTTGCCACCGATGGCAGCTTGGCCTGCGCAACATCTCATGATGCGATGGGCCTCTGAAAAGCTTGCAAAAAGCGTTTCGGATCAAATGCAAAGGCCTCTATGCAAATCGGGCACGTCGCGATACCTTGGGTCCATGGCCGAGATTATCAACCTGAACAAATTCCGCAAAGCGCGCGCACGCGCCGATCAAAAAACGCAGGCAGACGAAAACGCTGTGAAATTCGGACGCACCAAGGCGCAGAAGCAATTGGAAGAGGCGCAGGCAGAGAAGTCCGAGCGGGATCTGGACGGCAAAGAACGCAGCAAAGATCCGGAATGAGCCGCCCTCAAAAACGCTCGCTGACCCTGCGTGGCCACCGCACGAGCGTCTCTCTTGAAGAAGATTTCTGGCGCGCTTTCCGAGAGATCGCCGAGGAAAAATCAATTCCAATCAACGAATTGGCAGCGCAGATTGATGCAGATCGCGATTTGGAAGCGGGCCTTGCCACGGCCATCCGTCTCTACATTCTCAACCACTATCGCAGCAAAGCGCAGCACGCCGCGCTTTAGCCCGCAGGCTTCCTCTTGCCAAAAATATCCCCGCCGGAGGCAGCGCCCTGTTGGGCGCTTTCAAGTGATCAGGCCGCGTCGCCTGCCACAAGACGGATACGCTCAATCATCGCGCGCAATCCGTTGGAGCGTTGCGAAGACAGATGCTCATTCAACCCCAGTCGCTCCATTTCCGCGCGGGCATCTACTGCCAAGACCTCAGCCAGAGACAACCCGTTGTAGAGCTTGCGCAACACCGCAATCAGACCGCTCACGATCATCGCGTCGCTTGCGCCCTCAAAGCTGAACACGCCTTCTTCGATCTTGGGATGCAGCCAAACCTGACTGGCGCAGCCATCCACCTTGGTCGCCGGCACGCGCAGCGCCTCATCCAACGGGGCCATATCCTTGCCCTGCTCGATCACATAGCGATAGCGGTCTTCCCAATCCTCGATGAACTCGAAGTCTTCGACAATGTCTTCAAACGCTTGCGCAGCCATAGGCTCGGCTCTCCTTCTGTCTGTCTTTCACCTAAGTGGACAGTCACAAAAGGTCCAGCCCCGCTATCCATGCTTTTCAAGCCAATACGAATAGGATAACCCATGGTGTCAAAGAATGAGGCTTATCGATGCGCACTCCAGTCCTGATTTTGCTGACCTCCACCTTGGCTTTGACCGCCTGCCAATCCCGCCTCAACCCGGTCAACTGGTTTGAGGGCAGCGGCAAAAGCAACCAAGTCGTGGAAGGCAACCCGCTGATTCCCGATGCGGAGGAAGAAGGCGGCCGCTCGATCTTTGCCCGTGACGAGATTGTCGCCTACGTCGGGCAACCGGTTACGCAGGTCTCCAATGTCGAAGTGCACCGCGTGACCGAGGGACAGCTTGTTATGGCGGTTGGCGTCTCCTCTGTGCACGGCACCCATGATGCCCGCCTGATTGCCCGCGACGGTGGCGTCGACGGCGGCGTTCTGACGCTTGATTTTCTGGCGATCCCACCCGAGAACCCGATCCTCGGCGGCTCTGATCTGACACGTGAAATCACCACCGCGGTGGTGCTGACGGATCAGCAGATGGCAGGCGTGCGCACTATTCGCGTGGCCGCAGCAAACAACACTCTGGATCGCCGCGCACGCTAAAAGCGCGGCAGCTAACATCCTCACGTCAAAGGTATTTCGCCTTTGGCAGAGATTTTCTGTGTCAGATGCTTGGGAGAGACTGGCGGTGTGTGGTAGGCCCGGCAGGATTTGAACCCGCAACCAAAGCGTTATGAGCGCTCTGCTCTAACCGTTGAGCTACAGGCCCGCCTGATGCTTGGTTATGAAATGCCAAAGACGGCGTCAAGCGGTCAGTTTGTTATTCGTGTTCGCCGCGACCGCCTGCCTGTGGATCGCGGCCAATTTCTCAACAAATGTATTGATCACCAGCTCGACCTTGGAGCCTGGAATGATCCGCGTCGGCGTCACCGCAAACAGATCTTTTGTCGGCGCAGCAAAGCCCGGCAGAATCTCTTCATACACGCCGTCATCCAGCTCTTTCTGGATCAACATGCGCGCAACCCGCGTGTAGCCAGCCCCTGATTTCACTGCTTTGAAAATGATGTCGGGATCGTCCGCGGTGAAACCGATCCGGACCGGAGCCTGATATTCGATCCCGTCCCGCGACACTGAAAACGAGCCCAGCGTTTTGTCCTCATGGTGCTGAATGAACTTGAGCCGCTTGAGGTCTTCGGGCTTCTCCGGCCGCCCGTGCTGATCCAAATAGCTTGGGCTTGCAAAAAACACCGTCTCCAACGCCGCAATTTTACGGCCGTAGCCTGAGGTTTCACCCAGCTTTCCGGCACGAATAGCCAGATCAAACCCTTCACGCACCACATCCACAAAACGGTCTTCGAGCTTCAGCACAATATCCAGCTCGGCATGTTCGTTTCCAAGACCGATCAGAACCGGCCCAAAAACCTCGCGCCCGAGAAAATGCCCGACACTGATCCGCAAAGTTCCGGCCACCTCGCTGCCAAGCGCATCAAGCTCCGCCAGCATCAGATCATGGCGCTCAAGCAGCTTCAGCGCATGCTCCCAGACCAGCACCCCTGCCCGCGTTGCAGAAACCCCATTGGGCGAGCGATGCAAAAGCTGCTGACCCATGGCCGCCTCCAGCTGCCTGATCTGCTGGCTCACCGCAGACTGGGTGATCCCCCGATGCTGCCCCGCCGCAGACAAGCTGCCCTCAGCAATTGCGCTCACAAATGTTTCCAGCAGTCCCAGACGATCCATGGTATTAGCACCTCTTATATCAACTATCAGGCGCAGCCCGGTACTGCACCAGAATAGCAATGCTATTTCATCATCACCAGCACAAGCTGGCGAATTAACCCCTGTGAACGATATCGGAGTTCCTTATGTCTTTGTCCCGCAGACGTTTCCTCATGTCCTCAATGGCAGCACCCGCATTGATCAGCCTGCCGAAAGTACTCCACGCCAAAGGCCCCGCCGCCAAAGCTCTGCCAGCGACTGTGCGCTTCACGGTTGGAGAGGCCACTGTGACGGCGCTTTTGGACGGCTATCTCGACGCAGCACCCGGACTGCTGTCTGATTTTGACGAAACCGCCGTTACTTCCGCTCTGGCAGACGCGCAGCAAACGCTCCAACCGGGCGGCGTGCGCATTCCTGTAAATACCTTTCTGATCGAGCAAGGTGCCAGAAAAACCCTGATCGACGCAGGCTCTGCCAACCTGATGGGAGACACGCTTGGCGCGATGGGCACAGCCCTTGAGGCCATCGGGGTGTCCGCTATGGACATCGACACCGTTGCGCTGACCCATATGCACCCTGACCACGCTGGCGGGCTTCTCAACACCGATGGCAGCACCGCTTTCCCCAATGCGCAAATCGCGGTTTCTGAAACCGAATATAACTTCTGGCACGACGACGCCATCATGGCCGGCGTGCCGGAGGGCAGCCGCGGGTTCTTCCAAATGGCGCGCAACAGTGTGGCACCTTACAAGGGTCAGCTCTTGTTTCATACCAAGGAACAGGAGCCTTTGTCCGGGCTGGTCGCTCTACCTCTGCCGGGACACACACCCGGGCACACTGGCTACCTCTTGCAATCCGGCAATAAGCAATTGCTGTTCTGGGGCGACATCGTGCATATGACCGCCTTGCAGTTCGCAAACCCGGGCCTCACCCTCGCCTTTGATGGAGATCCGAAACAGACCGTCGACACCCGCCTGCAGATGTTTGACCGCGCCGTCGCTGACAACCTGCTGGTCACCGGCGCGCATCTGGATTTCCCGGGCTTTGGTAAGGTGCAGAAATCGGCGAATGGCTTCAGCTATCAGGCCGCGCCGTGGCAATACGGCGCCTAAATACTCAGATGCACCGTCTGTTAGCGCAGACGGTGCAATCCATGGTTCCCTTTGCCCAAGTGATCCTTTAAGCAACGCGCCAAGTATTGATTGAGAGGACACGCCCCATGAGCGACGGCAAAAACGGCATCACCTACGCAGATGCAGGTGTGGACATCGACGCAGGCAACGCGCTGGTAGAGCGCATCAAACCTGCGGCCAAACGTACAACACGTTCCGGCGTGATGGCGGGCCTTGGTGGCTTTGGCGCGCTCTTTGATCTCAAAGATGCAGGCTACAACGATCCGATCCTGGTTGCGGCCACTGATGGTGTGGGCACCAAGCTGCGCATTGCCATCGACACCGGCAATGTTGACGGCGTGGGCATTGATCTGGTGGCCATGTGCGTGAACGATCTGGTATGTCAGGGCGCTGAGCCTCTGTTCTTCCTCGACTATTTTGCCACCGGCAAACTTGAAACCGAAACCGCCGCACGCATCATCGAAGGCATCGCAGAAGGGTGCTATCAGTCCGGCTGCGCCCTGATCGGCGGCGAAACCGCAGAAATGCCCGGCATGTATGAAGCGGGCGACTTTGACCTTGCAGGCTTCTCTGTTGGCGCGATGGAACGCGGCGCGGACCTGCCCGCCGGCGTGAAAGAGGGTGACGTGCTTCTGGGGCTCGGCTCCAACGGCGTACACTCCAACGGCTACAGCCTTGTGCGCAAGCTTGTTGAGGTTTCCGGCCTTGGCTGGGATGACACCTGCCCATGGGACGCGAGCCAGACCCTCGGTGCTGCGCTGCTCGCGCCAACCCGTCTTTATGTGAAACAGGCGCTGGCCGCCGTGCGCGCAGGTGGCGTGCATGCTCTGGCGCATATCACCGGCGGCGGTCTCACTGAAAATCTGCCCCGTGTGCTGCCAAAAGGTCTGGCCGGTGCGATTGACCTCTCCAGCTGGGAGCTGCCTTCTGTGTTCCAATGGCTCGCCAAAACCGGCGGCATGGATGAAGCTGAACTGCTCAAGACCTTCAACTGCGGCGTGGGTATGATCCTGTCTGTCGAAGCAGATCAGGCCGATGCGCTTGCGGCGCTTCTGCGCGAGCAAGGTGAAACCGTTTACACCCTTGGCACCGTGACCAAAGGCGAAGGCGTCACCTACAGCGGATCGCTTCTGTGAAAAAACGCGTAGCGATTTTTATCTCCGGCGGTGGGTCCAATATGGTCCGCCTGCTGGAGGACATGGCCGAACCCGGCCATGAGGCAGAGCCGGTTCTGGTGCTTGCCAACAGCGCCGATGCTGGCGGTCTCGCGAAGGCGTCGGCCTTGGGTGTGCCAACCGTCTCCGTGGACCACCGCCCATTTAAGGGCGACCGCCCGGCTTTTGAGGCGGCACTTCAGGCAGAGCTTGATAAGGTCCAACCAGACATCCTTTGTCTGGCCGGGTTCATGCGTGTGCTTACCGAGGGCTTTGTCGCCCCTTGGGAAGGCCGTATGCTGAACATTCATCCGTCCCTGCTGCCCAAATACAAAGGCTTGCACACCCATGCGCGCGCGCTCGAAGCGGGCGACGCGGAGCATGGCTGCACCGTGCATATGGTCACGCCTTTGCTGGATGACGGTCCAATTCTGGGCCAAGCACGTGTGCCGGTCTTGCCTGACGACACCCCCGAAATTCTCGCGGAACGCGTTTTGGTACAGGAGCACCGGCTTTATCCCGCCGCTCTGCGCCGTTTCGCCGCCGGAAATACCACACCCTTCACGCTTTAAGGGTTGGTGAATTGCTTTCCCCTATGTTTCTGCTTAGTGCTGGTTAGAAGAGCACGGCAATACGGACGAAGAAGATACGCCACCTATGAAGACCATCACCACCACTGAAGAGCTTGCGCAGTTCTGCGAAATGGCGCGCAAGGCCCCCTACGTTACCATCGACACCGAGTTTCTGCGGGAACGCACCTACTACTCCAAGCTGTGTCTCGTTCAGCTCGCTGTGCCCAGCGACATGCCCGGTGACGAAGAGGACAAGGCGGTTCTGGTCGACCCACTGGTGGACGGCATCTCCCTTGAACCGCTCTATGAGCTCTTCCGCGATACTTCTGTGGTCAAGGTCTTCCACGCCGCGCGTCAGGACCTTGAGATCTTCTTTGTTGAGGCCGGTGTTTTCCCGAACCCGCTGTTTGACACGCAGGTTGCAGCCATGGTCTGCGGCTTTGGTGAGCAGGTTGGGTATGAGACCCTTGTGCGCAAGATTGCAAAGCAGGGCTTGGACAAAAGCTCCCGCTTCACCGACTGGTCCCGCCGTCCGCTGACCGAGGCGCAGAAAACCTACGCGCTGGCAGATGTGACCCATCTGCGCAAAATCTACGAATTCCTTGCTGCCAAGCTCAAAGAGACCGGCCGCGCCCATTGGGTGGAAGAAGAGATCCAGATGCTCACCCGTCCGGAGACCTACATCATCGATCCGGAAAATGCGTGGAAACGGGTCAAGACCCGCACCACTTCACCCAAGTTCCTTGCCATCGTGCGCGAGCTTGCAAAATTTCGCGAGGCCTATGCGCAAGAGCGCAACGTGCCACGCAACCGCGTGTTCAAAGACGACGCTCTGGTAGAGCTGGCTTCAACCAAACCCGGCAATATGCAGGATCTGGGCCGCTCCCGCCTGCTGCTGCGCGAAGCACGCAAGGGTGACATTGCCGATGGCATCCTCGCCGCTGTCAAAGCAGGGGTGTCCTGCCCGTCTGATGAGATGCCACGCCTGCCCAAACGTGACGACAAGCAACAGGTCAACCCGGCCTTGGCTGATCTTCTGCGTGTGCTTTTGAAAGCCAAAACCGAAAGCTCCGGTGTGGCGCCAAAACTGATCGCGACCTCCGCTGATCTGGATACTCTGGCCTCTGGCGGGCGCGATGTTGTCGCGCTGCATGGCTGGCGGCATGAGGTCTTTGGTGCAGACGCCCTGCGTCTCTGCACAGGCGAAGTTGCCCTCGCCGCCAAAGGATCCGCGATCAAAATCGTGAAGCTCTAAGGCGTCCAAGCCTCAGCAAACATGGCCTGCAAGACGTTGCACTGCACCGTCTTGGCCAAAACAGTCGCGGCCAAACTTGGCGCGCACTATCGGCTCGCCTGTCCGAAACTGTCGTCTGCATGACCGAAGTCAACATTCAGATGCAGCGCGGCCTGTTCCTATCATGGAGATACACCGCGCCCATTGCCGCACCTCAATGAGAGCCAGCTAAAAGCCCTTGGCACATGAGCATCTCGGCGCAACCGCTTCTTTGCGCGAAAGGAATTGCGACATGTCCAAGACAGCCCCAAGTGCCTTCTTCACGCTTCCGGCCACGCTCGCTCTTGCCGCCACACTCTCCACGCTCTCGGCCAGCGCCGAAGCCAAACAAGATCTCGCCACATTGCTGGCCACCTACGGTTCAAGCTGGGCAAGCCACGACATGGACGCGCTTGTCGCGCTCGAGCCCGAGCACGCCGCCTTTCGTCTGGTCGCAGCCGGCATCAATCCCGCGCAGGACAACGACAGCCTGAACGCCTTGCTTGAAGCGCTCGATACCGCAGCTCCGCCAAAGCAAACCGGCCGTATGACCATTCTCACCGGAGTGAACTATACGGTTCTCAAACACGATCTGACGGTTGATGCCAAAACCGTCGTACCGCGCGATCCACGGCGGCAAACAAATTCAGAGGCGTCAGTTATGCTTCCGGCTTTGGATGTGCTCGTCTTTGAAAACGGGCTCATCAAGGAAAAGATCACTTACCTCGATGTGAAACCTCAACACCCGCTGACCAATCCCGCAGAGTCGCAAACTGGCTCAGACCGCGAGCCTTCTTATCAAACACGCAAAGCGCGCCCAAAGTTTACTCAAATCCACCTGAAAGGGCATGAATTTGCCTCAAAGCAAGCCTTCCGGCCGCACATTGCGGCGCAATGTTAGGAGACATCTCACGTCTGTGCCCAAGGTTGGATCACAGGCACACCAAAAGAGATCAGACACTTAGACCAAAAGGAGCAGGATCATGGCCACATCAAAACCTGAATCACAGCACCCCTCCCAGAACGCACAGCAGCCGGAAAGCTCTGCTTCTGCAGCAAAGCCCGCTCCAAACGCGGATGCAAAATTCACAGACTGGGCGATGATCTAACATCCCCTCTTGTTCACGATTTGGTCCCACCTTATGGTTGGGCCATGTCAGACCCGATTTCCTCCATCCGCAACCTCGGCCCGGCTTATGAAGAAGCCTGCGCCCGCGCCGGTATTCACACCGCTGAAGAGCTGAGAGCGCTGGGGGCCGATGAAACCTATGCCCGTCTGCTTAAGACCGGCACCAAGCCTCATTTCATCGGGTACTATGTCCTGGTGATGGGGCTGCAAGGCCGCCCTTGGAATGATTGCAAAGGCAAAGAGAAAGACGCCCTGCGCAAACGCTTTGATGCGCTCAAGGCCCGCGCCCATGACAAGGGCCGCTCGGAACTCGAAGACATGCTCAACAAAATTGGCGTGATCGAAAAACGCTAGAGCCGAAGGCGCGCCATGCCCCAGGCCGCCACATGATGGGTCACGGCCAGATCACCGTTCAGCATCGCGCGATCCAGCTCTTCTATCGTCCAAAGCTCTTCCTGCATTTCCTCCAGATCACCGGCATCCGGCGTGGCAACCCGACGACATCCCTGCGCAAGAAAGTAGTGGCCTTCACATCCTTTCTGATTGGCATTGTCGACATAGCTGCCCATGGGGATCAGCGTGCCAACCGCCAAACCGGTCTCTTCCATCAACTCGCGCTGTGCTGCCACCTCCGGCACCTCGCCCGGATCAATGAAACCCGCCGGAAAAGTGACAGAGACTTTGCGCGGCCCGTGTTTGTATTGCCGCAACATCATCACGCTGCCGTCTTTCATCACCGGCACAACCAGCGCAAACGACCGCAGCTCCAATTGGTAGAAGTCATCAATCAACCGCCCATCGGGCAGCTCCACCGTTTCTTTGGCAACCTTCACATAGGGCGCAGCCTCAAAAACCGTTTCCCGCGCTTTTGTTTTCCAAACGTCCATCACCACCCTCTCAGAACAAAAAATGGGCCGCGGCATTCCCGCGACCCATCCGTAAATTCATAGTGGCGATAATCTCGCCCCAAGGCAATGCTTAGCCCACCAGCTCCAGACCGGAGAAGAAGTATGCGATTTCTACCGCTGCAGTTTCTGGTGCGTCAGAACCGTGCACGGAGTTTTCGCCAACGGATTCAGCGAACTCGGCGCGGATGGTGCCTGGTGCTGCGTCTGCTGGGTTGGTTGCGCCCATCACTTCGCGGTTTTTCGCGATTGCGCCCTCGCCTTCCAGAACCTGTGCCACGATTGGCGCAGATGCCATGAATTCGCACAGTTCGTCGTAGAAAGGACGCTCTGCGTGCACCGCGTAGAACACACCTGCCTGCTCTTTGGTCAGGTGAATGCGCTTTTGCGCCACGATGCGCAGGCCAGCTTCTTCGAACTTGGCGTTGATTGCGCCGGTCAGGTTGCGGCGGGTGGCATCAGGCTTGATGATCGAGAAGGTGCGTTCCAGAGCCATGTCTCTTTTCTCCATATAAGATTGGGGCCAGCACCACGCCCGCCCCGCATTCGAATTGTCGCTCCGATAGCACGCGATTAACGACTTGAAAAGCGATGATTGACGCCGCCGTAATACTGCGCCAAACCCGCGTCATGCTTAAGATCTCTGACATCTCCTATTCCGTCGAAGGCCGCCCTCTGTTTGAAGGCGCCTCTGCGACCATTCCCACCGGCCACAAAGTGGGTTTGATCGGCCGCAACGGCGCCGGAAAAACCACTCTTTTCCGCCTGATCCGCGGCGAGTTGTCTCTGGAAGGTGGCAGCATCACCCTGCCCCAGCGAGCCCGCATCGGCGGTGTGGCGCAGGAGGTGCCCTCAAATGAGGTGTCACTGATCGACACGGTGTTGGCGGCCGACACTGAACGCGCAGCCTTGCTGGCTGAATCAGAAACCGCCACCGACTCAGACCGCATTGCCGAAATTCAAACCCGCCTCAGCGACATTGACGCTTGGAGTGCAGAGGCCCGTGCCGCCTCCATCCTCAAGGGGCTTGGCTTTGATCACGAAGATCAACTGCGCCCGTGTTCTGACTACTCCGGCGGCTGGCGCATGCGCGTGGCCTTGGCGGCTGTGCTGTTTTCGCAGCCCGATTACCTGCTGCTTGACGAGCCGACCAACTATCTCGACCTCGAAGGCGCGCTCTGGCTGGAAAACTATCTGGTCAAATATCCGCACACCGTTCTGATCATCTCGCACGACCGCGAACTTCTGAACCGCTCCGTCGGCGCGATCCTGCATTTGGATGAACGCAAGCTGGCTTATTACACCGGCCCTTATGATCAATTCGCCCGCCAACGCGCCGAACAACGCGCCGTTCAGGCTGCGGCCGCCAAAAAGCAGCAAGCGCAGCGTGAACACCTGCAAGCCTTCGTGGACCGCTTCAAAGCCAAGGCGTCTAAAGCCAAACAGGCGCAAAGCCGCGTGAAAATGCTGGAAAGGATGACGCCGATCACAGCGCCTGAAGATGCAGCACGTGTGGTCTTCACCTTTCCCAAGCCCGAAGAGCTGTCCCCGCCCATCATCGCGATTGAAGGTGGATCGACAGGCTACGGCGAAACGGTTGTGCTTAAAAACCTGAATCTGCGCATAGATCAGGACGACCGTATCGCACTTCTGGGCAAAAATGGTCAGGGTAAGTCGACTCTCGCGAAATTATTGTCCAGCCGACTTGAGCCGATGGGGGGCAAATTCACCACCTCATCCAAACTGCGCATCGGCTTCTTTGCGCAGCATCAGGTTGATGAGCTTTACGTGGACGAGACACCTATCCAGCACCTGATGCGCGAGCGTCCGGCGGAAGGTCAGGCACGCCTGCGTGCACGACTTGCAGGATTTGGCCTGGGTGCCGCACAGGCGGAAACCGAAGTCGGGCGCTTGTCAGGTGGCCAAAAGGCGCGTCTGTCGCTGCTGCTTGCGACCTTGGATGCGCCGCATCTTCTGATCCTCGACGAACCGACCAACCACCTCGACATTGAGAGCCGCGAGGCCCTCGTTGAGGCGCTTACAGCCTATACCGGCGCGGTCATTCTGGTCAGCCACGACATGCACCTGCTCACCTTGGTGGCCGATCGCCTCTGGCTGGTCAAAGATGGCACGGTGAAGCCCTATGAGGATGACCTTCAGGCTTACCGCAAACTTCTGCTCACCTCTGACAAACCGGTCAGTGGAAAACCAAAAGCCAAACCCGTGGCCAAAAAAGCCAGTCGCGACGAAATTCTGGCTCTGCGTGCCGAGGTGCGAAAGTCAGAGCAGCGGGTCGAAAAACTCAACGAGATGGCAGACAAGCTGGCAACCAAGCTGGCGGACCCGGCTTTCTATGAGGGCGAGAAACTTGGCGAAATGGAAGTCTGGCAGAAGAAATATGCCGAAGTCCGTGACGCTCAGGACCGCGCCGAAGATCTTTGGATGAAAGCGCTGGAAAAGCTGGAAAAAGCCGAAGGCTGACCTTAGCCTTTTCTCCATCATTAAAAGGAAAACCCAACCACCATGGACAGCGCCGCCTTTATCACGGCCTTTGTGACGCTTTTTGTGATCATCGACCCGATTGGCCTTTTCCCGATCTATGTGTCGCTGACACAGGGCGTGCCCGCGCGCGAACGGCGCACAATCGCCATCCGTTCCTGCGTCACGGCCTTTGTGATCCTGTCGCTCTTCGGCTTCCTTGGCGAAGCTGTGCTGAACGGCATTGGCATCTCCATGCCTGCGTTCCGGATCGCGGGTGGAATCCTGCTTTTTGTAACAGCTTTCGATATGCTCTTTGAACGCCGCACAAAACGGCGCGAAGATCAGGCCGAAGAAGCTGAGGAAGACTACCCGGATCCTTCGATCTTCCCGCTGGCCATTCCCCTGCTGGCAGGCCCCGGCGCGATCACCTCCGTGATCCTGCTCGCAGGTCAGGACACCGGCGTACAGGCCACCCTTGCGGTGCTTGGCGTTGCGCTTCTGGTTCTGGCGATTGTGTTCTGTCTGTTCCTCACCGCAGGCTATCTGGAGCGCCTGCTTGGCCGCACCGGCATCACCGTGATCACCCGCCTTCTCGGCATGCTGCTCGCAGCGCTTGCCGTGCAGTTTATCCTTGATGGCCTCAAAGATTTTGGGCTTGTTGGCTAACAAAGCGCATCTGGGACCTCCGCATCATGAGCGAATTTGAGATCGGCCACCTCGCATATCTGAGCCTGCTACTGGTGATGGTTCTGATGTGGTACATCTCATCGGGCCGGCTTGCACTTGGCCAGACCCTGCGCAACGCGGCCATATGGGTGCTGATATTTCTGGGGGCCATTGCGGTGGCTGGCATGTGGGAAGACATCCGCTCCACGGTGCGCCCCATGCAAACCGTGCTGGATGACGGCAGCCGCATCGAAATCCCGCGCAGCAATGATGGCCACTACTACGCCACCCTGCGCCTCAACGGAGCCAACGTCGACTTTGTGGTGGATACCGGTGCATCTGAGATCGTGCTGTCCAAAGCAGACGCCCGCCGCGCCGGTCTTGATCCGGACAACCTCGCCTATTGGGGCCGCGCCATGACAGCCAACGGAGAAGTCCGGATTGCGCCAGTCTGGATCGAGGAAATCTCTCTGGGAGATTTTACAGACCGCGACGTGCGCGCCACGGTGAACGAAGGCGAGATGCCTCAGTCGCTCCTCGGCATGTCTTATCTGCAGCGCTATACGCAGATCACGATCGCAGGAAACCGTTTGATTCTAACGCGGTAAGCCGGGGATCTTAGTTCCCGCCGCTTTCCGCCTTTTTCTGCCAAACACCCGTCTCTTCAGACCAGTATTGCGCCGCGCAACCCGCATCGGTCAGCGCTTTCCACTGCCCCCGTGCATGCTGAACGGCCTCCGGGTCATGCCCGTCAAACAGAATACAGACACGCTCGGTTGTGTTGACCTCTTCCGCGCTCACCGCCGCGCCATCCACTGACATGATACACGCCGCTTCATTGGGCGTATCAGGCGACGTCGTCAGCAAGATGGGCTGCAACCTGTCATAAGGTCCACCTGCTAGCCCATGCGCCAGAAAGCTCTCATCGCCCAAAAGCCAGAGCTTTTGATCCAACCATTCCATGCGGCCCGGGTCCACCCCCCGCACAGCAATGGCCCAGCCCGCGCCCCGCGCCTTCTCCAGAAGACGCGGCAGCGTGGTATCAAGCGGTGCTTGTGTCAGGTGATAAAAATAGGCCGCGCCCAAGGGCTTATACCTCGAAGTTGTCCGCCACCAATCGGCTCAGCGCGCTCACGCCCCAACCGGTCGCACCAGCAGGCGCCAGCGCGGTTTCCGATTTCACGCTGGCAACGCCCGCGATATCGAGGTGAATCCACGGCATGTCTTCCTGTACAAAGCGCTGCAGGAATTCCGCCGCTGTGATCGACCCCGCCGGACGGCCACCAACGTTTTTCACGTCTGCAATCCGCGATTTCAGCTGTTTGGCATAGCCTTTGCCCAGCGGCATCCGCCACGCGCCTTCACCTTCCGCATCCGCCGCTTTCAGGAAGGCGTTGCACAGCATATCATCGTTAGAGAAAACGCCCGCGTTTTCATGGCCCAGACCGATGATGATCGCACCTGTCAAAGTGGCCAGATCAATCATACCTGCCGGTTTAAAGCGCTCCTGCGCATAGTGCATCACATCGCAAAGCACCAAACGGCCCTCGGCATCTGTGTTGATCACCTCAATGGTGTCCCCCTTCATAGAAGTCACCACATCCCCCGGACGGGTCGCACGGCCAGAGGGCATGTTTTCCACGAGGCCAACAAGGCCAACCACATTGGCCTTCGCCTTGCGCAACGCCAGCGCTTTCATGGTGCCGGCCACAACACCTGCGCCGCCCATGTCCATGGTCATGTCTTCCATGCCGGCTGCCGGTTTGAGCGAAATGCCACCCGTGTCAAACACCACACCTTTGCCAACCAGCGCCAATGGCGCGGCCTTGGCGTCGCCACCTTTCCATTGCATTACGACAACTTTGGAAGGGCACTCAGAACCTTCACCAACGGAGAGAAGCGCGCCCATACCCAATTCCTTGAGCTGATCCTCTTCCAGCACCTCAACCTCAAGGCCGATGTCCTTCAGCGCAACCAGACGGTCGGCAAATTCAGTGGTGGTCAGCACATTGGCGGGCTCATTGGTCAGGTCACGTGTGAAAAACGCCCCATCGGCAACGGCCAACAAGGGGGCAGCGGCGGCCTCAACATCGTCAGGCTTGCTCACCATCATGCGCACGGCACGCGCATCGTCCTTGGTCTCTGCGGTTTTGTGGTCATCAAAACCGTAGTCACGCATCGCGATGCCAAAAGCGATCTGCGCCGCTTTGGGATGAGTGCCAGCCAAAACCGTTAGCGCCGCTTTGCCACGCGCCTTACCAAGCGCAGCCCCGGCCTTGCGCGCCTCTTCCACGCTGCAACGGCGCGGCAGCACCACAACATCAACGGCTTCTGCGGCCAAACCAGCCGGAAACGCGAGGCTGATCAGATCGCCATTTGAGGCTTTCTCACCCTTTTCTTCACGCAGACGCTCAATCGCGCCACGGGTCAGCCGGTTGATCCGACGCGCGCCCTGATCGAGGTTACCCTCCTGAGGCACAAAAATCGCGATCCGCCCCTCTGCCTTTGCAATTTCGTCCAATTGGGTTTCTTCAAAAGCAAACTGCACAGGGCGCATTCTGATGTCTCCGTTTTACTGATGCCAAACACCTAGCGCGCCCGATCTGGCTTGACCAGTGGCCATCTCCAGATTGCAGTTTCACCGCGCAATCAATTCCACTAAACTGCGCCGAAAGAATAGGCACTTGAGGGAGTCCACGGCGTGAGCAGATTCGACAGATACATCCTGTCGCAGTTCCTAACCCTGTTTGGCTTCTTCGCGCTGATCCTTGTGTCGGTCTATTGGGTCAACCAGGCAGTGTCGCTGTTTGACCAGCTGATCGCCAGCGGCCAGAACGTGGCTGTCTTTTTGGAACTCTCGGTTCTGACCTTGCCAAACGTGATCCGACGCGTGCTGCCAATCGCGGTTTTCGCGGGCACGGTTTATGTCACCAACCGCCTGTCCAATGAAAGCGAACTGACCGTCATGCAGGCCACCGGCTTCAGCCCGTGGCGTCTGGCCCGTCCCGTGGCCATCTTTTGCCTGATCACCGCTTTGATGATGAGCGCCCTGACCCATTTTCTTGTGCCTGGCTCCACCAAAGAGCTGAGCCAGCGCCAGTCTGAAATCAGCGAAAATGTCACCGCACGCCTTTTGACGGATGGCACTTTTCTGCATCCCATTGACGGGGTCACCTTCTACATCCGCGAAATCACCTCCGATGGTGTGCTCAGAGACGTGCTGATGGCGGATAGCCGCAACCCCGGCAGCTCAACGGTTCACACCGCGGCGGAGGCCTATCTGGTTCAGGATGAAAGCGGCCCCAAACTGGTGATGGTCGACGGCCTCATGCAGCTCAACCCCACCGGCACGGATCGTCTGATGACCACCAACTTCGCTGATTTCTCCTATGACATCAGCGCTCTTGTTGACCCGGATGTCGCCTCCCGCGGCTCTATCGACTTCATGCCAACCTGGGATGTTTTTGGCAGCCTTGCCTCCGTGTCTGCCGAGACCGGAGAAAGCCTTGGGAAAGTCACCGAAGAATTCCACGCCCGCTTTACTCAACCTATCATGTGTATCGTCTTTGCCTTGATCGGCTTTGGCATGCTGATCATCGGCAGCTTTAGCCGCTTTGGTGTTTGGCGGCAGATCCTGTCAGCCTTCGCCATCCTTGTTGTGCTCGAAGCGCTCAAAAACGTGGTCTCTGATCCGGTTCTGGACGCCCCGGACCTTTGGCCGCTGCTGTATCTGCCCGCGGCCCTTGGCTTCTTTGTGGCCTTTGGCTTGCTCTATTTCGCATCCAATCCTCTGCGCCTGCGGAGGGCAACCGCATGACCACGCACCTCTATTTCGCGCGCAAATTCCTGTGGATGTTCCTCAGCATCCTGACCGTCTTCTTTGTGCTGACCATGCTTTTGGACATGATGGAACAACTCCGCCGCTTTGATGTGGATGAGGTTGGGTTTTATCGCGTGCTCGGCCTCACGCTCCTGCGCGCGCCACAGGGGCTTTACCAACTCCTGCCGTTGATTGTCATTCTGGCAACCGTGGCCCTGTTCATCGGCCTGGCCCGCAGCTCAGAGCTGGTGGTTGTGCGCGCCGCAGGCAGATCAGGGATCGTCGCGGTACTCTCACCTGTTGTTGTGGCCATGCTGCTGGGCTTTCTTGCGGTGACAGTTCTCAACCCGCTGGTCGCAACCACCTCTCTGGAATACGAAAAGCAAAGCGACGCGCTGCGCAACAATGGCGGGGAGGCGCTGTCTTTGACAGAAGAAGGTATCTGGCTGCGCCAAGGCGGGCCGGAGGGCCACGCGGTCATTCACGCCGACCGCACCAATGCGGATGCAAGCCAGTTCATCAACCTCAGCGTCATCACATACGCCGACAACGGCGGGCCGCAATCGCGCATCGAAGCAGAAACCGCGCGCCTGCTTGAGGAAGGCTGGGAACTCACCAACGCCCGTGTCTGGAACCTCAACCGCAGCGTCACCGAAGGTGCCGAGGCAGTGCATCACGAAACGCTCCACCTGGCCAGCAATCTCACGCCCGACCGCATCCGCGACCGTTTCGGCAGCCCCTCTGCGATTTCCGTTTGGCTTTTGCCACAATTTATCAAAGAGCTTGACGAGGCAGGGTTTTCATCGCGCCGCCACACCGTTTGGCTGCACATGGAGCTGGCCCAGCCTCTGTTCCTGATGGCCATGGTTCTGGTCGGCTCCGCTTTCACCATGCGCCACACCCGTTTTGGCAACACCGGCGTCGCCGTTCTGTTTGCCATCCTTGTTGGCTTTAGCCTCTATTTCATCCGCAACTTCGCCCAGATCCTTGGAGAAAACGGTCAGATCCCGGTGCTCCTCGCAGCCTGGGCACCACCTTCTGCAAGTGTCTTATTGGCACTGGGGCTATTGTTGCATATGGAGGACGGATGACGAAGCTCCTCTTCCGCCTGATGGCGGCCACTGCACTGACTTGCGCTTTCGCTCCGCACACTTACGCGCAATCCGCCCCCGCATCGGCGGTAGGTTCAAACACCGCCCAGGAGGCGCCGCAAAATGTGGTGCTGATTGCCGATAGCGTGGAATTGGTTGGACAGAATATCCTCAAAGCGCGCGGAAATGTCGAAGCTGTCTCCGGTAAGACCCGTCTGCAAGCCCGCGAGGTCACCTACAACAACGAGACCGGCGAGATCAGCCTCATTGGCCCTATCCGGATCAGTGATGGCGATGAGGTTTCCATCGTTGCAGACTCTGCCGAGCTTGATGCCGATTTCCGTTCAGGCCTGATCCGCAGCGCGCGCCTTGTGCTTGCCGATCAGGTGCAAATGGCCGCGCAACAGCTCAATCGTGTTGAGGGCCGCTACAACGTCCTGACCAAAACGACCGTCTCATCCTGCCGGATTTGCGAAACCGGCGAGGCCCCGCTTTGGCAAATCCGTGCCAAACGGGTGATTCACGATCAGGAAGAACGGCAGGTGTATTTTGAGCAGGCGAGCTTTCTCGTCCGCGATGTGCCCGTGTTCTATTTCCCCTACCTGCGGATGCCAGACCCAACGCTGAAACGCAGCAAAGGCTTCCTGTTTCCGCAATTCACACGCACGTCACTGCTCGGCAACGGGGTAAAGCTGCCCTACTTCTTCCCGATCGGCGAAGACAAAGACATCACGCTCACGCCTTATATCTCCACCGAATCCCGCACGTTGGAATTCCGCTATCGGCAGGCGTTTGAAAATGGCGGATTTCAGGTTGATGGCGCGATTTCTGACGATGACCTACGGCCTGGCGAAACCCGTGGTTACGCCTTTGCGAATGGCCTCTTCCAGCTACAAAGAGACTACAAACTTACCTTTGATATCAAAGCCGTATCAGATGATGCTTATCTCTCTGATTACGACTATTCAGATCTCGACCGCCTCAACAGCAGCGTGAAGGTTCAGCGCGCCTCTCGGTATGAAAACACCAGCTTTGGCGTGTACCACTTCCGCTCGCTGCGCGACGACGAAGACAACAACACCCTGCCAACACTGGTGTTTCAGGCGGAAACCGAGCGCCGCTACTTCCCAAGCCTTATAGGCGGAGAGCTGCGCACCAGGCTTGAGGCGCATTCCCACCAGCGGGATTCAGGTGCGGATGGTGATGACGGCCGCGATGTGGCGCGCACCAACGCCTCCGTTGAATGGCTGCGCAACTGGACAATGGCCGGTGGCCTGCGCGTAGGAGCAACCGGTGGGTTGGCCTTTGACGCATACAAAACACTGAACGATTCAAGCTTCAGCTCTTTTGACAGCGGCTTCACCCCCACAGTCGCCGTGAACCTGCGCTATCCACTGGTCAAACGCGGCACCGACGGGGCAACCTATCTGCTGGAACCGCTCGCGCAGGTTGGCTGGACCGGCGGCAGCGATCTCGACATTGCCAATGATGAAAGCACCCGCGCGGAATTTGACGAGGGCAACCTCCTCGCTCTGTCCCGCTTCCCGTCTTATGACCGGCGCGAACGCGGCCTGGCTGCGGCACTCGGTGTGAACTGGTCGCGCGTCACCTCAGAGGGCTGGGAGGGGCATTTCACCTTTGGCCAAGTGTTCCGCGATCAGTCCCAAGGTGATTTTTCTGAAACATCCGGCGTGTCCGGCAAGACCTCAGATCTGCTGATCGCAGGTCAGTTCAACAACCAAAACGGTTTGGTGGCCTCTGCCCGAGGCCTGCTGGATTCTGGTGGCACCCTCAACAAGGCAGCCGCCCGCCTGGGCTGGAGCAATCCGATGCTGATGGTGGATGCCAGCTACATTTGGCTGGCAAGAGATCCCGAGGAAGCGCGCGACGAGCGCATCTCGGAATGGACCTTGGACAGCAGCTACCGTTTCTCGCGCCATTGGACCGGATTGGTCGACTGGCGCTATGACGCCGTGGCCGGGAAATCGGCCCGCGCAGGCCTCGGTCTGCAGTATCGTAACGAATGCGTGCAGGTCGAACTTTCGCTCTCGCGCCGCTTCTCCACATCCGATACCGTACAATCCAGCAACACCTTTGGCATCAACGTGGCCCTGCTTGGATTTTCGGTCAATTCAAACGATAAGAGCTATAGCCGCACCTGTGGCTGAATTACAGGAAGACGACACTCTCATGACGCGACGCCCTTTCATCCGCTCCCTTCTGCGCGCCTTCACTGGAACCGCCAGCACACTCGCAGCAGCCGCCTTGCTGACCGGACCCGCCTCCGCGCAAAGCGCTTTCAGCCCAGCGATTTTGGTGAACGACTCCGCCGTCAGCTACTATGAGCTTGATCAGCGCGCGCGCCTGCTTGCCATCATGAACGCGCCAGGTGATCCCGGAAAACTGGCCCGCGAACAGCTGATTGATGACCGCTTGAAATTGCAGGCTGCCCGCCTCACCGGCATTGCGGCCACGGATGAAGGCATCCAGAACGGCCTCGACAACTTCGCCGCCCGCATCAACATGAACATCGACGATCTGGTTCAGGCCCTGTCCGGTGAAGGGATCGACGAAGAAACGCTACGCGACTTCATCATCTCCAACATCACCTGGACCGGTGTTGTGCAGTCCCGCTTCGGGGGCAACGCTCAGGTCAGCGAAGAAGAGATCGACCGCGCCATCGCCCAGAACAGCGGCTCCGGCGGCGTGCGCGTGCTGTTGAATGAAATCATCATACCTTTGACGCCACAAAACCAACGTCAGGTGCTCAGCCTCGCAGAGCAGCTTTCAGAGCTCACCAGCTTTGAAAGCTTTGAAAACGCCGCCCGCACCTATTCCGCCTCAGCGACCAAAGCCGAGGGTGGACGTGTGGACTGGATGAATGTCACCAATCTGCCCGCTGAATTGCGGCCGGTTGTGACTGCACTGCGCCCCGGCGAAGTGAGCCGCCCGCTGCCGCTGCCCAACGCTGTGGCGCTGTTCCAGCTGCGGGATGTGGCTGAGACCGGCCGCTCAACACCGACCTATTCCGCCGTCGATTACATGAAATATTATCTGCCGGGTGGCCGCACCGAGGAAAACCTCGCAAAAGCCAACGAACTCGCTGGCAGCCTTGACCGTTGTGACGACCTTTTTGCCATTGCGCAGGATCAGCCCGCGGAAATTCTGGTGCGTGAAACACAGGCGCCCAATGAAATTCCACAGGACGTGGCGCTGGAGTTGGCCAAGCTCGACGACAACGAGGCCTCCTACAATCTGACCACCGCAGATGGGCAGAACCTCATTCTTCTGATGCTCTGCGGCCGTACAGCCCAACTGGCTGAGGAAATCTCGCGCGAAGACGTGGCCCAAGCCCTGCGCAACCAGCGTCTGGAAAGCTACGCCAACAGCTATCTCAGCCAGCTGCGCGCCCAAGCCCGGATCATTGAAAAGTGACCAGCCCATCATCGCGCGCGCCCATTGCCCTCACCTGTGGTGAACCGGGGGGCATTGGCCTTGAGATCGCCGAGAAGGCCTGGCAGTCCCTGAAAGAGGAGCTGCCGTTTTTCCTGATCGCCGATCCCGATCATTTGCCCGGCACGGTGCCGCATCGGATGATTGACGACCCGGCGGAGGCTGCGGGTTTGATGCCCGATGCCCTGCCGGTCTTTCCCCATCCATTTGGCGCGCCACGCACACCCGGTCAGGCAGATCCTGAGAACGCCGAAGGCGTGATTGATGTGATTTCCCAAGCGGTTGATATGGCCATGTCCGGCAGCGCCAGCGCGGTCTGCACGCTGCCAATCCATAAAAAAGCCCTGAAAGACGGCGCGGATTTTGCCTATCCGGGCCATACAGAATTTCTTGCGGATCTCGGCGGCGTGGACAATGTGGTGATGATGCTCGCCTCCGAAATGCTGCGCGTTGTGCCCACCACAATCCATATTCCTGTGTCCGAGGTACCTGCTGCACTCACACCTGAACTGCTGGAAGACACCATCCGCATCACCATCAAAGGCCTCGCAGATCAGTTTGGCCTCAGCAATCCCCGGATCGCGGTGGCGGGCCTCAATCCGCACGCAGGTGAGGGTGGCGCAATGGGCCATGAGGATGCAAGCGTGATCGCCCCCGTGCTCGACAAGCTGCGCGCTGAGGGCTTTGATATCGCAGGTCCTTTGCCCGCTGACACCATGTTCCATGCCGCCGCCCGCGCGCGATATGATGTGGCCATCTGTGCCTACCACGATCAAGCGCTGATCCCAATCAAGACCTTGGATTTTGACGGCGGCGTCAATGTCACCTTGGGCCTGCCGTTCATCCGCACCTCACCGGATCACGGTACCGCGTTCGACATCGCAGGCACAGGTCAGGCCAACCCATCCAGCACCATCGCGGCGCTGCGCATGGCCGCTCGCATGGCCGACAGCCGCCCACAAAGCGCTTGACGCGTCACAGGGCGGCACATATCCCCGACCAAGGCCAATATCGCGCCCTGCGCGCGCAATCACACAGGTAAGCCACAGGTAACACCATGAGCGCCATTGATGATCTTCCCCCGCTGCGTCAGGTGATTGACACCCATGGCCTCTCTGCCCGCAAATCTCTAGGACAGAACTTTCTGCTCGATCTCAACCTGACTGCCAAGATTGCCCGCCGTGCAGGCGATCTGACCGAATGTGACGTGCTGGAAATCGGCCCCGGCCCCGGCGGCCTGACCCGCGGCTTGCTCGCCGAAGGTGCCCGTCGCGTGCTCGCCATCGAGAAAGACGACCGCTGCATCCCTGCGCTCGCAGAGATCGGAGCCGCCTACCCCGGCCAGCTTCAGGTCATCAACGGCGACGCGCTTGAAGTGGACCCGCTCGCCCACCTTACGCCACCCATCCGTGTGGCCGCCAACCTGCCCTATAACGTCGGCACAGAGCTGCTGGTGCGCTGGCTCACGCCTAAGGAATGGCCGCCGTTCTGGCAGAGCCTCACCCTGATGTTTCAGCGCGAAGTGGCCGAACGTATCACCGCACAACCGGGTTCCAAAGCCTATGGCCGCCTTGCGATCCTCGCCCAATGGCGTGCCAACGCCAATATCGTGATGTCCCTGCCCCCCGGCGCATTTTCCCCGCCGCCAAAGGTGCATTCCGCCGTCGTCCATCTCACCGCGCTGGAAGAACCGCGCTATCCCGCAGACGCTGCCACGCTGTCACGTGTGGTCGCTGCCGCCTTCAACCAGCGTCGCAAGATGCTGCGCGCGGCTCTGAAAGGTCAGGCACCCGACATCGAGGACCGGCTCTTGGCCGCAGGCATCCAGCCCACCGAACGCGCCGAGCAGGTCTCACTAGAGCAGTTCTGCGCGCTTGCACGGGTTATGAAAGAAACTTGAGCCCACAACGCGCTTGCCCCTGCGCATAAAGGTGCACGCCGGCCAGGGGCATCTTTTGTGACAGCTTTTCCGAGTATTGCACGCCGCGAAGCAAGGCCTGCTCGACATCTTCAGCAGGCATCGGCGCGACATCGACGGTCACCAGCCGGGCGCCCAGATCCGTATCCTCACGCACCTCATTGGCAGGCGCTCTTTTGATCGCCGGATGCCCGGGAACATCCACGTGATTGGCAATCAAGGTTGCCGCCACATCCGCCTCCGCCGCCGTATGCGCCAGAACAGTCACCGCATCCGCTATGCCAAGGGACAGGCTGCGCCCTGACCAGCCAGAGGTCGCCACGCCACGGATCGGATCTTCCGCGTTCACTTTCACGCCTGCGGAGTTGCCAATCACCTTGGCGCGCAGGGTTTCCCCCTCCGTCAGAACCAGCGCCACATCGCCGCCGTTGTTGACATAGGCCCGCGCCACACCGGGGACGTTGGCGATGATATTGGCGATCTCATCTGCCACCGCACCGGCCACCGCCATCATCGGTGTGACAAAATCGGGCAAACCGACCCGCGCAGCCTTTTGCATTTTTTGGGCAATCTGCCCCTCAAAGACGATTTCCTGATCGGCCGATTGCCGCAATCCCGGCAACTCATCCACCAATTCCTGCAAAACCGTCTCAAACCGCTGCACAACCGCAACATAGGCCTCAGCACGCCCGTCGCCCCAGATTTCAATGATCAGATCAATGGGGCCGTGATGCAGATGCAACCGTCGCCCGTCCGGCAACCACGCCACCTGAGGCATAACAGTCATTCACTGTCCTCACCTTTACCAAACACATGGCTGTCGCGCGCATAGGCGCCACCGCTTTGCAAAATATCCAGAACATCCCGCACCGAGTCAACATGCCCGCCAAGCGCCTCATATTCCTCCTTGGACACGGTAAACTCCAAGGGCGCGACAATGGCCGGCGTTGGCACCATGCCAAAGGCCCCCTTGGGCGTTTGCGTCACATCTGCCATCAGCGTGATGCCCCCGCCCGGCCAGACAAATGACTTTGCCCCGCCCACGGTGACATCCGCGCGCCCGGCCTGAACAGCATCGGTCAGCTTTACGGGGTTGCGGGTCACGCCGGAGCGCAACGAACCACCGGCACCGCCCATAAACATCACTGTGCAAAGCGCAGGCTCACAGTTCTCAGCGATCAAGGCCACCGACGGCTTCAACGCCTCCGGCATCGGCTTGGCCTGCGGCTCCAAATCCGCGTCGAGCTCAAAATAAGCCGCATGCTCTCCGGTGGTGGAGACCATCAACAGGCTCAGCCCTTCCCGCGCACCTTTTTTCTCAAGCCATGGTCCAAGGATCGACAGCGGATCATCAATATTGGTGCCGCCCCAGCCCAGCCCCGGCTCTGCCACCTGAAAATAACGCCCCGGCGTGCTGCGCCGTCCTTTGATGCGAATGCCCGTGTCCGGCCAGCCAAGCACTTTGCCCGCCTGATGCTCGCTCACAACGCCAGTGATGTGGTCATCCACCACCACCACCTCATCCACCAAACCCTGCCACTGGCTTGCAAACATGCCGATGGTGGCCGACCCGCAGCCCACCCGCATCCGCGCTTCTTGCTGCCCGTCCACAATCGGGGCAACACCCGCCTCCACCACTACCTCCGCGCCGCCATCAACGGTCAGTGTCACGGCCTCACGGTTCAACAGCCGCAGCAGCACATCACAGGTCACGCGCCCTTCCAACTTGCTGCCGCCTGTCAGGTGATCAACCCCGCCAAGGCTCATCATCTGAGAGCCATATTCGCTGGTGATCATCAGCCCGACCGCTTCCCCCTGATGACGGATCACCGCGCCCTCATGTCCAAGATGCCGATCCGTGTCTATTTTCACCTTAACGCCGCAATAGGAGAAGATGGCCTCCGTCACCACGGTCACAAAATCCGCGCCATCAACCTCGCGACTCGCCAGAAACGGCGCGGGTTTATAGTCCGGATAGGTGGTGCCAGCGCCCACGGCCGTCACAAACAGATCATCGGTCGACAGCCCGTCATGCCAGTCGCGCCCAAGAAAGGGACGAACCTCCCCGCCATGTTCCAGCGTGCGGTCCAGCACCGTCAGCGGATCACAGCGGACGATCTCGCCGCCCTGGTTTGCATAGCGGTCACAGGCTCCGATTTTGCCTTCACCGATATAGCACATCACCGGGCAAGCATCACAGCGGATCTTCTCCTCCCGCACACGTGTCTCTTTGCCCGATGTCGTGTTCATCTCACCCAGACCTCTCTTTTGCTGCTTTGATCGCCGCCAAAACCCGATCTGGCCGCGCAGGCAACTGCGTCAACCGCGCCCCGCAAGCATCTGTGATTGCGTTCAAAATGGCTGGTGCCGTTGGGATAAGAACATGCTCTCCAAGTCCCTTGGCCCCCATCGGCCCTTCCGGATCCGGCACCTCAATCAGATGCGAAACAACCTCCGGTATGTCGCCAATCGTCGGGATCAGATAGTCATGCAGGTTCTCCGTGCGCCCCGGCACAAACTCTTCCATCAGGGCCATGCCAAGGCCTTGTGCGATGCCTCCCTCAATCTGCCCCTCTGCGAGCAGCGGGTTGATCACCCGACCCAAATCATGCGCGGCGGTGATCTTCAGCACCGTCACCGTGCCAAGCGCCAGATCGACCTCCACCTCAGCCAACTGCGCTCCGTAGCCGTAAACCGCATAGGGCACACCCTGCCCGTGTTCATCCAATGCTTCGGTGGGCGGATCATAGGTTTCCTCCGCCATCAACACATAGCCCTCAGCCCCCACAGGCAACGCGCTCAGATCAATCTCTCGCGTCGCTCCGGCCTCAGAAATGCGCAAGTGCCCTCCTTGCAAGGAAATCCGCGCATCCGGCCCCATGTTGGCCATCTGCAATATCTGCGCCCGCAAGCTTTGCCCCGCCAAAAGCGCAGCTTTGCCGCTCACCACTGTTTGCCGGCTGGCCGAGGTCTTTCCGCAGTCCGGTGACACCCCCGTATCCGCGTCCAGCACCTCAAGCTGATGCACCGGAAAGCCCACCGCATCCGCAGCAATCTGCGCGATCACCGTATTGGCGCCCTGACCAATATCCATCGCGCCTTGATGCAGACAAATCCGCCCATCTGTTGTGATCCCCATCCGCATGGTCGAAGGGTTCGGCAAGGCTGTGTTTCCGCAGCCATACCAGCAACTGGCCACGCCGATCCCGCGCGCCTTGCCACTGTTTTGCGCGTTAAAGCCCGCCACCGCGATTTGCGCCGCATCCCAGCGCGGCTGCAGCGCCTCAAGACAAGCGCCAATGCCAACGCCCTGCACTGTTTGCCCACAAACAGTCTCTGCAGACTCAGTCAGAGCGTTTTTGCGCCGGATCGCTAGCCGATCCATGCCAACTTTATCTGCCAATTCATCCAGCAGGGTTTCCTGCAGTACCGCCGCCTGCGGCACACCAAAGCCGCGAAAGGCACCTGCCACCGGCCCATTGGTATGGATCGCCCGCGCCTCGGCGGCATAGTTGGGTACCGCATAAGGCCCGCTGGCATGCACCGGTACGCGAACCGCCACCGTCGGCCCCCAACTCGCGTAAGCTCCGGTGTCAAAATCACCGTCAAAGAGCATTCCTGTCAGCTGCCCATCCGCATCTGCGGCCAGCGTTGCGGTCATCTGCGCCGGATGCCTTTTCGTGGAGGCCAGCATGCTTTCCGCACGTCCATAGACCATCACGCTGGGCCGCCCTGTCAGCAATGTCACCAGCCCGATCAGCGGCTGCACCGACAGATCCAGTTTCGCACCAAACCCGCCGCCCGTTGCGGCTGGCCGGATGCGCAGCTTGTCCTGCGGCAGCCCCAGCACCGCCGCCGTTTCATCACGATCCAATACAGGCGCCTGAGTGCAGGCCCGGATATTGAGCACATCGCCCTCCATCCAAGCCGCCCCGGCCTCCGGCTCGATATAGGCGTGCTCTACATGGCCTGTAGTGAACTGACCTGATACCACGTGGTCGGCTTTAGCAACCGCCTCCGCAGCCTCACCTCGGCGCACGACACCTGCGATCAACAGATTGTCCGCACGGCTCGCGTGCAGTTGCCTTGCATCACCGGCGCGCGCCGTAGCCACATCCAGCACCGCAGCCTCCGGCTGCCACGCAATCGGAGCCTGCGCCATATCAAGGGCAAGGACCACATCCCGCGCGCCCGCCACCAGCGCCACAGGCTCTCCGGCCAACCGCACATGCCCGTCCGCCAAGGCAGGCTGATCCACAAAGGCCGGGATGACCCCCGACACATTGCGTCCCGGCACATCTGCTGCCGTGAAGACCGCGACGCCTTGCGCCGCAGCCCAGCCTTTCAGATCACCGAACGCAAACCGCGCCGCCGCATGGGGGCTGCGAATGGCTCTGACCCAAAGCGCGCCCTCTGGCAGCACATCCGCTCCAAAAGCCTCTGCTCCCAAGACCTTAGGCACCCCATCCAGGCGTTCAACCCGTGCACCCACCGAGGCCGCCGCATCCGGTTCAGGGCCCGCACCGCTGCCGCTTGCATCCAGCACCGCATCAATGATCTTTGCATAACCGGTGCAGCGACACAGCACACCGCCAAGCGCCGCTTCAATTGCCTGCCGATCAGGTTTTTGCTCCCCCCGCAGAAGTGCTTCAGCCGCCATCACCATACCGGGCGTGCAAATCCCACATTGCGCAGCTCCGTGCCGCAGAAATGCCCGCTGCAGCGCACTTGGTCCCGGGCCAGACAGTCCTTCGATGGTTTCAATATGACGCCCCTGTGCTTGCGCCACAGGTGTCAAGCAAGCGCAGGTCGCGGCCCCATCGAGCAGCACGGTACAGGCGCCGCAATCACCAGCATCGCAGCCCACTTTGGTGCCCGTCAGCCCCAAATCATGCCGCAACACATCCGAAAGCCGCCGCCCCGGCGCGGCAGCCACTTCATGATGTGTTCCGTTCACCTTCAGATGGATCATCCCGCGGCCTCCGCTGCGGACCGCAGGGCGCGACGCACAAGCTCGGGAACCGCCTCCAAACGGTACTCCGCACTGCCGCGCACATCTGAAATCGGACTTAGAGCCGCGCTGATCTGCGCCTCCCCGACCACGTCCTCAATATCATCAACGGCCACCCCGATCAGCGCGGTCTCCAACGCGCTCAGGCGCGCAGCCACCGGGCTGCAAGCGCCTACCGCCATTGCCGCGCCGGTCACTCGCCCGTCGCTCACCTCCAAACGCGCGGCCACCATCGCGATGGAAATCACCAAATGGCTGCGGGTGCCAAGTTTCTCAAATGCGCTGTGGCCGGAGGCGCTCCCCTCAGGCACCAGCAAAGCGCTCACAATTTCATCGTTTTCCCGCGCAGTCTGGCGCGGGCCGGTCACAAAATCACGCAAAGCCATCCGACGGATGCCACCGGGCCTAAGCAGTTCGACCTCCGCATCCAAGGCAAGCAACGGCGGCATACCATCCGCCGCAGGTGAGGCGTTGCAGACATTGCCAACCAGGGTCCCAGCGTTCTGCACCTGAATACCGCCAACCTGCCGCGCGGCCCGCTTCAGCATGTCAAATGCCGGTGGCAAAGATGCCGCCACAACATCGCTCCAGGTGGCCGCAGCACCGATCCGCCAACCTTTGGCAACCTTCTGAATGCCTTGCAGTTCCGAAAGCGCCGTCACATCCAGCACAACATCGTCAGCCCCACTGCCCAGCTCCTGAGCTTCCGTCGCCGCAAAGAGATCCGTACACCCCGCCGCAATGATCACCCTCTCGGCCTCCAGCAGCGCGAGCGCATCTTTCAACTTGTCGGGGCGGTGATAAATCCCCATGCTGTCCTCTCAGCCCTCAGGGCGCATTGCTCAAAATCTTGTTGGTATACAAACAGATTTTGCGGCAGGATCTGCGCCTGTGTCAACAAATCCCAGCCATCGCGCCCTCTTGCGCGACCGCAGTCAGGCCCAGCACATGCCCCCGATGGACACGTCTCAGCCCCCAATTCCGCCGCGCACCGCGGCAGAGCGTTATGATCTGGACGATCAGGTTGGCTTTCTTTTGCGGCGCGCAACACAGCGCCATCTGTCCATCTTCGCAGAAGGCATCACCGATCTGACCCCCACACAGTTTGCCGCTCTGGCCAAACTCTGCGCGCTTGGCGCGGTGTCGCAAAACGCCTTGGGCCGCGCCACCGCCATGGATGCCGCCACCATCAAAGGCGTGGTGGACCGTCTGCGCAACAAGTCTCTGGTGGCCAGTGCGCCCGATCCCGAAGACCAGCGCCGCGTCCTGCTGAAACCGACCGCCGAAGGCTGGGCGCTTTACGAAGAGCTCGCCGCCGCCGCCGAACAAATCACCAAAGACACGCTTGCCCCGCTGAATGAGGCCGAACAGACGATCTTCGCTCTGCTCCTGAAAAAACTTATCTGAGTGTTTGGCACCTACGCCGTCATACCGCATCGTCAGACACCCAGATGACGGGCAAGTATGCTCGGGTCATCACGCATATCTGCTCCAGAGACCACACCGCGCATCCGTCCGTTTTCAAGCAACGCCGCACGATCTGCGAGCGCTAAAATCGCCTCGACCCTCTGCTCGACCAAAACCACGGCAACGCCTTGATCTCTCATGGTTTCTGTCACGTCGCGAATGGCCGCAATCATGGAAGGCTGCAGCCCTTCTGTCGGCTCATCAAGCAAAACCACCTTGGGCCGCAAACTCAGCGCCCGCGCCATGGCAAGCATCTGCTGCTCCCCGCCGCTCAACGTGTTCGCACGCTGAGAAAAACGCTCGCTGAGCCTTGGAAAAAGTTGCAAAACCTCTTCCAAAACGCCCTCGTTATCCGGCTTGGAAAACCGCCCCACTTCGAGGTTCTGCCCAACGGTCAGCTCCCCAAACAACCGCCGCCCCTGCGGCACATAGCCGACGCCACAACGCGGCACCTGATGCGCGGACAGCGCGGAGAGCGTTTCGGCCTCCAGCCGCACCTGCCCGCCCATCAACGGCAACAGCCCCATAATGGCTTTCATTGTGGTGGTCTTACCAGCGCCGTTACGGCCCAGAAGACATGTGATTTCACCGGCTTGCGCCTCAAATGACACCTGCCGAAGCACCTGCGCACGACCATAACCTGCATCCACCGCCTCAAGCTTCAGCATTTTCGCCTCCGAGATAGGCGCCCTGCACCGCCGCACTGGCTTGAATCTCTTCTGGGGTGCCTTCAAAAAGCACCTGACCGGCTTTCAAAACTGTCACAAAATCAGCAACTTGCATCACCACATCCATGTTGTGTTCAATCAGAAGCACGGTTGAGGTTGCCCGCAATTCTCCGATCAAACGGTTGAACGCCGCAACTTCTCCATCCGCCAGGCCCTGCGTTGGCTCATCCAGGATCAGCAGTTTTGGAGCCTGCGCCAACCCCATCGCGATCTCCAGCAACCGCTGGTGGCCATAGCTCAAATCGCCAGCGTCCTCTGACGCCCGATCCAACAGGCCCACACGGCTCAGCGCAGCTTCCACTTTGCGATCTGCCTCAGCTGCAGAGGGAAAAACCCGACGCGCGCCTAATGCGACATTCTCCCAGACCGGCAGGTTCGGAAAAATCGAGGTGATCTGAAAGGTATAGGCCATCCCCATGGCGATCCGCTTGTGGGCAGAAAGCGCCGTAACATCCTGCCCATCGAAAGAAATCTCCCCACCGCTGCTCTGCAAACGGCCAGACAAAAGGCCCACCAATGTGGTCTTGCCCGCGCCATTTGGCCCAATCAACGCACGGACCTGTCCCTGGGGAATATCCAGGCTCACATCGTCAACGGCCAGCAAGCCATTGAATTGTTTGGAAAGCCCCTTCGCAACAAGCAAACTCATGGCAACCACCTCCAGAACCGGTTGCGGATCTCTCCCATCAACCCTTGCGGGGCAAACAGCGTCAGACAGACCAGCACCACCCCGGCGATCAGCATGTAAGCCGTGGTAATGCCTGAGCTTAAGTCTATGAGGTAGAACATAAATACCGTCCCCACCAAGGGACCGAGCGCGGTTCCAGCGCCACCAAGAAGCACCCACAGCAGCGGGAAAATGGAGTATTGAACCGAGGCAAAGCTCGCCCCGACGTAGCCAAACAGCAGCCCATAGGCCGCGCCAGACAGCGCAGACAAAGTCGCTGACAGCACCACAGCCATCAGTTTGTAGCGCATCACGTCATAGCCCAGCATCATCGCGCGTTCTTCGTTTTCGCGGATCGCGATCAAAACGCGGCCAAACCGCGATCTCAGCACAGCCAGCAGCGCTAGAAAGGCCACGGCAAACACAACAAAAGCGGCAAAATACCGGTTGCTCGGATCAGACAGATCAAATCCCCACAACATGCGGTCCGCCTGCTGGATCACAAAACCTTCGTCCCCGCGCGTGTAGGCCCCAAAGTAGAGCACCGTCAGGTATCCGGCCTGCGCAAACATCAATGTCACAATCATGAAGGCCACGCCTTCGGTGCGCAGCGCCAGAGCGCCGATGACCGCGCCAACCGTGGCCCCCACCAAAACACCAAGCAGCAAAGCACCCCCGGCGCTCAGCCCTAGCTGGGTCATGCAAAGCCCCATGCCATAGAGCCCCGCCGCAAAGAAAAGCGCATGCCCTAGGCTCAGCAAACCAGTGTAGCCAAACAACAAATTGTAGCCGATCGCATAGGTCGCAAGCACCATGATCCGCGCCAGATTGCCATGGTGATAGGCTGGCAGCACGAATTGCAAAACCAATAGGATTGCCAGAACACCACCGTGCACCCCTATGATTTTCCTCACTTCTGAAGTCATGCGCGGCTGGCTCCGAAAAGACCCTGCGGACGGAACACCAGAACCAGCGCCACCAGAACCGTGGCCATGATCTTGGCCAGCGTAGGCGAGAAGAACACCGAAATGATCCCGTCAGACAGACCAATCAACAGCGCGGCCAGCACAGTTCCCGGCAGGCTGCCCAAACCGCCGATGATCACCACAATGAAGCTCAACAGCAGCGGATCGCCCCCCATCAGGTAATGGGCCTGCTGGATCGGCACGATCAACACGGCCGCCAAAGCCGCAAGACCTGCCCCCAGACCAAAGACCAGCGCATAGACGCGCTCAACCGGGATGCCAAAGGCCAATGCCATATCGCGATCTTGTTCGGTCGCCCGCATCATCAGCCCAAGCTTGCTGCGCGTCATCAACAACCAAAGCGCGGCCAGCACGCCGGCCGCCGCTCCTATCACCGCAAGCTTGTAGCTCGTAATGCTCAACCCCCAGGGCCAATAGAGGCTTAGCCCCGTGTCGGTCATCTCCACCCAGGGCAAGGCCAGTCGAGTGTTGAACGGCGGCGTAACCGGCCGCGCATCCGGGCCGTAAGTCATCAGCGTAACTTGTTGCAAAATATAGAGAATACCGATGGTGGCGACGATTGTGCGCTCCGGATCATAGGACAGGCGCTTCAAGACCGTGACATCCGCCAAAGCGGCCAAAACCCCAACCATGACCGGCACACTCAACAGCGCCAGAGCAAACCCAAGCGCGGCATAGCCATCCAGCCAGCTTGTCACCCACCATGCCAGCACCGCGCCCAGCATGAAAAATTCGCCATGCGCCACATTCACCACGCGCATCACGCCAAACACCAGCGCCAAGCCGCTCGCGGTCAGCGCCAACACCGCCGCTGTCACCGCGCCTTCCAGCGTGGCGAGCATCAAATAAGGTCCAAAATCCATTGCCGCTCCTGCCGCATCGCCTACGCAGGGTGCGCCAACCCCTTGGCGCACCACAACTTTTCTCAATCAGAGCGGTTGTGTGGTGTAGTCCACTTCGTCCGGATAATACGTGTCCTCAATGGAGGTCGTGTGCACCAGAAGCAGTTTTCCGTCGGTCACCTTGGTGATGTACTGATGACCAAACACCTGGTGCGTTTTGCCGTTAAACACCTTCGCGCCCTGTGGATGCGCATTGGAATGTGGCATGTCGGTCATCGCCTCAACAGCTTCAATCAGCTTGGCGCGATCCGCGGTGCTTTGATAGCCAGCCGCTTCCATACCCGCCTTGACCACATGCAAGGTCTCCCAGCAGCCAAACATATGCGCATAGGTCGACACATCTTTGGGATCACTCACCGAGGCCCCATTGGCATCCACCCCAACCCGCTCGCGGAAGAAGGCGTCATAGGAGGATTGATCCACCTGCGCATAGCGTGGATTGCCTTCCCAGAAATAGGTGCCTTCGAGGAACTCAAGCCCCGGGCTGCCAATGTCCACCGCTTCAAGACTGTCGATAAATCCAAATATTTCAGGCCGTTGTGGGCCAAAGAACTCACCAAGTTCTTTCACAAAGGTCAGCACAGCCGGGCCAACCATCACGTGGTAGATCACCTCCGTGTCGCGCGGGATCTTGGGGAAATACTTAGTGAACGAGGTCTCCGTGGGCGGAATGGCGATATGCTCCAGCACCTCTCCACCCTGCGCTTCAATCGCGGCGGTGAAGAAATCCCGGTGGTCATGACCAAAGGCAAAATCCGGAAAGATCATCGTGACCTTCTTGCCGAGGTTGCTGGCCACAAACGGCGCCATCGCCTGCACCTGGCTTTTCACATCGGTGATGCCGGGTTGCAGGGTGTAGCGGTTGAGCATGCCGCTCGCCACATGATGGCCTTCGCTGACCACAAAATACGGCAGCTTCAGCTCGCCCGCACGCGGCGCAGAGCCGATCACCACATGGGAAAACAACGTGCCAAAGCCAATGTCGCAATTGTGCTGATTGGCAAATTTTTCAACCACTTCGGCACCACGCTTCGGGTCTGTGCCATCGTCTTCCGCGATGATCTCAACGGGGCGGCCGTTGATCCCGCCCTGCTCGTTGATCAGCGCCGCTGCCGCTTGTGTGGTGCGGTCATACCAGCGCCCGTAGGCCGCGCCGATGCCGGTGCGGTGGACCTGAAACCCAATCTTGATCGGCTCCGCACTCTGCGCGCCTGCATAGCGCGCCCACATCGGCAAAGCCGCCGCCGCGGTCCCGCCAAGCGCCAAAGTTTTGAGCGCGCCGCGCCGGGTTGTCTGTTGTGAATTAGGCGTAATCGTCTTCGATTTGGTCATCTTGTGTCCCCCTGTGTTCACATGGTTTTGTGACCGAAAATATCGCAATCAGAATGCTTGTTAGAGTGCAAACGATTGGCGGTTGTGTCTAGAGGGCGCGGTTTGTGTCAGAAGCCGCGAGGTGATGCAAGCAGCCAAAGTCCAAAAAACGTGCAGAAAATCATAAAGATAGCGACCGGCACTTGTGTAAGGGCGACACGCGTCTCAACGTGACGCAGCGCCACCGCATGCGCCAGCAGCAGTGCCACCACATGCCCAATCACCACACTTCCGGCCTGACAGAGCCACAAGACACGCACGCTGTCTTGGGTGTTGAAGAAACCGGTGGAGACATAAAATGTGCCAAGCCCCAACAGGTCCTGCCCACGCGCCCAAGGATCGGTTGCAGCCGCCAGCGCATATTGCGCCTGCACCAGAAAACTCGTGAAGTAATGTGCCACGTGATAGCCCAGTGCGATCGGCAAAACCGTTGGCGCAAAGAGGCAAAGCGCGCGGCGCAGCGGCATTTGTGACCGCCCCAAGCGCAAGCCCAGCCAAAGCGCCATGGCGAACAACCCCACAACGGCCAGATTGGTCAGCACCAGCCCAATAAGCGTTTGCCAGATCACCGCAGACCGCCCCGGAAATTCCAGAGGATTGAGGCCCAGCTGATCCAGCCACCAGAAGGTCTCGTTTAACCCGTCAAAAATACCGCTGCCCAATATCAGCAGGCACAGCACCGCCACGCCAAATGGCACCGAGCGCAGGCTGACCAGCTGCCAGCCGTTCAGACCCAGCCGCAAATGCGCGCCGCGCCGGGCAAACAGGCCAACCTTGCCATAGAGCCACAGCATCATGCTCGCGCCATCTGCGCGGTGGCCCCAGCGCGGGCCATAGAGGATCAGGCCAAAGAATGTCACCGCCCAATAGGCCGCCACCACCCGCGCCAGCCGCGCCGGATCAGTGGGCGCCGGATCCGCCAAAACAAAGCCCACCAACGCCAGAAACGCGCCAACCCCAACCCAATGTCCCAGCCAGGCTGGGTACCGCAGCCTCATAGAGCGCCCAAACAGCGCTTGAAAACACCAAACCGGCCCGCTCCACGGGTTCACCCAGCGCCAGAGGTTCCCAAAGAGCCCCTGCACCGTCACAAAGGCAATCCACCACAATGTCCAGACCGTCAGAGGCAACGGATTTGCCAGCGGATCTCTTGGCCCTTCAAGCCCAATATAGATCAGCCAGAAGAGAAACAGCGCGGACAATAAACTGCTGAGATGATGTGGCCTTACCGGCAACACCTGCAGATTTGTCGCGCGCCACAACCTTTTGTTTTTAAAAGACAAAGAAACAAAGCTATCCGGCAAAACAATCAGCATCGCCACCGTCAGCGCTACGGCCAGCACGCCCGACGCGATATAGATATCCGTGGGCAACAACAGAACAAATCCACCTTCCGCTGTGTGGGCAACCGCGTCACCCGCGCACAGCAGGTTGATCACAAACGCAAGGGAAGCCTTTGCAGCGATCTCTTTGAAGCTTAGAGTGGAAGGCAGATTTTTCTGGAGCATGGGCGGATAATACTGAGGGGCCTTTGGGATGAAAGCGCGAAAACCACTGGGGCTTTTCCTCATCGCTCTCTGTGTCTCTGGCGCCGCTTGGACGCTGATGCGCCCTGAGGCCTCAAACGACGTATTGCTCACCAATGCCACCGCCGCCCCGCTTGTTGACGAAGACAAAGCGGTCGCCGTCTTCCTCAAAATTGCCAACAACGGCCACCCCGACCGGCTGATTTCTGTCTCAGCCCCCGACGCTGAGAAAGCCATTTTCAGCGGTCAGGATACCCGACGCGCGATCCCTGCGGATTCAGCGGTTTCACTGGCGGCTGATGGGATGTTTGTCCACCTCAAAGGCGTATCCGGTGCTTTGAACGATGGGCGCACCCTGCCCGTTTCCCTCACCTTTGAGAACGCAGGCACGCTCAACACCCGCGCCCGCATCGTCGCCCCGCGCACCACCGGCGAAGCGCCCGATTTTGGCCTCTTTGGCATCGGTGACATCTGCCGCGTCGGAGAAGGCGAACCTGCGCCTGAAATCGCCCTTTCAGCGACCCAGAACGGTGAGCGATGGGTGGTGCAGGTGCTGTCGCAAGACTTCGAGTTCACACCGCATCTGGTGGACGGTCCCCATGTTCCCGGCACCGGGCATGGCCATATCTACCTAAATGGCATGAAGCTTGGTCGGCTGTATGAGCCAAGCATCACCATCGGCGCGCTGCCTCCCGGAGAGCACGACATCCGCGTGACGCTCTCAACCAATGATCATCGCGCTTATGTGGTCGGAGACCAACCCATCAGCGCCGCGATTCGTATTCTGGCCGATTGACAGCGGCCAGCCGCGCCCTCCATCATTTGTATGCAAATGAATTTGCCGTGGAGGACACGTTTTGCCCGAATCTGCTCCGGAGCCGATGCAGACGCCCAAAGCGGCGGTGGCCGGCATTGATGTGGGCGGCACCTTCACCGATCTGGTGGCGCTGGATGCGCACGGGCGCCTACAGCTCGCCAAAGTGCCCAGCACCCGCGCCAATCAGGCGGAGGGCGTGCTCAACAGCCTGGCCGCGGGCGGATGCAACCCCGCAGATCTTTCCCTGATCGTGCATGGCACCACCACAACGACAAATGCGGTTCTGGAGCGCCAACTGGCCCGCACCGGGCTAATAACCACCATGGGTTTCCGCGACATTCTGGAGCTGGGCCGTCGCACCCGCCCGCAAGCCTATGGGATGCACGGCACCTTCTCTCCCCTGATACCACGGGATCTGCGCCTTGAAGTGCCGGAACGCATGGACAGCAGCGGCCATGTTCTGACCCCGCTGGACAAAGCCGCCGTTCGCGAAGCGGCCAAAACGCTTCTGGATGCGGGATGTGAGGCCATTGTGGTGCATTTCCTGCACGCCTACGCCAACCCCGCGCACGAGCTTGAGGCCATCGCCGAAATCCAGTCCCTCTGGCCCAACCGCTACATCACCGCGGGCCACCAGCTTCTTTCGGAAAACCGCGAATATGAGCGCGGTGTCACCGCCGCCGTGAATGCCTCTGTGCAGCCTTTGCTGGATCGTTATGTGCAAAAGCTCGCCGCCACTCTTGCCCAGAAAGGCTATCCCGGTGAGCTGCTGGTGATGAATGGCAACGGCGGCATGGTCAGCGCGGTCCATGTGGCCAAGGAGGCGGCCAAAACCGTGATGTCCGGCCCCGCGTCCGGCGTTATGGCCTCCGCCTACACCGCCCGCCGGGCAGGCATCGCCAATGTCATCACCTATGATATGGGCGGCACCTCCACCGACGTTGCCTTGATCCGCGACACCACGCCTTCGGTCTCAAATGAAATCGACGTGGAATACGGCATGCCCATCCATGTACCCATGGTCGATGTGCGCACCGTCGGCGCAGGCGGCGGCTCCATTGCCAAGATCAACAGCGGCGGCTTGCTTGACATCGGCCCGCAAAGCGCTGGTGCAACACCGGGGCCGATCTGCTACGGGCTGGGCGGCACAGACCCGACCATCTCTGACGCCAACATGCTGCTTGGCCGGCTGAACCCGTCAGGCCTCAGCACCATCACCGGAGAGGCCCAACGCGCGACGGTCGAAGGCATTTTTGAAACCGAGATTGCCTCTGCGCTGGGCTGCAGCGTCACTCAGGCCGCCGCTGCCGTGATCCAGGTTGCCAACACCAAAATGGCCGGGGCCATCCGCATGGTCTCGCTCTCACTGGGCACCGATCCCCGCGATTTTGCACTCTTTGCCTTTGGCGGCGCTGGTCCGCTGCACGCCTGCGCTCTTGCGCGCGAACTCAATATCCCCCGCGTGCTTGTGCCTGCGCGCCCCGGGTTGACCAACGCGCTGGGCTGCGTGGTTGCTGATCTGCGTCATGATTTTGTGCAAACCATCAACACGCCCCTCAAAGATCTGCAGCCCAACGAAATCTCCGAGATACTCACCGCGCAAACATCACGCGGCAAGCGTTTGATTTCAGGAGAAAACCTGCCTATCACAGACATTGACACGCTCTACTCACTGGATATGCAGTTTGTCGGCCAAACCCACTTGCTTCGCGTGCCCCTATCCAGCCCCTATATCGCGCAGGACGCCCTGCAGGCGCTCTTTGAAAGAGCCTATAACGACCGTTTTCATGTCGCCTTGAAAGACATCCACGCCGCCGTGGTGAACGTCAATTGCTCTGTGATCGGACGCCGCGAAACGCTGGATCTCAGCCTGCTCTTTGACCCCAACAAACGGCAACCCACGTTGCAGGCCGCCCAAACCGGCACCCGCGATGTGTTCTTTGAGGACAGGTGGCACACAACACCCGTTTATGAGCGGGATGCCCTTCCCACCTCCTTCACCCTCACCGGCCCGGCGGTAATTGAACAGCTCGACACCACCGTCCTCATCCCGCCCGGCGATCAAGCCACACCGGATGAAGACGGCAATCTGATCATCACCATCGGGAGCGCATCATGACCGTTGATCCGATCACCCTGACCGTCATCCAGGCCGGGCTTCAACAGGTCTGCGACGAGATGGACCTCAGCTTTTCCCGCGCAGCCTTCTCCCCTGTGATTGCTGAGGCCAACGACCGCTCCGATGGTATCTACGCCGCCGACGACGGGGCATTGATTGCACAGGGCAACGCAGGGCTTCCGGTCTTTGTCGGCACCATGCAGTATTCAACCCGCACACTGGTTGAGATGATTGCCGCAGGCGACGTGGCCGCCCCGGAGCCCGGCGACATCTACATCGTGAACGATCCCTATCTGGGCGGCACACATCTGATGGACGTGCGCTTTGCCACGCCGCTCTTTCGCGATGGAAAGATCTTCTGCTGGCTGTCCAACACAGGACATTGGCCCGACACCGGCGGCGCGGTTCCCGGCGGCTTCTCCGCCTCTGCCACCGCAGTGGAGCAAGAAGGCCTACGCCTGCCCCCCGTGAAACTCTTCAAGCAGGGCGTCTTGGATCAGGAAATCTTTTCGATCATCAAGTCCAATATCCGCGTGGCCGATCAGCGCATTGGCGACGTACAGGCACAGGCCGCCGCCCTGCTCGTGGGTCAGGACCGCCTGTGCGCACTATTGGATCGCTACGGGGATGCGCAGGTTGCTACTGCCATCAAAGAGCTACGCGCCCGCGCCGAAACCCAGATGCGCAGCTGTCTTGATGAAATTGCGCCGGGCCACTTCCGCGCCACCGCCTATGTCGACAGCGACGGCGTGGTGAACACCCCGCTTGAAATCGCGCTTGCGGTCACCCGCGACGCCGCTGGTCTGACCTTTGACTTCAGCGGCAGCAGCGCCCCCTGTATGGGGCCGATGAATTCCGTGCGCGCCACCACGCTCAGCGCGGTCTATCTCGCCATGCGCCACATCTACCCCGAAGTGCCAATGAACGCCGGAGCTTTTGCGCCTTTCACGGTCACGGGCATTGAGGACACCTTTCTGGATGCCAATTACCCGCGCCCGGTCTCAGGCTGCGCCGCCGAAGTCTCCCAACGCATCGCCGAAGCGGTCTTTGCCGCGCTTGTGCCCGCGCTGCCCGACCGTGTCACCGCCGCGCCCGCTGGCACCAGCGGCAATTTTGCGCTGGGGGGGCATGATCCTGAAAAGGGGCGCGACTATGTGATGTATCAGATTTCCGGTGGCGGATATGGCGGCAATGCGGACCATGACGGGCTGGCCAACGGCTGCTCAACCATCGGCATCTCTAAAGCGCCGCCTATTGAAATCATGGAACAGGCCTACCCTGTGCTCTATCACCGCTATGCCCTGCACGAAGGCTCCGGCGGCGCGGGCACGCAACGGGGCGGCTTTGGGCTTGATTATGAAATCGAGCTGCGCCGCGGCCATGCCAAGGCAAGCTTCGTGATGGATCACGGGCGCTTTGGCCCTCAAGGCGCGCTGGGTGGCTGTGACGGCGGCATCAATCGCGTCACCGTCTGGCAGGATGGCGTGGCCTACACGCCCGAGCATCTGTCCAAAGAACAGGACATCCCGCTTGCGCCCGGAGATCGGGTGCATGTGCAAACCCCCGGTGGAGGTGGCTACGGCGACCCGCTGGCGCGGGACCCGGCACTTGTCGTCGAAGACGTGCGGCTTGGCCGCTATAACCCGCCTCAGGCGCGGGAGCTCTTTGGCGTGATGATCAATGCCGCCACTGGGGATGATAACGCAGAATGCACAGAGACCCTCCGTGCAAAAATGCGCGCCACCCGTGAGTGACGCGCATCAAATTCATCCATCAACGCACTGATTAAAATCAGAAAAATGCCTGCAGTCCAGTCTGCGCCCGACCAAGGATCAGCGCATGTACATCATGGGTGCCTTCATAGGTATTCACGGTCTCAAGGTTCACCATGTGACGGATCACACCAAACTCAAGGCTGATGCCGTTGCCGCCGTGCATATCCCGCGACATCCGCGCAATATCCAGCGCCTTGCCACAGTTGTTGCGCTTGATCAGAGAGATCATTTCCGGTGCAGCTTCCGCCTCATCCATCAGACGCCCCACACGTAGCGCCGCCTGCAGGCCCAGCGAAATCTCGGTCTGCATGTTTGCGAGCTTCAACTGAAACAGCTGGGTCTGTGCCAGCGGCTTGTTGAACTGCTTGCGGTCCAGACCATATTGGCGTGCCGCATGCCAGCAATACTCTGCCGCCCCCATCGCGCCCCAGGCAATGCCATACCGCGCGCGATTGAGACAGCCAAATGGCCCCTTGAGACCTTCCGCATTCGGCAGCAACGCATCCTCAGAGACCTCAACATTGTCCAGAACAATCTCACCAGTGATCGAGGCCCGCAGGCTGGCCTTATGCATGATTTTTGGCGCGCTCAGGCCCTTGGTGCCCTTATCCAGCACAAAGCCGCGGATCTTTCCACCATGCGCCTCAGATTTGGCCCAGACCACAAACACATCCGCAATCGGCGCGTTGGAGATCCACATCTTGGAGCCGTGCAGCACGTAGCCACCGTCAGTTTTCTTCGCGGTGGTCTTCATGCCCGCAGGATCAGAGCCCGCATCCGGCTCGGTCAGACCAAAACACCCGATCCATTCGCCAGAGGCCAGCTTTGGTAGATACTTCTGGCGCTGCTCTTCGCTGCCATAGGCATAGATCGGATACATCACCAGCGAGCTTTGTACCGACATCATCGAACGATAGCCGCTGTCCACGCGCTCAACCTCACGCGCCACCAGACCGTAGGTCACATAGCTGGAGCCGATCCCGCCGTATTCTTCCGGAATGGTGGTGCCCAACAGGCCCATCGCGCCCATCTCTGCAAAAATCGCCGGATCGGTTTCTTCATTCTCAAAAGCTGTGGTGACACGTGGCGCCAGCTTCTCTTCGCAATACGCCCGCGCGGCATCACGCACCATGCGCTCATCTTCCAGAAGTTGATTCTCGATCAGAAATGGATCTTCCCAGTTGAATGATCCCAATTCCGGTTTGGACTGCGGTGCCAGATCTTTGGCCATGTGATCTCCTTCCTCGCGCCCTTGGCTGGGCATTTTGCGGGTGTCTTCTTTGCGGCCCACAATGCGCCGCGCGCCTGTAAGGTCAAGCCAATGCCGGCAAAAGTCCGCGACGTCGCAAAAATTCTATACCCTTGCCTTTTCAGGGTTTTTGCAAATTGTTAGACCGCAACACCGCCGAAGGCGGCGCATATGACGGCCAGTTTAACACAGCTTGGCCCAGAATGATAAAGGCCCCCAATGCCCCCACTACACGGTCTCAAAGTTGTTGAACTCGCACGTATTCTTGCTGGTCCATGGATCGGGCAATCCCTTGCCGATCTTGGCGCTGAGGTGATTAAAGTCGAGGCCCCTCAGGGGGATGACACCCGCACCTGGGGCCCGCCCTTCATCGAACGGGACGGTGACAAAACCGCTGCTTATTTCTATGCCGCCAACCGGGGCAAAACCTCCGTCGTTGCCGATTTCCGCACCGAGGAAGGCCGCGCGCAGGTGCTGGAGCTGATCAAAGACGCCGACATTCTGATCGAAAATTTCAAAGTCGGCGGGCTCAAAAAATACGGGCTGGACTACGACAGCCTCGCCAAGATCAATCCCCGCCTGATCTATTGCTCCATCACCGGCTTTGGCCAGACCGGCCCCTATGCCTCCCGTGCCGGCTATGATTTCATGATCCAGGGCATGTCCGGCTTGATGTCGATCACCGGAGAGCCGGAGCGCCAGCCGCAGAAGGTCGGCGTTGCGGTCACCGATGTGGTGACCGGTCTCTACGGCACCATCGGCATTCTCGCCGCTGTGGAGCAGCGCCACACCACCGGGCGCGGCCAGCATATCGATATGTCTCTTCTGGATTGTGCCACCGCGCTGCTGGCCAATCAGGCGATGAATTACCTTGCCACCGGCAAAAGCCCCACGCGCAAGGGCAACGCCCACCCCAATATCGCGCCTTATCAGGTGGTGCCAACGTCCGACGGCCACATCAACATTGCCGTGGGCAATGACGGGCAGTTTCAGCGCCTCTGTGGTGTGCTCAGCCGTGGCGATCTTGGCGACAATCCGGCCTACGCCACCAACCAACTGCGGGTCACGAACCGCGACGCGCTCACCGCGGAAATCGAAGCTGAAACCACCAAATGGTCCGCTGCCGATCTGCTCTCAGCGCTTGAGGCAGCCACCGTGCCCGCAGGGCCGATCAACGCGGTGGCCGACACGCTCAACGATCCCCAGATCCAAGCACGCGGCATGGTGATTGAGGCCGATGGCGTCAAAGGCGTGCGCGGCCCCTGGACCTTCTCAGATGCAGAGCTCGCGCTGGACAAATCCGCGCCCAAGCTTCCAAAGGTGAAACCCTAAGCGGAGCCTCAAAATCTGACTCAGCCGGTCTCGCCCCTCCCTTGAGAGGCGAAGCCGACCAGCCCCCGACCCTCCCCGTTTTGCCGAAGGCAAACCTTTGGTTTGACGGGAGGGGGCTTCTCCCTCACCCAGGGTCAGGGGCTGGTCTATGTGACTATTTTCAGGCGTTGCAAATTTGTTGGACTAAGTTTTAGACGCCCAGATAGCGATCTGTTTCTTCCGCACCCAAGGTTTCAAAAGCCCCACTCCAGACCGTGCGCCCCTTTTCTAGGATGACCGCACGGTCCGCCACCTGTCCCAGCTCACGCAGCGACTTGTCTATCGCAATGATCGCCATGCCGGTTTCCGCCTTGAGCTTGGCAATCGCCGCCCAGATTTCCTGACGGATCACCGGCGCAAGCCCCTCAGTGGCCTCATCCAGAATGAGCAGCTTGGGGTTGGTCATCAAAGCGCGCCCGATGGCCAGCATCTGCTGCTCGCCGCCAGACAGTGAGGCGGCCAGTTGATCGCGCCGTTCTTCCAGTCGCGGAAACAGCGCGCAAACGGCGGCAAAATCCCAAGCGCCCTTGCGCGCAGCGGCGATCAGGTTCTCATGCACCGACAAATTTGCAAAACAGCGCCGTCCCTCCGGCACCAAGCCGATGCCGAGCCGCGCCGCCTTATGTGACGGCAAGGCGCCGATGTTCTGATCCGCGAAACTAACCTGCCCGGCAGACTGCGCCAGCATCCGGCAGATCACTTTCACCGTGGTGCTTTTGCCCATGCCATTGCGCCCCATCAGCGCAATCACCTCGCCTTCGGCCACATCAAGTGACACATCAAACAGCGCCTGACTTGGCCCGTAAAACGCCGCAACATTCTGCACAGTCAAAAGGCTCATGCCGGCACCTCATCCCCCAGATAGGCGCGCCGGATTTCCGGGTTCACCTTGATCTCTTCCGGCGTGCCTGTGGCGATGATCTCCCCGTAAACCAACACGCTGATCCGATCTGCAAGCGCAAAAACAGCATCCATATCATGCTCAATCAGCAGGATCGGCGCAGCCTTTCGCAGCTCAGTCAGCAGCGCAATCATCTGCTGCGCCCCTTCCAGCCCCAGCCCCGCCATCGGCTCATCCATCAAAAACACTTTTGGTTTCAGCGTCAGCGCCACAGCCACCTCCAACTGCCGCCGCTGCCCGTGGCTCAGGTCCGCTGTGCGCGTGCTGGCAAACTCGGACAAGCCCACTTGCTCAAGCGCTTCATGGGCCGCTGCCAGCAGGGATTTGTCCTTCATCACGGGCCCGAAAAACCGCATCACGGTGCCACGCTGCCCCAGCGCGCCAAGCACCACATTTTGCAAAACCGTGTGTTCCATCGCCAGCGCGCTGATCTGAAACGTCCGCCCCAATCCCAACTGCGCCCTCTGCGCCGGGCCAAGCCCGGTGAGCGGCGTGCCCATGAGCTCCACAGCGCCACTATCCGACGCCAAATGCCCCGTGATCTGCTGGATCAGCGTGGATTTCCCCGCGCCGTTCGGGCCGATCAGCGCATGGATCTCCCCTTTGCGCAAATCCAGCGACACATCGTTTGTGGCCTTCAAGGCTCCGAAACTTTTGAAAAGCCGCTCCGCGCGCAGCACCACCTCAGTCATGTGCTTTCTCCCGCCCCGCAATCGCGCCAATCACGCCGCCTTTGGCAAAGAGCACGATGCCAAGCAGAAGCGCTCCCAGATAGACATGCCAGAACTCTGACAGGCCGCCCAACGTGTGCTCCAGCAGGATAAACACCATCGCGCCGATCACCGGTCCAAACAGACGACCCACTCCGCCAATGATGATGAAAATCATGATCTCACCAGACATCTGCCAGCTCAGCATCGTGGGGCTGACAAAGCGGTTCAGATCGGCAAAAAGTGCCCCCGCCAATCCGGTGATCGCCCCGGAAATCACAAAGGCCACCAGCCGCAGACGATACGGCACCATGCCCACCGACAGCACCCGCGTCTCATTCTGCCGCGCCGCGCTCAGCGCCAGCCCGAAAGCCGAATTCTGCACCAGCCACATCAGCACCAGCACCGTACAGAGCACCGCGAAACACAGACCAAAGAACTGGATCGGATCGAGTGTATTCAGCCCCGGAAACCCGTTGCGCACATAAATCGACAGCCCGTCCTCGCCGCCATAAGCAGGCCAGCTGATCGCGAAGTAATAAATCATCTGCCCAAAGGCCAAGGTGATCATGATGAAATACACGCCAGAGGTGCGCAGGCTCAGCGCCCCGATGGCCAGCGCCGCAAGCGCGCTTGCAACCACCGCCACCAGCCAGATCACCGGCATGGATTCTGTGCCCTCAATCAGGAAGGGCCATTCCGCCAACGGCGCGTAGGCCTGCGCATGGCTTGCCAATATGCCCATGGCGTAGCCGCCGATCCCAAAAAACGCCGCATGGCCAAGGCTCACCAGCCCGCCAAGCCCCAGCGCGAGGTTCAGCCCCACACCCGCCAGCGCAAAGATCGCCGCGCGTGTCGCCAGTGTGATGATAAACGGCTCATCCGCCACATAAGCCCACAGCGGTACACCCGCCAAAACGGCCAACGCAGCGAGGTTTGTCCAAGTCTCTCGCGTCATCTCAGGCCACCCCGTAAAGTCCGCGCGGGCGGAAGATCAAAACACCGGCCATCAGGATGTAAATCAGCATCGACGCCAAAGCTGAGCCCACAGAAACCGCCGCCGAAGGCTCCAAAATCAGGGCAAACATCTGCGGCAGCAAAAACCGCCCCAGCGTGTCGGTCAGCCCCACCAGCAACGCGCCCACAAAAGCCCCTTTGATCGAGCCGATGCCGCCAATCACAATCACCACAAAAGCCAGGATCAGCACAGGCTCCCCCATGCCCACCTGCACCGATTGGATCGCGCCCACAAGCGCACCGGCAAAACCCGCCAAAGCCGCGCCAAGGGCAAAAACAAAGGTGTAAAGCTTGGCAATATCCACCCCAAGTGCGGCGATCATCTCCCGATCCGCCTCACCTGCGCGAATGCGAATGCCCAACCGCGTGCGGTTGATCAGGGCAAACATGCCCACCGCCACAGCCAGCCCAACCAGAATGATGGTCAAACGATAGGCCGGATACTGAATCCCGCCGGGCAAGGTGACCGGCCCTGAAAGCGCCGCAGGCACATCCAGAAACAGCGGGAAAGAGCCAAACAGCCAGCGCGTGCCTTCCGAGAAAATCAGGATCAGCGCAAAGGTCGCCAACACCTGATCCAGATGGTCCCGATCATAGAGCCGCCGGATGATCGTCAGCTCAATCAACGCCCCCGCCAATGCAGCCGCCGCCAGCGAAGCCATAAGCGCGAGCAGAAAAGATCCTGTCGCCGCAGCCACCGCTGCCGCTGCAAAAGCCCCGATCATATAGAGCGAGCCATGCGCCAGATTGATCAGCCCCATGACGCCAAACACCAGCGTCAAACCGGCGCTCATCAGAAACAGCATCACGCCAAACTGAAGCCCGTTCAGCAGCTGTTCTATGAATAGAAGAGTTGTCATTGCCCCACCCCGCGCCGGTCCTAAGCGCAGCTCTGCCCATGGCAGAAAGTCATATCTATCAGAAATTTACCCACCAAAGCGCAACCATTTCCTGCGCTTGGAACATCATTGGGGAAGGCCCGCGAGCCTTCCCCAAGGTCTCTTACATCTTACACTCGGCCGCATAGGCATCGGCATGATCAGACAGGCCGGTCGCGATGATCTTATTGGTGAACACATCCCCCTCTTTGATCACTTCGCGCACATAAATGTCCTGGATCGGATGGTGGTTGTCGCCAAAGGCAAAATCCCCGCGCACGGAGTCGAACTCCGCCGCTTTCAGCGCCGCCCGGAAGGCATCCGCATCCGCCACATCCGCTTTGCCCATGGCCGAGATCAACAGATTTGCCGTGTCAAAGCCCTGGCTTGCATAAAGCGATGGCAGACGCCCGTATTCTGCCTGGAAGGTCTCCACAAAGGCCGCGTTGGCCGCATTGTCGATGTCCTTGTTCCATTGGCTGGTGTTTTTGACGCCCAATGCCGCGTCACCCACCGCTTGCAGAATGCCCTGATCAAAGCTGAACGCAGGGCCCACCAATGGCAGATCCACGCCGCTCGCGGCATATTGCTTCAAGAAGGAAATCCCCATGCCGCCCGGCAGGAAGAAATACACGCTGTCCGCGCCGCTCGCCCGGATCTGCGCAATCTCTGCCGCATAGTCCGTCTGGCCCAGCTTGGTGTAAAGCTCGCCCGCCAATTCGCCGCCAAACATGCGTTTGTAGCCCGTGAGCGCGTCTTTGCCCGCCGGATAGTTCGGCGCAAGGATGAAGCTGTTTTTCAGGCCCGCATCATTGGCATAGGCCCCGGCTGCCTCATGCAGGTTGTCATTCTGCCAAGCCACGTTGAAGTAGTTCGGATGACAGCCCTTGCCCGCCAATGGGGATGGGCCCGCATTTGGCGAGAGGTAGAATTTGCCCTGCGCAGTTGCGGCTGGCACTACGGCCATGGCGAGGTTGGACCAGATAATCCCGGTCAATACATCGACCTTTTCAGATTGGATCATCTTGTCGGCCAGCTGCACTGCCACATCCGGCTTGCGCTGGTCATCCTCGATGACAACCTCCAGATCATCGCGTCCGGCCTGCTTGACCGCCAGCATAAATCCGTCGCGCACATCAATACCAAGCCCGGCACCGCCACCGGACAAAGTGGTGATCATCCCAACCTTCACATCTGCCTGCGCCATGGCGCCCAAAAGGGCCGTCGACGCAGCCAAAACCGCCGTCCTTAAAAACATCGCTTCGCTCCCTATCGCTTTTTATCCTGTTACCAAACCTTGAGCGCTCAGCCCCCTTTCCGTCAATAAGCAGACGAAATTTTTTTCAAGCTTGAAATATCGAAGCCTAAAAAAGAGGTTTCACACGTCAATTCAGCACGTTGGCGATCAAAGCTCACATAAAGTCAAAGCGCAATCCAAAAAGAAAACGCCGGGGCGAACCCCGGCGTCTCTCAATTATCAGCCTCGTGACCACCAGCCACGCCGCTTTGGCTTGGGGGGTGCGGTAGGCTCTGGAGCCACCTCCGACACCGCTGGCTCGGGCTCAGGTGTGGCCTCCGGTGCAGGCTCTTCTGCCACCTCTTCCACAACTGTCTCGGCAACTGGCTCTGCAGTCTCTTCAACCACAGGGGCAGCGTCCTCAGCGGGCTCTTCTGCAGGTGCTGGCGCCTCTTCGACGGCCTCAACAGCCTCAGATTCTGGCGCTTCAACCTCTGCCGCGTCCGCCTCGACCACAGCCTCAGTCTCAGCTTCTACCGGCGCAGCTTCCTCAGCGGATGCCTCCTCAGTTGGCGCTTCGACGTCTGCGTTGGTCTCTGCATCTGCCTTCTTGCCACGGGAGCGGCTGCGACGATTACGAGAGCGCTTCTTGGGCTTCTCTTCCGCCTCTGCATCCTCTGCAGGCGCTTCGTCGGTTTTCGCCTCAGCATCCGCGTTGTCAGAGGCCTCTGCGTTTTCGTCCGACGCGTTGTCGTTGCCGTTCGCGTCACCATCCGCGTTGTCAGACCCGCCACGACGACGGCGACGACGACGGCGGCGCTTCTTCGGTTTCGCCTCCCCATCCTCTGGGGCGGCCCCCTCAGCGGCAGTGGTCGCCTCTTCGGCCTCTTCAACCTCAGCTTCGTCAATCGCGTCCATGATGGACATATCAGCAGAGACAACCGGCGCGCTTGGCTCAGGCACCACACGGGTCGCGGTCTTGAACTTCTCGATGGTGAAGTCCGGAGACACCAGCGCAGGATCACCTTCCACACGCACGGACAGGCCATAGCGCGCTTCGATTTGCGCGATATGCTCACGCTTCTGGTTCATCAGATAGTTGGCAATCGCCACCGGCGCTTTCACCAGCACTTCGCGAGAGCGGCCACGGGTGCCCTCTTCTTCCAGCTGACGCAGGATCGACAGCGCGAGGTTGTCATCAGAGCGGATCAGACCGGTGCCATGGCAATGCGGACACGGCTGTGTGGTCGCCTCGATCATGCCCGGGCGCAAACGCTGACGGGACATCTCCAAAAGGCCAAAGCCCGAGATACGGCCCACCTGTATGCGCGCACGGTCGGTTTTCAGCTTGTCTTTCAGACGCTTCTCAACCGCTGTGTTGTTCTTGCGCTCATCCATATCGATGAAGTCGATCACGATCAGACCGGCCAGATCGCGCAGACGCAGCTGGCGTGCCACTTCTTCCGCGGCCTCAAGGTTTGTCTTTAGCGCGGTCTCTTCAATCGAGCCTTCTTTGGTGGCCCGGCCGGAGTTCACGTCAATTGCCACCAGCGCTTCCGTGACACCGATCACGATATAGCCGCCAGATTTCAGCTGCACAGTCGGGTTGAACATGCCCGACAGGTAGCTTTCCACCTGATAGCGCGCAAACAGCGGCAGCGCGTCCTGATACTGTTTCACGTTCTTGGCGTGGGACGGCATGATCATCTTCATGAAGTCCTTGGCGATGCGATAGCCGCGCTCGCCTTCCACCAGAACCTCGTCGATCTCACGTGAATAGAGATCACGGATCGAACGTTTGATCAGGTCGCCTTCTTCATAGATTTTCGCAGGCGCAATGGATTTCAGCGTCAGCTCGCGGATCTGCTCCCACAGGCGCTGCAGATATTCATAGTCACGCTTGATCTCGCTCTTGGTGCGTTTCGCACCGGCTGTGCGCACGATCAGACCCGCACCCTGTGGCACGTCGATCTCACTCGCAATCTCTTTGAGCTTCTTGCGGTCAGCAGCGTTGGTGATCTTGCGCGAAATGCCACCACCACGCGCGGTGTTTGGCATCAGCACGCAATACCGGCCCGCCAGCGACAGATAGGTCGTCAACGCCGCGCCTTTGTTGCCGCGCTCTTCTTTCACCACCTGCACCAGCATGATCTGGCGCACTTTGATCACTTCCTGGATCTTGTAGCGGCGTGGTCGTGGCTTGCGGGGTGGGCGAATGTCATCGCTGTCATCATCATCCGCGACAGATTCGATGTTCTCGTCTTTTTCGGCCGCATCAGAGCGTTTGCCACGACGGCGGGAGCGGCGACGGCCGTTTTTCTTGCCGTTGTCTTCGCTGTCCTCGTCGTCATCTTCATCAGAAGACTCATCGCTCTCTGCCTCAGACTCGTCCGCAGCTTCATCAGCAGTTTCCGCGTCAGATGCCTCTTCTGCAGCCGCCTCTGGTGAGTCAGACTCAGCGGCAGCCTCTTCAGCCGGCGCTTCTTCAGCGCTTTCTTCCGCTGGAGCATCTTCCGCAGCAATCTCTTCTGCTGCATCCGCTTCAGCGGTCTCAGCCTCAGCCGCTTCGGCCTCAGGTGCCTCCGCCTCTACTGCGTCCGCTTCAACGGTCTCAACAGCCGCATCTTCTGCGTCTGCCTCTGCCTCAGCAGCAGGAGCTTCTTCAGCCGCGTCTTCACCGGTGTTGGCTTCTGTCTCGGTTTCCTCACCTGTTTCAGGATCTTTGGAAACAACGGCGTCTTCGCCCTCAGTGTTAGCAGCCATGGTCTTGCCACCGCTGTCTTTGCCAGACTCGTCTGCTTCTGCGCTCTCGCTCTCAGACGCTCCAGCAGGTTCTTCGGCTACGTCCTCAGAAACTTCTTCAGCCGTGTCCTCGGCAGCCGCCTCAGCGTCTTCTGCAGTTGCGTCTTCAGCCGCATCACTTGCTTCAGCTTCTTCCGCAGGCGCATCTGCGCCCGCATCCTCTGCCGCATCAGACGCCTCTGTTGGCTCCTCAACCGGTGTGTCCTCCACCAGCTCCATAGGGGACAGACCCTCTTCAGGATCATCGCCAGCATCTTCCACCAGATCGATGGTCTCCATGCCGGAAATCTCCGCCATGGGGGCCTCTGCGGCGGCCTCTACCGGCGTTTCCGCCTCAACAGAGGCCTCGTTGGTCTCTGTGGTCTGTGCCTCACCGGCAACCTGATCCTCGCCCTTCTTGCGGCGGGAGCGGCTGCGCGAACGCGAACGGGATTTCGGCTTCTCCTCATCCTCATCGCGCGCCTTCATCGCCTCAGCATAGGCGCGCTCTTCTTCCAGCAGCGCCTCACGGTCCGCCACGGGGATCTGGTAGTAGTCAGGATGGATTTCCGAGAACGCAAGGAAGCCATGACGGTTTCCGCCATAGTCCACAAAAGCCGCCTGAAGCGACGGCTCAACCCGTGTTACTTTTGCAAGATAGATGTTGCCGGCGAGCTGCCGCTTGTTTTCGGATTCAAAGTCGAACTCCTCAACCTTGTTTCCGTCAACCACCACGACGCGGGTTTCCTCCGCGTGGGTGGCATCGATGAGCATTTTCTTAGCCATGTTTTCCGTGTGCACCCACACAAGCGCCGTGACCCTCCCGGAGGATCAGGCCAGTAACGTTGCAGGGGGTGTCTTGTCAGAGCGAGGGGATGCGCGCCGCCGATGGTGCCGCTTGCGGCCCCCACTCGGTCTCTCAAATCAATCGCGCGCTTCATCGCGTTTCTTCTCCGACACAGCGGGCAATGATTGCCGCGTCTGCGCCTGTTCTAAGCCCTCCGCAACAGCGGTGCGGGCATCTCTATTGATCTGTCTCCAGATCCAATCGGTCTGTCTGATGCGCCGATCCCGTGCCTCTTGGGCTTTGCGGACCGTTTGAAACGCGCCAAACAGCGAAACTCATGCGGCGATGAAAAATTCACCTGCCGTCAAACTACATAAGACCAAGCCCGACCAGATTACAATGGCCAATCGCGCCACGCTGTGGATATCCCGGCGCTTTGCTCTAAATTCCTTGAAATTCGGTATATTTTCGCGGCACCGGAACTTGCGGGCTTAAGTCCTTATTAACCCTTTGAGCCGTGCAAATCGAACCTCCGGCACCCGAGTTATCCACAAGCCACTGCGCGCCGACTCAATGCTTATGCAAAGGCGTGCTGCAACACAGAGATGCGCCGCGCCGCTTCTCCGAGGTCTGGCACGATCACCTGCCCAAGATTTGGCAGTGGTTGGTCAGCGGGACGCACATCAGGCACCTGAAAGGTGTGACACCCTGCCCGCACCGCCGCGGTTGTGCCCATATCGCTGTCCTCAAAGGCCACGCAATCGGAGGCAGCCACACCAAGCCGCCGCGCCGCTTCCAGATAAGGCGCAGGGTCGGGCTTGTTCGCGGCCACCTCATCGCCTGCACAGACGGTTTCAAAAAACGGCAGCAACCCCGCCTGATCCAGATGATGATGCGCCGTTTCCGCATTGGTTGATGTCACCACAGCCACAGGAATTTGCGTGGCGCGAATGGCCGTCAAGATCTCGCGCGCATGTGCCTTCACCGGCAATCCGGCACGCGCGTTTTCCCGATGCAATCCGCGCCAGGCCTGATCAAAGGCCGCAAAATCGATCCCCTCAGGCAAGAACTCCACCAATCTCGCCGTAGTGTGTGCACTGGAAGAGCCAACCAGCGTGGCAAAAAACGCCTCTGCACGCTCCGCCGCAATGCCGATTTCCGAGGTCAAAGTCACAAACGCCTGCATAAACATGCGCTCCGTGTCCAGCAGCAGCCCGTCCATATCAAAAAGAAACGCGGCGGGGCGTGACAGAAACTCGGTCATTTGAAAACACCTTTGAGGCAGGAAATACGTGAAGTTGCGCTGCGCAACCCATTGCAAACAAATACAAACGCCACAATCCCTCTTCGGTCATGTGGCGTTCAAAATTCCTAACGGCGTGTAATGATCCCTAGAGATAGTCGGCCCGCTGCAGGCCATATTTGGCCATCTTCTCGTTCAACGTCCGGCGCGGAAGGCACAGCTCCTCCATGACACCCGCAATCGAGCCGCGATGGCGGCGCATAGTGTTGTCAATCAGCATGCGCTCAAAGGCTTCGACGTATTCCTTCAGCGGTTTGCCCTCGGTGGTCACCACCGGCTGCATTTCCTCGTGATCGTTCATCAGTAGAGACGCAATGGTGCCACCACCACGACGGCTCTGCAGCACCGCGCGTTCCGCCAGATTGATCAGCTGGCGCACGTTGCCCGGCCATGGCGCCTGAAGCAGCTGCGCCGCCTCCTGCGCACTGACCTTGGGCGCATCACAGCCGTATTCCTCGCTGAACTGCTCCGACAGCCGCGTGAACAGCGACAGGATGTCTTCGCCCCGCTGACGCAATGGCGGCACAGTGATCCGCAACGCAGCCAGACGGTAAAACAGATCCGGACGCAGCGCATCTTCGCAGGTGCGGTCCTGCTCCTGCATATTGCAGATCGCAATGATTCGCGTCTCAGCTGGGGTGCCCTGCTCATTGATAACATTGAGTAATTTCGCCTGCAGGCTGTCACTCAGGCTTTCGATATCTTCCAGCACCAGCGTACCGCCGCGCGCTTCCTCGACGGCGGGCAACTGGCTGTCTTCCGGGTTCATCGGCCCAAACAGACGTTTGGCCAGCGCTTCTTCCTCGAAGGCGCCACAACTCACCAGCACAAATTTGCGCCCGCCGCGGCTGCCCACAGCGTGCAGCGCATGCGCCACCAGCGTTTTGCCGGTGCCGGTTTCCCCGTCAATCAGCACATGCCCATCGGCCAACCCAAGATCTAGGATATCCTCTTTCAGGCGGGTCATCACCGGGCTTGCGCCAATCAGCTTGCCCATGATCTGCTCGCCATCGCTCAGCTCACGACGCAGCGCGCGGGCATCCAACGTCAGACGGCGCGCATTGGTGGCCTTCTTGGCCAGTTGGGTCATACGGTCGGGATTAAAAGGCTTCTCAAGGAAATCAAACGCCCCCACCCGCATGGCTTCCACCGCCATCGGCACGTCCCCATGCCCGGTGATCATGATCACCGGCAACGCACTGTCCGTGCCCATCAGCTTCTTAAGGAACTGCATCCCGTCCATGCCGGGCATCTTGATGTCGCTGATCACAATCCCGGGGTAATCCGCCCCCAGAGACTTCAGCGCATCTTCTGCACTGCCATAGGTCTCCGTGTCATAGCCGGACAGAGCCAACCATTGGCTAATGGACTGACGCATGTCCTGTTCATCATCCACGATTGCGATTTTCATTCCTTGAGCCACGCGTTCACTCCGCTGCTTCTATATCTTCATTTAAGATAGGGAGTTGTACTTCAAATACAGCCCCCCGTGTCTCGCCATTGCGCGCTGTAAGCCGCCCGCCAAGGTCATTCACGATGCCCGAAGAGATCGCGAGACCCAGCCCGACACCGTCTCCCGGTTGCTTGGTGGTAAAGAACGGCTCAAACAAGCTGTCGAGGTCTTCGATCCCCGGCCCGTTGTCCCGCACTGTCAGCGTCGCCGTTTCTCCAACCGCCAAAAGCACCTCGATTTCCGGATCAGACACCGACTCCGTCGCGTCCAGCGCATTGCGCAAGAGGTTGATCATCACCTGCTCAATCCGCACCCGGTCGCCCATCACCTTGACGGTTTCTGAGGGCACAATCTTGCTGATCTGCACCTGACGCTGGCGCAGCTGCGGCTCCATCATCGACAGGGCGGAAGCCACCGCATCCCCCATATCGACCGCATGCAGCTCATCCCCGCCTTTGCGGGCATAGGATTTCAGCTGCTTGGTGATCGACCCCATCCGGGAAATCAGATCGTCAATCCGCTGAAACGAGGTCAGCGCCTCTTCCGGGCGATTGCGCTGCACTAGAAGACGCGCGCCCGCCAGATAGGTCTTCATCGCCGCCAGCGGCTGGTTCAGCTCATGGCTCACTGCCGCTGACATTTCGCCAAGCGCGGCCAGTTTGGAGCTCTGCGCGAGGCTTTGCTCCGCCACCTCAAGGCTCAACTGCATGCGCTCGCGTTCTGCAATCTCGCGCTGCAAACGCTGGTTCAACCGACGCAGCTCCACGCTTTCGCGCTGGAAAAACACCATGCGAGAGGCGCTCTTGCGCCCCAGCACGTAAAACGCCACGGCCAGCAGGATCGCAAAGCCCATGATCTCCAGCGCCAGAACCGCATTCACCTTTTCCCGCACACTGGCATAGGTGGTGAAGCTCGCCATCTGCCAGCCGCGGAATGGAATGCGCGCGCCCATGCGCATCACCGCTTCCCCTTGCAGATAGGCATCCGCGGGCACTTGCGTCCAATCAGAGGTCACTTTGATGGCGCGTTCAATCGCCCCAAGCGCAGGCTGACGCGCCAGCGCTTCTTCCTCGGTCGCCCCGCGCCAACGCGGCTCGCTGGCAAGGATGATCACGCCTTCGCTGTCAGTCACCAGCACCGCATCGGAAATCCCGGCCCAGGCCCGCTCAAACTTGTGCAGATCAACCTCTACGGCAATCACACCCAGGGTCTCCCCCTGGCTTTCCAACCGGCGCGAATAGATGAAACGATAGGCCCCGGTCTCTTCACGAGCAGTGGTAAACAGCGTTGCGTTGGAGCGCAGCGCGTTGATGAAAAACTGCTGATCGCGATAAAGCGTGCCAAGCCGCGTGCGATCTGTGGCCGCCACCGTGCGCCCGCTTTCATCCAGAAGCAAAAGCGAGGCCGCGCCGATCTCGTCAACAAAGCTGATCAGGCGCGCGGTCGAGCTGGAAAAGTCCTGTGATTCCAAAGCGCCGATCAGCTCAGGGTCTTTTGCCAAAAGCTGCGGCACAATCGCGTTGCGGCGCAGCTCGCTCAGCAAGTTACCGGAATAGAGCGCCAGACGTAGCTCCGCACGGTTGCGCGTGTTTTCCGTAAACCGGTCTGTCAGGAAGCTGTTGGTGATCCAGATCGTGGCTGCCGCAACCACAACAATAATGATCAGAGCAAAACGCGCTCGCCACCCGCTGGGGGTGGCAGGCGCCATGTCATATGATCGAGAAGTCGGCAGCGTCATTGCTCAACATTACGCTGCTCAACTCTTAGCCTCAAGTCAGGCAAGCATGAACTGATCCGCCAACGCGCGGAACATTGCCACCCCGTCGGTGCCGCCATGGCCGATATCCGCCGCCCGCTCCGGGTGCGGCATCATGCCAAGCACGCGCCGGTTCTTGCTGACCACACCTGCAATATCCGCAACCGAGCCATTCGGGTTGTCGGTGTAGGTGAAAGCAATGCGGTCTTCCGCCTGAAGTTCCGCAAGCTTTTCATCCGTCACGAAATAATTACCATCATGGTGGGCAATCGGCACGTTCACCACGTCGCCTTTGCTGTAACCGGATGTGAAGGCCGTGTCCGCGGAGGCCACGTTCAGACCAACCGTGCGGCAGATGTATTTCAGCCCGGCATTGCGACGCAGCGCGCCCGGCAGCAGGCCGGTTTCGGTCAGGATCTGAAAGCCGTTGCACACCCCAAGCGCATAGCCGCCGCGCTCGGCGTGCTGGATCAGGGATTGGCAGATCGGAGAGTTGGCCGCAATCGCGCCACAGCGCAGATAGTCACCAAAGCTGAAGCCGCCCGGCACACCCACGATGTCGATGCCCTCGGGCAATGCGGTGTCCTTGTGCCACACCATGGTGACATCGGCACCGGCCTGCTCAAACGCCACCGCGAGATCGCGGTCACAGTTGGAGCCAGGAAAAACAATGACCGCCGCTTTCATCAGCCCATCTCCACCTGGTAGCTTTCGATCACCGTGTTGGCGAGCAGCTTTTCGCACATCTCGTTCACGGTGGCTTCGGTGGTGCCTTCCGCCAGATCCAACTCGATCACCTTGCCCTGACGCACACCATCCACGCCATCAAACCCAAGGCTGCCAAGCGCGTGGCGCACGGCCTCGCCTTGCGGGTCCAGAACACCGTTTTTCAACATGACGTATACGCGGGCTTTCATTAGCGGTCTCTCCTGTGGGGCAGATCATCACGGGCCTTTCCCGTTTCATCCTGCCGAAATTTCTCATGTCCGGCGCCCGCAACCGGACGCAGGCGCCTCAGCTTGGGATCTCAGTTCACCAAAGTCGGCTTTTGCGGTCCGGTGCCCTTCGGCATCACACCCAAACGGCGCGCGACTTCTGCATAGGCATCGGTCAGATTGCCCAGATCGCGGCGGAACACGTCTTTGTCGAGCTTGCGCCCGGTCTCGATGTCCCACAGGCGGCAGCTGTCCGGGCTGATCTCATCAGCCACCACAAGGCGCTGGAAATCCCCTTCATAAACACGGCCGATCTCGATCTTGAAATCCACCAGACGGATGCCGACGCCATACATCACGCCGCTGAGGTAGTCATTCACCCGCAGCGCAAGGCCCAGAATGTCGTCCATGTCCTGCTGGCTGGCCCAGCCAAAGGCCGCGATGTGCTCTTCGCTCACCAGCGGATCGCCAAGACTGTCGTCCTTGAAGCAATATTCCACAATCGGGCGTGGCAGCTGCGTGCCTTCCTCGATGCCCAGACGCTTGCTCATGGAGCCTGCGGCAAAATTGCGCACGATCACTTCCAGCGGGATGATCTCACAGTTGCGCACCAGCTGCTCACGCATATTGAGGCGCTTCATAAAGTGGGTCGGCACGCCAATCTGGCCCAGACCGGTCATGAAATACTCGCTCAGGCGGTTGTTCAGCACGCCTTTGCCGTCAATCACGTCTTTCTTTTCAGCGTTGAACGCGGTGGCATCGTCTTTGAAGTATTGCACAATCGTGCCCGGCTCAGGCCCTTCAAACAGGATTTTTGCTTTGCCTTCGTAGATTTTTTTGCCGCGTGCCATCGCTAGACCCTCTTTTTCCGAGAATGAGTCCCGGATTCAGCCGCCCTCATACTGGAAGGGGTGGATTGTCGCAAGCGTGCCAAGTGCTCTTGCGCTTATCTCACGCGATGCGCATATAATCTGTGCATCAGTTGAGACTTATAGGGAAAGTCATCCATGACCACATTTGATGATCGTGAAGCCGCCTTTGAGGCCAAATTCGCACACGATGAAGAAATCAAATTCAAGGCAGAGGCCCGCGCCAACAAGCTCTTGGGGCTCTGGGCAGCTGATTTGCAGGACAAATTTGGCGAAGACGCCGAAGCCTATGCGCTCACTGTGATCCGTGCAGACTTCGAAGAAGCCGGCCATGACGACGTGATCCGCAAAGTGGCCGCTGATCTGGAAGGCATCGTTGATGAGGCCGCCATTCGCGCAAAACGCCGCGAATGCCTTGCCAAAGCGCAAGACGAGTTGATGAACGAAGCCTGATACACCGTATCAGAGCACGCAAGGCGCGCAGGACAACCTGCGCGTTTTTTTATGTCCAATTGAAGACGTTAAGCCCGCAGAAACCCTCTTTCCTGTAGCGCTGGGTAGGTGGATTTAAAATTTTTGGGGCGGGAAACTTTACGATGACGCGTTTTTCAGCTGTTGGGAAAGTGCTGCGGCACATCTGGCCTTTTGCACTTGGCGCAGCCTGTTGCTTGATTCTTGCAAGACAACTCAATGGTTTGGACCTTTCCGCGCTCTGGGCGGCGGTCATGGGCGTGTCCACGCTGCAATGGGCGCTTGCGATTGGCGCCACCATCGTCAGTTTTCTCGCCGTGGCGCGCTATGATGTGATTGCACAGCGTCACTTCCAGATACAGCGCGCCTCAACCGAGACCATGGCCATTGGCGCCACTGCGATTGGTTTGGGCCAAACCCTTGGCGCTGGTGCAGTTGTGGGTGCCTTTGTGCGCTGGCGCATGACCCCGGATCTGTCGCTGAAAGATTCCGCGCGCATCACGGCCTTTGTCACCGTCACCTTTATGGCAGCGCTTGCTGTGACCATCGCGCTCGCCGCGCTGACCCTGCCAACCCCGCATATCCCGGCCCTGATGCCCTATTGCATCCTGACCGTGGCGCTGGGGCTTGCGGTTGTGGCCTTTGTGTTTCCGGTTCTGGCCCGTCAGGGCCGCGTGTTCAGCCTGCCCACGGTTTCCGCCATGTTCAGCCTGCTGTGCCTCTGCTTGCTCGACACCGTGTTTGCCGGTCTGGCGCTCTATGTCTTGCTGCCGCCAGAGATCACCATCGGCTTTGCAACCCTCATGCCGGTCTTCCTGATCGCTCTGGGCGCGGCGATTTTCTCCGGCACCCCCGGTGGCGTTGGCCCCTTTGAGCTCACCTTGCTGGCCCTGCTGCCACATCAGCCGGAGCCCGCCCTGCTGGGCGCTGTTCTGGCGTTTCGTGCAATTTACTACGCGCTGCCTGCGATGATCGCAGGTCTGGTCTTCATGCGTCACCTGCTGCGCCCGCGCCCTGCCCGCGCCCCGCGCCACATGCGCGCCTTCCGGCCGCTGGAGGACGCCCCGCTGTCCCCAATCAGCCGCGCCGAGCTAGGCGTGATCCGTCAAAACGGCGGCGCGCTTCTGTCTTGTGATGCGGGCCGCTACGGCACCGTGCGCACCGGCCAGACCCTTGTGGCCCTGTTTGACCCCATCGAAGGCGATGCCAACACATTGGCCCGCCCCCTGCGTCAGGCCGCCCGCGCGCAAAACCGCATCGCCTGCAAATACAAAATCTCCGCCCGCCAGGCTGTGCGCGCCCGCGCCGCTGGCTGGGCTGTGATGCATGTCTCTGATGAGGCCATCCTGCGCCCCGCAGATCACAGCACCGACGGCTCAACCTATCGCCAGCTGCGCCGCAAGCTGCGTCAGGCCGAGAAAGCCGGCGTCACCGTCTCTGCCTCCCGCACCCGGCTGCCGCTGACCGATATGGCCCGCGTCTCTGCTGCATGGGAAGCGCGCAACGGCGTGCCGCGCGGTCTGACCATGGGCCGCTTCGATGACCTCTATGTGGGCCATCAAAAGGTCTTCCTCGCTTATCAGGAGGCCCGCCTCGTGGGCTTCGTCAGCTTCCATGCCACCGCCCATGAGTGGTGTCTGGATCTGATGCGCGTGCTGCCTGACGCGCCGGACGGCACCATGCACCTGCTTGTGCAGACCGCCATTGAAGCCGCCGCCGAGCTGAACGTGGACAGCCTCTCTCTCGCCGCTGCTCCAGCGTTGGCAACCGGCCGCACACGGCTTGAGCGCTTCCTGCGCACCAAACATTTCAAACATGGTGGCGGCGCGGGCCTGCGTCAGTTCAAGGCCTGTTTCGCCCCGCGCTGGCAGCCGCTCTTCATGGCAGCCCCCGGCCCGATGCAGCTTTGTGTGGCCACGTTGGACATGATCCGCGCGGTCAACCTGCGCAGCGCACCGGCCACGCCAATCGCATGTATGCCTGCAAATCAACCACTTGCGCCGATCCCGCAGCCGGTTATGCAACGCGCCTCATAATTTTCTTGCAGCAAATGAAGTTGTGCTCATGTCAGTGCCATGGCACATGCGCTGAACACAACACGCGCGCGTGATCGACGCGCCGATAGGAGGCACAGATGACAAACGCCCTGTCCAGACTTCTCGAGAAACGCGACTGGCTGATGGCCGACGGCGCCACCGGCACCAACCTGTTCAACATGGGCCTCAGCTCCGGGGACGCGCCAGAACTCTGGAACGCGACCCACCCGCAGAACATCAAGAAGCTCTACAGCCTCGCGGTGGACAACGGCTCAGACATCTTTCTGACCAACTCCTTTGGTGGCAACGCCTCCCGCCTGAAACTGCATGACGCCCAAGGCCGTGTGCGCGAGCTGAACCGACTGGCCGCAGAGATTGGCCGCGAGGTTGCAGACGCCGCCAACCGCCCGGTGATCGTGGCAGGTTCCGTTGGCCCGACCGGCGACATCATGGAACCTGTCGGCTCGCTCAGCCACGCAGACGCGGTGGAGATGTTTCACGAGCAGGCCGAAGGCCTGAAAGAAGGCGGCGCAGATGTGCTCTGGCTGGAAACCATTTCGGCCCCTGAAGAGTATAAGGCCGCAGCCGAAGCCTTCGCGCTGGCGGATATGCCTTGGTGTGGCACCATGAGCTTTGACACCGCTGGCCGCACCATGATGGGTATGACCTCCGCGGATATGGTCCAGATGGTCAATGGCCTGCCAAATGCGCCCATCGGCTTTGGGGCAAACTGCGGCGTCGGCGCAGCAGACCTTCTGCGCACCGTGCTGGGGTTCTCCGCACAAGGCACCGAAACCCCGATCATCGCCAAGGGCAACGCGGGCATCCCTAAATACCACGACGGCCACATCCACTATGACGGCACACCAGAACTGATGGCAGAATATGCCGTGATGGCGCGCGACTGTGGCGCAACCATCATTGGCGGCTGCTGTGGCACCATGCCAGAGCACCTGAGCGCGATGCGCAAGGCGCTGGAAACCCGCCCACGCGGTGCCCGCCCGTCGCTGGAGCAGGTGACCGAAGTGCTTGGCGGCTTTTCGTCCGCAACCGATGGCACCGGTGATGACGCCGAGGCACCGGCACGTGAGCGCCGCGGCCGCCGCCGTCGCAGCGCCTAAGACCTGCCTTCACATCAAAATCCAAAAGCCCGGCCTGCGCCGGGCTTTTTTGTTTCGCTCGCTTTCACAAACAAGACGCCGGATCAGGATTCGTCGCCATCCGTGTCCTGCACACCAGAGCCGCCCTGCAGCGTCACGCCACTCTGTGACGGACCGGTCAGCGGCCAACGCGCGCCAAGCACACGGTTGCGTGGAAAGCGGCGGATGTTCACCGCATTGCTCTGGTTCCCGCCAAGGCAATGCACATGGGTCGCATCCTCGCCCGCATAAAAGCCCACATGGCCTTTCCACGACGCCCGGCTCTCGCGCCAGAACACAATCACCGCGCCAAGCTGAGGCTCACATTCCTCGCCAAAGCTCATCCATTTGCGCGCACCCAGCGGGTTGTTGGGCAGAGCTTCGGCAGGCATGGTCGAGCCGATACAATGGGCCACAAACAACCCACACCAAGGTACGTCATCTCCGGCGTAGTCAATGTCCAGATCCGCCGCCATATCCATGATCACAGGGTTGTTGCCCGGCCCGGCCACTTCACGTGTGCCCATCAGCCGGTTGGCCTCATCAAACCACGGCAGCGAGTCAAAGCTCGGCACCGTGCCGCCCGTGGCCTCACCAAACAACGCATCATAGGTCAGCGGCCCGACAATGCCATCCGGCACAAGCCCTTTTGACTGCTGAAAATTCTTGATTGCCCCGATGGTCATCCGTCCCCGGATGCCGTCCACCGGCCCTGGGTTAAACCCCAGCAAAATCAAACGCTTCTGAACCTTAATCCAATCACGTGGAGTCATCGAAATACTCCCTTTAACCAATCACTAAATCAATCGGCACAACCGCGTGCCCTGCCGCCATCCTACCACAAAACGCGCATAGACTGAACCAAGCCCGCGTCCGGCGTCTTAACCTTGCCTGAAAGCTTCTATTGTACGGCGCCCATGAAGACTCCGCGACAAGTGCCTGAAACGCCGCTTAAAACAAGGCGAGCTGCCCGCCGCGCGCCAGAGGCACCGCAAACAAATCCGTTCTCAGGGCGGGCAGATCACGGGCCAGCCCCAACCACTTACGCGCCGCCTCAAACCGCTGCGCCACCATCTCCGCGTAGACGCCTTCGCCCCGCATGCGCTTGCCCCAATCCGCCGCGTAGACCTCGCCCCCGTGCATCTCCCGCACCCGCGCCATGACCTTCGCCGCCCGCTGCGGGAACGCCTCCTTGAGCCATTCCTCAAAGAGCGGTGCCACCTCGCGCGGCAGACGCAGCATCACCCAGCTCGCCGCCTTGGCCCCGGCTTCGCCCCCCGCCGTCAACAAGGCCTCAACCTCATGGTCACTCAGCCCCGGCACCACCGGCGCCAGCATCACCCGCACCGGAACGCCCGCCGCGCTCAACTTGCGAATCATCTCCACCCGCCGCGCAGGCACTGGGCAACGCGGCTCCATCGCGCGCGACAACCCCGCATCCATGGTGGTCAGCGAAATCCCGACCTGCGCCAACCCTTTTTCTGCCATACGCGCCAATATATCTATGTCGCGCTCAATCAATGTGCCTTTGGTGACAATCGCCACCGGATGATTGTACCGCTCCAGAACCTCCAAGGTCGCCCGCATGATCCGGTAGCGCCGTTCAATCGGCTGATAGGGATCGGTGTTGGTCCCGATCGCCATCACCTCTGCCTTATAGGATGTCTTGGAGAGCTCCCGCTCCAGAACCTCCGCCGCCTTTGGCCGCGCCACCAGCTTGCTTTCAAAATCCAGCCCCGGCGACAGCCCCAGATAGGCATGTGTCGGCCGTGCAAAACAATAGACACAGCCATGCTCACAGCCGCGATACGGATTGAGCGACCGGTCAAAGGAAATATCCGGGGATTGGTTGCGCGTGATCACGCAGCGCGGGCTCTCCTCACTCACCTCAGTGACAAAGCTGCGCCGCTCTTCTTCGATATCCCACCCATCGGTCACCTCCTCGCGTACCGGCTCATATCGGCTCGCGTGATTGCTCAACGCACCACGGGCGCGCCGCCGCTTCGGGTCGATTTTGGGCATCTCATCCTGGGACATGCCCTCAATTTAGAACAAAAAGAGAACATACACAACAAACCCCATGATCTGGATGAAAAACTTTCATCGCACAGGCCAATTTTGCCGCTACACGTCGCACGAGGCTTTGGCTATGTCGTTAATCAGACAGTCTGTCGCAGCAAAAAGAACGACACCTGAAAATCAGAGAGCAACCGGCGCCCCGATGAGGGCCACGCCAAGGTATGGGAGAACGCGCATGTCAGAAGAAGAAGACATCATCCTGTCCGAGCTGGACGACGAGGAACTTGTCCAGCAGATGTTTGACGACCTCTACGATGGTCTCAAAGAGGAAATCGAAGAAGGTGTGAACATTCTTCTGGAGCGCGGCTGGGCCCCCTACCGCATCCTGACAGAAGCCCTCGTGGGCGGCATGACCATCGTGGGCGCAGACTTCCGCGACGGTATCCTGTTTGTGCCAGAAGTGCTGCTGGCGGCCAACGCCATGAAAGGCGGCATGGCCATCCTGAAACCGCTGCTGGCAGAAACCGGCGCCCCACGCATGGGCTCCATGGTGATCGGCACGGTCAAAGGCGACATCCACGACATCGGCAAAAACCTCGTTTCCATGATGATGGAAGGCGCAGGCTTTGAAGTTGTGGATCTGGGCATCAACAACCCGGTAGAAAACTACATCGAAGCTCTGGAAGAGCACAAACCAGACATCCTCGGCATGTCTGCGCTGCTCACCACCACCATGCCTTACATGAAGGTCGTGATCGACTCGATGGTCGAGCAAGGCCTGCGTGACGAATACATCGTTCTGGTTGGCGGCGCGCCACTGAACGAAGAGTTCGGCAAAGCCATTGGCGCAGACGGCTACTGCCGCGACGCTGCTGTGGCCGTGGAAATGGCAAAAGACTTCGTTTCGCGCAAGCACAACCAGATGTCTGCCGGCTAACACAGCCAAGTCACACTCCCCTTCCGCGGAAGCGGACTTGGCCCGCCCTTATCAGGCGGGCCTTTTTGTAACATGCGCCAGGTTTTGCCTGTTTTTGCCTGTGCGCTCCACTCAAAACCAAACCATCATTTTTTGCCGCTGATCCCCCAGAGACGCCGCGAACAAGTGATTAGTCTCAAACGCAAAATGCGATAAGGTGCGCGCATGTCCGGTCTCTATTCTCCCGATCTCGCCCGCATTCACGCCGAAGGCCACACCGCAACCTTTGCCGAAGCCTTTGACTGGCTGGTGGCAGAAATTTCCGGCGGCCCGGCACCTGCGCAGCTCTTTGATGTGGGCTGTGGCGACGGCACCTGGCTTGCGGCCGCACAGGCGCGCGGGCTGACTGGTGCGGGCATCGATCTCTCCCCCGCCTTTGTCGATCTGGCGCGCAGCCGCGGACTTGACGTCACCAAAGGCAATGCCGCCAGCGTAGAGATTCCAGCAGGCACCACGGCGATCACCTGTCTGGGCGAAGTGCTCAGCTACATTGATCCGGAAACCGGCCACGACACACTCTTGCCGCTCGCCCAATCCGCTTTTGAAGCGCTGCCCTCCGGCGGGCGGCTCATTGCTGATCTCATCGGCCACCGTTGCCTGCCACAGGCGACCCGCCAAAGCGGCGAAGACTGGGCGGTGCGTGTCGAAGTCACCGTGGGCGGCGCGCGCCTGACCCGCCGCATTGAAACCCAGGTCGCTGACCGCATCGACTGGGTCACACACCACCAAACCCGCCGCGCACCACAGGCCACCAAATCCGCCCTGGAAAACATCGGCTGGCGCTGCGACATCCTCACCACCTACGGCCCAAGCCCGCTGCTGCCCGGCCGTTTCGCCGTCAAACTGACCAAACCCTGACCCAACCCGCGTCCAAGCCCATGACCCAGCCAGTAACATCGCCAAGTCCGCTTCCCGACGACAGCACCCTCACCGAAACCGGCCTCGCCCCCACCGGCGCAACCGGTCGCGTTCTGCTGCTGGCCTGCGGCGCACTGGCCCGTGAAATCCTCGATCTGATCAAGCGCAACAACTGGTCTCACATGGATCTCACCTGCCTGCCAGCGATCTACCATGTGCACCCCGAAAAAATCGCCCCTGCGGTGCGCGAGGCCGTGGCCAAACACCGCGACACCCATGACCAGATCTTTGTGGTCTACGCCGATTGCGGCACCGGCGGCGGGCTGGCCCAGACCTGCGAAGAGCTAGGGGTGGAGATGATCGCAGGCCCCCATTGCTACAGCTTCTTTGAGGGCAACGACCGCTTTGCCGAACTCGCTGTGGATGAGTTCACCGCTTTCTATCTGACCGATTTTCTGGTGCGCCAGTTTGAGGCCTTTGTCATCAAACCCATGGGTTTGGACCGCCATCCGGAGCTGCGGGACATGTATTTTAGCAATTATGAAAAGCTGGTCTATCAGGCCCAAACCGATGATCCCGCGCTGACCGAAAAAGCCAAAGACTGCGCGGATCGGTTGGGCCTCGCCTTTGAGCGCCGCTTCACGGGCTATGGCGATCTGGAAACCGCGCTGCAAAACCAGAGCAAGAAGCTCACTTAAACCACATGAGCGGCACCGCCTACGCACCTGAAATATATAAGAAAAGTTGCCATTTGCGCGACACCTCTCTAAAAGGGCGCGCATGATGAATTGGGCGCATCTTCAAATCTCTGGGTCACGACAGGCTGTCATGGCCGCACTGCTCTGTGCATTGGCAGGCTGTGAAACCACCGGCTCTGGGCGCAGCTCACAGGTCACCAGACTTGGCGAGTATGATGTCGCTTACACCGAGCTCAACGATGTGGAGGTCGGCAACACCGGCCCCCTCACGCCGCTGCTGTTCACATACACCTATGCCGGTCGCACGCCCATCAATGGCGTAACCGAGTCAGACCTCAAGCGCGAGGCCAAACGGCTTGGTCTGGACATGAAAACCATGCGCATCATCTACGGCGCCAATCCCTACAAGGGCGTGGATGGCACGCTGCATGTCTGCACAGTCGACGCCATCCGCCAGCGTCTGTGCAAAGCCGCCCCGACCTTGCCGCTGCAGGCCCGCATCGACTACGCCAAAGCCCTTCTGGACAAAGACAGGGCCTGCGACTGGACAGGCTTTGACGCGGCCTACAACAAATCCGCCACCTTCTCGCTTGGCGGTGATGATCAGACCCTCAACATCAAAGCCGCCTGCTAAAGTCGTTTGCGCTTTATCTGCCGCCAACGGATCGCCTTTCGCGTTTCCCCGCGCCAAAAGCTTTGCTCCGGAGCCACCCTGTCTGACTTCCGCACGGCCTGTCTGCTGCACGGGCGCAAGATAAATCGCCGAGGGGCCCCGCCATGGGCGGGGAGACAGCTATTTGTCTTGAGGCCGAAAGCAGAGAGGTCAGTGTGTGATCAGACAGGGATGGATCAGGCGCAAAGCGGTTTTGCTCTGGTGAACCTTTCGCCTTTGCGCTCCAACCCAAAGACGCGAGCAGCTCACACCAGCGAGGTCACCCAGAGAATGGTGGCATCCTCATCGCTCACCGAGACCACATTATGGCCCATCGCGCCATCATAGTAGGCGCTGTCGCCCCGGCGCATCTCCACCGGTTCATAATACTCGGTGTAAAGCGTGATCACCCCGGTCAGCACATAGAGGAACTCTTCCCCGTCATGGCGCACCCAGCCGTCAAACTCCTCCATGGAGCGGGCGCGCACCCGCGCCCGATAAGGCAGCATGGCCTTCTTGCGCAGCCCTTCGGCCAGCAACTCGTGCTCATAGGTCGCAGTGACCTGATGCGCGCCTTCGCCGGATTTCACCACCGACATGCGGCCCGTGATTTGGCCTTTCTGCGGCGCGGTGAACAGCTGCGGCACGGAAATTTCCAACCCCACAGCCAGCTTCTTCACCGCGTCATATGTCGGTGACATCTGCCCGTTTTCGATCTTTGACAGGGTCGAGCGCGCCAGCCCCGCCTGATTGGCGGCCTGCTCCAGCGTCCATTTGCGCGCCTTGCGCAGGTCCCGCACACGTTGGCCCAGGTCAAGCGGTTCCACATGATCCTGCTCCCCGTTCTCACGGGCGATGCGGATGAGCGATTTGGGGTCTTTTTCTGTCATGCCAGCGCTTCTAGCGCGCCTGCCCCAAGCTCTGCAACCGCCACGTCGCGCTTGCGCTCCCGTCCCTGCCTGCGTACCCAATCCGCATGACCACGCTGACCACCTCACTTTTTGACCAAGGCCCGCCGCCGCTCTGCCCGCAGGCCTTCAATATGGCCGCCCATGTGCTCGCGCTGGCTGACAGTCTGGCAGATAAACCCGCCCTCGAAGTGATCTCGGAAACCGGCGTGCAAATATGGCGCTACAGCGAGCTGAAATCCGCCATTCTCGGCACCGCCACCGGCCTTCTTGAGGCAGGTCTCACACCCGGGGACCATGTGCTGATGCGTCTTGGCAATACCGTGGATTTCCCCTTTGCCTACCTCGCCGCCATCGCCGTGGATCTGGTGCCCGTGCCCACCTCGACCCAGCTCACGGAGCCTGAAGTCGCCCGCATGATCGACACGCTGGCCCCAGCGGCCGTTCTGCATGATCCAGATGTGCCAACCGCCTCAGCTCCCGCCGCCAAAACACTGACGACGCAAGACCTTTTGCAGATGCGCAGCCTCCCACCCGCGGAGTTTTCACTGGGCGACCCCAACCGCCCCGCCTATATCATCTACACCTCCGGTACCTCCGGCCAACCCCGCGCCGTGCAACATGCGCACCGCGCCATCTGGGCGCGTCAGATGATGCTTGACGGCTGGTACGGCCTGCGCACAGAAGACCGTCTCCTCCATGCCGGCGCGTTCAACTGGACCTTCACATTGGGCACCGGCCTCATGGATCCCTGGACCATTGGCGCCACCGCCCTGATCCCTGCACCAGACACCGCCCCCGCCGCCCTGCCAGACCTGCTGCGGGCGCATCAGGCGACCCTCTTTGCCGCCGCGCCGGGGGTCTACCGCAAGATGCTGGATACGCCCGCGACCCCGGCGCTTCCCGCCCTGCGCCACGGCCTCTGTGCTGGCGAGAAACTCTCCGAGCCGCTGCGGAAGCGCTGGAATGCCGCCACCGGCACCAAACTCTACGAAGCCTTTGGCATGTCTGAGTGCTCCACCTTCATCTCCGCCAGCCCAGAGGCCCCGGCACCGGCAGACACCTTGGGCCAGCCCCAGACCGGCCGCCGCGTTGCGATCCTAACAGACGGCGCGCCCGCACCGCTCGGCACCCCCGGTGTCATCGCGATCCACAGATCCGACCTGGGTCTGATGCTCGGCTATTTTGACGCACCCGACGCCACCGCCGCGCGCTTTGACGGAGAATGGTTTCTCACCGGCGATCTCGGGGCGATGGATGCGCAGGGCCACATCACCTACTTGGGGCGCGCCGATGACATGATGAACGCCGGCGGCTTCCGCGTCTCCCCGCTGGAGGTCGAAGCCGCGCTCCTCAACCACCCGCACATCTCCACATTGGCCGTCACCGATGTCGAGATCAAAGCCGACACACGGGTGATTGCCGCCTTCTATACCGCTGATCACGATCTCGTGGAGGCGGATCTGAAAGCCTTTGCGGCCGCCCGCCTGGCACGCTACAAGCAGCCAAGGCTCTACATCCGCCTGCCGATCCTGCCCACCAATGCAAACGGCAAGCTCAACCGCCGCGCCCTGCGCGCAGATTTTGAAACGCAAACGCTCAAGGCCACACCATGATCAAACTCGACATCATCTCTGACCCGATCTGCCCCTGGTGCTTCATCGGCAAAACCCGTCTTGAGAAAGCGCTTGCAGAGGTCGAAGACCATCCTTTCGTGATCGAATGGCACCCCTTCCAGCTCAACCCGGACATGCCTGACGAAGGCATGGACCGCCGCGAATATCTGGAAACCAAATTTGGCGGCAAGGAAAACGCCGTGCGCGTCTACGGCGAAATCGAACGCCACGCCCGCGAAGAAGGGCTCGACATCGACTTCGCCGCCATGAAGCGCACGCCCAACACCATCAACGCCCACCGCCTGATCCACTGGGCCGGGATTGAGCAGAAACAAAACGCCGTGGTGGATGCACTCTTTGCCGCCTACTTCAACGAAGGCCGCGACATTGGCGACACCGACGTGTTGGCAGACATCGCCGACAGCGCCGGCATGGACGCTGCCATGGTGCGCAAGCTGCTCGACTCTGACGCCGATGTCGATGACATCCGCGCCCGCGATGCCCACAGCCGCAAAATGGGCGTGAACTCGGTGCCAACCTTCATCGTGGCCAACCAGCACGCGGTTCCGGGCGCCCAGCCTGCCGATCTCTGGCTGAAAGTGATCGCGGATCTGAAGGCCCAGACCGCCGCTGAATAACCGTTCATTTTTGATCTTGTGACCCTTCGGGGGCCGCGCTAAGCTCTGCTCTGCGCGCGGCCCATCTGTGCCGCCGTCAAGCCAAGCACAACGCCCAACTGGTGTGGACCCGCTCCGCAGAGACGCACAGCGCCTGCCGAAAGCGCGCCCGCATCACAGGCAAAGCACCGGAGAACGTCATGACCAAAGACTCCCTGCCCATGACGCAGGCCGAATTCATCGCGCTTTGCGCCATGATGTTCTCCACCATTGCTTTCTCGATTGACGCGATGCTGCCCGCGCTGCCTGAAATCGCCAGCGAGCTCAGCCCCGATGCGCCCACCCGCGCCACATTGATCATCACCTCCTTTGTGATGGGCATGGGGCTTGGCACCTTTTTCACCGGCCCGCTGTCAGACCGCTTTGGCCGCAAACCCGTGGTGATTGTTGGTGCGATCTTGTTCTCGATCTGCGCCTTCATCGGCTGGCAAAGCGCAACTTTGGAATGGGTGCTCGCCGCCCGCTTCTTTCAAGGGATCGGTGCCTCCGGTCCGCGCATCGCCACCATGGCAATAGTGCGGGATCTGTTTGCCGGGCGCGAAATGGCCCGCATCATGTCTTTTGCCATGATGATTTTCACACTGGTGCCCGCCTTTGCCCCAGCCCTTGGCATGGTGATCATTGATGTCTCCTCCTGGCGCGGCATCTTTGTGGCCTTCATTGTCTTCTCGGTGATCTCCATGATCTGGATCGGCACCCGCCTGCCGGAATCCCTCGCACCGGAAAACCGCCGCCCCTTCAGCTTTGCCAAGCTGATGGCAGGCGTTCGGGAAATGTGGGCCATCCCCGCGGTGCGCACCTCCATGCTGGTGCAGTCCCTGATCTTCGCCGGACTTTTTGCCATGATCAGCTCCGTGCAACCGATCTATGAGCAAACCTTTGACCGCGCGGATCAATTCCCGTTCTGGTTCGCCGCAGTCGCGCTGTTCTCCGGCACCGCCAGCCTGTTGAACGCAAAACTCGTGATGGTGCTTGGCATGCGCTATCTGGTCACCGTCGCCATCGCCGCACAGGCGGTCTTTGCCATTGTGATGATTGCCGCCAGCGCCTCACCGGACATTGGCGTTCAGTTCATCGCCTTCGTGATCTGGCAAACCGGGCTGTTCTTTTCCATCGGCATGACCATCGGCAATCTCAACGCCATGGCCATGGAGCCGCTTGGCCATATGGCCGGCACCGCCGCCTCGGTCATGGGCGCGATCTCGACCATTCTGGGCGGCCTGCTCGCCACCCCGGTTGGATTGGCTTTTGACGGCACCCCGTTCCCGATGGCCCTCGCGCTCTTTGTCTTTGCGGTGATCAGCTTCGCCATGATGCTGCACATGCGCCGTCAGGAAGCGCTGGCCTAACCCAAGGTGCAGCGGCGGCTTGAGCGCACACAAGCCCGCGTTCTCATTCGGAAAATATCCCGGGGGTGAGCCGCGCCCAACGGCGAACTGGCAGCGCCCAGCACCCTCTGCGGTGGCAGAGACAGCGTCTCTTGTTGCCACCACAGCCGCCCCCGCCAGCCGCCTATTTCGCGGCCTTGGCCTTGGCGCGCTTCTTCTCGTTCACAACCTTCTGGGCCAGATCACGGGCAATCGCAAAAGCCCCTTTGATCTTGTCAGAAGACTTCGCCCAATCGCGCCGCACAACAATCTTGTTGTCTTTGACCTTGGCCAGACCCTTCTGATCCTGAATGAACTCCACCAACCCCTGCGGGGAGGCAAATTTGTCATTGTGGAACTGAATGGTCGCGCCTTTTGGCCCGCCATCAAGCTTGGCAATTCCGGCCTTCTTGCACATCTCCTTGATGCGAACAATGAGCAGCAAGGTATTGACCTCTTTAGGCAATTTTCCAAACCGGTCAATCAGCTCGGCGGCAAAGCCCTCAAGCTCCACCTTGCCCTGCAACCCGCTCAAGCGACGATAGAGCCCAAGGCGCACATCCAGATCCGGCACGTAATTTTCCGGGATCAGCACCGGCACACCCAGATTGATCTGTGGCGCCCATTGGTCATCGCCGTCAGACAACCCTTCCAGCTCCCCGGCTTTGATCTTGGCAATCGCCTCTTCCAGCATCGACTGATAAAGCTCATAGCCCACATCTCGCATCTGCCCGGATTGCTCTTCGCCCAGCAAATTGCCCGCGCCGCGAATGTCCAGATCCTGCGAGGCCAAGGTAAAGCCTGCCCCCAGCGTATCCAGTGATCCAAGCACCCGCAGCCGTTTCTCTGCTGCCGGTGTGAGCTTCGCCCGTGGCTTGGTGGTCAGATAAGCATAGGCCCGCGTCTTTGAGCGCCCAACCCGTCCCCGGATCTGGTAAAGCTGCGCCAGACCAAACATATCGGCGCGGTGCACAATCATCGTGTTGGCCGTCGGGATATCCAGCCCGCTTTCCACAATTGTGGTGGCCAGAAGCACATCATATTTGCCGTCATAAAAGGCGTTCATCCGGTCATCGAGCTCACCTGCCGCCATCTGCCCATGAGCGGTGACAAAGCTCACCTCCGGCACATGATCGCGCAGGAACTCTTCGATCTCCGGCAGATCGCTCACCCGCGGCACCACATAGAAGCTCTGCCCGCCACGGTAATGCTCCCTGAGCAGCGCCTCGCGCACGGTCACCGCATCGAAACTGCTCACATAGGTGCGGATCGCCAAACGGTCCACCGGCGGCGTGCCAATGATCGACAGATCCCGAACGCCTGAGAGGCTCAGCTGCAATGTGCGCGGAATAGGCGTCGCCGTCAGCGTCAGCACATGCACATCGCTGCGCATCTGTTTCAGCCGCTCTTTATGCGCCACACCAAAGTGCTGTTCCTCATCAATGATCAGCAGCCCAAGGTTCTGAAACCGCGTGTTCTTGGCCAGCAACGCATGGGTGCCGACAACAATGTCCACCGTCCCACGGGCCATGCCATCACGGGTTTTCTCCGCCTCTTTTGCGGAAACAAACCGAGACAAGGCTCTGACTTCCAAAGGAAATCCACGGAAGCGCTCTGCAAACCCCTTGGCGTGCTGACGTGCCAGAAGCGTGGTTGGCGCAATCACCGCCACCTGCTGGCCCGACATGGCCGCCACAAAGGCCGCGCGCATCGCCACCTCGGTTTTGCCAAAGCCCACATCGCCACAGACCAACCGGTCCATGGGGCGGCCAGAGGAGAGATCGTCAATCACATCGCCAATCGCACGCAGCTGATCATCGGTCTCCTGATAAGGAAAGCGCGCGGAGAATTCCTCCCAGGCATGATGCTGAGCTTCTAGCACAGGCGCTGAGCGCAGCTCCCGCTCAGCAGCCACCCGGATCAACCGATCCGCCATCTCGCGGATGCGCTCTTTCAGCTTGGCTTTCTTGGCCTGCCAAGCGCCACCACCCAGCCGGTCCAGCAAGCCCTCGTCATGGCCGTATTTCGACAGCAGCTCGATGTTTTCGACCGGCAGGTAAAGCTTTGCGCTTTCGGCATATTCCAGCAGGATGCATTCATGCGCCGCCCCGGCCGCCGTGACCACCTCAAGCCCATGATAGCGCCCGATCCCGTGGTCCACATGCACCACAAGATCCCCGGGGCTCAGCGATTGGGTCTCGGTCAGGAAGTTCTCGGCGCGTTTTTTCTTGCGCGGTGCGCGGATCAGGCGATCACCCAGCACATCCTGCTCGGAAATCACCGTCAGACCGGGGGTCTCAAACCCATGCTCCAGCGCCCAGACCGCCAGATAGAGCCCTGTTTTGCCGATCCGGCTGGCGTCTGTCACCGGAATGGTTTCTGCGAGCCCCTCATCCTCAATGAGGCCACTCAGACGCTCCCGCGCGCCCTCGGAATAGCTCGCCACAACCACAGGACCATCCGGCAACTTCTTGCGAATATGATCCGCCAAGGCCCCGAAAAGGCTCAGGTTTTCCTGCTGCCGCTCTGGTGAGAAATTACGTCCGATGCGCCCGCCCGCATCAATTGTGCCCGGCCCCGACGCCTGCGGCAGGGCCGCAAAATGCAGCATCCGCCGTCCCGCGACCGCCTGATCCCAGGCCTTATCATCCAGATACAGAAGCCCCGGCGGCACCGGCTTATACACCGTGTCGAGCCGCGCCTTCTGCGTCATCGCATGCTGGCGGGTTTCATACTGATCGGCAATCGCCTCCCAACGGGCAAGACGCGCCGCATCTGTCTGATCATCCACAGAAATTGACGCATTAGGCAGATAGTCAAACAGCGTTTCAAGCTCTTCATGAAAGAACGGCAGCCAATGCTCCACACCTTGATGTTTGCGCCCGGCGCTGATCGCCTCATAAAGCGGATCATCTGTGCCCGCCGCACCAAACTCGATACGGTAATTCTGCCGGAACCGCGTGATCGCCGCTTCATCCAGAATGACTTCACTCACCGGCGCCAGCTCAATCGCGTCCAGAGTTTCCGTGGTGCGCTGAGTGGCCGGATCAAACCGCCGCGCTCCATCCAGCACATCGCCAAAGAAATCCAGCCGCACCGGGCCGCTGTCGCCGGGGGGATAAATGTCGATGATGCCGCCCCGAATGGCATAATCGCCCGACTCCATCACCGTGGGCGCTTGGGAAAATCCCATACGCACGAGGAAGTTACGCAGCGCTTCCTCATCCACACGCGCATTCACCTGCGCGCGAAACGCGGCCTCTTTGAGCACATGGCGCGCAGGCACGCGCTGCGTCACCGCATTGAGCGTCGTGAGCAGCACAAACTGCTCCGGCATGCGATGCACCAGCCCTGCCAGCGTCGCCATGCGGGTCGCCGAAATATCAGCATTGGGCGACACCCGGTCATAGGGCAGACAGTCCCACCCCGGAAAGACAATCACCGGCATGTCGGGCTTAAAGAAACTCAGCGCCGCGCGGGTCGCCGCCATGCGCTTGTCATCGCGCGCCACATGGATCACCGGGCCGCCACTTTTGGCCACCTCATTCAAAATGAGCTGGGCATCAAAGCCTTCCGGCGCCCCACCCACAGAGATGTGCTGCGCGTCTTTCATCACTCACGCCTTCATTTTCAATGGATTACACCCCGGTCTTATCCCAGAGGCGACACCAACAAGTTCTGATACATGCCCCATAGAGAGGTCACAAAAATCGAGATCATCCCGACCAGCTGCACCCAGAAACGGTGCCGCGTCAGCCGTTTACGCAGCGTATCACCGTTCAGATCATCGCGCTTGATGTGCCGCGAGGCGCGCACGCTCATCGCAAACACAAGGCTCATGGGCAGCGCAATCAAGAAGACCGCCTGGGCAAACTCAATCGCGTAGCCAAAGCCCAGAACCGCTAATCCGGTGAGCACAAAGCTCACAATCCCCACCAGCCACATGCCGGCAACATCCACCATGTGCAGAATGCGGTTGATATTGATCTGCACCAGCGCGTGGAAATCTTCCTCAAACTGCCCGCCCTTGCGCTTGGCGCGCAGGACCAGATCCCATGGAACGCCCAGCACCCAGTGGCTGGCAGAGGACCAAAACACCGCCAATGCAATCCAGAACCACAGGTTCGAAAAGCTTCGGAAGTCGATGAGTTCTAATACGGTTTGGCTCAGGTCCAAAGTTTTCACTGCCCTTTAAATTTTTAAACGACATACCCTGCCACTGCGGCAATTCCTAGCCTTGAGATGGCGGAATTTCCGTGGCACCTACGGGGCAGCAACACATGGAGCCGATCATGCCCACTTCCCCCGCTGCCTTTCCGACCGCCCGCCTGCGGCGCACCCGCCAATCTGCGGCCGTCCGTGGCCTCGTGCGCGAAAATACGCTCACGGTGGATGATCTGATCTGGCCGGTGTTTGTGCGCGACGGCGAAGGCGTCGAGGAACCTGTGCCCTCCATGCCCGGCGTGATGCGGCGCTCGGTGGACAAGATTGTCGAGGCCGCGCGCGAAGCGGCTGATCTGGGCATCTCGGTGATCTGCCTCTTTCCCTACACCGATCCTGCGCTCAAAACCGAAGACTGCGCCGAGGCCTGGAACCCTGAAAACCTCTCCAACCGCGCCACCCGCGCTATCAAAGCCGCGGTTCCGGAAATCGCCGTGATGACCGACGTTGCGCTGGATCCCTACAACATCCACGGCCATGACGGTTTTGTGGTGGATGGCGAGATCGTCAACGACGCTACCGTGGAGGCGCTGGTGAAGCAGGCGCTCTCTCAGGCAGAGGCCGGTGCAGACATCATTGGCCCTTCTGACATGATGGATGGCCGCATCGGCGCGATCCGCACCGCCCTTGAGGCAGGCGGGCACCACAATGTCATGTTGATGAGCTATGCCGCCAAATATGCCTCCGCCTTTTACGGGCCCTTCCGCGATGCAGTGGGCGCGTCCGGTGCGCTCAAAGGTGACAAAACCACCTATCAGATGGACCCGGCCAACTCAGACGAAGCCCTGCGCCTTGTGGCCCGCGATCTCGATGAAGGCGCCGATATGGTCATGGTGAAGCCCGGCATGCCATATCTCGACATCTGCCGCCGCGTGAAAGACAGCTTTAGCGTGCCCACCTTCGCCTATCAGGTGTCCGGTGAATACGCGATGATCCAGGCCGCCGCGCAAAACGGCTGGATCGACGGGGACCGCGCCATGGTGGAGAGCCTGATGGCCTTCAAACGTGCCGGATGTGACGGGATTTTGACCTATTTTGCCCCCGAAGTGGCCCGCAAAATCGGGTAGAGCTTTGCAGATCTAGTGACATAGGCCTTCAGGCCGTCTATACTGCCGGAAAGCCGGATCAAAACCGGTGAACTGAGCAGACTTCAACAAACACAGGCAAAGACCATGACCAATCTCACCCGACGCGGCTTCGCGCTCACCGGCCTTGCAGCCGCTGGCGTCACCGCTGCATGTGGCAACGGTGTTGGCTCCAATGGCGCAAGCGAAATTGACGCCCGCGCGGATGCAACCCTCAGCTACCTCTATTCCGAATATCCCAACACCACCGACCTGCGCGACAAAGCCGCCGGCATTCTGGTGATGCCGCTGGTCACCGAGGCCGGATTTGGCTTTGGCGGCGGCTACGGCCGCGGCGCCCTGCGCGTGAATGACGTGACCGTGGATTACTACTCTGCCACCAAAGGCAGCGTGGGCCTGCAAATCGGCGCCCAGCAACACGCCCATGTGCTGTTCTTCATGACCGAAGGCGCACTCGCAGATTTCCGCAGCTCCAACGGCTGGGCCGCAGGCGCAGGCGCACAATATGTGGTCGCCAACGAAGCCGGTAACCTGAGTGCCGAAACCACCAACCTGCTCGCCCCGGTGATCGCTGTGATCTTTGGCCAAGCAGGCCTGAAAATCGGCGCCACTCTGGAAGGCATCAAATACAACCGCATCATCCCGTAAGCGGTTTATTTTACAAAGAAAAAGCGCAGGGCACCGCCTGCGCTTTTTTGTTTTCAAGAGGCTAAAAATCAATCCAGCGCGCGCAGGCGCTTGATCAGGCTGGAGGTGTCCCAACGCCCGCCGCCCAGTTTCTGCACGTCTTTGTAAAACTGATCCACAAGCGCTGTAACTGGCAGACTCGCGCCAATCTCATCGCCGGTGGAGAGCACAATGCCCAGATCCTTGCGCATCCAGTCCACCGCAAAACCGTGGTCAAACTCATCGTCAATCATGGTCTCGTAGCGGTTCTGCATCTGCCAGCTGCCCGCCGCGCCACCCGCGATCACATCGACCACCGCGCGGCCATCAAGCCCGGCTTTCTCCGCAAAATGCAGCCCTTCAGACAGCCCCTGCACCAGACCGGCAATACAGATCTGATTGACCATCTTGGTGAGCTGCCCGGCCCCGCTTTCGCCCAGCCGTTTGATCGAGCGCCCATAGGCCTGCATGATCGGCTCCGCCACATCATAGGCCGCCTGATCGCCGCCACACATGATCGACAGAATGCCGTTCTCAGCCCCCGCCTGACCACCAGACACAGGCGCATCGACAAAAGCAATGCCCTGCGCTTTGCCCGCTGTGTAAAGCTCTGCCGTCACTTTGGCCGAAACCGTGGTGTGATCCACAAAGGTGCTGCCCTCAGACATGCCCGCAAAAGCACCGTCATCGCCAAGGCAAACCGAGCGCAGATCGTCATCATTGCCCACACAGCACATCACAAATTCTGCACCGGCAACCGCCTCGCGCGGGTTCGCCGCAAATCCGGCCCCATATTCCTTGGCCCAGGCCTCCGCCTTGGCGGTGGTACGGTTGTAAACCGTCACCTCATGGCCCTCTTTCACCAGATATCCGGCCATCGGATACCCCATCACTCCCAAGCCCAAAAACGCAACTTTTGCCATCGGCTTTCCCCTTGCTTTCATTCGTCGTAATACTTGTCTCGCCTGCGCAAGCAGAAGGCAAGGACTATAAGAGGCAGACCCATGGCGGCATTTTTCAGATGGCTTTTGCGCATTGCCAGCGGCTTGGTGATTCTCACCGTGCTTGGCGTGATGCTGATCTATTTCCTCGCCTCCCGCAGCTTGCCGGACTACGACAAGACCTTTGCCGCGGCGGGCGTCTCCGCACCGCTGGAGATTGTGCGCAACAACGCCAATGTGCCGCATATCTTTGGGGAAACTGACGAGGATGTGTTCTTCGGCCTGGGCTATGCCCACGCGCAAGACCGCCTCTGGCAGATGCTCACCATGCGCCGGACCGCGCAAGGGCGGCTGTCTGAGGTCTTTGGCACCCGCACGCTGGAAATCGACAAGCTCATGCGGCGGCTCGACATCGCGGGCGCGGCCCAGCAATCGGTCTCCGCGCAGGATCTGGAGGTGCTGGCCGCGCTGCAAGCCTATGCTCGTGGCGTGAACGCGCGCATTGATGAGGTCAACCGCTCCGCTCTGGGCCGCGGCGCACCGGAGCTTTTCCTCTTCAAACAGGCCTTCTCTCCGTGGCAGCCTGCTGACACCATCGCCCTGCAAAAGCTCATGGCCCTGCAGCTCACAAGCCAGATGCAATCTGAGGTCCTGCGCGCCCGCACCTCGCTCGCGCTCAATGATATCAACCGCTTGGCGGACATTCTTCCAGATGCGCCGGGCACCGGTGTCGCCGCGCTGCCGGAGTATGCCAGCCTTGTTCCGGGCGCGCCACGCTATGCCGCGAGCAAGCCTTTGCCCGCCCATCCGCTCTCTCCCTTCAAGATCCCCGAGCTGTCAGGGGCCTCCAACGCTTGGGCCGCCGCGCCCACCCGCAGCGCCTCCGGCGGTACCCTTCTGGCCAATGATCCGCACCTCGGCCTGACCGCGCCGTCGATCTGGTATCTCGCCCGTCTGGAGCTGCAAAGCGGCGGCGTCATCGGCGCGACAATCCCGGGCATTCCCGTCGTGCTTTCCGGCCGCAGCGAGGCTTTGGGCTGGGGCATCACCGCCGCCTATGTGGATGATCAGGACCTCTATATCGAAGAGCTCGACCCCAGCGATCCGGAGCGCTACCGCACACCGGACGGCTTCAAAACCTTTGAAACCCGCAAGTCGATCATCACCATCAAAGATCACAGCCCGGTCACCCTGACGCTGCGCTGGACGGAGAACGGCCCCGTGCTGCCGGGCACGGATTTCAACCTCGCCGCCATCACCCCTCCGGGCCATGTGGCCGCCCTGCGCTGGACCGCGCTCAGCCCGAAAGACCGCTCCACCACTGCGCTTCTGGATCTGATGTATGCCGACTCTGTCGAGCGCGCCATTGAGGTCACCAAACAGCACGTCGCCCCCGGCCTGACGCTCACGCTGGCAGACAAAGACAACATCGGCATGGCCCTCATCGGTGCCGTCCCACGCAGAGACAGCGCGCACCAAAGCCGCGGGCGTCTGCCGTCCCTGGGGGCGCTTGCCGAAAACCGCTGGCAGGGCGTGTTTGATGCGGCCAACAACCCGTCCTTTGTGGAACCCGTGGGCGGCATCGTCGGCAACACCAACAACAAATTCATCGACCGCCCCTTCCCCCAGCATATCTCCTATATCTGGGGCGACAGTCAGCGCATCCAACGCTGGCAGCGCCTGATGCAGGGCCGCCGCGTCCACACCCGCGACAGCTTTATCGAGGCCCAGCTCGACACCGTCAGCTTCTCGGCCCGCTCGATCCTGCCGCTGATTGGCGCAGAACTCTGGTTCACCGGCGAGGCGGCCCCCGAAGGCAGCCGCGAACGCCAGCGCCAGCGCGCGCTCACGCTGTTGTCTGAGTGGAATGGCGAAATGAACGAGCACCTGCCGGAGCCGCTGATCTATGCCGCTTGGGTGCGCGCGCTACAGGAGCGCCTGATCCGCGACGATCTTGGCCCGCTGGCGGATGAATACACCCATGTGGAGCCGCTCTTTATCGAGCGTGTCTTCCGCAACATCGACGGCGCCGCCGCATGGTGTGACGTGCGCCAAAGCGTCCCTCAGGAAACCTGCGCCGACATGGCCAAACTTGCTCTGGATGACGCGCTCATCACCATTGAGGAGCGCTACGGCCCACAGCTTGAATCCCTGCGCTGGGGCGATGTCCATCAAGCCACCCATGACCATCAGGCGCTTGGCGAGGTGCCGATCCTGCGCTTCTTTGTGAACATCCGCCAATCCACCTCCGGTGGCGACAACACACTTCAGCGCGGCAAAACCAGCGGCACCGGCGAAAACCCGTACCACAACGTCCACGCCGCAGGCTACCGCGGGGTCTATGACTTCGCCGATCCCGACAGCTCGGTTTTTGTGATCTCTACCGGTCAGTCCGGCCACTTCCTGTCGCGCTTTTATGACGACATGGCCCAGCTGTGGCGCCGCGGCGAATATATTCCGATGTCGTTGGATGAAGAGCTGGCCCGCGCCGCTGCTGTTGGCGTTACGCGGATTGAACCGATGGCGCAGTAATCCTGCGCCATCAATATCTTAGGATGTGATCTTAAGGCCTCTGTCAGAGGCTTTCAAACTGCGCGCGCTGCTTGGCGCTCCACAGCACGGTGATCTCAAAGCCCTCGTCCGTCTGGGCTTCTTCCTCCACGATGCCCTCTTTGAAGAGCCACGCCCGTGCCTTGCCAGCCGCAAAGCTGAGCTTCAGCGTTTCGCGGCTTTTCTCGCTGGCCAAAGCCTGCTGGATCGCCGCAAACATCTCATCCAGTCCCTGCCCGCTCACAGCGGACACCGCAAAGATATCCTCTTCACGCTCCGCCTTGGCGACCATCGCATCGCGATCATCCGCACTCAGCAGGTCGATCTTGTTCCAGACCTCGATCTGTGGCGTCTCTTCATTCAGCCCAAGGGTCTCGAGGATCGTGCGCACATCTTCGGCCTGATGCTCCGTTTCCGGATGCGCAATGTCGCGCACATGCAGCACCAGATCCGCCGCCAGCACCTCTTCCAGCGTCGCCCGGAAGGCCGCCACAAGCTGCGTTGGCAGATCACTGATGAAGCCCACCGTGTCCGACAGGATCACCTCAGGCCCGTTGTTGGGCAGCTCCACCGCGCGCATGGTCGGATCGAGCGTGGCAAAAAGCATGTCTTTCGCCATCACATCTGCCCCGGTTACGCGGTTGAAAAGTGTGGATTTTCCGGCGTTGGTATAGCCCACCAGCGCAACAATCGGAAACGGCACCTTGGCGCGCGCCTTACGGTGCAGCTCGCGGGTTTTCACAACCTTCGCAAGCTGACGGCGCAACCGCACCAACTGGTCGTCGATCGCGCGACGGTCCGCCTCGATCTGGGTTTCACCCGGACCACCCACAAAGCCAAGCCCGCCCCGCTGACGTTCCAAGTGGGTCCAGGCCCGCACCAGTCGCGTGCGCTGATAAGACAGCGCAGCCATCTCCACCTGCAGCACACCCTCACGGGTGCGCGCCCGATCCGAGAAGATCTCAAGGATCAGCCCGGTCCGGTCCAGCAGTTTGACCTTCCACTCTTTTTCCAGATTGCGCTGCTGCACAGGGGTGACCGGCCCGTCAATCAGGACAAGCTCCACCTCATTGGCCTTAAAAAGCGCTTTCAGTTCTTCGATCTTTCCGCTGCCAAACAGCTTGCCGGGCTGGGCTTTGGGCAGGCGCACGACGTTTGAGCCCACCACCTCCAGTTCCGGCAAAGCCGCTGCAAGCGAAATGGCCTCTTCCAACGCGAAAGAGGCCTCGCGCCGCTGATCAGCGCCAGTGATATCGGGATGCAGGACCCAAGCGCGGGTGACCTGCGTGTCATGCTCCATCAAGAGGCGTCTTCACCTTCATACAGAGAAATCGGCTGCGCCGGCATGATTGTCGAGATCGCATGTTTGTAGACCAACTGGCTCTGACCATCGCGGCGCAGCAGCACACAGAAGTTGTCAAACCAGGTGATCACACCCTGCAGTTTCACACCGTTGATCAGAAAAATGGTCACCGGAACTTTGGTTTTCCGGACGTGGTTCAAAAATGCATCTTGGAGATTCTGTCGATCCGAAGCCATGTCGTGCTTGCCTTTGTTCTTGTTTGTGCATCGGGAAAGGTATGCAGTCGCGAGTATGGAGCGCACATTCTGGACTTACCAGCCTAAAATGACGCCTTTTTAAACCGCTACGGGGTCAACCGCATCATTTCTGCCACAAGTCCGGAGAAATCAGGGCGATAACCGCCAGCGCTTCCAGCCGTCCGGCAATCATAGCTGCACAAAGAATAAGCTTTTCCACCGGACCCAGCGAGGAAATCGCAATCGGGAATTCTCCGGCCACCTGCGTCAACGGCCCCGCCGTTGTGAGCGCGGAGACCGCCAGAATAAGCGCCTCTTCAAAGCTGTTTCCGGCAAGCGCCAGCAGCAGCGTGACGGCGGCAAGCGACAGGGCAAACAGCATGAAAAACACCCAGGCGATCACCGCCCCGCGCCGTCTCAGCCCGCGCGCACCTGCCCGCTTGCGCCCCAACACCACATTGGGATGCACCAGCCGCTCCATCTCGCCCAGCCCCTGCACATAAAGCGCATAGACCCGCAGCAACTTCACGCCACCCGCCGTGGTCGCCACGCCGCCGCCCACCATGGCCAGCGCCAGCAGGATCAGGCCCGGCGTCTGCAATCCGCTCCAGTCCCGCGCCACATGCCATTCCGAGCTTTCAAATCCGGTGGTGGTCAGAAAGCTCATCACCGTGAAAATCCCGCCCCAGGCGGCCTTCAGACCGGCCAGCGGATCGCTCACATCTTCTTCGCTCAGCGCGCCAAACCAGTGACGCATAAACAGCATCACCGCCACCACCATCACGATCAGAAACCCCAGCCGCAGCTCCGGATCTTCCAACAGACTGTTGCGCCGCACCGCCCCCGTGTCGGAGCTGAAAGTGCTGCGCGACAGAGCAAAGAGCAGAAACAGGAAGATGATCATCTCCCCCGCAACGCCGGAATTGCTGTTCTGCACGCCCACGCCGGTGGTGATCCCGCTGGTCGAAAGCGTCGCCATGGCGTTCATCAACCCGACAATCGGGCGATCCCCCAGCACCACCAGCATGATCCACAGCGCGCCGGTCAGACCGACATAGATCGGCAACAGCGCCTGCGCCGCACGGCTCCAGCGTTTCATCGGGCGCGCGCGCTGCATATGGGTCTGGCCGGTGTCAAGCTGGCCGGGTTCCCCCATGGCTGTCACCTCAAACCCGCCAAGGCTCAGCGGCGCCAGAACCGCCGCCGCCGCCACCCACATCAACAGCCCGCCAAGCCAGCCCACCATCCCGCGCCACAGATGCACCGCATCCGTCAGCATGCTGGCTGGCTCATAAGTGGTCATCCCGGTGGTGGTCAGGCTGCTGACCATCTCAAAGTAGACATCCACATAGGGCACCACGCCAAGTGTTTCATACATCGGCAACGCCAGCACGGCCGGTAACAGCGCAAGCGCCAGAAACAGCGCTTTGAGGTTGTCCACCGTGCGCGTGCGCCCCCGCGTGCCATGCACCGCAATCGCAATCAGCGTGCAGACAAACAGCACCATCGTGCCGGAATAGAAAAAGCTGCGCGACACAAAATGGTCGTTCTGCACCAGTGCCACCGCCGCAGGCACATACATCAGCAGCCCTGAAATCAGGACCATCTGCACAAACAGCGGGATTTGAGACAGGCGCAGCGTCATCGGCTCAGAAGAAGTCGATGGAGACCTGCAACAGCTGCTCCACCCCCGGCACATCCGCCGACAGGGAAAACAGCACAATCACGTCCCCTTCATTGATGCGCGTGCCGCCTTTGGGTTTCACAACCTCTTTGCCCTTCTGGATCGCACCAATCAGCACGCCTTCCGGGAAAGCCACATCGCGCACCTGCTGACCTGCGATGGGCGAGGTCGAGAGCACTTCGGCCTCAATGATCTCCGCCTCGGTATCGCCAACCGAGTAAACCTCGCGCACCCGCCCGTGCCGGATATGGCGCAGGATCGAGCTCACCGTGGTGGCGCGCGGGTTGATGAAGGCATCAATGCCCAAGGGCGGCATCAAAGGCGCAAGCGTCGGGTCATTGATCAGCGCAATCGCCAGTGGGCAGCCCGCCGATTTGGAGCGCACAGAGGCCAGCATATTGGTTTTGTCATCATCGGTGACCGCGAGAATGGCGTCTGCGCGGTCCGCGCCCGCCTCAGCCAGCAGTGCGGCGTCCAGACCATCCCCATTCAGAACAATCGTGCGCTCCAGAGCTTCGGCGGCACGCTCCGCCACGCGGCGGTCCTTTTCGATGATCTTTGTACGGATACGGTGCGCGCTCTTCTCCAGCCGCTGCGCCACCATCAGGCCGACGTTGCCGCCGCCAACAATCACCGCACGCTCTTGCTTTTTCTGAACCTTCCCAAAGACTTCCATGGTGCGGCTCACGTCCTCAACAAAGCTGAAGACATAAATTTCATCACCCACAAACAGCTGATCACCCGGCTCAGGCGCAAACAGCGTGCCATGGCGGCGCACGCCCACAACCACCGCATTCAGCGTGGAGAACAGATCGGTCAACTGCCGCAAGGGCGTGTTCACCACCGGACAATCCTCATCCAGCACCAGCCCCAGCATCTGCACCTTGCCTTCCAGGAAGGTCTCCGTGTCAAAGGCGTTGGGCGCCGTCAGCCGCTTAAGCGCCGCATCCGCCACCTCAAGCTCAGGCGAGATCACCACGTCAATCGGCATGTGATCACGCCGGTAAAGATCAGAATAAAGCACATCCAGATAGGACTGGCTGCGCAGTCGGGCGATCTTGCGCGGCACGGAAAACACCGAATGCGCCACCTGACAGGTCACCATATTGACCTCGTCAGAATAGGTGGCCGCAATAAGCATATCCGCATCGCGCGCGCCCGCACGGTCCAGCACATCAGGATAGCTCGCAAACCCCGCGATCCCCTGCACATCCAGCGTGTCCGTGGCGCGGCGCACCAATTCGGGGTTGTTGTCCACAACGGTGACATCGTTGTTTTCACCGGACAAATGGCGAGCAATCTGCCATCCAACCTGACCGGCCCCACAGATAATGACCTTCATATGCTTCCCTCAAGGGTTTGTCTGTCCGACATGCCAGAGAGCGCCAATCAGGTCAATTGCAAGCATTGACGCCAGTCCCGTTTGGGTTTCTTCTTAGGGCGCAAACTAAATTATGAAGTGAGATAAGAAGATGCGGCAAACTGTTGTTATATTTGCGGCTCTTGCAACGGTCTTGGCGAGCTGCGCCCCGACCTCTTACTCAGGCTACGCCAAATCCGGGGTCACCCGCGAAACAGCTGCATATGATGACACGGCCTGTTCTGTAGAAGCCAACAAACTCTTCCCAGCAGCCACCTTCACCACATCGGTCTATTCCGGCTACCACGGCGGCTATGGCGGTTATGCTGGCGGCTATTGGGGTGGCTACCCCGGCTATTGGGGTGGCAGCCACGTTCAGGTTCAAGACGCCAACGCCGGTATGCGGGCCGAGCATCGCGCCGACTGCATGACGCTGAAGGGATATACCCCCGTGACCCACCCGATCTGCACCGAGGATCAACTCGCCGGGCACCAATATGCGGCCATTCCCGGAGCCCCTGTTCCAGCAGCCAACATCTGTGCGCTGCGCGCCAAGGGCGGCGGTGTCGCCCTGATTGATCTCAGCAAACCCATCTAACCCCAAACCATCTAAACAAAAATACACTAAAGGTTCATTGTGTCCTTCGTAAAATACCCCGCGCTTGCCGCCTCGCTCTTTGTTGTTCTCAGCGGCTGCACCCAGTTTGGCACATACTACAAAGAAGGTGTCACCAAATCTGAACTGAACATCGACCGTGGCCAGTGCAATAGCGCCGCCGCAGCCGCCTATCCGCCCCGCATCGTCACCGACTGGTGGCCGCTTTATGACGGCAACGGGCGCATTGTTGGCCAACGGCCAGAGCAATATGACATCAACGAAGGCGCCCGCCACTCCGCTGTGCGCAGCTGCATGTCTGAGAAAGGCTATGAGAAGGTTCAGATCCCTTATTGCAAAGATGAGCAGCTTGGCGAAAATCACTATGCCAAGATCGAGGTCGCCCCGGAGCTGAGCCCCAGCATCTGCGGTCTGCGCACCGAAGATGGCGGCCGCGTGCTGATCGATCTGAGCAAGCCGATCTCAAGCAAATCCAGCGGCTAAAGTCGGTTGCGTTCGACCGCATGAGAGAGGCCGCGCACAAGCGATCCAAATCAAACGCAAGCTGCTCTACGATTAGAAGCGCATAGTCTTCACCAACGCGCAGGAGGCGAAGCCGACCAGCCCCCGACCCTCCCCAAGGGAGGGGGCTTCACCCCCACCCAAGGTCGGGGACTGGTCTATGTGCCCCGCTACAGTCGTTACAGATTTGTAGGACGAAGATCTAAAAACAAACGCGCGGAGCGTCTGCCCCGCGCGTTTTGTCTTTGCCCCTCTGCGGTGCGGCTTTATTCAGCCGCTTCGCTTTCCTCTTCAGGCACATGCGCCACACGCGCACCTGCCTTGTTGGAGGTCACAACCCCCAGCGATTTTAGTTTGCGGTGCAGCGCGCTGCGCTCCATGCCGACAAAGCTTGCGGTGCGGCTGATATTGCCGCCAAACCGGTTGATCTGGGTCAGCAGATATTCGCGTTCAAACGCCTCCCGCGCCTCGCGCAGCGGCAGCGTCGCCAGCGTGCCAGACAGCACCACGCGGCCATCTTCCGCAGGCGTATCGGTTTCACCGGGCAACTCGCGGCTTTCAATCGGCCCCTGCCCGTCCCCAAGGATCAGCACCCGCTCAATCAGGTTTTTGAGCTGGCGCACATTGCCCGGCCAAACCATGGTCTGCATCAGCGCAATCGCATCTGTACTCAGCTCACGCAGCGGCAAGCCTTGACTCTCATGCAACTGAGCAAGGAAATAGCTCGCCAGCGCCGGAATGTCTTCGCGCCGCTCTTCCAGCGACGGCACCGCGATCGGTACCACGTTGAGACGGTGATACAGCTCCTCACGGAAGGTGCCCTCCGCAATCGCCTGCGTCAGATCCTGATTGGTCGAGGAAATCACCCGCAAATCCACGCGCACCTTCTTTGAGCCGCCCACTCGGGTGAATTGCTGATCCACCAGCACCCGCAGGATCTTGCTCTGCGCCGCCAGCGGCATGTCCGCCACCTCGTCAAAATAGACAATCCCGCCATTGGCCTGCTCCAGCAGCCCGGTCTCGATGCCGCGCTCGGCACTTTCGCGGCCAAAGAGGATCTCTTCCACGCGGTCCGGATCCATCCCCGCGCAGGAGACGGTGACAAACGGCGCGCTGGCGCGGTTGGAATTGGCATGGATATAGCGCGCCGCCACATCTTTGCCGACACCCGCCGGCCCGGTCAGCATCACCCGCCCGTTGGAGCGCGTGACCTTATCCAGTTGCGACACCATCGCGCGATAGGCCGCACTGTCACCGATCAAATCAGCCGGCTTGCCGTCCTGACGTTTCAGCTCGGTGTTTTCACGACGCAGACGGCTGGTCTCCATCGCCCGTTTGATCACCACCAGCAACTGATCGATGTTAAACGGCTTTTCGATGAAGTCATACGCGCCCTGTTTGATCGCCGCGACCGCAATCTCGATATTGCCGTGGCCCGAAATGATCACCACCGGCACTTCCGGATAGTCGTTTTTCACAGCCTTCAGGATGTCGATGCCATCCATATTGCTGTCCTTCAACCAGATATCGAGGATCATCAGCGCCGGTTGCTCACTGGTCACCTGCGCCATCGCCTCATCCGAGTTGCCCGCCAGCCGCGTCGAAAACCCCTCGTCTTTCAGGATGTCCGAAATCAGTTCCCGAATGTCGCGCTCATCGTCAACGATCAGAATGTCACTCATAATACTCGCTCGCTCTCTTTGATGTCCTCAGCAGGTGCAGCGCCCAAAGGGGCCAAAGGCAGCTTGATCTCTGCCATTGCACCAACATGAGAAGACGGTTCAAACACCGGCGCATCCAGCAGCGACAGCTGCCCGCCATGCTCTTCAATGATCTTTTTCACAATGGGGAGACCCAGCCCCGTGCCCTTGTCACGTGTCGTGACATAAGGCTCAAACAGTCGGGCACGATCGGCAGGCAGGCCAATGCCATTGTCTGCAATCCGCAGCACCGCGTGCTCTTCTTCAATCTTCAAACTCACCCGAATTTCCGGAGAGATAGCCTCATCAGGATGTTTTTCCTGATAGGTTTCAATTGCTTCACCGGCATTCTTGATCAGATTGGTCAGCGCCTGTGAGATCATCGTGGCGTCCAGATCCACGGTCATCGGCCCTTTGCAAATGTCGCGCACAAACCGCACATCCGGCTGGCCGGTTTCCTGCAACAACACCGCTGCCTGCACCAGCTCCACCAGATCAGCAGCCTTGCGATCCGGCTCCGGCATCCGTGCAAATTTGGAGAACTCATCCACAATCCTGCGCAGATCATTGGTCTGGCGCACAATCACATCGGTCATCTGCTCAAGCGTGTCGCTGTCTTCGCCCAGACGGCTGGCAAACTTGCGGCGGATACGTTCAGCCGACAGCTGGATCGGGGTCAGCGGGTTCTTGATCTCATGGGCGATGCGGCGTGCCACGTCGCCCCAGGCCGCTGTCCGCTGTGCCGTCACCAGATTGGTCACATCGTCAAAGGCCACCACGTAGCCCTCAAGCGTGCCATCGTCGCGCCGCCGCGTGGACATGCGCACCAAGAGATGCTCCAGCCGTCCGCCCCGGACCACCTTCACCTCTTCCTGCGCCACTTCCTTGCCGCCCGAGGTCAGCTCCTCAAGCACCGGACCAAACTCCGGCACCGCCACCGCCAGAGGCATCGCCTGATGGTCATCCGCCCAGGCCAGAAGCCGTTCTGCGGAGCGGTTCACAAAGGACACTTTGCCCTCCGCCGTCAGCCCGACAACACCGGACGTCACCGAGGTCAGCACGCTGTCAAACATGCGGCGGCGGCGGTCAATCTGGCGCGTATTGTCCAGCAGCGTCTCCCGCTGCACCTTCAGTTGGCCGGTCATCTGGTTGAAGTAGCGCCCTAGCATCGCGATCTCATCATCGCCTTCTTCTTCGCGCACTTTCACGTCCAGATCACCCGCCCCGACGCGCTGTGCCGCCTGCATCAGCCGCCCAACCGGACGCGACAGCCGTTCCGCCATCCACATGCCCATCCAAATCGCCGCCAGAACCAGAATCAGCGCAAATCCGAGGTAGATCAGACCAAACTCAAACAGCCGCTGCCCGCGCTCGCTCTCCAGCTGCGAATACAGCCGCGCACTGGCCTGCGTGTCATCGAGCAGCTGGAAAATCTCCGCATCCACCTCACGGCTGATATAGAGATAGCGGTCCACAAAGGCCTCAAGCCGCACCAGCGCGCGCATCTCATTGTTGTCCAGATCACGGATGATGACATAGCCATCCTCCACGGTCTCGGCCATCTCCGCCTCGGTGGGCTTTTCAAAGTCAAACAGATAGGAGCGCTCACCCCGCGCGCGCAGCTCGCCTGTGCCATCGATCACAAAGGCTTCTTTCAGACCGCGCTGGATCTGCACCTGCCCCGCGGCCAACAGAACCCGAAGCTCACCCGCATCCATAAAGAAGGTCGCACGCCGCCGATTGTTGAGAAACTCTGCCAGCGCGCCCGCGTCTTCTTTGAGCGCCTCAATATGCTCTTCTTCATAGGCCTGCGCTGCCGACAGCGAATTGCCCACCACCAGCCGCACACGCTCGCTGAACCAGCCCTCAAGGCCGATGTTCAGCGTCAGCCCGGCAAACACCGCCACCGTCACCGCAGGCACTACGGCCAACACGGCAAACGCCCCGGTCAGTCTCAGATGCAGGCGCGATCCGGCAGAGCGGGCGCGGCGCGAGGAAATCGCGCGCACCACATTCTGGAGCACCAGCGCGGCCACGATCAGAACATAGGCAAAATCGGCAAGAAAAATCGCACGCAATGTGCTGGATGAGGCGCCAAGCCCAAACGGACCAAGCGCCAGATAGGTCGCCAAAGCCAGCGCCGGAGCCAGCACCACCAGCCCGAAAGCTGCGGCATTCTGGACACGCCTTTGACTGCGCAGGCGCTGAAAACGCGCCCAGTGACTCGTCATTGTCCGGCTCGACACCCGACTTCCCCAATTGATTTGGTGGCGCTTGCGCGCCCCACCGCCATATCAGGTGGTGCATTCTATGAGACGTGCCGTTTTTTTGACGACTGCGGCTCTGGCACCACATTTATGTGGCCTTTTTACATCAATTTGCGGCGGCGTGTCACGTGAATATCCAGATCGGTGATCTTTTTACGCAAAGTATTCCGATTTATCCCCAACAAATCAGCACATTTCGCCTGATTTCCGCCGGTTGCATCCAGCGCGATTTCGATCAGAGGCAGCTCAATCTCGCGCAGAATCCGCGCATAGAGCCCTGCCGGAGGCAGCATATTGCCGTGCAAATCAAAGTAACGGCGCAGATGGCGCGCAACGCTGGCGGAGAGCTTTTCATTGTCCTCACCGCCCATCAGCGGGCCCGCCTGCGGCGCGGTGCCCAGCACCATTTCCGCTTCGGTTTTGATCACCTCTTCCGCCTGCGCGGTCAGCACAAGGCGGCGCACCGCATTTTCAAGCTGACGCACGTTGCCCGGCCAGCTGTAGGTGCGGAACATTTCCATCGCATCTTCCGAGAACACCCGCATCGGCGCGCCTTCGCGCTCTGCGCGGTGGAGGAAGTGTTCCACCAGCAGGGGAATGTCATCCACCCGCTCCCGCAGTGCCGGCACATGGATCGCCGCACCATTGAGGCGATAGTAGAGATCCTGCCGCACGGTGCCGTTTTCCATGGCGGTGTTCAGGTTCACCTGACTGGTCGCCATAAAGCGCGGGTTCTGATCGCCGGGGGTGTCAATCATCCGCACAATGCGCGCCTGCACCTCGTCTTCAATATCGCCGATCTCATCAAACAGGATCGTGCCGCCCTTGGCTTTGGCCAACACCCGCGCGGGGCCTTCCAGATCGCTCAGATCCGCGGCATTGACCACCACAAACGGCAGGTTACGCCGATCAGAAAAGTCGTGAATTTCTTTTGCGATCAGGGATTTACCCGTACCACTTTCACCTGAAATCAGCACCGGAAGATCGGTGTTCATCACCCGCGCCACAAGCCGGTACAGCGCCTGCATCGCAGGCGTACGCCCCACCAGCGGCAGCTCATCAGGCCGGTCTTCCTCCACCGCAGGCGCGGCAGGCGCACGGCGCTTCTGCTCCAGCGCCTTGCCGGTGCGCTTCATCAGATCAGGCAGATCAAACGGTTTGGGCAGATAGTCATAGGCCTCCGCTTCCGCCGCCTGAATCGCCGTCATGATGGTGTTCTGAGCGGAAATCACGATCACCGGCAGGCCCGGACGGTCCTCGGAAATCTTGGGCAGCATCTCAAGGCCATTGCCATCCGGCATCATCACATCGGTGATCACCACATCGCCTTTGCCTTCGCCCACCCAGCGCATCAGCGTGGTCAGCGAGGAGGTGGCATGCACTTTACAGCCCGCCCGCGTCAGCGCTTGCGTCAATACTGTACGGATTGTGCGATCGTCATCTGCGACCAGAACCGTGCCATCCATCAGAGGCTCTCCTCATATTTCTTGAGAGTTTCTTTGCTCGCCCGTGGCAGCGACAGCTTGAACACCGTGCGCCCCGGCACGCTGTCCACTGTGATCAGACCGCCATGATCCGAAATGATTTTGCTCACCAACGCGAGGCCAAGCCCCGTGCCGTTCTCCCGTCCAGAAACGAACGGGTCAAACACGTCGCCCTCCAAATGCTGCGGCAGGCCGGGTCCATCATCAATGACCTCAATCTGCAACGGCAGCGGCTGGCCCGTACCATCCGCACGGCGCATCCGGAAGGAATGCTCATAATAGGTGCGAATGCGGATTTTCCCTGAATCTCCAGCAGCTTCAGAGGCATTCTTCAAGAGATTCAAAACCACCTGCAGGAGCTGATCCGCGTCGCCCTCCGCCGGTGGCAGGGAGGGGTCGTAATCCTCCACAATCTCCATATGCGCGCCATAGCTCACCAAGGCAGAGCGCCGCGCGCGATCCAGAACATCGTGGATATTGACCGGCTTCTTCTGCGGCAGCGACAGGTTGCCAAACTGCTCCACCTGCTCCAGCAGCTTCACGATCCGGCGGCTTTCTTCCACGATCAGATCAGTCAGCTCAAGATCTTCCGCACTCAGGTTCATCGACAACAGCTGCGCCGCACCGGTGATCCCCGCCAGCGGGTTCTTGATCTCATGGGCCAGCATCTCAGCCATGCCGATGGCGGATTTGGCCGATGATTTCACCCCGTTGCTGCGGGTCATGCGCCCGGCCAGCTCACGGCTGGAAATCAGAAACAGCATCTCGCCAGGCGCATCCGCCAACGGCGCAATCTGCAGGTTGCACTGCACAGGTGGCGCATTGCCGGTGCCCAGATCCGCGTCATTCACAAACAGCGGCGTGCCATGTTCCCTTGCGCGCTGAAACGCCTCCTCAAGCGGGGCGTCAATCATCACCTTGTCCCAGATGGGCTGCCCAACCATCGATTTGGCCGAGGCGTTCAGAAAAGTCTCCGCCGCCGGGTTGATGCGCAGGATCTTGTCATCCACGTCCACCACCAGCCCCGGCACGGGCAGCGAGTTCCATATGGGGTTATGCGCGCTCATGCGGCCTCTTTGTTGTTGGGCGCATCATCACCGCTCGGCATCAATGCCTCCGCCAAAAGCGCCATCACTTCATCAATGTCCCGGCTGGTCTGCACCCGGCGGCGCAAGCCGGCCTCGGTGCCCACGGTGTCCATGTACCAACCCAAATGTTTGCGCGCGACGCGCAGGCCCAGATCGGTGCCGTAAAAAGACAGCATCGCCGCATAATGCCCTTGCACCAGCTCCACCAGCGCTGTGCCGGTGGGCACCTCCGGCGCCTCTGTGCCGAAAATCTCCGCCGCAATCTGGGCCAGCAGCCAGGGTTTGCCCTGCGCCCCGCGCCCCACCATCACGCCGTCTGCACCGGAGGCCGCCATCGCCGCCTTTGCGCTCTCCGCGTCCACAATGTCGCCATTGGCAATCACCGGGATCGACACCACGTCTTTCACACCCCGGATCGCCGCCCAGTCCGCAGACCCTTTGTAAAACTGACAGCGCGTGCGCCCGTGGATGGTCAGCATCTGGATGCCCGCATCCTCTGCCCGCTTCGCCAGCTCCGGCGCGTTTAGCATATTGTCATCCCACCCCAGCCGCGTCTTCAGCGTCACCGGAATCTCCACCGCGCCCACCACGGCCTCAATCAGTGTCAGCGCATGATCCAGATCTTTCATCAGAGCGGATCCGCTGGCCCCCGCGCCGCTGGCGCTGGTCACTTTCTTCGCCGGACAACCCATATTGATATCAATCAGCGTCGCCCCGTTGGCCTCCACCTGACGCGCGGCCTCCGCCATCCAATGCGCCTCACGGCCCGCAAGCTGCACCGAGGTGATCGCATCACCAAACCCCAGCTCCGCACGCTCGCGCACCCCGGGTTTGGCCTGCACCATCTCCTGGCTTGCCACCATTTCGCTCACCACCAGTCCGGCACCAAACTGGCTCACCAGATCCCGATACGGGCGATCGGTGATCCCGGCCAACGGCGCCAGAAAAACGGGCGGTGTCAAAGAGAGATGTGCGACTTGAACGGTCACGTGCCTAATCCTTGTGCAGTGCCTTCGGCGTATCTGACCCATTGGTCAAACTCAATGAAGGGGTGGTGATTTTTTCGGCAGCAAATCGCATATGCTTAAAAATTAAGCAATCGCTAAGGGTCAATTGCCACTCTGACTTGCAGGTTCTACACAGTGGGCATGACAAATGCCTCTTTCAATAGCCCCGCCGATACCCCGCCCCGCACTGCCGCAGTGGTTGTTGCCGCCGGTCGTGGCACCCGTGCAGGAGGTGGAATCCCCAAGCAGTGGCGGCAGGTTGCCGGAAAAAGCGTCGCTGAATGGACGCTCACCGCTTTTCTAACACACCCGGAGGTAGACGAGGTGGTTTTGGTGACCCACCCCGACGACACGCAATTTACCGCCGAACTCTCGGTGACACAGGTTCACGGCGGCGCAACGCGGGACGCCTCGGTGCTGGCAGGGCTTGAGGCCCTCAGCGGGCGCGGCATCACCCATGTGCTGATCCATGATGTGGCCCGCGCGGGTATTGATGCCGCCACGATCTCCTCTGTGATTGCCGCCCTGACCTCCGGTGCCTCCGGCGCAGCCCCCGCGCTCGCGGTCACCGATGCGCTCTGGCGCGGCGAAGACGGGCTTGTGACCGGCACGCAGGACCGCGACGGCCTGTTTCGCGCGCAGACGCCTCAGGGTTTCGCCTATGAGGCAATTCTCGCGGCCCATCACGCCCACACGGGCGGAGCGGCTGATGATGTAGAGGTCGCCCGCGCCGCCGGGCTTGACGTCGCCATCGTGCCGGGCAATGAGCGCAACCTGAAAATCACCACACCAGACGATTTTGCCCGTCTGGAGCAGCACCTGAGAGGCGACATGAATAGTCTTCCCGATATCAGACTGGGCAACGGATATGATGTGCACGCATTTGAAGAGGGCGATCACGTCATCCTCTGCGGCGTCCGCATCCCGCACCACAAAGCCCTCAAAGGCCACTCAGACGCCGATGTGGGCATGCATGCGGTCACAGATGCGATCTACGGCGCATTGGCCGAAGGGGACATTGGCCGCCACTTCCCGCCATCTGAGGCGGAATGGAAAGATATGGACAGTGCGGTATTCCTGAAACATGCGGTGGATCTCGCGGCCGCCAAAGGCTTCACGATTTCCAATGTCGATTGCACCCTGATCTGTGAACGCCCCAAAGTCGGGCCACACGCCCCCGCCATGATTGCCCGCATGGCAGAGATCATGGGCATGGAGGAAACCCGCGTCTCCATTAAAGCCACTACAAGTGAGAAACTCGGCTTCACAGGCCGCGAAGAAGGGATTGCGGCCATTGCCACCGCGACACTGGTGAAACCATGAGCACGATGATCGCAACATTCTTCGGCGTTGGTCGCCTGCCCTTTGCCCCCGGCACATGGGGCTCTCTGGCCGCGCTGCTGATCGGCTGGGCCGCCGAGCGTTATGTCGGCCTCTGGCTGCTGATCCTGCTGACCGTGATCTCCATCATCGCCGGTTTCTGGGCCTGCCACCGCGAATTGGCCGACAGACCGGGCGACGACCCTTCAGAGATCGTGATTGATGAGGTCGCAGGCATGTGGATCGCCCTGCTCTTCCCGGCCATCGCCTTTGCAACACGCGACATGTCCATGGTCTGGCCCGGCCCGATTGCGGCGTTTTTCTTCTTCCGCCTGTTTGACATCCGCAAACCCTGGCTCGTGGGCCGCGCCGACCGCCGCCATGATCCTGTGGGCGTGATGCTTGATGACCTCTGGGCCGGTGTCTTTGCCGGTGTGGCCACGCTTGTGACCGCCGCGCTCTTTCATGTGGTGCTGATGTGATGGTGGATGTCGCCGCACTGCTTGCCGCCTGCCGCGCCGCCGACCTGCGCATCGCCACCGCCGAAAGCTGCACCGGCGGCATGGTGGCCGCTGCGCTGACCGACATTCCCGGCTCCTCCGCCACCTTTGAGCGCGGCTTTGTGACCTACACCAATCAGGCCAAGGTCGAGATGCTGGCCGTGGCGCAAGCCACGCTCGATGCGGTTGGCGCCGTGTCTGAGGAGGTCGCGCGCGAAATGGCCCTTGGCGCACTGGCGCACTCTGCGGCGGATCTCGCCGTCTCGATCACCGGCATCGCCGGTCCCGGCGGCTCAGAGTTCAAACCCGAGGGCCGTGTCTGTTTTGGCATCGCCTCCGCAACAGGATGCAAAACCGAGACCATCGAGTTTGGCGCATTGGGCCGCGAAAATGTGCGCAAAGCGGCGCGGAATCATGCGCTATCGCTTCTTTTTAAGGCATCCTGCGCAAACTGACGCGCATTTGCACAAAGAGCTGCATTTTCCGCCCATATTTTAATCACATTGCAAAACGCCCCATTTTAAGGCGCTCCGCATCATATTCAGACTTTGTTATAAGCAGGTTTTCCGCTTTTTGACCTGAAATCACCACTCAGGGACAAAGAGGAAAGAAATTATGAACGGAGCGGACACCGCATGGATCATTGTGGCGACAGCCCTGGTCCTGTTCATGACATTGCCAGGTCTGGCCTTGTTTTACGGGGGCCTTGTGCGCGCGCGCAATGTGCTCAGCGTTTTTATGCAAACCTACGCGATTGCCTGTTTAATGAGCGTTCTGTGGCTGGCCTTCGGCTATTCCATCGCCTTTGGCAATGACGGCGGCGCAAGCTCGGTTTGGGGCGGGCTTGGCAAAATGTTCCTCGCAGGCGTCACCGCCGACAGCCTCTCCGGCACCCTGCCCGAAGTGCTGTTCTTTGCCTTCCAGATGACCTTTGCCATCATCACCCCGGCGCTGATCGTCGGCGCTTATGTGGAGCGCATCGGCTTCGGCTTTGTCCTGCTGTTCTCCGGTCTCTGGATGCTTCTGTGCTACGCGCCTGTGGTCCACTGGATCTGGGGCGGCGGCATGATGGCTGACGGCGGCATCTTCGGCGAAATCGGCGTGCGCGACTTTGCCGGCGGCATTGTGGTGCATGAAACCGCAGGCCTCGCAGCCCTCATCATCGCGGTCATGCTCGGCGCCCGCCGCCACCGCACCACCCCGCCGCACGCCCCATGGATGGTGATGATCGGCGCGGCCATGCTCTGGGTCGGCTGGTTCGGCTTTAACGGCGGCAGCCAGCTCGCCGCTGACGGCGGCGCAGCCATGGCGCTCACCGTCACCCACATCTCCGCAGCCACCGCCTCGCTCACATGGGCACTCTGGGAGCGCATCAAATACGGCAAAGCCTCCCTCGTGGGTCTTGTCACCGGCACCATCGCAGGCCTCGCCTCAATCACCCCGGCCTCAGGTTTTGTTGGCCCGGTAGAAGCACTGATCATCGGCGCCATCGCAGGCATTCTCTGCCAAGAAGCCGTGAATGTCGTGCGCAACATGCTCAACATCGACGACACGCTGGACGTCTTCGCAGTTCACGGCGTCGGCGGCATCTTCGGCACCATCATGATCGCCGTCTTTGGTCAGGGCACATGGGTCGCCCAGCTTGGCGGCCTCGCCGTTGTCGGCCTCTTCACACTGGTTGTGACCGTGTTGCTGGTGAAAGTCGTGAGCTTCATCACCCCGCTGCGCGTGGATGAGGAAACCGAAGTCAACGGTCTGGATCTCGAAGTCCACGGCGAGCGCGCCTACGACACCGCCTCCTGACGCAAGATCAGAGCACACAAATCTTGGGCGGCCGCCACTTCAGGCCGCCCTTTTTTATTGCCCCAACGATTTCAGAAAACAGTGGCCCTCAGCCGTAAAGCGCTTTCGCCCGCGCCTCAAACGCCGCCACAATCCGGTTCATCGCCTCATAAAACACAAGGCCAATCGCCTTTTGCAAAATGATGTTCTTGAACTCGAAATCCACAAAGAACTTCACCTCGACGCCCCCGTCCACATCCGCAAAATCCCAGGTGGATTTCATGTATTTGAACGGCCCGTCCAGATACTCCGTCTCGATGTGTTTGGCCTCAGGATAAAGCCCCACACGGCTGCCAAACCGCTCCCGAAACACTTTGAACGAGATCACCAGATCCGCCAGCATCTCCACGCCCACGCCATGCGCGGTCTCAATCGGCGTGGTCGAGCGCACCCGCGCCGCCGCGCACCAGGGCAAAAACTGCGGATAAGCCGCCACATCGGCCACAAGGTCATACATTTGTTGGGCTGAATAGGGCAGCGTGCGAGTCTCAGAGTGCGTGGGCATGTGGTTCCGTAAAGCTGTCCAAAGTAACGTGCCATTTTAGCGTGACAGTGTTTCGCGTCCCCGCTATGCACTGTGCTGCCCGCGCTCATATCCACTCTGCGGGCGTAAAATCAAGAGGGTCTCATGTCAGAGCGTCCATATGTCATTGATCAAATGATCTCAGCCAAGTCGATTGCCGCCCGGATCGAAGATCTGTCGCGCGAAATCCAAGCGGAATATGCGGGCACCGATAAGCTGATTGTGGTGGGCCTTCTGCGCGGCTCTTTTGTCTTCATCGCCGATCTGGTGCGCGAGCTGGAATTGCCGGTCGAGGTCGATTTCCTTGAGGCTTCCTCTTATGGCAACGCCATGGAAAGCAGTCGAGAAGTACGCATTTTCAAAGACTTGCGCGGCGAGATTGAAGGCCGTGACGTGCTGGTGGTCGAAGACATCGTCGACACCGGCCACACGCTCACCCATGTGATGCACCTGCTGAAGGCCCGCAACCCGGCCAAGATCAAAACCATTGCGCTTCTGGACAAACCGAGCCGCCGCGAAGCGGACATCGCCGCCGATTGGATCGGCTTTTCAATTCCTGATGAATTTGTCGTGGGCTATGGCATCGACTACGCCCAACGCAACCGCAACTTGCCCTTCATCGGCAAAGTGCGCTTCACCGAAGAGAGCTGATCCCTCTCACAGAGGTACCAGTCACAGGAGCGCAGCAATGACGCGCTGCGCCCCCAACGCCACTCTATCTGAGCCTCGGAACGCCAAACATGGAACGCGCCCATTGAGTGGGCGCAAAACCTCAGGCATTCTCATTCCACAAATATCCAAATCCAGCGGTGGCCGCAGAGATGAACTTTCGCCATTTGATCCGCATGAGCCAATGGGCGCGCAACCCGCCTTCTGAAAAGCGGGTCAAGCTGGTGTTTGGCGTGATCATCCTCTGCATCGTCCTTGTGCTGATCGAGCGCTTTGTCGGCTGGCCCGACGCGCTCACGCTTGATCCCAAGGCGCGCACAACGGTGAAATTCTAACGCGCCACATGGTCAGGCCAGCAGCGCATCCAATTTGGCTGCGCAGATGAAATCATTCTCCGAAAGCCTATTAAGCTCGTGGGAGGTATAGGTGATTTCACAATAACCCCAGCCAAAGCGCACATCCGCATGATGCCCCTCTTTGTCGCTGAGAAACGCCGCCATATTGGCCGCATAGACTGCCTTCGCGTAGGCTTTGAACCTCAGTGTCCGCACAAGGCTTTTGCCATCCGCGCCCATCACCCAGTCCGGATGCAGCTTGGCTTTCAACGCCTCAATCTCCGCATCACTCAAAGGTGGCACCCAGCCGTCACAGGCCGCACAGGAACCAGCTGTCAAATCCTCCATGATCACGCGGCCTCCGGCTTTGGCGGGAACACAGGGTCATGCAACCCAAGCGCCTGTGCCGTTTTGATATCGGCCAACAGATCTCGCTCCGCCGCCTCCAGAAGCTGCTCCACCGTGTCGAGCACGAAATAGATCGGCTGGTTGATGTCGATCCGGTACGGCGTGCGCAGAATGTCGATCACCTCAAACGGCTTGCGGATCACGCTTGGCTCTTGCACCGAATGCGCCAGCTCCCCGGGCGAGGACGCCAACCCCGATCCCAGCGCCTTGATCTCTCCCCCTTCGCGGATCAGGCCAAACTCAACCGTGAACCAATAGAGCCGGATCAGCCAGGAATAGTCTGCCGCCGCACAGGTCAGCCCCGTCTCGCCAATCTTCTGAGAAAACCGGGCAAAGCGCGCGTCCGTGAGCAGTGGCGTATGTCCGTAGATTTCATGGAAGATGTCGGGCTCCTCGATATAGTCAAAACTCTCGCGGTCCCGAATGAAAGACGCCGCCGGAAAGGTCTTTTCCGAGAGCATTTTGAAAAACCGCCCAAACCCGATCAGCGCCGGCACAGGGGCCACCTGCCAGCCGGTATGTTCACGCAGAACCTCTGACACCTCCACGCATTGCGGCACGCGATCCTTGGGCAGGTTCAGCTTGCGCTGCCCGGCCAGAAACGGCTCCGCCGCCAATGTCTCCACATGGGGTTGTTGCTGCGCCACCAGATCCCGCCACACCGCATCCTCCGCAGCGGTATAGGGAATCCGTCCGGTCGCATCCGGCTCTTTGGCCACATATTTGGTGCTTTTGGGCATTTTAAACGCTCCTCCTCCTGAAACCATGTTAGGTCTGAATCTGAACAAGAGTTTTTCCATCTTTTGGCTGCAAAAAAGATTTCAGGCAGATTTCACCCGAATCTCGATTTTATGAGGCAAAATATGCTCGACAGCTTTGAACGGCTCATCCTCAAGGTCCTGCAGCGTGACGGCCGCGCCAGCACGCAGGATCTTTCCGACGCTGTGGGGCTTTCGCCCTCTCCCTGCTGGCGGCGGGTGAAGCGGCTGGAGGAGGAAAGCTACATCCTGCGTTATGCCGCCATTCTGGATGGCAAGAAGCTCGGGTTGAACGCTTTTGCCTATGTGCAGATTTCGCTGATCGACCACAGCGAAGAGACCATCAAAGTGTTCAACGATTTTGTCGCGCAGAGCGATCAAGTGCTGGAATGCGCCTCCATCACCGGAGACTTCGACTTTGTGCTGAAAGTTGTGGCCCGTGATCCGGAGGCGCTGGAGCAGTTCATCATGAAGCGCATTCTGCGCCTGGGCGTGGTGCGCACCACCACAACCAATTTCATTCTGCGCCAGATGAAAACAGCAGGCAGCCTGCCGGTTGAGGCCTGAAATTTGTTGCCATATCCAACGCAACAGCGCGCGCCCCGTTTATGGGACGCGCGCTCAAAATTGCACCTACGCAATACCGTAGGGATACCGACGCGATACCGACGTGAAATCAGGGCTCCAAAAGCGCGTTAACCTTTGAGTCGCGCAGCCCCGCTCTGATCTCAGTTGATGGTGTCAAAGCTCGCCGAAATCGGCGCCATGGCCACGGTGCTCGCGCGATCCTGCAGCGCCCACAACAGCAGCGCAGAAATGGTCTCATCCCGCAGCCGCCCCACCATCACAACACCATCTTCCTGCGCCGCTTTGAAGGCCGCATTGTCGAGAAAACGGCGCATCACCACCGCTGTCTGCCCGGCGTCATCAAAGTCGCGGAACACGCTGGTGGAGGGCACGCCTTCTTTGGCGGCAAGCTTCTGTGCGGTGTTCAACCCATTGGAAAGCATCAGCAATCCGTGGCCACTGCCCAACAGCGCCTGCGCTACCTGATCGCTCACAACCTTGCTGCCTTGCAGCCCGTCGCTCAGACCTTCCATCACGCCCACAAATGTATCGGAGACCGAAAGATGCGCCTGCATCGCCTGCTCCACGTCAGAGGCGGTTGCCTCCGCAGGCATATCCACCATCGCCAGAACCTCAAAGCCGCGCAGACGGTAATCCGCGGCCTTTTCAGTGACTTGCGGGTCCAGCGTGCTCACGGCAATGCTCAGTGGATAAGGGAAGCTTTCAAGCGCCTCCATATCAAATTCATGCTCGCCAGTGTCCACCAGAACGATCGACATCACCGGTTTATTCTCTGCGTTTTCAAAGCCTTCCGCGTTAGAAACCACTGGGCGTGCCACCGGCGTGACGGCCTCAGCATCCGCAATCACAACCTCTTCCGTCGCCGCATCCCCAACCGAGGGCAAGCGCGCAGATTTCAACTGAGGGAAGGCTTCATTCAGATTGCCCGCCGGTTTGAGCAGCGATGCCGTCGACGCCTCATCCACAGGAGTCTCCCCCGCCTCCGCATTTGGCGTCAGGTCTTCGGCCTCCGGGCTTGGCACCGCTTCAGAGACCAGCGGCGTTTCTTCAGCGTTATCAGCGCCTTCCGGCGCTTCCTCGGCGATGATCACATCGGCTTCGCCTTCCGCCGCCTCGCCCTCAGGCGCGGCCTCCAGCGCAGGCTCGTCGATCACCACCTCCTCAACAGGAGCCGCATCTGCCACCACATCTGCGCCAGTCTCGTCGACTGCCTCCTCAGGCGCGGCTTGCGCAACCGCCTCCTCTTCCACCGCAGGATCTTCAATCTGGATCTCTTCCACTGGCGCTGCAGTCTCAGCAGCGTCCACAGTCTCAGTCACCTCAGGGGCCACCGGCGTGACAAAGGCTTCGCCAGACAGAGGCGCTGGTGCCGCAGGCTGGGCCGGATTTGTTGAAATCGACAGCTCCGTTTCCGCCTCAGGCGCCGTCGGGGTCTGCGCTTGCGGTGTCGGCAAAACCGAAGTTTCTCCTTCAATTTCAACCGCTCCGCTGTCCGCAATCTCCTGTGGCGCGGCCAGTTCAGCCTCCAGATCCTCCGGCTCAGGCTTTGGCGCAGAATCAGTGATCCCCAGCGGCACCGCATCATCAGCCTCCACCTCAGGCACAGCCGCCCCCGGCACGGCATCAACTTCCGCATCGGTTTGTGAGGCCGCATCCAACGTGGTGCTTTGTGCAAGCCCTTCCTCGGTTTCCTGCGGGGTCACCGCCGTTGTCTGCGGGCGCACCGTTGCAGGCAAAGGAGACAGCAAAGACGCCGCCGCAAGCACACCCCCAATGAGGATGACGCCCCAGAACACACCAGCCAAAAATCCGCGCAACATAGTTCTCTGCCCTTATTTGTTCCAAATTTACGGGGCGAACCTGCCTGTGCCCCTCTTGACCCTCTGCGCCAAGCCTGAGCATGTATACCGCGAGCAGGCCCTTCGCCTCCACCCCTTTCGCATCTTTAGGATAAGAACCGACAAAATGCTGCTTCTGATCGATAATTACGACAGTTTCACCTATAATCTTGTGCATTATCTGGGCGAGTTGGGCGCCGATGTGCAGGTCTGGCGAAACGACGCGCTGACGGTACAGGACGCCATGGGGATGAACCCGGCCGGTATTTTGCTGTCTCCCGGCCCCTGTGATCCCGATCAGGCGGGCATCTGCCTTGCCCTGACCGCAGCCGCAGCGGAAACCCGTACGCCGCTTATGGGCGTGTGTCTGGGCCATCAGACCATCGGTCAGGCCTTTGGCGGCAACGTCGTGCGCTGCCATGAGATCGTGCATGGCAAAATGGGCACCATGAAGCACACCGGCAAAGGTGTGTTCGCAGGTCTGCCCAGCCCCTTTGAGGCCACCCGCTATCACTCGCTGGTGGTGGATCGCGAAACCTTCCCCGACAGCCTTGAAATCACGGCAGAACTTGAGGATGGCACCATCATGGGTCTGCAGCACAAAGAGCTGCCGATTCAGGGCGTGCAGTTCCATCCGGAGTCCATCGCATCTGAACACGGCCACGCCATGCTCAAGAACTTCCTGGACATGATGCCTTCCCCGAAAGGGGCCGCCGCATGAGCCATGATATCAAGACGCTGATCGGCGCAGCCGCGGATCGCCCGCTGTCGCGAGACGAAGCCGAGGCCGCCTTCTCTCTGCTGTTTGAGGGCGAGGCAACGCCAAGCCAGATGGGCGGCTTGCTGATGGCGCTGCGCACCCGTGGCGAAACGGTGGATGAATATGCCGCCGCCGCCGCCGTGATGCGCGCCAAGTGCAACGCCGTGAACGCGCCTGCCGGCGCGATTGACATCGTTGGCACCGGAGGCGACGGCAAGCACACGCTCAACATCTCCACCGCCACGGCCTTCGTTGTGGCGGGCGCAGGCGTGCCCGTTGCCAAACACGGCAACCGCAATCTCAGCTCCAAATCCGGCACTGCGGACGTGCAGACCCAGATGGGCATCAACGTGATGGTTGGACCGGAAGTGGTTGAAAAGGCACTGGAAAGCTGCGGCATCGCCTTCATGATGGCGCCCATGCATCACCCGGCGATTGCCCATGTGATGCCCACCCGCGCAGAGCTTGGCACCCGCACAATCTTCAACATCCTCGGCCCGCTCACCAACCCGGCAGGCGTCAAACGCCAGCTGACCGGTGCATTTACCCGCGACCTCATTCGCCCCATGGCCGAGACCCTCGGGCAATTGGGCAGCGAACGCGCTTGGCTTGTGCATGGCTCTGACGGCACCGATGAGCTGACCATCACCGGCGTGAGCTGGGTTTCCGCACTTGAGATTGACGGCACCGTCAAAGACGTTGAGTTGCACCCCGAAAACGCCGGTCTACCAGTGCATCCGTTTGAGGCCATCGTCGGTGGTACGCCAGAGGACAACGCCAATGCCTTCCGCGCGCTTCTGGATGGCGCACAAAGCGCATATCGCGATGCGGTCTTGCTGAACTCCGCAGCCGCGCTTGTGGTGGCAGACGCAGCGGGCGACCTGAAAGAAGGCGTTGAAAAAGCACGCGAAAGCATCGACAGCGGCGCAGCCAAAGGCAAAGTCGCCGCATTGGCCAAAGTCACCTCTGCCGCGTGATCCGCGCTGTGCAAAGACAGACAACACCAACGCCCACGCGGGAGACCGAATGATGGACACCCCCATCCCTTCCGCCTGGGCACATCTGCCTTTCTTTGAGGATGACTGGCCGCGCATCGCGCAAACCATCGCCCAAGACCCGCGCGACATCCTGCCTCCAGCCGACCAGCGTTTTGCCGCGCTTGAGGCCCTGCGCCCGGATCAGGTACGCGTGGTCATTCTCGGGCAGGATCCCTACCCCACGCCCGGTCATGCCCACGGCTTGGCCTTCTCGGTGGAGCCGGACGTGCGCCCACTGCCGCGCTCACTCAACAATATCTACAAAGAGATGATCGCCGACATTGGCGCGGCCCCTCTGACCGGCGATCTGCGCCATTGGACCAGCCAAGGTGTTCTGCTGCTCAACACGGTGCTCACGGTGCCTGCAGGTGAAGCCAACGGACATAAGGCGCTCGGCTTTCAAGCCCTCGCCCATCAGGTGCTCAAAGAGGTCTCCCGCCATCCATGTGCTTTTGTCTTATGGGGAAAACAGGCTCAGGCCCTTGCACCTCACATCCAAGCGCCTAAAGATGGCGCCCAACATCTGATGATCGAAACGGCGCACCCCTCGCCCCTGTCCGCCCGCCGCGGCTTCTTTGGCTCCCGCCCGTTTTCGACAATAAACACATGGCTCACGCAGCGCGGCGAGCCGCCAATAGACTGGACGCACGCATGACCGAGACCGTACTGGACAAAATCAAGGCCTACAAACTCGAGGAAGTGGCAGCCGACAAGGCCGCCAAGCCGCTGGAAGCCGTCGAAGCCGAAGCACGCGAAGCCAGCCCGACACGCGGCTTTTCCGACGCGCTGCACAAGGCCAGCCGCTCAGGCTACGGCCTGATTGCCGAAGTCAAAAAGGCGTCACCCTCTAAGGGTCTGATCCGCGAAGACTTCAATCCACCTCTGCTCGCCAAAGCCTATGAAGACGGCGGCGCGACCTGCCTGTCCGTGCTGACCGACACGCCGAGCTTTCAGGGCCAGAAATCCTTCCTGACCGAGGCGCGCGAGGCCACCAACCTGCCGGCGCTGCGCAAGGACTTCATGTATGACACCTATCAGGTGGCCGAAGCCCGCGCATTGGGGGCGGACTGCATTCTGATCATCCTGGCTTCGGTGACCGACAGTCAGGCGCAAGAGCTTGAGGCCTGCGCTTTTGAATGGGGCATGGATGTCCTGCTCGAAGTACATGACGCCGAAGAGCTTGAGCGCGCAAGCCAGCTCAAATCCCCGCTGATGGGCATCAACAACCGCAATCTCAAAACCTTTGAGACCACGCTCGACACCACGCGCCATCTCTCCAAGCTGGTGCCCGAAGACCGCCTGATCGTCTGTGAAAGCGGGCTCAACACCCCCGCCGAACTGGCCGATATGGCACGCTATGGCGCACGCACCTTCCTGATCGGCGAAAGCCTGATGCGCCAAGAAGATGTCGCCAGCGCCACCCGCACGCTTCTGGCCAACCCGCTCAACGCCATGGGAGGCATGTGATGAGCAACCACAGCTCTGGCCTCACCCATTTTGACGGCAAAGGCGACGCCCATATGGTGGACGTCTCAGAAAAAGCTGTGACCTCCCGCATTGCGACGGCTGAGGGCTGGGTAAAGATGGCACCTGCCACCTATGACATCATCGCCGAAGGCCGCGCCAAGAAAGGCGACGTGCTAGGTGTAGCGCGTTTAGCAGGCATCATGGGCGCCAAGAAATGCGCTGACCTGATCCCGCTGTGCCACCCGCTGCCGATCACCAAAGTCGCCGTGGAGCTGACACCGGATGCCGACCTGCCCGGCGTGCGAATTGAAGCCACCGTAAAGACCACCGGACAAACCGGTGTGGAGATGGAAGCCCTCACCGCGGTGAATGTCGCAGCACTGACGGTCTATGACATGTCCAAGGCCGTGGACAAAGACATGGAGATCGGTGGCATCCGCGTCATCCTGAAAGACGGCGGAAAATCAGGACGTTACGAAGCGAAATGATTTCAGTCAGCGAAGCGCTCTCCAACCTTTTTGCCCTCACCCGAACCCTGAACAGCGAGCTTGTCCCGCTGTCAGAGGCCAATGGCCGCGTGCTGGCGGCACCTGTCTCGGCCAAACGCGACCAGCCGCCGTTCTCCGCCTCCGCGATGGACGGCTACGGTGTGGCCGCCGAAGGAGTCGCGCCCGGAGCGCAGTATCAGGTGATCGGAGAGGCCGCTGCAGGCCACGCGTTTGATGGCAAGGTGAGCGCGGGCGAAGCCGTGCGGATTTTCACCGGCGCGCCTGTGCCCGAAGGCGTAACGCGCGTGATCATCCAGGAGGATGTCACCCGCGACGGCGACACCATCACCCTGTCTGAAAACCACGACAAAGGGTTCCACATCCGCCCCTTGGGTGGCGATTTCAAAGTTGGGCAAACCATCGACGCGCCCCGCGTGCTGCGCCCCTCTGACATCGCGCTTATGGCGTCGATGAACATCGCCTCCGTGCCTGTGACCCGCCGCCCCAAAGTGGCGATCCTCTCCACCGGCGACGAGCTGATGATGCCCGGCGAAACACCCGGCCCCGATCAGATCATCGCCTCCAACAGCTTTGGCCTTCAGGCGATGCTGCGCGACGCGGGTGCCGAAGCGCGCCTTCTGCCCATCGCGCGGGACACCGAAGCCTCTCTCAAAGCCGCCTTCGCCTTGGTGGACGACGCAGATCTTCTGATCACCATTGGCGGCGCGTCTGTGGGCGATCATGATCTCGTGGGCAAAGTGGCACAGGATCTGGGCATGCAGCGCAGCTTCTACAAGATTGCCATGCGTCCGGGCAAACCGCTGATGGCGGGCACCATGGCCAATGGCGCCATGATGATCGGCCTGCCGGGCAATCCGGTCTCTGCAATGGTCTGCGGCCATGTCTTTGTGCTTCCGGCGATCCGCGCCATGCTCGGTCTTGGCCAAGCCCCTTCGCCGCATCAGACCACAACGCTCGCCGCCCCCGCTCCGGCCAATGGCCCCCGCGAACATTACATGCGCGCCCATGTCAGCCCGCGCGGCCTTGTGACATTTGATAACCAAGACAGCTCGCTGCTTTCCATTCTTTCTGACGCCAACGCCCTGTTGATTTGCCAGCCAAACAGCCCGGAACTGCCCGCAGGAACAGAGGTGTCCTACCTCCCGCTCTGACATAACCACCTGATCACTCGTGTCTTTTTAGCATGTGTTTCCGATATGTTCTCAAAAGGTTTTGACACAAAACAAGAACATGCGTAGAACAAGCTTAAGACACTTTGTAAAAGGGGGTCGTCGAGCATGTTAACCAAGAAGCAACTGGACCTGCTGGAGTTCATTCACACCCGTCTGCAACGCGACGGGGTGCCGCCCAGCTTTGACGAAATGAAGGATGCGCTCGATCTGCGCTCCAAATCCGGCATTCACCGGCTGATCACCGCATTGGAAGAACGCGGCTTTATCCGCCGTCTCGCCCACCGCGCCCGCGCCATCGAGATTGTGAAGCTGCCCGAAAGCATGGGTGGCGCGCCTTCTGCGCCGACAGCCGGGTTTAACCCCAAGGTGATCGACGGCCCGCACCCCTCGCCCACAGTGCCCGCCAACATCAGCCCCGATGCGGCGTTGATGTCTGTGCGTGAGCTGCCTGTGATGGGCAAAATCGCCGCCGGTGTGCCGATCGAGGCGATCAGCCATGTGGACCATCACGTGGCGGTGCCCGGTCAGATGCTGGCGACTGGCTCAAACCATTATGCCCTTCAGGTCAAAGGCGACTCCATGATCGACGCGGGCATCAACGATGGCGATGTGGTGATCATCGCGGAGACCAAAACCGCGGACAATGGCGACATCGTGGTGGCGCTGGTCGAAGATCAGGAAGCAACCCTGAAAAAGTTCCACCACAACGGCAGCTCCATCGCGCTTGAGGCCGCTAACCCGGCTTACGAAACCCGCGTTTATCCCGAAGACAAGGTGAAGGTGCAGGGCAAGCTGGTCGGCCTGATCCGCACCTACTGAGCGCCAAACCTTCCGGCGCGCACTGCCGCGTCATTCCACAGTCGACGGCCTGCGATCTCGCGGGCCGTTATGCGTTTGAGGCCCTCCGGCTCAAAATACAGCGCCATAGCGCCCGTATCTTCAAGCGCGCCTGCATCGACATAATCACACGGTAACTGCGCCCCATAGTCTTTTGAAAAGACAACAAAGTCTCCGCTCTGACACCCTTCAAACGCCGCCAAGCTCCTTTTGCCCTGCACGTTGAGAATCTGCCCCGTTGGCGTCTGTTTAGCCTCTGGAGTCCAAAGCGAAGCGGCCGCCTCTTGCGTGCGCATGTCGCCATCATTTTCAAGCCAGTTGCGCGCCACAAAGCTCTGCCCTTTGGCTTTGGACAGAGCGCGCCCCTCAGGTGTCAGCACCCCAACCAAACCGCCAGTGTCTGAGATCAGCACATCCGGGCGAGGCGTCATGTTCCAGAGCGCAAAAGCCAGCGCAATCAACAAAGTGCCGCTCCAGCGCGCATGTCCCTGCCACAGCAGCACAATAACACCGCCCAGCGAAACCAACGGCAAAACCACCGGCGGGCCGCTTTTCACCGCCCCGCGCGCGCCCTCCAACCCGCTGACAAACTCCGCCACCGTCAAAATCCACTGAAGCCCTTGGCCCATCACCCAGAGCGGAAGGTGCTCCAGCCCCAAAGGCGCGAGCACCGCTGCCACCACCGCAGCAGGCATCACCGCCAACCCCATCACCGGCACGGACAGCACATTGGCCAGCAGGCCATAGTGGGCGACATGATTGAAATGCAGCGCGGCAAACGGCGCAGTGGCGAGCCCCGCCACAAAAGAGGAGATAAACACCGCCGAGACCGGCGACATCCAGCGCGGGCCATAAGACAGCCGCGCCTCGCGCAGCCAACCAAAGACCCCGATCAGCGCAGCCGTGGCGGCAAAAGACATCTGAAATCCCGGCCCCAGCAAGGCCTCTGGCCGCAGGACCAAGACAACAATCGCCGCCACGGCGACCGCCCGCAACGTCAGCGCCCGCCGGTCCAGCAACACCGCCGCCAGCACCACCGTGGTCATCACAAAGGCCCGCTCGGTGGACACGCTGCCGCCCGACAGGATCAAATATCCCGCTGCGGCCATGCCAGCCCCCACCGCAGCGAGCTTCTTTGCGTTCACCCGCAGCGCCACATAAGGCACCAGCGCAAAGCCAAAGCGGATCGCGCCAAAGACAAATCCGGCGAGCAAACCCATATGCAACCCGGAAATAGCGAGCAGATGCGCCAGATTGGCACCGCGCAAGGCCTCTGTCACCTCCTTGGGAATGGCAGAGCGGTCCCCGGTTGTGATCGCCGCTGCGACCCCCGCAACCGCCTCAGGCATCCGCGCCTGCACCGCCGCCGACAGGCGCAACCGCACACCATAGATCCCACCGTCGACCGGACCCGGGATCAACCGGACCACCGGCACGCGGGTATAGCCAATGGCCCCGATCCTCTGAAACCAGGCATGTCGCTGAAAATCAAACCCACCCGGCTCCACCGGACCGGAAGGCGGCGACAGATGCCCTGTAGTCCCGACAAACATTCCAGGTAAAGGCGTCACGCCAAATCCCTCATCATGCAGGGAAATTCGCACTCTTCGGGGTGTCTCCTCAGGAGATACGCGCGACAGCCGCACCCCCTCCAACGTGAGCCGTAGCGCCTCTGAGGCGGAGCGGTCTATCGCCACCACTCGCCCCTCTATCGGCCCATAATAGCGAAACTCCAGCACCGGGCCTGCCACCAGATGCGCCCGCCCTCCGGTCAGCGCAAACCCAGCCAGGATCAGGGCCACCGCCCAAAGCCCCGCCGCCACATCGGCTTCTTTGTGTCGTGTGAGAACCATCAGGCAGGCGGCAAGGCAGCCCGCCAAAAGAAGTCCCCAGCCCGCCGGTTCAACAGGCCGTGCAAAATACAGGCCAATCCCAAACGCCAGCCCAACAGGAACCCAACAAAACAGATGCCCGCGCTGTGCCAGAACGGATTGGCGCAGCGGCGTCACCATGCGCAAGCCTTGTCCTCTCCCAGCCGTGTCGCTAGACAGTGCGCAAAACGCTAAATCACACATGGTTACTGAAAGGTTAAGCCCGCTATGACAGGCCAGGTCGTCACCCGTTTTGCCCCTTCGCCCACCGGCTTCTTGCACATTGGTGGCGCGCGCACGGCGCTGTTCAACTGGCTTTATGCCCGTGGCCGCGGCGGCAAGTTCCTTTTGCGTATCGAAGACACCGATCGCGAGCGCTCCACCCCTGAGGCCACAGCTGCCATTCTCGAAGGCATGTCCTGGCTCGGTCTGGATCACGACGGCGAGGTCGTGAGCCAGTTTGAGGGCGCAAGCCGTCACGCCGAAGTTGCGCTGCAGCTGCTGTCTGAGGGCAAAGCCTACAAGTGTTTTGCCACGCAGGACGAAATCGCCGCTTTCCGCGAAGAGGCCCGCGCCGCCGGGAAATCCACGCTCTATCAAAGCCCTTGGCGGGACGCTGCAGAGGAAACTCATCCGGACGCGCCATATGTGGTGCGCATCAAAGCCCCGCGCGAGGGCAACACCGTGATCCGCGATCACGTGCAGGGCGATGTGACCATACGTAACGACCAGCTCGATGACATGGTGCTGTTACGTTCGGATGGCACGCCGGTTTACATGCTGGCTGTTGTTGTTGATGACCACGACATGGGCGTGACCCATGTGATCCGGGGGGATGACCACCTCAACAACGCCGCACGCCAGATGATGATCTATGAGGCCATGGGCTGGGATGTGCCGGTCTGGGCGCATATCCCGCTGATCCACGGTCAGGACGGCAAAAAGCTCTCCAAACGCCACGGCGCACTGGGCGCGCAGGAATATCAGGCCATGGGCTATCCGGCTGCCGGTATGCGCAACTATCTGGCCCGTCTGGGCTGGAGCCACGGCGATGACGAGTTCTTTACCGACGCACAGGCCAAAGAGTGGTTTGATCTCAATGGCATCGGCAAAAGCCCCGCGCGCTTTGACACCAAGAAGCTGGAAAACATCTGCGGCCAGCACATCGCGGTGACTGATGATGCTGCATTGCTGCAAGAAATCGTGGCCTATCGCGCCGCCGCTGACCTTCCCGCGCTGTCTGAGGCCCAGACCGTATTACTACGGGACGCGCTCTACTGTCTGAAGGATCGGGCCAAAACTTTCCCCGATCTGCTTGAAAAAGCTCACTTTGCGCTCGCCTCACGCCCACTTGACGTCGAGGAAAAGGCATCAAAAAATCTTGATACAGTATCCCGTGGTATACTGAAAGAATTGACGCCGCAGCTGCAAAATGCTAGCTGGACGCGTGAAGGGCTTGAGGCTGTAACGAGCAGCTTTTCAGAAGCCAAGGAAATCAAGTTCGGCAAGATGGCCGGCCCGCTTCGGGCTGCGCTGGCTGGCCGCGCTGCGACCCCCAGCGTGTTTGACATGATGCTGGTGTTGGGACGCGAGGAAACACTCGCGCGTCTTTCAGACGTCGCCAAATAAATGTGACGGTTTTAGTGGCGTTTACGCCACTTTAATCCGCTGCGAAGACAAAGCTGCCGGGGCACTCCGTGTCCCCGGCTCGATAAGAAGGGAAACAGCCATGTCCGAGACACAGAAAACCGCGACGCTCACCATTGATGGTGCGTCCTACGACTTGCCGGTCTATTCTCCCACCTCCGGCCCGGATGTGCTGGATATCCGCAAACTTTACGGCCAAGCCGGTGTGTTCACCTATGACCCGGGTTTCACCTCCACAGCCTCCTGTGAATCCACCATCACCTATATCGACGGCGAAGAAGGCATTCTGACCCACCGCGGCTATGCAATCGGTGATCTGGCGGGCAAATCCCACTACCTCGAAGTCTGCTACCTGCTGCTTTACGGTACCCTGCCAACCGCAACCGAGCTGGAAGAATTCGAGAACACCATCACGCATCACACCATGCTGCACGAGCAGATGGTGAACTTCTTCCGCGGCTTCCGCCGCGACGCGCACCCGATGGCGATCATGGTGGGTGTGGTTGGCGCAATGTCTGCCTTCTATCACGACAGCACCGACATCAACGACCCGCGCCAGCGCGAGATCGCGTCCCACCGTCTGATCGCAAAGATGCCAACCATCGCGGCGATGGCCTATAAATACACCATCGGTCAGCCGTTTGTGTCCCCACGCAACGATCTGGACTACGCCTCCAACTTCCTGCGCATGTGCTTTGCCGTGCCTGCCGAAGACTATGAGGTGAACCCGATCCTGTCCCGCGCGATGGACCGTATCTTCACCCTGCACGCCGACCACGAGCAGAACGCATCGACCTCCACCGTGCGTCTGGCTTCTTCTTCCGGTGCAAACCCATTTGCCTGTATCGCAGCGGGCATCGCCTGCCTCTGGGGTCCGGCACATGGCGGCGCAAACCAGGCCTGCCTGGAAATGCTGAAAGAAATCGGCTCCGTGGATCGCATCCCGGAATTCATCGCCCGCGCCAAAGACAAGAACGACCCGTTCCGTCTGATGGGCTTTGGTCACCGTGTTTACAAAAACATGGACCCACGCGCGACTGTGATGAAAGAAAGCGCCGACGAAGTGCTGGAGCTGCTGGGCGTCGAAGACAACCCGCTGCTGCAGGTCGCCAAAGAGCTCGAGCACATCGCTCTGAACGACCCGTACTTCAAGGACAAGAAGCTCTTCCCAAACGTGGACTTCTACTCCGGCATCATTCTGGAGGCGATGGGCTTCCCGACCTCCATGTTCACCCCGATCTTCGCCCTGTCCCGGACAGTTGGCTGGATCTCCCAGTGGAAAGAACAGCTGTCCGATCCAGCCCACAAAATCGGCCGTCCGCGCCAGCTGTACCTCGGCGAAGACGTGCGTGGCTACGTGGACATCGAAAACCGCTAAGCGACAGCACAGCCAGACATTTTCAAACGCGCCGATCCTTTTCGGCGCGTTTTCTTTTGCATCAACGGTTTGCTGAGATCGCCTTATGGGTGTGAGAAATGTAAAATTTAAGTCCAATTTTTGACACGTTTAACGTGCAAGTCATCCCTAGATATTACCTGAGCGGGCCAACCTCCTGTCCCTGTGCCCTGTGCCCTGTGCCCTGTGAGAGATCCCAGCCAAACCATCACGGTGCCAACGGCACTGACGGTGGTTTGCAGCGGCCTCCGGGCCAAGAGAGGCGCGCCCGTTCGGAGACATCATAGGCATACCCCGGCGCCATTTGCGCCTGTTTGTTTGGAGATTTTAGAATGTGGATGTTGAGCCTTCTGCTGGTCGGACTGGCTGCTGGCGGATTAATCAGCGACGATGATGATGGCGAAATTGGTATGATCGAAAGCGAAGGTGAGGGTGATGAAGCGGTTTCCGACACCCTAATTGGGGTGACCGAAGGCGAAGATAAGGGTGAAACCGGCCTGCTGCGTGAGGGCAACGACAGCGATAACGCAATTTCGGGCACATCTGGCCACGACATCCTTTCTGGTGAGGGCGGTAATGACACGCTCGATGGCGGTCAAGGACGAGATTACCTGTTCGGCTTCACCGGAGATGACACCCTGCGCGGCGACTTGGACGACGACGTTCTAGCCGGAGGCGAAGGCAACGACCTCCTGAGCGGTGGCGGGGGCAATGACACTCTACGCGGGTATTCTGGAAACGATACACTCAACGGTGGCGCGGGCAACGACTTACTCATAGGCGCCGACATCTCGAACCGCGAAATCGAGATTGGCGATGTCTACAGAGATCGTGCCGCTTCAGGTCCGATCGAGTTCGAGGAGCCAACGGAAAAAGAAGCCAATGTGCTAAACGGCGGCGGCGGCAACGACGAGATTCTGCTCGGCGAAGGGGATACCGCAACTGGCGGCGAAGGAAAGGACCTGTTTCAAATCGGGCAATGGATTGACGAGGATGCCCCGCTGATCACCGATTTTGATGCAAACGAAGATGTTCTTTCCGTTCTGTATGAAGATGATCAACCGTCACCGACCATCACCCTTGAGCGTACTGGAGGCGAAACCCAGGTTCTGGCCAATGGTGTGGTGATGGCACGTATCGCAGGCGATGCGGCAGGCTTGGACGTATCCGATGTGGTTCTGACCGTAGCCTAACAGCCCCAATCAAAACATCAGGCCGCAGGGAACCTCTTGCGGTCTGCCACGCGCAAAACCCGTTGCATGCGTTTGGCGCGATGACTAGGGTGGCGTCAGGGTCCGCAGTTCACCCAGGCGCCGCCGGTCAGTCTGACTTTGCTAAACCTGCGATTTTATGAGCCGACAGCATGCTTTTGCGCGTGTCGTCGATAAGGGCGGCCATCGACCCCGGCTTGAGCTTTTTGCCTCTCGGGACACACGCCAGCCAAAAGGATGCGCTCATGTCCAAAGACGTGACCCCGCTATATGTGGCCGATGTTTCGGCCTTCACCAAACAGCTGCGCCGTTCTCTTGCAGGGCAAGACGCCCTGCCCGGCCATGCGGCCATGATGGGTCTTGTGGCCAAGGCCGCCGGATTTCAGAACCATCAGCACCTGCGCAAGGCCGCCGCCAAAGCACCGCCTGCGCTGGACGAACTGGCCCTCAAACGCGCCCTACGGGTGTTTGACGAAGAGGGCAGGATGTTTCGCTGGCCCAAATGGACCAAGGTGCAGGGCCTCTGCCTCTGGCCCTTCTGGGCGCGCCTGCCCGCCCATCAGGATCTCAGCGAAAAAGAGGTCAATACCGTCCTGAAAGACGGGCTGGCCTTTGACGATTACGTTCTTCTCCGCCGGTCCCTGATCGATCACAAGCTGGCCGAGCGCACCATTGATGGCCGCATCTACCGCCGCATAGAACAAAGGCCAACACCCGAAGCGCTGGCCCTCATGCGACGTCTCAAAGAACGCTGAATGCCGCTCTGCTCCCCATGCCACCGTCTATGGCGGGCGTGGGGTAACAGACTTTAGCGCCCCTCATATTGCGCGGGGCGCTTTTGCAGAAAGGCCACCACGCCTTCCTGAAAATCGCGGGTCTTGCCAAGCTTGCCCTGCCGCTTGGCTTCCTGCTCCATCTGCTTGGTCCAGTCGTTGGCCGAGCTTTCCTGAATGGCGCGTTTGATTTCTTTGTAGGCCAGCGTCGGGCCACTCGCCAAATGCTTCGCGCGCGCCTGCCAATGGGCCTCAAAACCCTCATCCGGCACCGCTTCCCAGATCATCCCCCATTGATCTGCCTGCGTGGCAGAAATGCGCTCACCAAAAAGCGCGGCACCCATGGCTTTGGCGGTGCCCATGCGACGCGGCAGCTCATAGGTGCCGCCTGCGTCCGGCATCAATCCAATCCGGCTGAAGGCCTGCAGGAAGTAGGCGCTCTCCGCCGCGATCACCACATCCGCCGCCAGCGCCAGATTGGCCCCCGCCCCGGCAGCTGCCCCGTTCACCGCGCTGATGGTCGGGATCGACAGATCGCGCAGCGCGCGCAGCATCGGCATGTATTCGTCCCGCAGCGTGCGCTCCAGATCCACATGCGCGGCATTTGCACCGTCCCCCAGATCCTGTCCGGAACAAAACGCGCCCCCCGCGCCGGTCAGCACCAGCACGCGCGCAGTTTCACCGGCGGCAATGATGGCATCTGTGATTTCCGCACGCATTTGCTGCGTCATCGCGTTCAACGTCTCAGGCCGATTGAACGTGATCACGGCCACGCCGTCCTCTACGGCATAAGTGATCGTCTGATAATCCATGAAGTTTCTCCCTCTCCCCGACAATTCATCGCTAAATTGTGCGGTTCCTCAAGGGGGAATTTGCGTCAGTCTTCAAGGATTTCCTTTAATCGGGCCGCCTCTTCGGCGCTGAGCTTGCGTTCGGTCGGCGCACGCGCCTGAGAGCGCCGCCGCGCATAGGCCAGCCCCATGCCAAGCGCGATGATCAGCATCGCCGGACCCGCCAGATAAAGCACGAGGTTGGAGCCGGTGGTGCGCGGCCGCAGCAACACATATTCGCCGTAACGCTCCACCACAAAATCCACCACGCCTTCGTTGCTGTCCCCAGCCACAAGGCGCTCGCGCACCAACAGGCGCAGATCACGCGCCAGCTGCGCGTTGCTTTCGTCAATGCTCTCATTGCGGCACACAAGGCACCGCAAATCCTTGGAAATTTCCCGCGCGCGCTCTTCCAGAACGGGATCGGCCAAGACCTCATCAGGCTGCACAGCCGCGCTTGGTCCTGCCACCAGCATCGCCAGGGTCAATGCGGCTCCGAATTTGCGTAGGGCGTTCAACATCTCAAACCTCATTCCGCCGGCACACCGCCGCTTGGCGCTTTGCGCGCGCCCGCAGCCACGCGATAACGCCGGTCACTCAGGCTCAGACAGCCGCCAAGCGCCATCAGGAACGATCCCATCCAGATCCAGTTGGTCAGGGGCTTGATATAGGTGCGCACCGTATAGGCCCCGCCCAGCTGTTCATCGCCAAGCGCCAGATACACATCCCGCAGCACGCGATAATCAATCGACGCCTCGGTGGTTGGCATCCCCGCTATCGGATAGACCCGCTTTTCCGGATGCAGCATGGCGATTTCTCGGCCACCGCTGCGCACCCGAATATCCGCCATGGTGCTCAGATAGTTCGGCCCTTCCACATCACGCACATTCTCGAGCGTGATCTCAAACGCGCCGACGGTGTATGGCTCATTGAGCTGCGCCACACGGATGTCTTCCTGCTCCCAGGCCATCAGACCGGCAACGCCAAACATGGTCACGCCAAGCCCCGCATGGGCCACCGCCTTGCCCCAATCCGCACGCGGAAGCCGCGTCATCCGGCCCAATCGAGCCTTCAGATCGCCGCGTCCGGTGCGGGAGAGCAGATCCGTCGCCGAACCAAAGACCAGCCATGCGCCAAGGAACAGCCCAACCGGCCCCAGAAGCGACCGTCCGCTCTGCATCGCCCAGACCAGCCCGGCCAGCGCAAACGCCAGCATCAATGCAGGCATCAACGGCTTCATCGCCTTACCAAGCTTGGCCCGCTTCCACGGCAGCATCGCCCCAATTGGAAGGATCGCACCCAGCAGCACCATGAAAGGTGTGAATGCCATATTGAAGAAGGGCGGGCCCACGCTCAACTTGCGGGCAAAGGCAAGCTCGCTCACCAGCGGCCAGATGGTGCCGATAAAGACCACAAAACAGGACACCGCCAGCAGGATATTGTTGAGCACCAGCGCGGTTTCCCGGCTCACCACACCAAACACGCCCTTGGCTTCCATCGCCCCGGCCCGTGCCGCAAACAGGGTCAGCCCGCCGCCGGTGAACACCGCCAAAATGGCCAGAATGAACACACCGCGCTCCGGGTCATTGGCAAAGGCATGCACGGAGGTAATCACACCGGAGCGCACAATGAAGGTCCCGATCAGGGAGAAGCTGAACGCCATGATCGCGAGCAGGATCGTCCAGCTTTTCAGCGATTCACGTTTTTCCACCACAATGGCGGAGTGCAGCAGCGCCGCCGCCAGAAGCCATGGCATGAAGGAGGCGTTTTCCACCGGATCCCAGAACCAGAAGCCGCCCCAGCCCAGCTCGTAATAGGCCCACCAGGAGCCAAGCGCGATGCCAATGGTCAGAAACACCCAGGCCGCCAACGTCCAGGGCCGCACCCAGCGCCCCCAGGCCGCATCCACACGGCCTTCAAGTAGCGCGGCAATCGCAAAGGAGAACGCCATGCTCAGTCCCACGTAGCCCAGATAGAGGAACGGCGGGTGCAGCGCGAGGCCCACGTCCTGCAGAAGCGGGTTCAGATCACCACCGTCAAACGGCACCACATCCATCCGCAAAAACGGGTTGGAGGTCAGAAGGATAAAGGCAAAAAACGCAACCGCAACAGAGGCTTGCACCGCCAAAGCGCGGGCGCGCAGGGTTGCCGGCAGATTGCCGCCAAACCACGCCAGACAGGCGCCAAAGATGGTCAGAATAAACACCCAGAGCAGCATGGAGCCCTCATGGTTCCCCCAGACACCGCTCACTTTATAGAGCATGGGCTTCAGCGTGTGGGAGTTGCTCACCACCAGCTGCACGGAGAAATCAGACACCACAAAGGCATAGGTCAGCGCCGCAAATGAGAAGCCTGTGAACAGAAACTGCAAGCCCGCAGCCGGTTCGGCCACAGCCATCCAACCGGGCCATCGCTTATGCGCGCCAACAAGAGGAACGATTGCCTGCACCACGGCGGTGACGGCGGCTAGGATCAGTGCGAAATGGCCGAGCTCTACTATCATGGCGTCTATATAGACCTGCCTCCCCAAGGGTCCAATGCAATTCGGCGTAAATCTCGGTCCAGATTGTCGCGCCCTCAGCCTGCCGTTTTGCGCCAATCATCTAGGACAGGGTTCTTCAGGCCTTCCGGCCCCTCTGCACTCTGCTTTGGCGCACGGGCGTCTGCCCGCTCGTCCGCGCCTGCATCGTCCTCTCGTTTCTGGATGTTTTCCAACGTCTCAATGGCCTCCACAACCTGCGGCACCTGCTTCAAGTTCTGCGACATACTGCGTTGAAATTCCTGCCCTTTCGCCTGATGCCTCGCGCCAAAGTAGAAACTCACAATCACGCCCAACAGCCACCACATCGGATCAGGCACCAGCGCAATACCGGTCATGCGCGCCGCAAACCACACCGGATCCACCATGGCCGCCACAAACAGCGCCAGACAGCCGATTGCCATGGCCGGGCGCGGCACGCGGTTGATCCCGTCCATCAGCCGGTCAAACACCCCGCGGTCAACCGTCCGGAACTCTTCCGCATGGCTCTGCATCGCCGCGATCTGCACGTCCTGCGCCCGCTGCGCCCCTGCTTCCGCGTTCTCCCGAAACACCTCTGCGGTCTCCGCAATCACATTGCGCCCGCCGCCAAACACAAAGGACAGCGCCCGTTCAATCAGCCCCATGACGCCACCCGTTTCTGAAACTCCTCCGCACTCAGGTGATATCGGGGCGAGATGAACTCCTCCGCCCGCTTGATCCACCCCCCCTTATGGCCTGCCCGCGTGCGCGCATATTTGCGCGATTTGGGGCGCAGATCCGCCAGCCGGAAATAATAGTTCCGCCGTGCCACCCCGTAAGCATCGGCAAGATGATGCGGCGCCAGCGCGGCAGCGGCCTCACAGGCGGCAATGGTCTGCGGGCCAATCTGCCCGTCCACCGTGACCTGCTGTCCCATCTGCACAAGCAACCGCTGCAGAATTTTCACCGCATTGCCGCCTGCATTGACATACATGTCAAAGACTGAGGCTTGCAAAACCTCCGGCAAACTGCTGATCCCCGGGGCCTCATAGTAGTGTTTCAGAAAAACCCGTTCCACATCTTCCCGGGTGAGCGCACGAATGTCTGCTACATCCACATCGCCATCCCCGTCTTTGTCCAACCCAAGCCGCCGCGCCGTATGGATGGTCACGCCAAATTTGGTCGCCCCGCCCGGATCATCCGGATCATCCACAAAACCCCCTTCGCGGGCCACGATCTCCCGCGCGATTTGCTGCACATTCAACATTCTGTCGCCCTCCTGTGCCTGACACGGCCAAGCTGGCACGCCTGCGTTAAGCCCCTCTAAGCCCGCCGCACGCTGCTGTTGCGCGCATAGAAAAACCCGCAAGCCGTCAGACCTGCGGGTTCAAATCTCTGTTGAAAGGGGCTGCGGTCAGCCTTCGCTTTCCGGCTCCTGATATACGCCCTGCTCTTTCAGCGCGTCCACCACCTCTTTGGGCATATAGGTCTCATCGTGTTTGGCGAGGATTTCCGTCGCCACAAACACACCGTCCACATAAGAGCCTGTGCCCACCATGCCCTCGTTCTCTTTGAACAGATCCGGCAGGATGCCGGTGAAGGTCACAGGCACCGACGCACCGCCATCTGTTACGGAAAACCGTACGGTTTCGCCGTCAGCCCGCACCAGTGTACCATCCTCAACCAGCCCGCCAATGCGGAACACTTCGTTGGCCGCAGGCGGCTCTTCAAGCACCTGAGAAGGTGAGCGGAAGAAATTGATCCCATCTCGCATCGCATAGCCGATCAAAGCGGTGGATACGATCATGGCTACGAAGGTCAGGATGATCACCTGGATCCGACGTTGCTTTTTCAGGCTCTTCATTTTTAGTCTCCCGCGCCACAGCGCATTTTACGGGAAGCAAGGCGCCAGCATCAGGCCGGCGGTTTCCTCTTCTCCCAACATCAGGTTGGCGTTTTGCAACGCCTGCCCGCTGGACCCTTTGGTCAGGTTGTCCAACGCCGCAATCACAATCGCGCGCCCCTCGATCCGGTCTCCGGTCACGCCGATATGGCAGAAGTTGGAGCCCCGCACATGGCGCGTGCTCGGCGCTTCGCCAAAGGGCAGAACCTCGATGAACGGCTCATCGCCATAGGCCGCCGCGAGGGTCGCATGGATCTCCGCCGGATCCCCCTGCACGTACACCGTCGCCAGAATGCCCCGGTTTGCAGGCACCAGATGCGGGGTGAACTGTACCTTCACCTCGCGCCCCGCAATCTTGGAGAATTCCTGATCGAACTCGCCCAGATGCCGGTGCGTGCCGCCAATGGCATAGGCATGGTAGCCTTCGCTCAGCTCCGCATGCAGCAGGTTCTCTTTCAAGGACCGCCCTGCGCCGGATACTGCACATTTCAGGTCCAGAATGATCTGATCGAGATCAATCACACCCGCTTCAATCAGCGGGCGCAGCGCAAACTGTCCGGTTGCCGCGTTGCAGCCGGTACCGGCCACAATCCGCGCCGCCTTGATCTCTTCGCGGTAAAATTCGGTGAGGCCATAGACAGCCTCTTGCTGTATTTCGAGCGCATCATGCTGGCCGCCATACCATTTGGCGTATTCTTCCGGGTCGCGCAGACGGAAATCCGCGCTCAGATCCACAACCTTAACTCCAGAAGGCAAAGCCTTGATAACCTTCTGAGAAGTCGCGTGCGGCAAGGCGCAGAAACACAGATCCACATCAGCAAAATCAATCTCGTCGATCTTGCACAGGGTCGGCAACTCCAGATGGCGCAGATGCGGGAACACCGCAGACATCTCCATACCTGCCTTGCGATCTGCGGACAGGGCCACAATCTCCATGCTCGGATGGGTGGCGATCAAACGCACCAATTCGGCTCCGGTATAGCCACTGGCGCCAAGAATTGCGATTTTATGGGTCATCTCAAAGACCTCTTTCCTGTTGTTGGCCACAGCTGTTCAGCCGGCCACCCCGTCACCTGCGGGGTAAATAATCAAAAATCGGGGGTTTTGCGAGAGCCTGCGCCCGCAGGTCGCATGTGGCTCTCTTCACGATCGGGTGTTAGGCCGATTCAAAGGTAATTCGTCGTCGCAAAAACTGCGTCGCCCGGTCAGAGACCTTGCGCACGTCGCCTGTGGTCAGGAACATATTTTTTTCGCCCGTCCCGATCATGGTTGGGTGCCGCTCCAGATAATCCGCCAGTGATTCTGCCACCAGATTGGCCTGACTATACACTTTTACCCCTGCGCCCAAAGCATCTTGGAAGGTGTCATGCATGATCGGGTAATGGGTGCAGCCCAGGATCGCCGCCTGCGGCTCGGGCATTTTGCGCTTCAGAGCATCAACGTGACTGCGCACCAGCGCCTCGGCCAGGATCATATCTCCGTCTTCAATGGCATCCACCACGCCGCCACAGGCCTGTGCCTCCACATCCACGCCAATCGCGCGGAACGCCAGCTCGCGCTGAAACGCGCGGCTTGCCACGGTGGCCGGTGTCGCAAACAATGCCACATGCTGCACATCCACTTCGCGCGGCGGAGAGTTGTCGCCCCAGCTGCGCTCGGTCAACGCCTCAATCAGCGGCACAAAAACGCCCAGCACCCGCTTGTCCGTCGGCACCCAGCTTTCCTGCATACGGCGCAACGCGGCCGCGCTTGCGGTGTTACAGGCGAGGATCACCAGATCGCAGCCCGCTTCCCACATCCGCTCCACCGCCTTGGTGGTCAGATCATACACATCATCTGCATCGCGCACCCCGTAAGGCGCATGCGCATTATCGCCGAAATACACAATCGGCACCTCCGGCAAGCGCTTGCTCACCGCGTCATAAACGGTCAGACCGCCCAGACCACTGTCAAAAATCCCAACTGCCACAACACACCTCTATCCGCGATCAGGCGCGGTATTTTTCTTCAAACTCAAATCCATAGCCAAAATTGGCAATGGGCTTGGGAGAAAGAGAATAAGTGCTGTCTCGCAGAAAGTCCATGAGCGCCTTAGTGTCTTTGGCGCGGCTGTTGATCGCATTACGGTCAATCGGTTCACCAATCACCACGCGCACCGGCGTATCCACCCGCTTTTTGAACTCCCGGATCAGAAAGCCCATGCGCAGCGTGTAATGCAGATGGCTGGCGATCTGAAACAGGCGGCTGGTGTGCCCGTCAAAGAACACAGGCACCACGGTGGCCTCCGATTTCGCCACCATCCGCGCGGTAAACCCGCGCCAGCCGGGATCAAGCGGCGTGCCAAAAGGTGTCTCTGCCGTGCTGACCGTACCGCCGGGGAAAATCCCGATGGCCCCGCCCTCTTTCAGGTAATTCAGCGCGGTCTTGCGGGTTTCCAGATTCTGTTTCACCGCCTCTTTGGTCTCATCAAAGCTGACCGGCAGAATGACGCGGTTGAGGTCTTCGGCCTTGAGAAACACCTGATGCGCCAGAATGCGGAAATCGCCGCGCGTCTGGCTGAGGATATTGCCCATCATCAGCCCGTCAAGAATCCCGTAAGGGTGGTTGGCGATCATGATCAGCGGGCCGGTTTTGGGAATATTGGTGAGGCTCCCGCCCACCACATCCAGCGACAGCCCATAGCGCTCGCGCATCACCGCCCAGAAATCCCGCCCCGCAGCCACTTCCGTCTCATAACCCTCAGCGCGCTTAATCAGGCGCAGCCGCCCCGTGGCGTTCTCCATCACACGGATCATCGCACGACCGCTGCGGGTCTGTGCGGAGTAAGCATAACTGATGTCGCGGGCAACTTGGCGTTTGGACGGCATGGGTCTTCTCTGGTCTCTGTGTCCGCGCATCATATGTCAGATATGCGACAGTTTTTTAACCCCTTTGCTTGAGCCTTGCGAAAATTGGCGCAGCCACAAAAAACGCCCACCGCAAAAGCGGCAGGCGTCTCATTTCCTAAAGTGATGGATCGCGATCCTATTCCGCCGCCGCTTTCATCTCATCGCCATCCCGCAGCGCCGCCAAAAGCTCCTCGCGCCGTTTCGCTGCCTTGGCCTCGTTTTCCTGCTTCACCGGACCAAAGCCGCGGATTTGCAGCGGCAATGCCGCCAGCGCCACAGCCGCCTCATGCGGGTTTTCGCCGTGCTCCGCGATCACCATCGCCATATCCGATTCATATTGCTTGATCAGCGCGCGCTCCATCTTGCGTTCTTCTGTACGGCCAAACAGATCCAGCGGCGTGCCGCGCAAGCCTTTGAGTTTCGCAAGCAGCTTAAAGAGACGCAGAGTTTTGGGGCCAAACTCCGATTTTTCCGGCCGGCCATTGGCACCCATCTTCGCCCGTGTGGGCGGTGACAGGTGGAATTTCATGGTGAAATCCCCCTCAAACACCTCTTCAGCCTTGGCACGGCTCTCCAGATGCAGGCGCGCCACCTCATATTCATCCTTATAAGACAACAGCTTATGATAGCCTTTTGCCACCGCTTCCTTCAGACGCTTGTCAGACACGCTGTCCACCAGCTTGCGGTATCGCTTCGCAAGGCGCTTGTTCTGGTATTTCACCAGATGATCCGCACGTAAGGAGATTTTTTCCTCAAGACTCTTGGGCATCTGCACCACTTTCGGGGTTAGCAAAGCCTCTGCATCCTCCGGATAGAGCACCGCCCAGCGACCCACTTCAAAGGCGCGTTGGTTTTTCTCAACTGCCGCCCCGTTCAGCTCAATCGCGGACGTAATCGCCTCATGGCTTAGCGGCACAAGACCCTGCTGCCAGGCCGCGCCAAAAATCATCATGTTGGAGAAGATCCCATCCCCCAGCACGACCCGCGCCAGTTCTGAGGCATCAAACATACTCAGCTGTTCCCGCAGCCGCGCCTGAAGCGCCACCTCAAGCCGCCCGCTGGGCAGTTTGAATTCGGTATTCTGCGTGAAATCGCCGGTGATGATCTCATGGCTGTTGACCACAGCCCCGGTGCGTCCGGTGCTGGTCAGACCAAGAGTTTTTGCCCCGGCACTCACCACCAGATCACCGCCGATCAGCGCATCGCATTCCCCCGTGGCCACACGCACCGCGCTGATGTCATCGCTGCTTTCAGCAATCCGGCAATGGATATGCACCGCGCCACCCTTCTGGGCCAGCCCCGCCATTTCCATCATCGCGGCAGCCTTGCCGTCGATCTGTGCTGCCTGAGACAGGATCGCACCGATGGTCACCACCCCCGTGCCGCCAACACCGGTGATCACCACATTATGGGTGCCGTTGATCTGAGCGAGCTTTGGCGTCGGCATCTCCGGCAGATCCACCGCCGTGGTTGCCGCCTTGCGGATTTTTGCGCCTTCCACGGTCACAAAAGACGGGCAGAACCCATTGAGACAGCTGAAATCTTTGTTGCAGCTGGATTGATTGATCTTGCGCTTGCGCCCCAGCTCGGTTTCCACCGGCTCAATCGAGATACAGTTGGATTGCACCCCGCAATCCCCGCAGCCTTCGCAGACATCGGTGTTGATGAACACCCGCCGATCCGGATCCGGGAACGCGCCCCGTTTGCGGCGGCGACGCTTTTCACTGGCGCAGGTCTGCACGTAAACAATCGCCGTTACACCATTGATATCACGAAACTTCTTTTCAACCGACTTAAGGTTGGCGCGCTCATGAAAGCTGATGCCGCTTGGGAACAGGCTCTGATCCACCTCTTCCTTTTCATCATAGACCACAGCCAGATCCTGCACCCCGATGGCGCGCAGTTCACTGGCAATCCTCTGCGGGCTCAAATCGCCCTCATTGGTCTGCCCACCGGTCATCGCCACCGCGTCGTTGAACAGGATTTTGTAGGTGATGTTGGTGCCCGCCGCCATGGCCGCGCGGATCGCCTGAATGCCGGAGTGGTTATAGGTGCCATCCCCAAGGTTCTGGAACACATGTTTGGTTTTGGAAAACGGCGCTTCGCCTACCCAGTTCGCACCTTCGCCCCCCATATGGGTGTAGCCGGTGGTTTCCCGATCCATCCACTGCACCATATAGTGACAGCCAATCCCTGCATAGGCGCGGCTGCCCTCCGGCACTTTCGTGGAGGTGTTGTGCGGACAGCCCGAACAGAACCACGGCGTGCGCACCGCAATATCCTCAGCATTGTCAGAGCGCTTGGCCTCCAGCAGCGTGTTCATCCCAGCCTTCACCGCATCGGTGCCGCGCCCTTCCTCAATCAGGATCTCACCCAGCTTTTCGGCAATCATGATCGGGTCCAGCGCGCCGCGTGTCGGGAACAGCTCTTCGCGCCCCATCAGCCCCGCACCGCCTTTGTACCAGCCATAGACCCGACGCCCGCGCCGATCATCAAAGATCGCCTCCTTGATCTGGATCTCAATCAGTTTGCGCTTTTCTTCCACAACCACAATCAGATCGAGACCTTCGGCCCATTCGTTAAAGGTGGTCATATCCATCGGGAAGGTCTGTCCCACCTTATAGGTGGTGATCCCCAGCCGCGCGGCCTCCTCCTCGTTTATGCCCAGAAGCTGGAGCGCATGCACCAGGTCGAGCCAGTTCTTACCCGCCGCAACAAAGCCGATCTTCGCACCTGGCTTGCCCCAAACGCGCTTATCCATACGGTTGGCCCGACTAAAGGCCTCCGCGGCAAAGCGTTTGTAGTCGATCATCCGCGCTTCCTGCGCGTGTGGCGTGTCTGCAAGCCGGATGTTCAGCCCTCCCTCGGGCATATCAAATTCAGGCTCTACAAAGCTCAAACGATGCGGATCACCGTTTACAACAGCGGTGGCCTCAATCGTGTCTTTCATGGTTTTCAGGCCAACCCAGACCCCGGCAAAGCGGCTTAGGGCAATGCCGTAGAGGCCAAAATCCATGATCTCCTGCACACCCGCCGGGGACACAACCGGCATATAGGCATCCACCATCGCCCATTCCGACTGGTGCAGCACGGTCGAGCTCTCGCCCGTGTGGTCATCCCCCATCGCCATCAGCACGCCGCCGTGTTTGGAGGTGCCCGCCATATTGGCGTGGCGCATCACATCGCCGGTGCGATCCACCCCCGGCCCCTTGCCGTACCAAAGGCCATAAACCCCGTCGAATTTGCCTTCCCCGCGCAGCTCAGCCTGCTGGCTCCCCCACAGCGCGGTGGCCGCCAGATCCTCGTTCAACCCGGCCTGAAACAGCACATCGGACTCCCGCAGCACCTTCTCAGCCTTGGTCATCTGGCTGTCGACCGCCCCAAGCGGCGAGCCCCGATACCCGGTCACATGCCCGGCCGTGTTCAGCCCCGCCTCCGCGTCACGCGCCTTCTGCATCAGCATCAAACGCACCAACGCCTGCGTGCCATTGAGCATCACACTGTCTTTGGACAGGTCAAACCGGTCGTTTAAGGATACTTTTTGGATACTCATCTTGCGCTCCCCTCGCTGGACGGTCTCTTCCAATATAGGTGCTATAATAAGTCGCAATTGCTGACCTATGTAAACATTTTTTTGAACAAGCGTTCTTTTCTTCTTCCCTATGGAAGATAGTACGCAAAGCAACGACTTTGGATCAAAGAAAATTTTTCACAGCTCAAGCTGTTCGGCGCAGAGGAAATTTCCTGACCCGATCCGGCGGCAAAATCCCCGCGAATGTCAGACGCCCTGCGCGGTCTCCGCATCCTGCCCAAAAGCCGCCCAGTCAGATTGCAAAAACGCTGTAACCTGCTCTGCCGGAACGGCTTTTGCAAAAAGGAAACCCTGCGCTTTCTCACAGGCCAGTTCCCGCACAAAAGCCAGATCCTCAGGCGTCTCGATCCCTTCGGCAGTTACCTCAAGCGCTAGCCCCCGCGCCAATGTCACAATGCCCGCAACGATGCTCTGGTTCTGGGTCTGCTCAGAAATGTCGGTCACAAAGCTGCGATCAATCTTCAGCCCGTCAAAAGGCAACCTCTGCAGACAGGCCAAACTGGAATGGCCGGTGCCAAAATCATCGAGCGCAATCGACACGCCAATGTCCTTAAGCTCCACAATTTTGCGCTCGGCCTCCTCAAAATCATCAATCACCGAGCGCTCTGTCACCTCAAGGATCAGCCGCGCCGCTGGAAACCCTGTTTCCACAAGAATCTCTTGGATCGAGGGGATCAGGTTTGGGTCATTGAACTGCAGACCGGACACATTGAACGACAACGTCAGGTTTTCGTCCCAATCCCGCGCATCCAGACAGGCACGACGCAGTATGCTTTGCCCCATGGCGCCAATCAGCCCGCAATCCTCTGCCAGTTCGACAAACACATCAGGCGGCACAAACCCACGCACGGGATGCTGCCAGCGCGCCAAAATCTCCAGCCCACGAACCTTATTTTTATTTGTGCAAACAATAGGTTGAAACCATGGTTTGATGTCACCATTGGCAATCGCCTCGCGCAGATCAGCGGTGATCTGCGTGCGGTTACGTGATTGCTGATCCTGCGTCTCATCATACCAGGCATAAAGCCCGCGCCCCTGTGAGCGCGCCTGAAAAAGTGCCTTATCCGCCCGCCGCAGCACCTCCGTCACATCGTCATTCGATTGGATTTGCACCAGGCCCGCGCTGACCCCCACATGCACCATCACCTCACCGATCTGGATCGGCTGCGCCAGATCATAAACCAGCCGCTGCGTCGCCCGCTCCACCTTGCGCGCATCGCTGATTTCATCAAACAGCATCACAAATTCATCGCTACCCAAACGGGCCACCACACCGGCGTTGCCGATCTCGCGCACCAGCCGCTCCTTGACCGCCACAAGCGTCGCATCCCCAACCGAATGGCCATGCAGCTCGTTGACAGGCTTGAACCGGTCCAGATCCAACAGCGCCAGAAAGCGCACGCCGTCTTCTGCCTCGCCCTCTGCTGCTTGCTCCTGAATGGCCTCTCCCAAAACCTCTTTGAAGGCGCGCCGGTTAAAGACCCCGGTGAGCGGGTCGTACCGCGCGGAAATCTCCGCCTGCGCGCGCAAGGCTTCCCGCTCGCGCCACAGCCGCTTCAATCGCCGTGCTTGGTAAACGGCCGAGAACAACAGAGCCAGCGTCAGGTTGATGATCAGCATCACAAGCTCATCAAGATCCCAGTCTTCATGCGCGCGGCTGTAGTCATAAAACCATTCAAATGCCTCAAGCCGGGCCAGTATCGGCCAGGTGATCAGCGCCGACAGAAAAAATCCGATGTAGATCCAGTAATGAGGCGCAAACTGCGCTCGTAACGTAGAAAAGTACCGCATGTTAAGTTGGCTCAACGCCTCTCACCAAAAGGATCGGATATTTATGTCGATCTATTCACTAAATGCTGTGCGCACACCGTAACAGGCGTATTTAAAATTGTAACCTCTTACATTTAATTCAATTAAAAGACGCAGGGTGAAAGCAAAGGCGAAAATTTGAGCAGCTTGGGGAACCGCCAAACATCGGGGTGATCCGCACTACGCGCCCAAGAACAGCATCAATCACCTGTAAAGCTATGAAACAAGGGAAAACTGTGCTTTTCATATGGGGCCTGACGGCGTATCTGGCAGCTTCCGTTGGGTCCGAACAGGTCGAAATGTTTTGACTGACAACTAACCACATGACACAAAACAACAAAATGGAGCCGTCATGGATTGGGACAAACTCAGGATTTTTCACGCAGTTGCCGATGCCGGCAGCCTGACGCATGCCGGTGATGTGCTGCACCTGTCGCAGTCCGCTGTGTCCCGCCAGATCCGCGCGCTAGAAGAATCTCTGAACACCACCCTGTTTCACCGCCACGCCCGCGGTCTGATCCTGACAGAGCAAGGCGAGCTGTTGTTTGATGCAACGGCTGCGATGAACAAACGGCTTGATGCCGCCGCCGCACGCATCCGCGACAGCGAAGAAGAGGTCTTTGGCGAACTGCGCGTGACCACGGCCATCGGCTTTGGCACGCTCTGGCTAGCCCCGCGTCTGGCCAAGCTCTACGAACAATATCCCGATCTCAACATCGACCTGATGCTGGAAGAGCGCGTGCTCGACCTGCCCATGCGCGAAGCCGACGTGGCCATTCGCATGAAAGAGCCGAGTCAGGCCGATCTGATCCGCAAACGCTTGATGAGCGTGCGCATGCGCCTTTATGCGTCGCGCAAGTATATCGAGGCACATGGCGAGCCCACATCGCTCAGCGAACTGTCCGCGCACCGCCTGATTTGCCAAAACGTCAACTCCGAACAAGTCGGCGCCGGGGCAAGCTTTGTCACCAGCCTGCTGGCGAATGACGTGACCAAGATGCTCTACGTCAACAACTACTATGGTGTGCTGCAGGCCGTGCGCAACGATCTCGGGATCGGCGTTCTGCCCAATTATTTGATGCAGGATTTCCCTGATCTGGTGCGGATTCTGGACGACGTGGAATCCAGCGAAGTGCCAGTATACTTGGCCTATCCAGAGGAATTGCGCCAATCCAAGCGCATCGCAGCCTTCCGTGATTTCGTTCAGGAAGAGATCATTTCACACCGCAAGCAATTGCGGGATAAGGAAAATCGCTAAGCTATGCAGATTGCGCATAGCAGCAATGATTAACCTGCGACATAAAAAACCTTGAAGGTTTATAAACTGACTACTAATTGAACACTCGAAGACGATGATTGCTTAGATGCGCATCATCTTCACCTCCCTGTTGGACTAAGGCCGAGCTTTCATGCTCGGCCCTTTTTTTTGGCCAAACCCAATTTCGGGATCATTTCTACCAACACATTTTCTACACGCTTTTTGCGGGTAATGTGCCTTTCAGATTTCACCTTCTGAAATTAACCTTTCATTTACAGGTCGGTCCTTGACCTCTGCAGACAAAGCGCATCTGCTGTTCACAACTTTTTGATCACTTCAGGGTTCCCCATGAGACAACTCATTTTGTCCATAGCATCCGTGCTGCTTTTAAGCATTGGATTAAGCGCGGTGGCGCAGGCGCAGACGCTGCCAACCACCACAATATCATCAACCAGCGCCGAAGCTCCGGAAATCGATCCGTCCGAGATGTCGCCGGAGGCCATCACCTCGATGGTGGCCCGCATGTCCGACGATCAGGTGCGCGCTGTCCTGCTGGACCGTCTGGACGCGGTCGCCACCGGCAGCACTTCTGGCGAAGCACCGCAATCGCTGATCGACCGCGGTGCCGCGCTTTGGGCCGCCTTCTCCACGCCGCTGCTTGATGCGCTGCGCAAACTGCCTGTGCTTGTGCCGTCGCAGTTTCAGGCCTTCTCCAACTTCACCGCCTCTTATGGCGGAGTTGGCGGCGTGATGGGCCTCTTTGGCCTTGTCGCGCTGATCCTGACCGTCGCACTGGCCGTGGAATACGGCGTGCGCACCTGGCTCATCAAGATCCGCAACCCCGAAGCCACACAAGGCGAGGCCACACTCCGTGGGTCCCTGACCTTCCTGTTCAAGCGCTTCCTGCGCGAGATCTTTGGGTTGGTGATCTTCTATATCACCGTGCGCATTATGGGCCGCACTCTGCTGGACCCGCAGCAGGTGACCTTTGTGGCGCCGTTTATTGGCTACATGATCTGGATGCCCCGCATCGCGGCAGCCTTCTCCCGCTTCCTTATGGCCCCCAACCGTCCCGACCTGCGCCTCGTGCACATCAGCGACCGCTGGGCCCGCTTCATTCACCGCCACATCATCGGCGTTGTGATCCTCGGTGGCGCAACCATCTTTGTGGTGGATTTCAACGCCACCAACGGCGTCCCGCCGGTGACAACCCGCATCGGCTTCTGGATCGACTCCATGGTCTATCTCTACATCGCCTTCATCGCATGGACCGCACGCGAAGGCCTGAGCGAGATGATGCGCGGCGATGATCCGGACCGCACCGAATTTGACGAAGCTCTGGCGCGCATCTACCCCTATTATGCGCTGGCCGTGGCGGGCCTCACATGGGTACTGGTCTCCACGCTGATTGGTCTGCAACAGGTCAAACTGCTGCTGGGTGGCGCGCATTACACCACCATGTTCTGGCTCCTGATGGTGCCGGTCATCGACACCGGCATCCGCGGCCTTGTCCGTCACCTTGTGCCACCGATGCAGGGCGAAGGCGCCACCGCCGAGGAGGCCTATATGGCCACCAAGCGCAGCTATGTACGCATCGGCCGCGTGGTTGCCGTGGGCGCCGTGCTCGCGCTGATCACCAGCGCATGGAATGTGTCTCTGCTCAGCCTGCTGCAGGACCGCGCCGGCATCGCAGACAACCTCTTCAGCTTCGCCATGACCGTGATCGTCGGCTATGTCGTCTATGAAGGTGTCAGCCTTTATATCAACCGCCGCCTTGCGGCAGAGATGACCGCGCTTGGCATGAGCCAGGAAGATGCTGACAACGAAATGGGCGGCGGCGGTGCCACACGCCTCTCCACGGTGCTGCCACTGCTTCTGGTGACCGCACAGGGCGTGATCATCGTGATCTTCGGCCTCCTGTCCATTGGCAACCTCGGCATCGACATCACACCGCTTCTGGCTGGTGCCGGTATCGCCGGTCTGGCCATCGGCTTTGGTGCCCAGAAACTGGTCACAGACGTGGTCTCCGGCGTGTTCTTCCTTGTGGATGACGCCTTCCGCGTTGGCGAATATGTCGAGATCGACGGCACCATGGGCGCGGTAGAGAAAATCTCGATCCGCTCCATGCAGCTGCGCCACCACCTCGGCCCGGTCCACACCATCCCTTACGGCGAAATCCCCAAGCTCACCAACTACTCGCGTGATTGGGTGATCATGAAGCTCAAATTCACAGTGCCGTTTGACACAGATCCCAACAAGGTCAAAAAGATCTTCAAAAAGATCGGTCAGGAGATGCTCACCGAAGAGCTCTACAAGGATGATTTCTTGCAGCCGTTCAAATCTCAGGGCGTGCTGGACATCGATGATGTTGGCATGATCATCCGCGGCAAATTCATGGCCAAGCCGGGCAAGCAGTTCATGATCCGCAAAGAGATCTACAACCGCGTCAAATCCGCCTTTGCTGAAAACGGCATCGATTTTGCCCGCCGCGAGGTGCGTGTTGCCCTGCCCGAGGCCGCCAAAGAGCTGCCCGCAGCAGAGCAAGCCGCGCTCACCGCCGCCGGGGCCGCCGCCGCCCAGCAGCAGGAGCAACAAGCCCCCGCCGCCGCGCCCAAAGGCCCAGACGGCTAAGGCTTAGCCCAAGGCACAGCAAACAGACAAAGAGCCGCCCTCATTTCGGGGCGGCTCTTTTCTTTGGCGCACGCTCTGATCCGTATTTCACCTGCTCAAAGCGGCGGTACAGGCCGCGCCAGAAACACACCATGATACCGATAACGTCAAACCCTCTTCCCCTTTGCGCCCGCCTGCCCTAAAAGCCCTTCAAACGCTACTTTTTGGGGGAAGCACGCACCATGCAGGAACCGGCCATCACCACCGATCTCATCGAAGCCCATGGACTGAAACCTGACGAATACGAGCTGATCCTAGAGATCATTGGCCGCGAACCCACATTCACCGAGCTGGGCATCTTCTCGGCGATGTGGAACGAGCACTGCTCTTACAAATCCTCCAAGAAATGGCTGCGCACCCTGCCCACCGATGGCCCTCAGGTCATCTGCGGCCCCGGCGAAAACGCGGGCATCGTCGACATCGGCGACGGCGACGCGGTTGTTTTCAAAATGGAAAGCCACAACCACCCGTCCTACATCGAGCCTTATCAGGGCGCGGCGACCGGCGTGGGTGGCATTCTGCGTGACGTCTTTACAATGGGTGCCCGCCCCATCGCGGCGATGAATTCCCTTTCCTTTGGCGAAACCGGCCACCACAAGACCAAACAGCTTGTGAACGGCGTGGTCGAAGGTGTCGGCGGCTACGGCAACTGTTTCGGCGTGCCAACCGTGGGCGGCGAAGTGCGCTTCCACCCGGCCTATAACGGCAACTGTCTTGTGAATGCGTTCGCCGCCGGTCTCGCCAAGACCGACGGCATTTTTTATTCCGCAGCCTCTGGCGTCGGCATGCCGGTTGTCTATCTGGGCGCAAAAACCGGCCGTGACGGCGTTGGCGGCGCAACCATGGCGTCTGCGGAATTTGACGACACCATCGAAGAAAAGCGCCCCACCGTTCAGGTTGGCGACCCCTTCACCGAAAAGCGCCTGATGGAAGCCACGCTGGAGCTGATGCAAACCGGCGCCGTGATCTCCATTCAGGACATGGGCGCCGCAGGCCTCACTTGCTCCGCCGTGGAAATGGGCGACAAAGGTCAGCTTGGCGTGAAGCTCAACTTGGAGGACGTGCCACAGCGCGAAGACAACATGACCGCCTATGAAATGATGCTGTCTGAGTCTCAGGAACGCATGCTCATGGTGCTCAAGCCAGAGCTTGAGTCTGAGGCACGCGCCGTGTTTGAGAAATGGGATCTCGACTTCGCCATCGTTGGCGAAACCATCGCAGAAGACCGCTTCCTGATCCTGCACAACGGCGAAGTCAAAGCCGACCTGCCGCTGTCTCCACTCTCTGGCCGCGCGCCGGAATATGACCGCCCATGGGTGGAAACCCCAGCCGCCGAAGAGCTGGCCGAGGTGCCGCAGATCGACGGCATCGATGGCCTTAAGGCGCTGATCTCCTCGCCAAACTACGCCGGCAAACAGTGGGTCTATGAGCAATATGACACCACCGTCATGGGCGACACCGCACAGCGTCCCGGCATGGGCTCCGGCGTGATCCGCGTGCACGGCACCGACAAGAAGCTGGCCTTCACCTCTGACGTGACCCCACGCTACGTGAAAGCCAACCCGGTTGAAGGTGGCAAACAGGCGGTGGCCGAAGCCTTCCGCAACCTCTCAGCTGTGGGCGCCAAGCCTCTGGCAACAACAGACAATCTGAACTTCGGCAACCCCGAAAAGCCAGAGATCATGGGCCAGTTTGTCGGCGCGATCAAAGGCATCGGCGAGGCTGTGGCTGCGCTGGATATGCCCATCGTGTCCGGCAACGTCAGCCTCTATAACGAGACCGACGGCTCCGCGATCCTGCCAACACCCACCATCGGTGCGGTTGGTCTCATCGCGGCAAACGAAGAGCCGATCCTTGGCGAAGTACGCGACGGTCACGTGGCGCTTCTGATCGGGGACACCACCGGTCACCTCGGCCAATCCGCCTTGCTTGCCGAAGTCTTCAACCGCGAAGACGGCGATGCCCCACATGTGGATCTGGCAGCCGAGCGCAAAAACGGCGAATTCATCCGCGAAAACCGCGACTGGATCAAAGCCTGCACCGACCTCGCAGACGGCGGCCTCGCGCTGGCCGCCTTTGAACTGGCCGAAGGTGCTGGCGTCGGTGTTCAACTTGATGTGGACGACACCCCAACCCTCTTTGGCGAGGATCAGGCGCGCTATCTGGTGGCCTGTAACTTCGATCAGGCCGAAGCGCTGATGATTAACGCCTCCAAAGCTGGTATCACCATCACCACCGTTGGCAAATTTGGCGGCGACACCGTGAAATTCGGCGGCTCTGAAGCCACGCTGGCGGAACTGTCCGACACTTTCCGCAGCAGCTTCGCTGCCGCCGTTGCCTGATCTCATGGAGGGCGGGCGCCCCACGCTTCCGCCCCTCACGGATGACTGTGCAAGCTGCGCAGCGCTTTGCTGCGTGGCTTATCCATTTGATGCGGATGAGGATTTCGCCCTCATCAAACGCGCAGACGATCCCTGCCCCAATCTCTCCGACAGCTGTTTCAACTGTACGATCCACGCCGATCTGATCCCGCGCGGCTTTGGCGGTTGCGTCGCCTATTCCTGCGCGGGGGCTGGCCAGCGTGTCACCCAAGAGCTATTTGACGGAGAGCACTGGCGCGAAGATCCCGACCTTCTGGGCCATATGACCTATGCCCTGCGCGTCGTGCGCCCGATCCACGAAGCGCTCCTGCTTCTGCAGCAGGCCGCCCAGATCCCTGTGCCCGCCAGCGTTGCCGCACAGCGCGAAGCCCTTGTCGCCGCGCTCTGCCCTGAGGATCCGAAGTCCATCTACGACTTTGAGGAGCCGGAGGTGCAGGACGCCCTCGCCGATGTGCCCGCCTTTCTGCAATCGCTCGCACCGTTTGTTTAAAAGCTTCCGCCGAAACCGACTTGCGGAGCATTCGGCCAAGCCCTACATTTTTTCTGAACAAGACAAAGGAACGCCTCCATGCCAATGACAGCTCACCAAATTGAGGAACTGCTGCGCGAGACCTTTCCGGATGCCGAAATCCAAGTCGGCGGCTCGGACGGTGTGCACATGTCCGCCATGGTGGTTGACGAAAGCTTCCGCGGTAAGAACCGCGTGCAACAACAGCGCGCCGTCTATGCCGCCCTCAAAGGCAAGATGGACGGGCCGTCGGGCGAGTTGCACGCCCTGGCCCTGACCACAAAGGCACCGGAATAATGCCCCTCAGTGGGCTGGCCGGTGGGCTGATCTTTGCGGTCTGCGCCCTTGGCGCATTGGTCGCGTGGTTCAGCCGCAACCGCAGCCCGCTTGTGCAGGACGAGGAAGATCCCGACTACCATCACCTGCGCTCTGAATACCAATCCGGAGTTGGGGGTGGCGACACCCGCACGTGGAAAGTCCCCAAAGACCCGCAGGAATACGCCCGCTTGTTTGTCCCAAAGGACACCTCAGACGGCAACAGCCCTAAATAGCCCCGCGTCAAAGCCTGCGAAACAAAAGCTACCCATTGGCATCTCGCAAGTGCCTGACCTATATGTAAGGCAACAGGAACGCGGCCAACGCCAAAAGGAAATCAAAATGACCGACGTTAAAGACCGTATCGACGAAACCGTCAAAGCCAGCGATGTGGTGCTCTTCATGAAAGGCACCAAAGACATGCCCCAGTGCGGCTTCTCCTCCCGCGTGGCTGGCGTGCTGAACTACATGGGTGTGGACTACACCGACGTGAACGTGCTGGCCGACGAAGACGTGCGTCAGGGCATCAAGGATTACTCCGACTGGCCAACCATCCCGCAGCTCTACGTCAAAGGCGAGTTCGTGGGCGGCTGCGACATCATCACCGAGATGACCCTGTCCGGCGAGCTCGACACCATGTTTGACGACAACGGCGTGACCTACGACAAAGACGCCGCAGACAAAATCCGCGAAGCCAACGCATAAACTTCCGGACATATCTTATTGAAAAGCCCTGCCAAATCGGCGGGGCTTTTTTGTTATTCAGATTATCGCACAACAAATCTACAACAACGTATCGGGTCATCTAGACCAGCCCCCGACCCTGGGTGGGGGTGAAGCCCCCTCCCTTGGGGAGGGTCGGAGGCTGCTCGGCTACGCCTCCTGAGGTTTGGTGGAGACCGTCCGTTTCAGATTTTTAGGACGGTGCTTCAAAGGTCATCCGCGTCAGCGCATGTCACTTGCATAGCCGGGAACGCGGCCTTCCACGTGATAGATCTCCAGCCGCGCATCACGGCTCAGCCCGGCAGGATGTGAGCCCGCAGCCCCTTCCGGCACCTCGCGGCCCACTTCAGCATAATGGGCCACCCAGTCTTCCAGCAAAGCACCGCTCTGCACATCGCGAAAACTCAATGGCGTGTTGGGAAACACCGCCACCCCATTGTTGGCATGGCGAAACATCTCAAGGATCAGCTCACTGCAATAGAGCGCCTCGGGGCTGCTGGTGTAGTAAGGATCATAAGGCACGCCAAGGCGCGACAGCCCAAAAGTCAGCGCCGCCGGGATCAACGGACGATAAGGCGCGCGCAGCCTCGCAAACATCAAGCGTGGCCGCGCTTCACTGCAGAGGCTCCGGTCTGAATACTCCGCCAGCGAGGTCACGCGGACGGCCGGATCAATCGCCTCCAGAACCGACAGCGCCCCGTCTTCGGCGACAACAATACCAACATGATTGACCCGTGCTCCACGGTGGCCTTCCACCACCGCAGAGATCAGATTGTCCTCCTCGCCCAGAGCGGCGAAAATCAAATCACCCGGGGCCAGTTGCGGCACGGATGGGTGGCTCACCCAGCCGCTTTCTCTTCCACCAGATCAGCCAGCGCTTCTGCGCGTGCGGCCATTTCGGCCATGGCTTGGGTCACAGCTTCAGGGATCACAGGCACTTCCACCTGCTCTGGCTCTGGAGCTGGCGCGTCTTTCAGCGCTTTGATCTCTTCGTCACGCGCCGCCAGCTTGGCTTCCGCCTCACGCAGCTGATCTTCCAGACCCGCGGTCTTATCCGCCAGCATCAGCCCCGCCATCAAGAGCATCCGCGCTTCGGGAATGCGGCCCGCCTGTTCGATCAGAACCTTGGCCTGCTCATCCAGCATCTGCGCCGCTGCGCGCAAGAAATGCTGTTCTCCATCCTGGCAGGCGACCTCAAAAACCCGTCCGCCAATCTCAATCTGTACCTCAGGCATCAAGCTTCTCCTGTCTCATCTGCCATGGCCGGAGCCGCCTCTTCCACCTGTGCCTCGTCTGCCTCAGCTGCGTCTTCTACCGCGGTGCCCTGTACCAGCGGGCGCAGCTCTGCGAGGATCAGCGCCGTTTCGGTCACCTCAGCTTCGCGCAAAGCGGTCAGCGTCGCCAGATCGGCTTTCAGCGCCTCGTTCACAGCGGATGGATCGACCATCTCACCTTTCTCGACCTGATCGCGCAGCACCTGATTGGTGGTGCGCTCACGGCGCGCCATCTGGCGCAAGCGGCGCAGACGTTTGGCAAGCTCGTCAAGCAAGGCCCGGTTGGCTTCGACCTCAGGGCTCACGCCCCCCGCATCCGCAGCACTTGGTGCCGCGCTCGCAGCCTCTGCCGCCTCTTCGGCTGCATCCGCTGCCGCGGCCGCCGCTGTTTCTGCAGCTTCGGCGCGGGCCTCAGCGGCGATCAGCGACTGAGAGGCCTCTTCCTGTGCGGCTTCAGCAATCTTTACGGTATCCTCAGCGGCGGCGCGGGCTTCTTTCTCCGCAGCCAGCTCGGCTTCCAGATCCGATTGGCGCGCGGTCAGTGCCCGAACGCGCTCTTCCATTTGTGCGGTGACCAGCGCCTCATTTTCCAGCGCCCGCCGCAAGGCTTGAACATCTTCACCCTCATCAGGCTCAGCAACCACAGCCTGCATCGCATCCACGCCGCGTCCAATCCGCTCCAGCGCAGCGCTCAACCTGCCTTCAAGTTCGCTGATGTCACTCATTTGCCTCGTCCTTTCTGGTCCGGTTCTTATTGACCCGTGTATCGCGCCGATACAGCTATCGCAGTCGCGAATCGCCGCCAAGCGCATAATGTCGCGATCTTATCTAATGGACAGGCAAAATGCGCCCCCCCAAGGCCTGAAATCCCGTCAGGTTCCGAAAGCGGCTCTGAGCCCGGCAAAGCCTTTAAAAAACGGCATTCCGGCGGCGTGGCGTGTTGCTATTGGCCATAATCCTGCTATTGACCCAGCAACCAAAACCCCAACCCAGAGGAGCGCAAGACGTGGACATCGCCGCCCTGCGTGAAAAGAACCCTGAACATTGGATGAAAGCCACCGCCATTCGTGCTCTGACACTGGACGCTGTGGCCGCTGCAAACTCCGGTCACTCTGGCATGCCGATGGGCATGGCGGATGTGGCGACAGTGCTGTTTGAAAAGCACATGAAGTTTGACGTTGCCGCGCCAAACTGGCCGGACCGCGACCGTTTCATCCTGTCTGCTGGCCACGGCTCCATGCTGATCTATTCGCTGCTCTATCTCATGGGTGACAAGCAGGTCACGCTGGAGCAGGTGAAGAACTTCCGCCAGATGGGCGCACTCACCGCGGGCCACCCGGAAAACTTCCTGATCGACGCCGTGGAAACCACCACCGGTCCGCTTGGTCAGGGCATCTCCAACGCTGTGGGCTTTGCCATGGCCGAAGAGATCCAGCGCGCGCAATACGGCCGCAAGCTGGTGGATCACTACACCTATGTGATCGCAGGCGACGGCTGCCTGATGGAAGGCATCTCCCAGGAGGCCATCGGCCTTGCCGGCCGCCACAGCCTCGGCCATCTGATCGTGCTCTGGGACAACAACAACATCACCATCGATGGCACCGTTGAGCTCTCTGACCGCACCGATCAGGTCAAGCGTTTCAAAGCCTCCGGCTGGCACGTGCTGGAAATCGACGGCCACGATCCGGAAGCGATCGACGCCGCGATCGAAGCTGCCAAGAAAACCAAGAAACCGTCCATGATTGCGTGCAAGACACACATCGCAATCGGCCACGCGGCTCAAGACACTTCCAAAGGCCACGGCGCCCTGACCGACGCAGAGCAGCTCGCCGCCGCCAAAGAGGTCTACGGCTGGCCCGGTGCGGCATTTGAAGTGCCTGCAGACATCAAATCCCAATGGGAAGCCATCGGCTCCCGCGGTGCAGAAGAGCGCGCCGCATGGGAAGGCCGCTTTGCAGAAGCCTCCAAGCAGAAGCAGGACCGTTTCAACCGCGCCTATGCGCTGGAAGCCCCGAAAAAGCTCTCCGCAACCGTGAAAGCGCTGAAAAAGCAGATCTCTGAGGATCAGCCTTCCGTGGCGACCCGGAAATCTTCCGAAATGGCGCTGGCAGCGATCAACCCGATCATGCCGGAAACCGTGGGCGGCTCCGCTGACCTGACCGGTTCCAACAACACCAAGACCGGCGATCTCGGCGTGTTTGACACCGACAACCGCAAGGGTCGTTATGTGTATTGGGGCATCCGTGAACACGGCATGGCCGCTGCGATGAACGGTATGGCGCTGCACGGCGGCATCCGCCCCTACGGCGGCACCTTCTTCTGCTTCACTGACTATGCACGCCCCTCCATGCGTCTGGCCGCTCTGAGCAAAATCCCCACCGTCTTCGTGATGACCCACGATTCCATCGGTGTGGGCGAAGATGGCCCAACCCACCAGCCAGTTGAGCACCTCGCAATCTGCCGCGCGACCCCGAACACCTATGTGTTCCGTCCAGCAGACTCCGTGGAAACCGCAGAGGCCTGGGAAATCGCGCTGACCAGCAAAGAGACCCCCTCCGTGATGGCCCTGACCCGTCAGAACCTGCCAACCGTGCGCACCGAGCACAAACTGGCAAACCTGACCGAGAAAGGCGCTTATGTGCTGGCAGAGGCCGAGGGCAAACGTCAGGTGATCCTGATCGCCACCGGCTCTGAAGTCTCCACCGCGATGGAAGCCAAGGCGCTTCTGGAAGCGGAAGGCATCGGCACCCGCGTGGTCTCCATGCCCTGCATGGAGCTTTTCGCTCAGCAAGACGAAGCCTACCGCCGCAAGGTTCTGCCAGCCGGCGCAGCCGTGCGCGTTGGCGTCGAAGCCGCCGTGCGCGCAGGTGGCTGGGATCAGTGGCTGCTGGGTGAACGCGCCCGCGCAGGCAAATCCGACTTCGTCGGCATGTCGAGCTTCGGTGCCTCTGCCCCGGCTGGTGAGCTGTTTGAAAAGTTCGGCATCACCGCAGCCAATGTGGCGGAAACAGCCAAAGCGCTGCTGTAAGAGCGGATCATAACCTATTGAAAAGGCGCCTCATTAAGGGCGCCTTTTTTGTGCTGCGCACAACTTAATGCCTCCGGCGGGGATATTTGTGGCAAGAGGAAGCCCTATGGCGTCAAATGTAGGACGTCACCATTTGCATCCCAGAGATGACACAAACAAGCAGCAGCGCCTGACCGTATGTCTTAAGACGCAGCTGTTGCCATGCCTCGGATGAATAACTGGCGCGCCCAAGAGCATTCGTAACGCTCCAGATGGCAGAAGCGCCCAGCCCAAAGCCGAGTGTGAGCGCCGCAAAGAAGACGCTGTCAAATGCCCCCGTCACAACAACATAGATCATCATTACGACGATCAGGGCGATGCAGATTTTGCTACGCTTGTTTCCTCTCAAGACAAAAGCGGCCTCACCGCCTTTCGTGCCCTCTTTGGCCTGCCTCTGCGTCAGACCGAAAACCAGCATCCCCCAGACAAAACAAAATCCCAGCGCAAAACTCGCCATGAGAAAAGCATACCAAATCAAGTCTTCCATAAAGCCCATTTCCCAAACCCGTTAATCTACTCATGCGGGTTTCCTTCATCACTACGGTACGATTAAGGCGACTTTGTGCATCGAAACAGATCGCGCGCGCTTTTGCCCTAACAGCACATGTTTCCACATTCCCCCTATCCTTCCGCACCGTAACCCTCTATCAGCAGCGGAACGCCAATGGGCCAAGGCCCCAGCTCAGGACCCCAACATGCTGCTCACCCTTGTCAAGCGGATCCTCCTGCTGCCCGTCGGCCCAGCCATCTTTCTGTTTCTGGCTTTTGCCCCTACGGTCTGCGGCACTAGGAAAGGCTTTCGCGGCTGGTACTGGCGGCGTGTGTCGCGTGCCTGCTCCCTGCTGCTGTGGTTTCTGGATGTGAAGGTCGAGATCTCAGACGCCGCCCGCGAGGCGCTGCGCACCGATGAAAACTCCATCATCGCGGTCAACCACCGCAGCCATCTGGATGGGTTCACCATGCTACATGTGATCCCCGATGAAAAATGGGTGACTTTCGGGGCCAAGAAAGAGCTCTGCGAAGCCGCGCTTCTGAAGCGTGGTTTTGAGGGCGCGGGCCTTTTGAAGATTGACCGCCAAAAGGGCCGTGATGCGCTGTCCTCGCTCACCGGGGCGATCACCGAGATGCCCGCACGCCGCTCCCCGATCCTCTTTGTCGAGGGCACCCGTTCCACCAAGCCGGGGCTTGCACCGTTCAAAGCAGGCGCCGTTCTGATCGCCCAGCAAACCGGCCGCGCCATCCGTCCCTTTGTGATCAGCCACTCCGACAAGCTCCTGCCACGTGGCAAATTTCTCCCGTTCAAAGGCACCGTTCATATCGACGTGCTCGATCAGATGAGCTTTGCCAATGATGAGAACACCGACGCTGCGGTCGCCCGACTGCGCGGCGCAATGGCCCGCGCTTATGACGCGCAAACCGGTGAAACCACGCCTGAGGTCTGAGCAAACGCCGCCCCGAGCCGCAGTTTAGCGGCGCATGTCTTTCCAGCGGCGCAGCAACCAATACCACTGATCCGGCTTTTCCAGAATACGGGCAGACAGATTGTCGTTGAACGCCTGTGTCATGGTGCGCGGATCGCTGGGCTCAATCGGCGCTTCAAATTCCACGTCGATATCGCTGCTGTTTTCCCGCCGCGTGCCAAACACCGGCATAAACGGCACATCGTATTTGAGCGCCAGCCGTGCCGCCGCCAGCGAGGTCAGCGCATCAAACCCCAGAAACGGCATCATCTCACCGTCCACGGTTTTCTCATCGAGCAGGATCGCCACAAATCCACCGGCACGCAGATGGCGCACCATCGCCTTGGTGCCATTTGGCCCCGTGGTCAGCGCGGGCCGTCCGCCCTGCTCAATGCCGCGTGACAACAGCCGCTGATAATGCCGATTGCTCTGACGCCGATAGACCCCGGCGGTCTCCATACCGCGATGCTTCAGCACCGCGCGCACAGCTTCCCATTGCCCGAAATGGCCAGACACAAGGATCGCCCCTTTGCCCTCGGCACGCGCTTTTTCCAATATCTCAAGACCGGGACCTGAGATGTGGAAATGCTCCTGCCCTGCCTGAAACTCGGTGTTGTGGAACACTTCAAACAGGGTCCGCCCCATGTTCTGCCCCATCTTCCGGCTCAGGGCCAACCGCTCCGCCCGCGGCATATCTGGATAGATGCGCAGAACCTCCCGGTCAAACCGCCGCCGCGCAATCGGGATCCAGCGCATGACCCAGCCAATCATATTGCCAAGGCTGCGCGCCCGCTTGTCATACCTGCGCCATTTCGACGAAGTCAGCGCGGTCCACAAGGGAATATAGCGCAGATGTTGCCAGATGTATTTTACAGGACGTGCAAGCATTTGCTCTGTATGGGCTAGTTTGCGGGTATGTCCAATCCAATAAGTGTCACACCTGCAAAAATCTGAAATGCGCGTTTAAAAAACGCCGTGATCGGCGATCTTACGCCAATGCGCATCATGCTTAATGCGCGGCCTCTTCCCCTTTGCCAAAGATCGCGCCCCAGATCGGGCCAATCACTTTGGTCGCCACCGGGATCAAAGCCGCGCCAAGCACAAGGCCGAAGGCCCCGTCCATGGCCGCCTTGCTGGTCCACTCCACAAAGCCCTCATAGGCCGCCGGAACCGCATGACCCGCCGCATAGGCCCAGTCATGGATATGATGGCCAAGCCAGCCAAAGCCCAGCTCTTCCAGACCATGGATCACAATGGAGCCCCCAACCCACAGCATCGCCGCCGTGCCAACAAGGGTCAGCAGCTTCATGAAATAGGGCATGCCCCGCACCAGCCCACGGCCAATCGCACGGGTCAGCGACCAGTCACCGCCCGCATACATCGCCAGCCCCACATCATCCATCTTCACGATCAGCGCCACAGAGCCATAGACCGCCACGGTGATGCCCACCCCGGCCAGCGCCAATGTGGAGGCTTCCATCCAGAAATTGCTCTCCGGAATGCCCGAGAGGATGATGGTCATGATTTCCGCAGACAGGATGAAATCCGTCTTGATGGCGCCTGCGGCTTTTTTCTCTTCCAGATGCGCCGGATCGCCCTCAGCCTCGTCTTCCGCGCCATGATGGGTGTCATGCGGCACAAAGGCGTGCAGCACTTTTTCAGCACCCTCAAAACACAGGTAGGCCCCGCCCAGCATCAACAGCGGCGAAATCAGCCAGGGGGCAAAGTTGGCCAGCAACAGCGCCGCCGGCAACAGGATCAACAGCTTGTTGCGGATCGAGCCTTTGGCGATTTTCCAGATGATCGGCAGCTCGCGCTTGGCTTCAAACCCTTGCAGGTATTTCGGTGTGACCGCCGCATCATCGATCACCGCGCCCGCCGCCTTGGCACTGGCCTTCGCCGCGCCTGCCGCAACATCGTCAATCGAGGCCGCCGCCACTTTGGCAATGCCTGCCACATCATCCAACAACGCAAGCAATCCGCCAGCCATCTGCACCTCTCCTGTCGCCCTGTTCCCTTATCGGGTGTTTGATCCTAGATGCCTGATCTGTGCAGATTTGCCTAGGGGGAAGTCTGACCCGAAGATGCCAACCCTGCGCAGCGCAGACAGGAGGCCTCCCGCGTGTTGCGCCGACCCCCGTTGCGACGCCCGTGCGCTTAACACAGGTGTTTTATGCGCAGAGCCGAAACGGCACCGACGCAATACCGACGGGATACAGCTGCGATACCGCAGGCCAAAACCGCATCAATTTAAAGGTTAACCCGCCGACAAACTCAGCGTTTGCCGAGCCGGTCCAATAGCGCCTCATTGACCGCAGGCGGCACAAATTTGGACACATCCCCATCCAGCCGTGCAATCTCTTTCACGAGCTTTGAGGCAATCGCCTGATGCTTCAGATCCGCCATCAGAAAGACGGTCTCGATGCTCGCATCCAAGGCGCGGTTCATGCCGACCATCTGATATTCATACTCAAAATCCGTGACCGCTCGCAGGCCGCGCACGATGATCTGAGCACCCACCTCTTTGGCACAATCAATGAGCAGGTTTTCAAAGGGATGTACCAGTATTTCGACGCCGGTTTCTTCCGCCAGCTTGGCGCATTGCCCCTCGATCATGGCCACACGCTCTTCCAGCGAAAACAGCGGGCCTTTGTCGCGGTTGATCGCAACGCCAATCACCAGCCGGTCCACCAATTGTGTGGCGCGGCGAATAATATCGATGTGACCCAAAGTGATAGGGTCAAACGTGCCTGGGTAAAGCGCTGTGCGCATGGCATCCTCCCGTGGTCCTGCGCGCACGCAACATTATTGCGCGGCCATTTGCAAGACCTGTTTTCAGGATAGGTATTTCTGCGGGATTAAGACGTTGCGGCACCTCAGTGCCCCATGATCATGCCTTCCAATGCGTCCTTTTCCATCGCCAGTTCGGAGAGACGTGCCTTGACCGTATCGCCCAGCGAAATAAGCCCCACCAGTGCGCCGTCTTCCATCACCGGCATATGGCGGAACCGCCCCTGGGTCATCTTCTCAAGCACGCTCACCGCATCATCATTGCGCGCACAGGTGACAAGCTCGGTTGTCATATAGTCGTCGATCTTGTCGGACAGACAGCCCACCCCGCGCTTGGCAAGCTGGCGCACGATGTCGCGCTCTGACAGAATGCCCAGCGGCACAACACCGTCCTCTGACACGATCACCGTGCCAATGCCTTTATCGGAAAGGATTTTTGCCGCATCAGACACCAAGGTTCCGGGCTTCACCGTCAGCACACCTTCGGACCCTTTGGACTTGAGTATCTGATGAACGAGCATAGTGACCTCCGAAATAAACTATAAGTAAGTCAAGCGTTGCCGCTCCTTAAACGCATGTCAAGCTTGCGCTTCCAGATGGGCCACCTCTTGCCGCATGCCCTCACAGAGCGCCTCAGAGAAGCGGTTGAGCCGCTCCAGCCGCCGATCATCCGCATGCCGTATGAGATAAAAGCTCCGGGTCAGGGAAATCTGATCCGGCAATATCTTCACCACACCCCGCGCAGACGGAATGGCAAAGTCATGCACCACCCCGATGCCCGATCCCGTGCGCACCCAGTTGAACTGCACTGAGGCCGAGTTTGACGCAAGGCGCACCCGCTCCACACCCACCTCGCTGAGGTAGTCGAGCTCTTTGTCAAAAATCATGTCCGGAATATAGCCGGTCACCAGATGGTCTTTGAGATCGGCCACCTCATTGATCTTGGGGTGATTGCGCAGATACCAGCGCGCAGCCCCCAGATGCAGCTTGTAGTCGGTGATCTTCTGCACCGTCAGCCGCCCGGCCGTGGGCGCACTTACGGCGACCACCAGATCGGCCTCACGGCGCGACAGGCTCACCACACGGGGCAGCGCCACGATCTGGATATCGAGATCCGGGTTGTCCTCCGCTATCCGCGCACAGACCTGCGGCAACAGAAAATTTGCCACCCCGTCAGGCGCCCCGATACGGATCTGCCCGGACAGCCCTGTGCTTTGCCCCACCATCTCCTCGGTGGCTTCCTGAAGGCTCTGCTCCACCCGAAGCGCGTGGCTCATCAGGCGCTGACCTGCATCGGTCAACGCATAGCCTGTTGGCGATTTCACAAACAGCGGCGCCTCAAACGCGGTCTCAAGCCGCGCCACACGCCGCCCCACCGTTGCCGGATCCACCTGCAGCCGCCGCCCGGCCGCCGAAAGGCTCTCTTCGCGCGCCACCGCCAGAAACACCCGCATGTCATCCCACTGAACCATCACCCTGCCCCCTCTGAATTTTTGCAAAACAGTTTTGAACAGTTGTCTCTTTTCCAGACATTTTTGCAAGCCTATTGTGACGCCAAAGTTCAATGGAGGATGCCATGAAAGAGTTGACTCACTACATTAACGGCGAACACGTGAAAGGCACGTCTGGCCGTTTTGCCGAAGCCCGTAACCCGGCCACTGGCGAAATCATCAGCCAGGTGCCACTGGCAAGCCAAGCTGAACTGGACGCAGCTGTTGCAAAAGCGGCCGTCGCGCAAAAGGAATGGGCCAAGGTGAACCCGCAGCGTCGCGCACGCGTGTTCATGAAGTTCGGTGCCCTGATCAACGAGCACATGGACGAGCTGGCAGAAATCCTGTCCAAAGAGCACGGTAAGACCCTGCCCGACGCCAAAGGCGATATCCAGCGCGGTCTGGAAGTTGTCGAAGTCTGCATGGGCGCACCTGCCATGAACAAAGGCGAGTTCGTCGGCGACGCAGGCCCCGGCATCGACCTGTATTCCATCCGTCAGCCTCTTGGCGTTGTTGCGGGCATTACCCCGTTCAACTTCCCTGCGATGATCCCGCTGTGGAAAATGGCACCCGCTGTTTCCTGCGGTAACGCAATCATCCTGAAACCTTCCGAGCGCACCCCAAACACCGCAATGCGTCTGGTCGAACTGTTCAAAGAAGCAGGCGTGCCCGATGGCGTGGTTCAGGTTGTTCACGGCGACAAAGAGTGCGTTGACGCGATCCTCGACAACGAAACCATTCAGGCCGTTGGCTTTGTGGGTTCGACCCCAATCGCTCAGTACATCTATGGTCGTGCGGCCGCAAACGGCAAGCGCGCTCAGTGCTTTGGCGGCGCGAAGAACCACATGGTCATCATGCCCGACGCGGACATGGACAAAGCAGCAGACGCGCTGGTTGGCTCAGGCTTTGGCGCCGCTGGCGAACGCTGCATGGCGATCTCTGTTGCGGTTCCAGTTGGCAAAGGCACTGCTGACGCGCTGGTCGAGCGTCTGGTTCCAAAAATCGAGAGCCTGAAAGTAGCCCCATACACCGGTGGCGACGATGTTGACTACGGCCCGGTTATCACCGCTCAGGCCAAAGACCGCATCGAAGGTCTGATCACCTCAGGTGTTGATCAAGGCGCGACACTGCTGACAGACGGCCGTGGCCTGAACATTCAGGGCTATGAAGAAGGTTACTTTGTTGGCCCGACCTTGTTTGACAACGTGACTCCGGACATGGAGATCTACAAAGAAGAGATCTTTGGCCCGGTTCTGTCCATGGTGCGCCAGGACAACTACGAGGACGCCCTGCGGCTGGTCATGGACAATGAATACGGCAACGGCACCGCGATCTACACCGGCGACGGCGACGTGGCCCGCGACTTCGTGAACCGCGTGAACGTCGGCATGGTTGGCGTAAACTTCCCGATCCCAGTTCCGCTGTCTTACTTCTCCTTTGGCGGCTGGAAGAAATCTGGCTTTGGCGATCTGGACCAATACGGCCCCGACGCGTTCAAGTTCTACACCCAGACCAAAAAGGTCACCTCGCGCTGGTTCTCCGGCATCAAGGACGGTGCTGCGCTGAACTTCAAAGCGATGGATTGATCCACAATCCAAACTGTGTTGATGTACCGAAAGGGGCGGCATTGCTGCCCCTTTTTTTGGCGTAACACGGGGCAAAAATGTCGGTCTCTTTCAAAATACTGTCCTCTCTGGGCGTGGTCTATGTGCGCTATGAGGGCTTTGCGAATATGTCTGACACGCTGACCGCCTTTGCCGAATACGCCCAACATCCAGAGTTCCGCCCCGGCCAAAAACAACTGGTGGATCTCACCCATCTCACCGGATGGGACGAAGACTTTCTCGAACTCATGAAAATTCAGGCCCAAAAGGCCGACGCCTTCACCGGCAACAACGCCCAGACCCTGATCGTCTACCTCGCCCCCACACCCGCAGGCCAGAAACTCGCCCGCATCGCCCTGCGCAGCTGGGAGCCTTTCCCCGCCGTGGTGCCCATGGTGCAGGAAAAAGAGCAGCCCGCCTTGTCGATCCTTGGCCTGCCATATGACACGATCAACCAGCTGTTGAGCCGCGCTGTTTGAGCGCCCGCCAGCTCTTAAATTTTTAGACATTTTGTCCGTATTGGAGCGCCCATACCCCTGCGTTTTAAGGTGGCGTTAAACCCGCCACCTCAGTAGTGATCGCCAGTTCGTCACCACACGAAGAGTCCCTATGGCGCGCGCGACACTCCCAAACCTCTCCACAGTCACAGCCCTCTTTCAGGCGTTTCTGCTCTCTGCTCTCATGTTCAGCCTGCCCCAGTCCGCGCAGGCTCAAAACGCCGTTTCCGGCGTGCATTTTGATCTGAGAGAGCGTGACTTTCACGAAACGCCTTATGCGATGCTCAACGGCGACTGGTGGTTTGAATTTGGCGCACACCTGACACCGGAAGAGGCCCATGATGCTTTCATAGCAGAAAATCTGGACGCCATCGCGGTGCCATCTGACTGGCGCGACACACTCACAGAAGCCAACACCAACCCCTTCTCCCATGGCATCGCCACCTATCTCAGCCGCATCTCCCTGCCGGAAGATCCCCACAACCATTTGATCCTTGTGTTGCCCCGCGTGGCCGATGCCTATGTGGTCTATTGGATCCCGGCGAATGATCCCGCGAACTGGCGCGAACTTGGCGAAGATGGCACCCTCAGCGGCCCCATCGTGCCCGCCCACACCATGCGTGCCTACAGCCTCGAAGACTTTAGTGACGGCTACCTCATGGTACATGTGCGCAAAGAGCTGCAAAGCTACGGCGGCATTCTCCGCGCGCCCTATATCGCGCAATCCGGCGCGTATCAGAACTACCTGCAGATGCTGCGCCTCAGTGACGGCATGGTCATGGGCATCACGCTCTTTGTCTCCATCTTCAACCTGTTCCTGTTCCTACTCTATCGCAAAGATCCGGCCACACTGATCCTCGCGCTGGGTGGCTTCGCACTGTTTTTGCGCGCGCTCACCATGACCGGCACACTGGAGATCATCCTTGGCATGAACCTGCGCAGCTTCCTGACACGGCTGGAAATCGCAGACATCCTGCTCATTGCCTGGACCACCTACGCCATGCATCAGGCCCTGTTGTGGCGTCGCTTCAGCAATCTGAAAGGCCCGATCCTGATCGGCATGGTGGGCATGCTCGGCGCGGCCTTCATCTTCACAGCCCCCCTGCCGCAGGTCACAGAAGCCATCTATCTGGTGCATCTCTATTGCTTCGCAACCTTTGTGCTGATCCTGGCCACCAGCGCCCGCGCCATCAAGCTCAAACAGCCGGACGCATGGTTCTACTCTGTCGGTTGGCTTTTGCCGATGACTGCTGGCCTGCATGACATCTACACCAGCAACCAATTTGGCGGCGTCTATCTCGCCAATCCGGCGTTTGTGATTTTCATCTCGGTCTACAGCTGGAAAGTCGGTCACCGCGTGATCACCGAACTCAACCGCGCAGAATTCCTGCGTCAGGCCCGCAAGAACCTCACAGAGCTGCACCAAAACGCCATGGCCTCCGCGCGTCACGACCAACTCACCGGCCTCTTGGACCGCCACGCCTTTGACGATGAGCTGCTGCTGGCCTGGCAAGAAAAAGACTGCTGCGAAGATGGCCTTTCCCTTGTGGTTCTGGAAATCGAGTCGTTTCAGGCCATCGCAGCCACCCACGGCCAAGAAGCCGCCGACATGACCCTACGCAGCGTTGCCGAGCTGCTCAGCCATTCACTGCTGCGCAAAACCGACCGGATCTGCCGCTACCAAGAGGCCTCCTTCATGTTCCTGCTGCCCTGTGCCAACGGCAGCAAAGCCCGTGAGGTTGCCGAGCGCGTGCGCCACCGCATCAAATTGCACGAAGTCACCCTCGACGCCGGTGTCCACCTGCGCCTGCAGGCCAGCTTTGGCCACGCCACCGCCGAGCCAAATGCCGAGGGCCACTGCCATCAGTTGGTCCAACAGGCCCAGCTGGCACTGGACCACGCCCAGACCTGCGGCACCGGCATGATCGCGGGCTTTGATGCACTGACCACCGCCCAGAAAGCGCGTCTGCACTACCGGCAGACCTCCTCTGAGGCCAACTCTGACATTGAAGCAGCGCACGTCGAACAGCACAGCCAAAGCTGGACCAAGGCCAGCTAACGCGCCCCTACATTTTTGCAAAACCACTCTGCGTTTTCGCCGCGCAATCCTTGGTATTTTGCCGCTTTCTCCCTTTGCAATGCATCGGGATCGGTGTTAATTTAACAACTGTTCAATTCGCGGAGGGGAGGCCGCGAAGCGCGCAGCTTTTGGCGGCTTCGGTCTCTTCCAGCATCAGCACCGCATCCGGCGCAGAATACGCCCGGGTTGTGACCAGAGGAAGAGACATGGATTTTGCACTGACCGAAGAACAGACCCTGATCTTTGATATGGCCAAAGGCTTTGGCGAAGAGCACATCGCGCCTTTTGCCCAAGACTGGGAAGCCGCAGGCACCATCCCCAAGACCCTCTGGCCCCAGATCGCCGAACTGGGTCTTGGCGGCATCTATGTGTCAGAGGCCTACGGCGGCTCCGGCCTCTCCCGCCTTGACGCCACATTGGTTTTTGAAGCCCTCGCCATGTCCTGCCCCTCCGTTGGCTCCTTCCTGTCGATCCACAACATGTGTGGTGGCATGATCGACAAATTCGGCTCTGAAGAGACCAAACAGAAATGGCTGCCCGACCTCTGCGCCATGAACAAAGTCTTCTCCTATTGCCTCACCGAACCCGGCTCAGGATCTGACGCCTCCGCCCTCAAAACCCGCGCGGAGCGCAGCAACGAAGGCTATGTGCTCAACGGCACCAAAGCCTTCATATCCGGCGGCTCCTATTCCGATGCTTACGTCTGCATGGTGCGCACCGGCGAGGACGGCCCCAAAGGCATCTCCACCGTGGTGGTTGAGGACGGCAGCGAAGGCCTGTCATTTGGGGCATTGGAAAAGAAAATGGGCTGGCTCGCCCAACCCACCTCTCAGGTGCAGTTTGACGATTGCAAGGTCCCCGCCGACAATCTGATCGGCGAGGAAGGCAAAGGCTTCAGCTACGCCATGAACGGTCTGGACGGTGGCCGGCTCAACATCTCTGCCTCAGCCCTTGGCGGCGCGCAGAAGGCCCTCGATATGACCGTGCAATACATGTCTGAGCGCAAAGCCTTCGGCAAATCCATCAACCAATTTCAGGCGCTTCAGTTCCGCCTCGCGGAGTATGAAACCAAGCTTCAGGCCGCCCGCACCTTCCTGCGTCAAGCCGCATGGAAGCTCGACAACGGCGACCACGAGGCCACCAAATTCTGCGCCATGGCCAAGCTCATGGTGACCGACGCTGCATTTGAAGTGGCCAACGGCTGTTTGCAACTGCACGGCGGCTACGGCTATCTCGCGGATTACGGCATCGAGAAAATCGTGCGCGACCTGCGCGTGCACCAGATTCTGGAAGGCACCAATGAAATCATGCGCCTGATCATTTCCCGCCAGATGATCGCAGCGTAAAAGACAGGTAACCACTTTTTCAAACCTAAGAGCTAACCCCCGTGATCAGCGTCTATCAAAACTACCGAACAGAGCGTGAGCTGAAGCATTTGGAATCTGTGTCCGTTTCAGGTCAAGCTGGTGAACTCAAACTCATCTTTTCTGCACTTTTGATCGCGCTAATTTTGGCGACTCCTATCGTTCTATTGAAAGCGTTGGTTGGAGAAACAGGCTGGTATCCAGCTCTTCAGTTTCTTCTAACGGCATTGATCGCGGCGAATTTCTTTCTCGACTTTAAGGTACTTTGGGTTGGAAAACGCAGTTCAAGCACCCGCATCGGTCAAAGAATTCAAGAACTCCAGCAAGAGCTATCAAAGTGACTTCTGACATCCACATCCGCAAGGCGGGCCAGACCGGCCGCATCACCTTCACCCGCACCAAGGCGCTCAATGCGATGTCCTATGACATGTGCCGCGCGATTGAGGCCGCGTTGGACACTTGGCGCGCGGATGATGCGGTCAAGATGGTTGTGATTGATGCAGAGGGCGACAAAGCCTTCTGCGCGGGCGGCGACATTGCCGAACTTTATGACACCGGCACCAAGGGCGATTTTGCCTTTGGCCAGAACTTCTGGGCCGATGAATACCGCATGAACGCCAAGCTGTTTGAGTTCCCCAAACCTGTGGCCAGCTTCATGCAGGGTTTCACCATGGGCGGCGGCGTTGGCGTCGGCTGCCACGGCTCTCACCGCATTGTGGGCGACAGCAGCCAGATTGCCATGCCTGAGGTTGGCATCGGCCTTGTCCCTGATGTGGGCGGCTCGCTCATTCTGGCGCAGGCTCCGGGGCGTCTGGGCGAATACCTCGGCCTCACCGCAGCCCGTCTGGGCGCGGCAGACGCGATCTACACAGGCTTTGCCGATTACTACATCCCCGAAGACAGCTGGCCTGATCTCATCTCCCGGCTGCAAGACACCGGCGATTGGGAGCTGATCGACGCCGCCGCACAGCCCGTGGCCTCCGGCCCCCTGAAACAACAGAGCGATCAGATCAACGCCCAATTCGGCGGCGAACGCCTCAGCGACATTCTCACCTCACTGCAAGACAGTGACAGCGACTTTGCCAAAGACGCTCTCAAAAAACTCTCGCGCAACTCTCCCATCGCCATGGGGGCGGCGCTCGAGATCATTCACCGCGTGCGCGGCCTGCCTGAAATCCGCTTCGCGCTGGATCAAGAGTACCGCTTCACCTTCCGCGCCATGGAACACGGCGATTTTCTGGAAGGCATCCGCGCACAAATCATCGACAAAGACCGCAATCCGCAATGGAAATACACATTGCAAGCGCTCCCGCCCATGGCCGTTACCAATATGGTGCTGCCACTTGGCGCGGATAAGCTGACGTTTGAATAAGGGAGGCAATCGCCATGAAGATCGGATTTATTGGACTTGGCAACATGGGCGGCCCCATGGCAGCCAATCTGGCCAAGGCGGGCCACGAGGTCACAGGCTTTGACATGGCCGATGTGGCAATCGAAGGCGTCACCATGGCCCCTTCCGGTGCCGAAGCCGCTGCCGGTGCTGATATGGTCATCACCATGCTGCCCAATGGCGCGATCCTGCGCGCTGTGGCGGCGGAAATCATTCCGGTGATGTCCCCCGGTTCAGGCTTTGTGGATTGCTCCACAGTGGATGTGGACAGCGCCCGTGCGGTCGCAGGCCACGCCGTTGCCGCTGGCCTCCTGCCCGTAGACGCGCCGGTGTCCGGCGGTGTTGGCGGCGCCGCAGGCGGCACGCTGACTTTTATGGCGGGCGGCTCCAAAGAGGCCTTCGCCAAGGCCGATCCTCTGTTTGACGTCATGGGGCAAAAGGCTGTGCATTGCGGCGACGCGGGCGCTGGTCAGGCCGCCAAGATCTGCAACAACATGATCCTGGGCGTGACCATGATTGCCACCTGCGAAGCCTTTGCGCTGGCCGACAAGCTCGGGCTTGACCGCCAATCCATGTTTGACGTGGTCTCCACATCCTCGGGTTACAGCTGGACCATGAACGCCTACTGCCCTGCCCCCGGCGTTGGCCCGCAATCCCCGGCTGACAACGACTATCAGCCCGGTTTCGCCTCCGAGCTCATGCTCAAAGATCTGCGCCTGTCCCAACAGGCCGCTGAAAGCGCGGATGCAGACACGCCTATGGGCCAAGCCGCCGCCGCACTCTATGAACAGTTCGTGGAGAAGGAAGGCGGCCTTGGCACCGATTTCTCCGCCATGCTGCCACGCTTTGAGAAACGCGGACGCGGTTAACATAGCGCCAGCATAGCGATCAGCCAGAGTTAACAGCCGCGCCCTCTCAGGGCGCGGCTTTTCTTATTTTTCAGGCCGTTTCTTGGTTACCAAATCCCGTGCCTGCCCACAAAATTGGTTAATCTTTCCCAACCATTGCCCCTTTTGCGCCTTTTTTGACCGCATAGCTGTTGTTGCCAAAACGGAAACAAAAACCGCACGGCACAAGAGCAGACCGCTGAGAGGGGCATCAGATGGCGATCGCAACAGAACTGAACATCAACACATCGGCCACCGCCGATGCCATGGCCGCCGAAATCTTCGGCGACCCTTCCCGCATCGTCTCGTCACAATATTTCGGAGACACGCTCAGCTCGGGCATCTACACCGGCGCCGACAGCACCAGCCCCGGCGTCGCCCCGGCGGACAGCGGGGTCATCCTCTCCACCGGCTACGCCCGCGATTTCACCAACAACAGCGGCACCACCAACACCAATGTGCGGGGCAACACCTCCACCAACACCACCGGCGAAAACAACAACGCGCTGTTCAACGCCGCCGCTGGCACCAACACCTTTGACGCCTCTTATATGGTGATTGATTTCAACGGCTCCGCCGGGGAACTGCTCACCATCGACTTCGTACTCTCCTCCGAAGAATATCCCGAATTTCTAAGCTACAACGACGCCATCGGAGTCTGGGTGAACGGGGTGGAAGCCCAGATCTCCGTCGGTGACGGCTCAGCCTCCATCGGCAACATCAACGACGCCAATGAAAACATCTACGTCGACAACAGCAATGATCAGTTCAACACCGAAATGGACGGCTTCACCGTCACTTTGACCTTCGTGGCTCCTCTGCAGGATGGGGTGAACGAACTGGTCATCGGCATCGCGGACGCAACCGACAGCAACTACGATTCCAACCTTCTGATCGCGGGCGGCTCGGTGCAGACCGCCATTGTGGCGCAGGACGACGAAGTCTCCATCAAATTCGGCGGCAGCAAAACCCTCGACGTGCTCGACAACGACAACTCCACCGCTGGCCCCACCCTGACCATCACCCATATTAACGGCATTCCGGTCAGCGCGGATCCCAGCACCGGCCTGCCCAACAGCGTGATCCTCGACACCGGCCAGGAAGTGACCCTCAACCCCGATGGCACCCTCACCGTGGATGCCGACACCGACAATGAAACCGTCTATTTCAACTACACCATTGAGGATTCCGCAGGCGAAACCGACACCGCGCTTGTGGAGATCGAACAGCGCCCGCCCTGTTTCACCCCCGGCACCCTTATTCGCACCGCAGCGGGCGATGTTCTGGTCGAAGACCTGCGCGCAGGTATGCTGGTGGAAACATTAGACTCTGGCCTGCAACCCATTGTCTGGATTGGTAAATCCGAAATGCCGCCGCGCCTGGAGTCCCTGCCGATCCGCATCAAGGCTGGTGTGCTGGACAATGACCGCGATCTGGTGGTCTCCCCTCAACACCGCGTGCTGATCTACGGCGCGCGCGCCGAGCTGCTGTTTGGTTGTGATGAGGTTCTGGTCAAAGCCAAAGACCTCGTGGACGGGCGCGATGTCACCATCTGCGAGAGCACATCTCCGGTCACCTATTTCCACATCCTCATGTCCCAGCATGAGCTGCTTCTGTCCGAAGGCCAGTGGAGCGAGAGCTTTCAACCCGGCATGCAAACCCTGCGCAGCTTTGACCCGATCGCCAACCGCTCCCTGCGCGCGGTGATGAACCGCCGCGGCATCGCCCTCAGCGACATTTCTGCCCGCCTGAGCCTGCGCAGCTACGAGGCCCGCGCCCTTATGGCAGCCTGACGCGCCTCCAGCACCAATCATCTCCCTGGCCCCATGGCCTCCAGCGCCAGCCGGGTCTCTTCATCCACCGGAAACAGCATCTCGATACGCAACTCCGACAGCGCAATGTCCTCGGTCGAGCCAAACTGCGTTATGGTCGAGAAAAAAGACATTCTCACCCCGCCCAACTCATAAATCGCCGGAATAATCGCAGGCTTCATCCCCTCCATAGCCCGCGCTTCCTGTGTCAACAGCGCCGACATCCGCGTGATCGCATCCTCAAGCACATCGTCCTGCCCAAAATGCGCGCTTTCCACCCGCAATCGCGCCACCATATGCCCAAGGATTTCCTCATAATTTACAAGCGCCTGACGCAACACATCTGAACCAATCATCATCTCAATCAGACTGTCGCCACAGGCCACCCCAAGCCCCGCCAGAATCTGCTCCGCCACAGAATTCACCGCCACCAGACGCCAATGCCGGTCAAGCGCCATGGCCGGATAAGGCGCATGCCGCTGCAATGTCCAATCCACCGCCGCCTGCACCGGCGCCATCTCTTCCACACTCAGGTCACGCTTGGCATAAGCCGGGCTCAATCCCGCCGCCATCAGCAGGCGGTTGCGCTGCGCAATCGGCACATCCAACTGCTCACAAAGCCGCAGCACCATGCCCCGGCTCGGACGCGACCGCCCGGTTTCCAGAAACGAGATATGCCGCGCACTCACCCCGGCAGACAGCCCCAGATCCAGCTGGCTCACCCGCCGCGCCTGACGCCATTCCTTCAACGTTGCTCCAAACTCCAGCCCCACAGCGTGCCTCCCTGCTCTCCCATCACCATAGCGCAGATCTGCGCCCACGCACTTACCTCAGAGGTAATTGTTTTGCCGCAAGAAGACGCGCAGCCTCCGGTCATCAGACAAAGGAGCACTTCAAATGACACAGGATCGCGTCATCACCTCTCTCAAATGCGGCTGCGGCCTCTCCATCGCCATGGGGCTTGGCGCCCTGCTCGCGCTGCTCACTCAATCCTTCGGCCTGCTCAGCTGGTTCAGCGATCTGGTCCACCTGCCGCTGGATGGCCAGCAGCGTTTTTCAGACAAAACAGATCAGGTTCTTGCAGCCATCGGCGGCGGCGTGCTCGTCGGCCTCGGCGTGACCCTTTGGCAGGTCACCACGCGGGTCTATGTCAAAGACCCACAAACCGGCGGCAAAATCATCGCCTACGGGATTTGGAGCTGGTTTGTTGTCGACAGCCTCGGCTCCATCGCCGCAGGCGCCTGGTTCAACGCAGTGCTGAACCTCGGTTTCCTGCTGATGTTCATCCTGCCACTCCGGCTGGCGGCCACAGCAAACACACCCAAAGCCGCCTCTCGCATATGACCCAAACATAGGCAGGCTTCAGACCGGCGCGCCCCCCCCCTCAAGGGCCGCCCTCTTCTCATTCGTCAAATATCCTGGGGGTGAAGGCCGCAGGCCGAGGGGGCAACGCCCCCTTACCTTACTTTGCAGACCTCCCTCAGCGCCAGCGTTACTCCGCCGCCACCTTCTTCTTCGGAGCCAGCATGTCTTTCAGATAACGCCCGGTGTGGCTGGCCGCGACCTTGGCGACCTTTTCCGGCGTGCCTTTGGCAACAATCTTGCCCCCGCCGTCACCGCCTTCCGGGCCAATATCAATGATGTGATCTGCGGTCTTCACCACATCCAGATTGTGCTCAATCACCACAACCGTATTGCCCTGATCCACCAGTTCATGCAGCACTTCCAAGAGCTTGCGCACATCCTCGAAATGCAGACCGGTGGTCGGCTCATCCAGAATATAGAGCGTGCGGCCTGTAGAACGCTTCGCCAATTCTTTGGAGAGCTTCACCCGCTGGGCCTCACCGCCTGACAGGGTGGTCGCCTGCTGGCCCACCTTGATATAACCAAGACCCACCCGCATCAGCGCGTCCATCTTGTCGCGAATGCTTGGCACCGCTTTGAAGAACTCCTGCGCCTCTTCCACGGTCATATCCAGCACATCGGCAATGCTCTTGCCTTTGAATTTGATCTCCAGCGTCTCACGGTTGTAGCGCGCGCCTTTGCAGGTCTCACATTCCACATAAACGTCCGGCAGGAAGTGCATCTCGATCTTGATGACCCCGTCGCCCTGACAAGCCTCACAGCGCCCGCCTTTCACGTTGAAACTGAACCGCCCCGGCTTGTAACCACGCGCCTTGGCCTCAGGCAGCCCGGCAAACCAGTCCCGGATCGGCGTGAATGCCCCAGTGTAAGTGGCCGGGTTTGACCGTGGCGTGCGCCCAATCGGCCGCTGGTCGATGTCGATCACCTTGTCCAAATGCTCCAGGCCCTTGATGGTCTCACAAGGCGCAGGGGTCTGGCGCGCGCCATTGAGGCGCATGGAAGCGGTTTTAAACAGGGTCTCAATGGTCAGCGTGGATTTGCCGCCCCCAGACACCCCGGTCACACAGACAAATTTACCCAGCGGGAAGTCCGCCGTGACCTTCTTGAGGTTGTTGCCCGTGGCCTTCACCACGCTCACGGTCTTGCCGTTGCCTTCACGCCGCTCCGTGGGCACCGCGATTTCGCGCGCGCCAGACAGATACTGCCCGGTCAGCGATTTTGGATCGGCGGCGATATCCGCAGGCGTGCCTTTGGAGACCACCTGCCCACCATGCACCCCGGCCCCCGGGCCGATGTCAAAGACATAATCCGCCTCGCGCACCGCCTCTTCATCATGCTCCACCACAATCACGGTGTTGCCCTGATCGCGCAGGTTTTTGAGCGTGGTCAAAAGCCGGTCATTGTCGCGCTGGTGCAGGCCGATGGAGGGCTCATCCAGCACATACAAAACCCCGGTCAGGCCAGAGCCGATCTGGCTGGCCAGACGGATCCGCTGACTCTCCCCACCGGACAATGTGCCACTTGAACGAGACAGCGTAAGATATTCCAATCCCACGTTATTCAGGAACCCAAGCCGCTCCTGGATCTCTTTCACAATGGCGCGGGCAATCTCTTGGCGCTGCGGCGTCAGGCTCGCAGGCACGCTCTCAATCCAGGCCAGCGCCTCGCGGATCGACAGCTGCACCACATGGCCCACATGTTTCTCCGCAATCCGCACCGCCAGCGCCTCTTCGCGCAGACGGTGGCCGCGGCAGGCCCCGCAAGGACGGTTGTTCTGATAGTTCTCAAACTCTTCGCGGATCCAGTTGCTGTCGGTCTCGCGATAGCGGCGTTCCATATTGGGGATCACCCCCTCAAACACCCGCGACACCTGATAAACGCGCCCGCCTTCGTCATAGCGGAATTCGATCTCTTCATCGCCAGAGCCATACAGGAAGACCTGCTGGACCTTTTTGTCCAGATCCTTCCACGGGGTGTTCTTGTCAAAGCCGTAATGCTTGGCGAGGCTTTCAATGGTCTGCAGGAAGTAAGGCGATTTGCCCTTCCGCCACGGCGCCAGCGCCCCGTCATAGACCTTCAGCGTCACATCCGGCACCACCAGACGCTCATCAAAGAACAGCTCCTTGCCCAACCCGTCGCAATCCGGGCAGGCCCCAAAGGGCGCGTTGAAGGAAAACAGCCGCGGCTCAATCTCTGGGATGGTGAACCCACTGACCGGACAGGCAAATTTCTCACTGAAGGTGATCCGCTCCGGATCGCCCTCTTTGGGGGCGGTCTCCAGCACGGCAATGCCATCGGCCAGATCCAGCGCAGTGCGCAGGCTGTCCGCCAGGCGGGTCTCCATGCCCTCGCGCACGACCAGACGGTCCACCACCACGTCAATGTCATGGCGGAATTTCTTATCCAGCGTCGGCGGCGTGTCGAGCTCATAGAACTCCCCATCCACTTTCACCCGCTGAAAGCCCTGCTTGCGCAGCTCAAGGAATTCCTTGCGATATTCGCCTTTGCGGTCGCGCACAATCGGCGCCAGCAGATAGCCGCGTGTGCCTTCCTCAAGGCCCATGATGCGATCCACCATATCCTGCACCTGCTGCGCCTCAATTGGCAGCCCTGTGGCCGGCGAATACGGCGTGCCAACACGGGCAAACAGCAGACGCAGATAGTCATAAATCTCCGTCACCGTGCCCACGGTCGAGCGCGGGTTCTTGGAGGTCGTCTTCTGCTCAATCGAAATCGCCGGGGACAGCCCGCTGATGTGATCCACATCCGGCTTTTCCATCATATCAAGGAACTGGCGCGCATAGGCGCTCAGGCTCTCGACATAGCGCCGCTGCCCTTCGGCATAGATCGTGTCAAAGGCCAGCGAGGATTTGCCGGAGCCCGACAGGCCGGTGATCACCACCAGCTGATCGCGCGGAATATCCACGTCGATGGATTTCAGATTGTGCTCGCGCGCCCCGCGCACCTCGATATTTTTCAGCTCGGCCATCAATACCCCCAACGGCTGCGGCAGCAGACAGCGGCCCCACGGACTCACTGCCCCTCAGTTATCGCGAACATACAGAGAACAAAACCATTCGCCAAGCCCGTTCGCAAGGCCCACACATAATCAGGGATGATTACGTTTTGAACCCCTCACCGGATGACGCTTTTTCGCGCACGGGCGCGCGCCAATCCCAGATGCGCAAACGCCCCCGCCAAAAGCGCCGCAAGGATCACCGCAATCATCCCGCCATAACCCGAAACTGCCAGAACACCCAGAAGGATCGGCGTGCCAATCGTGTTGCCCAGATTGCCCGCCTGCGCAAACACCCCATTGGCATCCGCCCGGTCAGCGGCAGTCTCGTTTAGCACAGGCACCAGCGCAAAACTCGCCCCTTGGATCAGGCCAAGCGCCCCGGCAAAGATCAAACACACCAAAGGCGCGCCCGGCAGGATCAGCAATATGGCCGCCGCGCCCGCAGAGGCCAGAAAACCACAGACAATCACCTGCAACACAGACAGATAGCGCAGCAACCACACGCCCAGCGTCATCGAGATCACCATGCTCATAAACGGCATCGCCCCCACGGTGAAGGTCCGCCACTCCGGCGCAATAAAGGGCGGGATCAGGGTCAGCAGACTCACAAAACAGAAGGTGTAAAACAGCCAGCCCACCGCAGCGGCATTCAAAAACGGCGAGCGGTAAATCTCCCAATGTCGCCTCAACAGCCCGCGAAGGCTCAATCCGCCCGGCGCACCCGGCGCATCCTCCGGCAGCTTGAGCAGGCTCACCGCTACCACGCTCCCCGCCATCCAGATCGCATGGACCAGAAACATCGCCTGCACGCCATAGCTTGCCACCAAGGGCCGTCCGACCCAGGCAAACAGCGCAAAGGCCACGCCAAAAAACGTGCCCCACAGCGTCAGCGAAAAGGCGCGCTTTTCCTCCGGCGCAACCCGCGCAATCAACGTCGGTGCCGCCACCACAATCGCCAGATGCGCCAACCCTTCGATCACACGGCTCACAAGGAAGGCATCAAACGACAATCCCAAGGCCTGCACCAAAGACACCACCGCGCTCAACACCAAACCGCCAATCAACGTCCGACGAATGCCGATGCGGCTTGCCAAAACGCCAGAGACCACCCCCAACAAAATCCCCGCCGTTCCAAGGATCGACAGCGCAAAGCCCAAACTGGCCCCCGCTTCGGGATAGAGCAAACCAATCTGATCAAAGGTCACACTGATCTTGGCAAACTGCCCCGCCGCGCCAATGCCCGCGAGCCAGATCACCACAACCGGCCAATACCATTGTGTTCCGGCCACCCAAACACTCCTTTGAACACCTCCGCCAGAGCGGAGGCGCATCTCAAATTCTCTTTTCTTTCAATCAGATGTGGATCACACGATCATAGGCATCCAGCACGCTTTCATGCATCATCTCACTCAGCGTCGGATGCGGGAAGACGGTCTCCATCAGCTCCGCCTCCGTGGTCTCCAGCTGCCGTCCGACAACATAACCCTGTATGAGCTCGGTCACTTCCGCGCCCACCATATGGGCCCCCAGAAGCTCGCCGGTCTTGGCGTCAAACACCGTCTTCACCATGCCCTCAGGCTCGCCCAACGCAATCGCCTTGCCGTTGCCGATGAAGGGGAAACGCCCGACCTTCACGTCATAGCCAAGCTCTTTGGCCTTGGCCTCGGTATAGCCCACGCTCGCCACCTGCGGATGGCAATAGGTACAGCCCGCAATGCTTTCAGGTTTCACCGGATGCGGTTTGCCGCCTGCAATCAGCTCCGCCACCATCACGCCCTCATGGCTCGCCTTGTGCGCCAGCCACGGCGCCCCCGCGATATCGCCAATCGCATAAAGCCCCTCAACACCGGTGGCGCAATATTGATCGGTCACCACATGGGTCCGGTCAATCTTCACCCCCAGCGCTTCCAGCCCGAGGTTCTCCACATTGCCGACAATCCCCACAGCAGAGATCACCGTGTCAAAGTCCTGCGTCGTGAGTTTGCCACCGGTCTCGATATGCGCGGTCACCTTGTCCTTCGCGCGGTCCAGCTTCTTGACCATGGATTTCTCAAGGATCTTCATGCCCTGTTTGACAAATTGCTTTTTGGCAAAGGCACTTATCTCTGCATCTTCAACTGGCAAAACGCGATCCATGACTTCGACAACCGTGGTCTCCGCGCCCAGCGTGTTGTAAAAACTCGCAAACTCGATGCCAATCGCCCCAGAGCCAATCACCAGCAGTTTCTTGGGCATATGCGGCGGCACCAGCGCGTCCTTGTAGGTCCAGACCCGCTTGCCATCCCCTTCAAGCCCCGACAATTCCCGCGCCCGCGCGCCGGTGGCCAGCACGATGTTCTTCGCACTCAGCGCCTCAACACCCTTGTCGGTTTTCACGGAGACTTTGCCTTTGGCGGGCAGCGTCGCCTCCCCCATAAAGACCTCAACCTTGTTCTTCTTCATCAGGAAGGCCACGCCGCTGCTCAGTTGTTTGGCCACCCCGCGCGAGCGCTTGACCACCGCGTCGATGTCATAGCCGATGCCCTCGGCCTTCAGGCCAAAATCCGCGGCCCGCTCCATCAGGTGAAACACTTCTGCTGAGCGCAGCATCGCCTTGGTCGGAATACAGCCCCAGTTCAGGCAGATCCCGCCCATGTGTTCGCGCTCGACAATGGCGACTTTCAGCCCCAGCTGCGCGCCCCGGATCGCGGCAACATAGCCGCCCGGCCCCGCACCAATGACGATCATATCAAAGGTCTTCTCTGCCATGGTGCTGCTCCTCGCCTGCCAAGTCTTGCTTCAAGATCGGAGCCTACTGGGATTCTCACCCCGCTTCAACAAAGCCGCCCGCGCGCATGACGGGCAAATTTCCGCTAGAGATCGCGTCGCTTTCGGCGCACATTGCGCGCAAAAGATAGTCCCGCAATTCCCCGTAATCCCCCGTAATCTCCGGAGCGCTCCCATGAAAAAAACCATAAAAGACCTGCTGCTTGCCCTGCTCAACGCAACCCTCATTCTTGTGGCGCTGTGCCTGTTTCTGCTCTGGCAGCTGTCAGGCACCGCCGAACGTGTGGTCGAAAGCTTCGCGCAAAATCTGCAGATTGTGAAACCGATGCAGGAGCGTGTCGCAAACCTGCAAGCAGAGGTCAGCGGATTGCGCAGCGATCTCGCCGCCCTGTCTGAGCAAGGGGCCGTGCAAAACCTGCCGGGTTCCGCCGCCCTTCAGGCCCGCGCCAACGCGCTGCAATCCCAGTTGGAGGATATCAACAGCAACCTACGCACGCTGGCGGACACGCCAGACCGCCTGATGAGCGCAGGTGTCGAACAGCTGTCGGCGCGGGCAAGCGCGGGCTTGGGCAAGCTTGCCGCCTGCCACCTGCCGCAAACCGACGACGCGCCGATCAACGAAGGCTCATAAGGCCTGCTGTGGCTTACTGTGCGGCCTGCAAAAGCCGCACGGTGTGGCCATAGCCGCCTTTTTCAACATAAGCGGTTTCCAGCTCTGTTGAGGGCCGCGCCAGCGCCGCGTTGCGATAAGGGAACCGGCCAAACTGGCGGATCACTTCGCGATGGGCCTGTGCATGCAAAAGGTTGCTCTCGCAGTCTTTCATACGGTCCACAAACATCCGCACACACTGTTCCTGATCACACAGGTTTTCTGAGTGCATCAGCGGCAGAAAGAAAAACTGCCGCGCGGGGCCGTCAATCCTCTGATCCCACTTCTTGTGCAGCGCCGATTTCGCCGCACAGAGCGCCTTCCGGTCCGTGGCAAAAGCGGTGCCGCTGCCCCGGAACATATTGCGCGGGAACTGATCTGTGACAATCAGATAGGCCAAGGTACCGCTGGCATAGGTCAGCCATTGCCCTAACCCGCCATCACGCGCCTTTTCCCATGTGCTCATGAACCTATTACGAATGGTCTCATCCAACACATCAGAGACCTCATACCACCCCTTCGGACCAACCTCATCAAGCCAGAACGAAAGAACTTCTTCGGGACGAACCATGCCCCCACTCCTTCTCAAATTGCTCCCCCCCAAGGAGCTTCGTAATAAAAACGTTACACACAAACTTTGAGGGCTGAACAGTCACAAATTGCAACGGTGCGACACAGGGCGCGATTGGGGCAACACAGGTGCCCCAATGCCACGCTCGCCTTATCCGGCAGCCGCCTCCTGCTCTTCTTCCATAGCGGTCTCAATGGCCACTTCCTGTGCCACCTCAACAACCAGCGGCGAGGCATGCGGCATCACTGCCGTGAAGCTGGCGGTGTCTTCCACAGCCGCCGCCGGACGGCGCGTGGTGCGATAAAGCGCGTAAACCGCAAGGGCGGCAAGCAGGAACACCAGATAGATGAAGAAGCCGCTTGGCCCCACCAGATCCATCGCCGTACCGGTGATCATCGGACCGGCAATCGCACCAACCCCATTCACAAACACCAAGCCACCGGAGGCCGCTGCCATGTCCTCATAGTCAAGGAAGTCATTGGCGTGGGCGATCAGCATGGAATAGAGCGGGTTGGAAAACCCGCCAATCACCAGCGCCGCGATCAACAGCAGATAGTAATTGTCACCCGCCACAAAACCGATCGCGCCCCCGGCTGCGCCAATCACAGAGACAATCATAATCAGGCGGCGGCGGTCCATCCGGTCACTCAGCCAGCCCAGCGGATATTGGAAGATCGTCGCCCCCACATAAAAGGCCGCAATAAACACACTGAGCTCCGTCAGGGTCAGCCCGGCACGGGTCGCAAATACCGCCGACATGCCAAACTGCGCAGAGAACACCCCGCCCAGCAGGAACATGCCCACCACCCCAAGCGGGGAGTTGTGAAACAGCTCTTTCAGGCTCATCGGCTTGGTGGTCTCAAACGCCGGTGTCGGCGAAATCGACAGCAAAATCGGCGCAAAGGAAATCGAAACCAGCACCGAGGGGATCACAAACAGCAAAAAGCCTGTGGCATCCGGCACGGTCATCAGCCCCTGCGCAGTCACAATCCCAACCATCTGCACCATCATATAAAGCGACAGCGCCTTGCCCCGCGTCTCATTGCTCGCGGCGTTGTTGAGCCAGCTTTCCGCGGTCACATACACGCCGGAGAAACAGAACCCCATGATCACACGACCCAAAATCCAGGCAATCGGATGCTCCAGCGTCGGGAACAGAATCAATACCGCCGAGATCATCGAGCCAAGCGCCGCAAAGACCCGCACATGCCCCACCCGCCGGATCATCTCCGGGGTCATCCGGCTGCCGCCCAGAAAGCCGACAAAATAGGCCGACATCACCATCGACATCTCAAAGGTGGAGAACCCCGCACTCTCGCCGCGAATACCCAGCAGCGTGCCGTGCATGCCGTTGCCCACCATCAAGAGCAACATCCCCAGAAGCAACGCCCAGGCGCCTTTAAAAAACTCAACCATTCTGAGACCTTCTCACCTTTGCATCCATTTGCAAATGCCGCGTGCACCCTATCGCTGTCAATCACGACAAACAGATGTCGTTTTGCACGCAGCCTGAATTATTTATCAGCGCAGCACCATCATCGCCTGCGCCTGCCCTGCCACCAGAGCCGTTTTCTCATTCCCGAAATATCCCGGGGGCGTGGGGGCTGGCCCCAACTTAAACCTGCGTGTGGGGGCTGGCCCCTACACCATCAGCGCTGCGCCGCCCCTCTTTAGGGGATCAACAGCGACGCATCCCCGTAAGAGAAGAACCGATAGCCCTCTTTCACCGCATGGTCATAGACATTGCGGATCCGGTCTTGGCCCAGCAGCGCACTGACCAGCATCATCAAGGTCGATTTCGGCAGGTGGAAATTGGTCATCAACGCATCCGCCACATGAAACTCAAACCCCGGATAGATGAAAATATCCGTGTTGCCTTCCCATGGTGCAATCTCTCCGCCCGCCGCCGCACTCTCAATCAGACGTAGCGCGGTGGTGCCCACCGGGATCACCCGCCCGCCAGCGGCTTTGGTGGCAGTAATCTCCGCCGCCGCCGCCTCGGTCACACGGCCCCATTCTGCGTGCATCTTATGCTCTTTGACGTTGTCGACCTTCACCGGCAAAAACGTCCCCGCCCCCACATGCAAGGTCACATGGGTGAAGCGCACACCGCGCGCCTTCAGCACCGCCAAAAGCGCCTCGTCAAAATGCAGCGAGGCCGTCGGCGCGGCCACCGCACCGGAGTGTTTTGCCCAAACGGTCTGATAGTCTGTCTTGTCTTTGTCATCCGCCGCGCGTTTGGCGGCGATATAGGGGGGCAACGGCATATTGCCCGCCGTTTCCAAAGCGGCGTCAAAATCATCGCCCTGCAGATCAAATTGCACCACGCCCTGCCCGTCTTCCTTGGACAGCAACCGCCCCTTCAGACCGGCGGCAAAGATGATCTCTTCGCCCTCGCGGATCTTCTTCAGCGGCTTGATCAGCGCCGCCCAAGCGCCACCGGCGCGCGGCTCCAGAAGCGTCACCTCCATGCGCGCCTGGGTCTCCCCCTCTGGCCCGCTGCGCACACGATAACCTGACAGGCGCGCCGGAATGACCTTGGTGTCATTAAGCACCAGCCGGTCACCGGGCTGCAGCCAGTCCAGCAGGTCAGTCACCACCCCGTCGATGATCTCATCACCCTTGGCCACCAACAGCCGCGCCGAACTGCGCGGTTCCGCAGGGCGTGTGGCAATCAAAGCCTCCGGGAGGTCGAAGTCAAAATCAGAAAGCTGCATCAGAGTTTGCGCCGTATGCTGTGTCAGTTGGAGGGGCTGGCGAGTCAGTTGCTCAGGTCCGGAGGCGGACGGCGGAAAATCTCTCTAAAGAAGCCCGGCGTCAAGGCCGAGAGTGGATTGACCGAGATGGATGTATCGGAGGCCGGACCACGCATCCGGTAGTTGAACCCGATCAACCCCTCCCCGCGCCGCGCAAAAGGCCGCCCCACCACATTCACCGCGTAAATCGGCGAAATCGTGCCCTGCATATCAAACCATTGCTGCGCAAAACTGTAGGTGCCATTGGCCGAAAGACCGATTGAGGGGCCAACCGCACTGCTTTCCCCCACAATCAACTGCGCAGGAGTGATGCGGAATTTGGCAAACACATCTGAGAAAAACAGCCCCGGCCCATTCAATTGATCAATCAGCCCCACCACGCTGATCGCATTCAGCAATGCCGCAATCGCAGGCACCTGCTGCACCCGCACCGATTTGATGCTCAGCCGGCCATCATATTCGCCCTTGGCCCCGCGCGGGATCAAATCCAGGGTCATGTCGCCGTTCTTGGCGGCTTTGATCACTCCCATGGAGGCTGCTATCTGCCCGCCCTGACTGGATTTTACCTGCACCTGCGTGCCGTTGGCGTGGGGCGCCAGCAGCCCGCTCACCGCAGGTCCGCCGTTGAAATTGCCGGAAAACCGCCCGGACAACCCGCCCTGCGTGCTCAGCTCAGCCGACATCGGCGCAAGCCGGATGCCATCGGTCACCACCACCTCATCAAGCTGCGCGGTGATCGGCCCGCTGGCATTGGCAGCCCCTGCCGCGCCACCTGCACCGCTCCCGCCGGTGTCGTGCATATTGCGCATGTCCAGTCGACCACTGGTCAGCTCAAGCGCAGGGGGCGCTGTGCCGCGGCCGCGCAGCCGCCCCGTGCCACTCAGCCAGCGCCCAACAGTCAGCTTGTCCAATGTGGCCACGCCCAGCCCGCCGCTTGGGGCAATGGTGATATCGCCTTCCGCCGCCAGCCCCGGCGCTTCAAAGCGCACGCTGTCGATGGTGGGCGGCTCCTTTACTGTCATCTCGATGGCCAGGCTGCCGGGCGTCTTGGCCGCTTTGCGCCAGCCGATGGGTGGCACGGACATGCGCACGCCCACCAGATCAGAGGTCAACGTCAGCTTGGGCGGCACATCGCGGATGATCTCCATGTCATAATTCAGCGTGCCGACCTGTGACACCGTGCCCTTGGGCAGCCCAACCTCAAATGCCTCCAGAGCCGCTTCGCTCAGCTCCGCCGTCCCCGTCAGCCAGCTGCGCCCTTCGTTCTCCTTGCCGCCAAACATATGCCAATGCGCGGTGACAGGGATCTCTGCCAGAGTGCCGGTTCCCTGCACATCCACCCGCTCCGGTGTCGCATGCACCGTGAAATTGCCCTTCATCTCCTTGTCGGGAATGAAATGCGTGCTGGTCACATCCAGCAAATCGCCGGAAATGTCGTAATGCACTTCCTCAACCGGCAGCTTATCCTTGAGCAGCATCTCCACATGCCCGGCCAGCACCGCACGACCGGGGGCAAAATCCACCGGCAGTTTGGCCTTGGTAAAGAGCTTCAGCGGCTCGCGATCCAGAAGCGAAAGCACCGCGGTGATCGGCCCCTCGGCCTTCACATCCGCCCGCCCCGGAGAGGGTTTCAGCCGCATATCGAGCACCGTGAAGCTTGATCCGGTCACATCAATCCGGCCACCCTGATCCGCTTCCACATAGCCTTCTTCCACGGCGACCTGAAACTTGTTGTCTTTGACAATACCAAAGCCCACACCGCCCTCAATCGGCGGCATGGTTTTCACCGCCCGCACCACCGCGTCCTCAAACTGGAAGCCGACGTAAAGATCGGGTGGCTCCGCCCCGCGAGACCGCACCGCCAGATCCACATTTTTGATCCGCGCCTGCCGGATGTTCTCTGCCACCCATTTGCGCGGCTTTGGCTCCAGACTCTTGGGCCAGACCGATAGTACATTGGTGGCCTGCACCTCATCCATCTTGCCATTCAGCGCATAATCCCAGTGCGGCCCATCCACGCCCAGTCGCCCATCCAGCACCACCTGATTGCCCGACTGACGCACAACCAGCTGCCCCAGATCGAGCTCAAACGGATCGAGCTTCAAACGGAAATCCGCAAAACTGCGCTCCAGCGCGATCGGGTCATCGTCCAGATTGCGCGGGTTGGCGCGGAACTCATTTAGCGTCAGCTGCACCAGAAACTCATCCGGCACGCTGCCTTCCGGGCCGCGCAAAAACGCCTCCCCAAAGGCAGACACCCGCACCAGATCGCTGGCCAGCGACAGCTCGTCAAAGCGGATTGCACTGCGCGCAGGCTCATAGGTCAGATAGCTGCGCATGCTCTCAAACGGCACCGGCCGCACCTCACCACCGGGCTGCAGGACCCCTTCGTCGAGCTGCAGCGTGGCGTTGACGTCTCCAAGGTTGCCTTGCTCATCAAGGCTCGCTCTCAGCGCGCCCGAAATCGGCGCCCGCAGAATCTGCAACCAGCGCAGCGCCGCCGCCTGAGAGGCAAAATCCTCGCTTGGAATATCCTGAAAATTCAGCCCGAAATCCGTGGCCAACGTGCCATAGCGCGTGGTCAGTGAGGCCTCGATTGTGCTGGCGTAGCTGCGCCCGCCCAGCACTGTCATTTGCGATGACAGTTCGACCGTCTCGCCCTCACGCCGCAGGGTGACATGCCCGCCATCCACGGTCCACGCCTTGCGCGCGCGCAGATCCTCAAGCCGCAAGGTGACATCCTCGATCACAAAGGCATCCAGATGCGCCAGCGTCGGCAATTCCAGAAACTCTTCTATCTGCTCTCCGAAGGTGAACACATCTGTATCGGTCTGCAACGCGCCCTGCCCAGCCACCTGCCCCAAGACAATCCGCAGGCGGCCATCCATCTGCCGCACACCGGTGAGGGTCACGCCCGACACACGCACATCGCGGAACGAGACCTGCCGGTCCATCAGCGGCGCAAAGGCAAGGCGCACATTGATCCGCTCCACATTCACCGCGCCGCCGCCGGTTTCCGGCAGAACCTGCACCCCGCGCATCAAGATACTCGGATCCCAGTCCTGCTCAAACTCCAGCGCCACATCCTCGATCCGCACGTCAATCGAGGCCAGCTGGCGGCTCAACTCGGTCTCAATCTTGCTGCGCAGCCATTCCGGCGCAATGATCGGCCCGCTGCTTAGAAGGACCACCGCCGCCGCCGCGATCAAAAGGGCAGGCACCGTAAGGCTCAAAAGCGCGAGAATGCCAAACCGGCGCACACGGCCCTTTGGCTCACCCTCATCTTCATCCTCATCGGCTTCCACCGAGGCAGCTGAGGTCTCCGGATCACGCAGCGCGCCCTCTTCCGGCACAGTATCAGGCACAGCATCAGACACAGCCACTTGCGGCGCATCCGCATCCTGTCCGCGCGCCGCATCCTCCGATGTCTCCGCCTCCAGAGCGGTCTCATCGTGGTGAGCGGCGTCTGCGTCCTCATCGGCCTGCACAGGCGCGTCCCCTTCCGGGGAAGTATCCAGACTGATCTTTGTCAGGGTTGATGCCTCTGTGTGTTCTGATATTCGGAAGCCTGTATCAACAAACTATAACGCCTGGCGCTGTTTGACCCAACCCCGGCAGACATGCCCCCTGGCGGCCCATAACAAGGAGTGTGACCATGATTGATGTCAATGAGATGGCCCCCGATTTCACCTTGCCGTCCACAGGCGGTGCAGAGGTCACTCTCTCTGCCTTGCGCCCTGCGCCGGTTGTGCTGTTTTTCTACCCCCGTGACAACACCTCTGGCTGCACCAAGGAAGCCGTCGCTTTCTCCGGCCTGCTGGCAGAATTTGAAGCCGCTGGGGTGAAAGTATTTGGCATCTCCAAGGACAGCATGGCAAGTCACGATAAGTTTGTTGCCAAACAAGAGCTTACCGTGCCTCTTTTGAGCGATGAAAACGGCTCTGTTTGCGAGGATTTTGGCGTCTGGGCCGAGAAAAAGATGTACGGCAAAACCTTCATGGGCATTGTCCGCAGCACCGTTCTGATTGACAGCACCGGCAAGATCTCGCGCACATGGCCCAAGGTCAAAGTGCCCGGTCACGCCGAAGAGGTGCTTGAGGCGGTGAAGGCGCTCTGATGGTGCAATCTCTTGCAGAAATGGCGGTGGAGGTGCTCACCACCGCCGACGGCCGTGCCAAAACGGCCCTTTCCAAACAACATGCCGCCACCTGGTTTGCCTCCCGTGAGGCCGGTGCGCCTCTGCCCATTGGCAAGGCCACGCCGCCGATGCAACCCGCCCGTCCGGCAGAACCTGCGCTGCTGGATCCGCGTAACGTTCCGCGCCGCCGCCCCGGCAATCCGCAGGGGCGCATTGCCATGCTGCACGCCGTCGCCCATATCGAGCTGAACGCGGTGGACCTGCATTGGGACATCATCGCGCGCTTCACCGACACCGAAATGCCGCTTGGCTTTTATGACGACTGGGTGAAATCTGCCGCCGAAGAATCCAATCATTTCAACCTGGTATGCGACAGCCTTGAAGCCAAAGACAGCTTCTATGGGGCGCTGCCCGCTCACGCGGGCATGTGGCGCGCCGCCGAAGACACCGCCGATGATCTTCTGGGCCGCCTCGCCGTTGTGCCCATGGTGCTTGAGGCGCGCGGGCTGGATGTGACGCCGGGCATGATCAAGATCTTTGAGAACGCCAAAGACGAGCAAACGCTGGAAGCCCTGCGCATCATCTATGCCGAAGAGGTCGGCCATGTGGCCTATGGCTCCAAATGGTTCAACTTCCTCTGCGGCCGCCACGCGCTTGACCCCAAAGAGCAGTTTCACGCCCTCGTGCAGCGCTATTTCCACGGCGCGCTCAAGCCGCCGTTTAACGAGGAAAAACGCGCCGACGCCGGTCTGCCGCCGGATTTCTACTGGCCCCTCGCCGACGAAGAACCACCGGCCTACGCCCGCTAGCAAATCTGCTAACCTCTTCGAAAACATGGTTAATGGCGCGACGCTTGGACGCGCCACCTCCGATCTCGGCGACAATTCGCCGATCAATACGCGCATATGCGCCGTGCCCTGTATCAGAAGGTCAAAATCCTTGCCGCGCCCCCATCGCGCCGTTAAGACTTTGCCGCAAGATATCGGTTAACAGATGTCAGAACATGAATGTCTCGGGGGTGAGGCGTTCGGGGATGGGACAATACGAAGGGTACTAACGTGAGAACACGCCTCGCGATCCGATTGCATTCGGTGCTTGAACGCTTTTTTCCGGAACGACGTCTTTTCCTCAGATCAGACAACGACACCCGCTTCATCCGTCTGCGGCCCAGCACCCAGCTGATCGCCTTTCTTGGCTCCTCTGCCATTGTCGCCTGGACCATCATCGCCACCGCGATTCTGCTGATGGACAGCATCGGCTCCGGCAATTTCCGTGAGCAGGCCAAACGCGATCAGATGACCTATGAGCAGCGGCTCAATGATCTCTCCGCAGAACGCGACGCGCGCACCGATGAGGCGCTCTCGGCACAGGAGCGTTTTAACACCGCGCTGGAGCAGGTCTCCATGATGCAGTCGCAGCTGCTTGAGTCCGAAATCCGCCGCCGCGAGCTGGAAACCGGCATCGAAGTCATTCAGGCCACCCTGCGCCGCACCATGCAGGAACGGGAGGCCGCGCGCGACGAAGTGGTGGCCCGCGATCAGGCCGAAGCCGAAACCCAGACCGCGCTCATTGGCACCTCGCCATTGGGCAACGACATGCTGGATGTGCTCGCCACCGCGCTGACCGAAACCGCGGCCGAGCGTGACCAGTTGGTGGCCGACGCCCGCGCCGCCTCTGAAGCGGCAGATGAAATGGAGCGCGAGCTGCTCCTGATGGAAGAGAAGAACGACCAGATCTTCCGCCAGCTCGAAGATGCCATGACCGTTTCTGTCGAGCCGCTGAATAAGATGTTCACCGCCGCAGGGCTCGACCCCAAAAGCCTGATGGATGAAGTCCGCCGCGGCTATAGCGGTCAGGGCGGCCCATTGCTGCCTCTCAGCTTTTCCTCCAAAGGTGGCGAGCTGACCGCAGAAACCCTGCGCGCCAACCGGCTGCTAGAACAGCTTGATCAGCTCAATATGTACCGCATCGCCGCCGAAACCGTGCCTTTTGCCAACCCTGTGAAGTCCGCCTTCCGCTACACCTCAGGTTTTGGCATGCGCTGGGGCCGGATGCACAAAGGCACCGATTTCGCCGCCCGCTATGGCACCCCGATCCACTCCACCGCTGATGGCGTGGTGGTGCATGCGGGCTGGCAATCCGGCTACGGCCGCTTGGTAAAAATCAGGCACGAGCACGGAATTGAGACACGTTATGCGCATCTGGCGAAAATCCGCGTAAAAGTTGGTCAAAGAATCTCGCGCGGAGACCGCATTGGTGATATGGGCAACTCTGGACGCTCGACCGGCACGCATCTACACTATGAGGTGCGCGTCAATGGCCGTGCAGTGAACCCGATGACATTTATCAAGGCTGGAAGAGATGTTTTCTAAAAGCAAAATCAACGACCCCGCACCGAAATCTGACACTCCGGCCTCCCCCGCTGCCGAATCCGCTATTCCTGCGGCCCCTGCCAAAGCGAGCGATTTCAAATCCGCGCCAAAGGCAAAGCCGCCAGCCTCCGTGCTGTCCTCTGATCTGCACATCTCCGGCAATCTGAAAACCACCGGTGACATTCAGGTCGAAGGCACCGTTGAAGGCGACATCCGCGCCCACCTGCTGACCGTTGGCGAAACCGCCACCATCAAAGGTGAAGTGATTGCTGATGACGTGGTGATCAACGGCCGCATCGTGGGCCGCGTGCGCGGTCTGAAAGTTCGCCTCACCTCCACCGCCCGTGTGGAAGGCGACATCATCCACAAGACCATCGCCATCGAAAGCGGCGCGCATTTTGAAGGCTCCGTGCAGCGTCAGGAAGACCCGCTGACCGGCGGCAAAGCCGCTCCGGTCGCCGCCGCAGCCCCTGCTGCCGCACCGGTCGCCAAAGGCGCCAAGTAAAGATCTTCCCATTGGGAAACATTGACCGCCGTTGCCTCCGGGCTGCGGCGGTTTTTCTTTGCAATTCAGATAATTCCACAAAGTTGTTTCATCGCCACAGGAAGGTTGGCTTGAACTAGGCGCCCATCAAAATACAGAGGTGAAAGACTTGCACAACACCCTATATCGCTACCAACGAAATCAACGAAAAGCCCTCACTATCTTGGCATTTCTGTTTATCGCATTGTCTATCCTCTGGCTCATACTTGAGAATTTAGACTGCGCTTTCCAAATGGAACCTTTAGTCGTCATGGTTGGCGGAATAACGACCCTCTTAGGGGTGTGGTGGCCTTTCAAAGCAACAAACTATTCCAGACGAATAAAGGGCCGTGTCACATTCAACTACAATTCGAACGCCGGTGACTTTGAAATCGGCGAGGGTGACACAAAATTTACGCTTAAGTTTTCTGAAGCAGGAAAAGAGTCAGTGCACTTCTATTCATATCCAGAAAATATTAGGCGGGTTGCAATAGCGACTGACACTGGAACATTTTCAGAAATCAAAGACGCAGCCAAGCTGGACTACAGCAACAGTCACGTTCAACCGAAAGAAGGTGAAATTGTCTGTATTGAAAACAAAAATGGCTATTTTGCTTGTATACAAATTTTGAATGTTCTGAACCAAAACAAGGGAGATGACCGGGACGAGGTTTTGTTCACATATGAAATCCTCCCAGACAAGAGCGCCGATTTTTCTTAGCGACCCAATATTGGCGTAAGCCCTATAGCCGCGGTTTTTCTTTGCGCCGGGTGCCGCTGCACCAATTTCACGCCCCAAGTGCCTCTGACAAAAGGCTTCCTTTGAACGCCCGCGCCTCCTACCATCACGCGTATGTGATTTATGAGGTACGTTATGTTCAACAAATTATTTGCAGAATTTATTGGCACCTTCTGGCTTGTTCTTGGGGGCTGCGGCAGCGCGGTCCTCGCCGCTGGCGTCGCGGATGTGGGCATCGGCTGGCTCGGTGTCAGCCTTGCCTTCGGCCTCACCGTACTCACCATGGCCTATGCGGTGGGCCATATCTCCGGCGGGCATTTCAATCCCGCGGTCAGCTTGGGCCTGATGATTGCGGGCCGCTTTGAGGGCAAAGACCTGATCCCCTACTGGATCGCACAGGTGGTGGGCGCCATCGCCGCCGCCCTCGTGCTCTATCTAATCATCTCCGGCGCACCGGATTTCGCAGGCGCAGGTGGTTTTGCCTCTAACGGTTATGGCGACGCCTCTCCCCAAGGCTACTCCATGATCTCCGCGCTGATCACCGAGATTGTGATGACAGCGGCCTTCCTCTTTATCATCCTCGGGGCCACGTCCCACGGCGCGCCCATCGGCTTTGGTCCCATCGCCATTGGCTTGGCCCTGACCCTGATCCATCTGATCTCCATCCCGGTGACCAACACCTCCGTCAATCCGGCCCGCTCCACCGGCGTTGCGCTCTTTGCAGACGGCCCTGCCCTTGCCCAGCTCTGGCTCTTCTGGGTGGCCCCGCTGGTGGGGGCCGCAATTGGCGCGGTGCTCTGGAAACTCGCCAGCACGGATGACTAACGAAACGTGAAATAGTGGCGTGCGCCGCCGCACCGGCCCGCGCCCCACTCCTACCTGCGGTGAGATAAATTTCAGCGCCTTAGACACATCGCTGTGAGCAGGGTTTTGGCGCGCCATTTGCCCTGCCTCACTTCACCTCTCCTTAACCACGTATCTCTAAGCCTTGATTTAGTTTTGACGAAAATCAGGGATCCTAAAATTGCTGGAAAATCAGCCCGCCCCGACCGCACAGAATGTGCCCCCCTTCCACGCCCCGGACACTGCCAAAGAACAGGCCGACGCGCTTGTGGCCCGTGCCCAGAACGCCCCGCTGGGCGACGGCGGCCTTGCAGCCTCAAAGCTTCTGTCTGAAGCGCTTGAGATTGATCCGCACCACCACGAGGCCCAGCTTCTGCGCGAACAGCTGCACCAGATGTTTGTCCCGCGCTGGCATTTCCCCATGATGGCCGACAAAACCCGCAACGCCGCCTACGCCGAGGCCATCGCCGCCAAGGTGAAACCCGGCGACATCGTGCTCGACATCGGCTCTGGCGCAGGCCTCACCGCCATGCTGGCAGCGCGCGCTGGCGCAGAACATGTCTACGCCTGTGAACAGCAGCCCATGATCGCCGAAGCCGCCAAGCGCGTGATTGCCGCCAATGGTCTCAGCCACAAGATCACCGTGATCTCCAAATGGTCCCACAACATCGTCATTGGCGAAGACATGCCGGAGCGCGCCGATGTGGTGCTGTCTGAGATTGTGGACAGCAACCTTCTGGGCGAAGGCGCATTGGCCACACTGGCCCATGCCATGGCCACCCTCGCCAAACCCGGCGCCCGCGCCATCCCCGAAAGCGGCACCGTCCGCGCGCAGCTCGTGGAAAGCGAGAAACTCGTCAACCTCTGGCGTCCGCAGGAGGCCGAAGGCTTTGATCTCAGCGCCTTCCACCATTTTGCCTCCGTCGCCCAAGTCACCCCCAATGACTTCACCGCCTGCGGCCTGCGCCCTCTTGGCCCTACCACCGATCTCTTCCATTTTGACTTTGCCAACCCAAGCATTGATCCCGATTGCGTGACCACCGAGCTCACCAGCACGGACACCGGCACAATCCACGCGGTCTGCCTCAGCTTTGAAATGGTGCTCGCACCGGGCATCTCCGTGAGCAACGGGCTTGGCACCGACGATGATACAGACGGCCACTGGGGCCGCACCGCCTTCCTGCTGGACCGCGCCGTGCCCGCCCACAAGGGGGCTCGCCTGACCATCACCGCCCAGCACGATGCCACCAAGCTCAGCATCTCCGTGCACGAGCAACCCCATGTCATCGTCAACAACAGCGACAAGCCGATCATCCAAACCGCTTGGCAACCACAGCTCGAGATGCGCGCCGTCACCGCGCACTGAGCCCGCTGCAGACCCAACAAAAACGCCGACCACAGAGCCCTCTGTGGTCGGCGTTGTCATGTCTGAACCGGCAACGGATAGCCCCATCGCAGATCTGTTCGCAGATCACTCGGTTACGGTGACCTTTTTCATCACATCCGGCGCGCCGGTGATGGCGCCGCTCTGGCGGTGGCCGCGCTTGATTGCGTCAACCACATCCATACCTTCGGTCACTTTGCCCACCACGGTATACTGCCCATTGAGGAAAGTGCCTTCGTCAAACATGATGAAGAACTGGCTGTTTGCACTGTCCGGGCTCTGGCTGCGCGCCATGCCAACCACACCACGCTCAAAGCTCAGGTCGGAAAACTCCGCTGGCAGATCCGGCTGATCGGAACCACCACGGCCCGAGTAGCGCGCGTCGTAATCTTCAGAAGAGACATCGCCAAACTGCACGTCGCCAGTCTGCGCCATGAAGCCCTGGATCACCCGGTGAAACGCCACATTGTCGTATTCACCTTTGCTGGCCAGATCCGCAATGCGCGCGGCGTGCTGTGGCGCCACATCCTCAAACAGGTCGATCACGATGGTGCCATTGGCCCCTTCGCCTGCGACCTCGATCTCGATGCCGGAGGCCAGCACAGGGCTGGCCAGCACGGCAAAAGCGGCTGCAAGCTTAAGCGTCGACATCAGCAGCCACCTTCACGCTGATCATGCGGTCCGGGCTGGCAGGCGGCTCGCCACGTACAATCGCGTCCACGTGCTCCATGCCCTCAATCACGCGGCCATAAACGGTGTACTGACCGTTCAGGAAGTGGTTGTCGGAGAAGTTGATGAAGAACTGGCTGTTCGCGCTGTCGGGCATCTGGCTGCGCGCCGCACCCAAAGTGCCGCGGTCATGTGGCAGCTTGGAGAATTCCGCCTTCAGGTTTGGCAGATCAGAGCCACCGGTGCCCGCCATGCGGATGTTGAAGTCTTTTTCCATGTTGCCGTTGGCCACGTCGCCGGTCTGCGCCATGAAACCGTCGATCACACGGTGGAACGCGACGTTGTCATACTGACCGGAACGCGCCAGCTCTTTCATGCGCTCGCTGTGCCCCGGTGCCACATCCGGCAGCAACTCAATCACAACGGTGCCGTCTTTCAGTTCCATCAGGATGGTGTTCTCGGGGTCTTTGATCTCGGCCATTGGGGCGCTCCTCATCTGAATTCTTGGGCGCTAGTTAATCATCTGCGCCGCGAATGCCAAGTGATCGTTGACCCAGCCCGCCAGTACGCTAGGTAGACCACAACATAATTTCTTTGGAGATTTCGATCATGGCGTGGAAAACCCTCGATCAAATGGATCTGAACGGCAAACGGGTGCTGACTCGGGTGGACATCAATGTGCCTGTGGCTGACGGGATTGTGACCGACACCACCCGCATCGACCGCATTGTGCCAACCGTGCGCGACATTCTGGCCGCTGGTGGCAAACCGATCCTTCTGGCGCATTTTGGCCGCCCCAAAGGCGAGCGCGTGCCGGAGATGAGCCTGCAGCAACTGGTGCCCGCACTTGAAGCGGCCTTTGGCACCTCTGTGCTCTTTGCTGCCGATTGCGTTGGTGCCGCCGCTGAGGCCGCCGTTGAGGCGTTGCCTGAAGGTCAGGTGCTGCTCCTGGAAAACACCCGCTACCACGCCGGTGAAACCAAGAACGACGCCGAGCTGACCGCACAAATGGCCGCCCTTGGCGATGTCTTCTGCAACGATGCGTTTTCCGCCGCCCACCGCGCCCACAGCTCCACCTGTGGTCTTGCCCACGCCCTGCCGGCCTGTGCGGGCCGCCTGATGCAGGCCGAGCTCTCCGCGCTTGAAGGCGCGCTGGCCACCCCTGTGCGCCCCGTGACCGCCGTTGTGGGTGGAGCAAAAGTCTCCACCAAACTGGAGCTGCTCGGCAACCTTGTGGCCAAGGTGGATCACCTTGTGATCGGTGGCGGCATGGCCAACACCTTCCTCGCCGCCCAAGGCATCGACGTTGGCAAATCTCTGGCCGAGCACGACATGACCGACACCGCGTCTGAGATCCTCGCCAAAGCCAAAGAGGCCGGCTGCAACATCGTGCTGCCCACCGACGTTGTGGTCGCGCGCGAGTTTGCCGCCAATGCCGCCAATGAAACCGTCGCCTCTGATGCCTGCCCTGCCGATGCGATGATCCTGGATGCGGGTCCAGCCACTGTGGCCACCGTGGCCGAGGTGTTTGAAGCCTCTAAAACCCTGATCTGGAACGGCCCCATGGGCGCTTTTGAGATCGAGCCTTTCAATGCCGCCACCGATGCGGCCGCGATCAAAGCCGCCACGCTCACCAAATCCGGTGCGCTGGTCTCTGTGGCTGGCGGCGGCGACACCGTAGCGGCCCTGAACGCCTCCGGCGCAGCGGCAGACTTCAGCTACATCTCCACCGCAGGCGGCGCATTCCTTGAGTGGATGGAAGGCAAAGAGCTGCCCGGCGTGGCAGCCCTGAACCAGTAAACGCTGCGCACTTAGGCAGCCTGGGCACAATCGCCCCTCATGGCTGGCGCTGATTTAAATCGAGCCTCAAATTAAACCTCGATAGCGCCACCATAATTGAAGTCCCGACCCCGCTCGCCTATAGCGGGGGTAATGGGGACATAACCCTTTATTCTCAACAGATTTTGACCGGGGACACCAATGTCTAATCAAGCACAAGCCGAAAAGATTTCCGCCGGAAACGGTTTTATCGCCGCGCTGGACCAATCCGGTGGCTCCACACCCAAGGCGCTCCGCCTCTACGGCGTTGAAGAAACCGCCTACAGCTCGGACGCGGAAATGTTCGACATGATCCACGCCATGCGCTCCCGTATTGCGCAGGCCCCTGCCTTCACCGGCGACAAAGTGGTCGGCGCGATCCTCTTTGAAATGACCATGGACCGCGACATCGACGGCCAGCCCTCCCCGACCTTCCTCTGGGAGAAGCGCGGCGTTGTGCCATTCCTGAAAGTCGACAAAGGCCTCGCAGATGAGGAAAACGGCTGTCAGGTGATGAAGCCGATGCCAGAGCTTGACGCGCTTTGCGAACGTGCGGCCGCCAAAGGCGTGTTTGGCACCAAGATGCGCTCCGTGATCTCTGCCGCCAATGAGGCCGGCATCAAGGCGGTTGTGTCCCAGCAATTCGAAGTGGGCAAACAGATCCTCGGCCACGGCCTCGTGCCGATCATCGAGCCAGAGGTGACCATCTCTATCGCTGACAAATCCGAAGCCGAAGACATCCTGCTCGGCGCGCTGACAGCAGAGCTCGACGCCCTGCCAGAAGACAAGCAGGTCATGCTGAAGCTCACCTTGCCCAACACGGCCAACCAGTACAAAACCCTGGTGGACCACCCGCGCGTGATGAAAGTGGTTGCGCTCTCCGGTGGCTACAGCCGCGAAGAAGCCAACGCACGCCTGTCTGAGAACACCGGCATGATCGCAAGCTTCTCCCGCGCCCTGACCGAAGGCCTCTCTGCCCAGCAGACCGAAGAAGAGTTCAACGGCACCATCGCGGACTCTATCGAGACCATCTATCAGGCCTCCATCGCAGGCTAAGGGCCGCAGGCCTATCAAACATCCAAGGCGCTCCTCATTGGGGCGCCTTTTTTCATGCCGCCTCTTCCCAGCCGCGATTCTGCGGGGTGCAGCGCACTCTCAGCGCCCTAAGAGACCCTTTGCGCAACGCGCGTTGTGTCCACGATCAGCGCCGCCACAAACCGCCGAAAAATCGCACCTACGCGATACCGTAGGGATACCGACGTGATACCGAACATTGAATTTTCGCCGATTCCGCAAAATCCGCCAAAAATTAACGTCCCCCGTTTCAAAGTAAAAATTCTTCGATATTTTTGAGGTGCAAAAATCGATGCGCGTTAATATACTGTTTTTTAACTAAATTTGAGTAACGTGCGCCGCGTTTGGCCGATACTAACCCCTGATGTTTTATGCTGCCAAACGTTGTCATCCCGCCCACAGAGGTATAAAAACAACGCCTTGCGGCAATTTTTTCCGACATTGTCTTAAGAGTTTCACAGCAAGAATCACCTAAGCTACATTGGTCCAAAGACGCCGCAAAAGGCGCATTAGAGGCAAAAATGACAGGTACATCCCCCCGCCCAGCTCTTGGTGCTGTTGTGTTTTTTGGTTTGGCGTTTGCGCTGGCGATCTACTTTACCTTTGCCGCCGTGCAGGGCGACTACGGCTTGTTCCGCCGTGTCGAAATCCTCGCGGAGAAGCAACAGCTTGAGGCCGAGCTTGCCCTCGCTCAGGCGGAGGTTGCTTATATGGAAAACCTCACCCGCCGCCTGTCAGACAGCTATCTGGATCTGGACCTTCTGGACCAACAGGTGCGTGACGTACTGGGCATGATCCGCGCCGACGAAGTGGTGATCCGCTGAACGCCGCGCCAGCAGAGTGAACTGAAAAAGCTTCCGCAAATCTCTCTGGTTTCAACAACTTAGTCCAGCACTCCGCTGCTCAAGAATACGGCTCCCGGCCCCGCCGCACAGCTTCCTGAAAACCAAACGCTTTTTTCGCTCGCCACCGCTTCGGGCTTCCGCTACCATTTTCCCAAGTATGGTTTAAAGTTAAACCATTTAGCACTTGGGAGGAACCACGATGGCGGCGAAACGTGCGGCGAAAAAGCCCAACGTCTCGGGTGAAGAGCTCACACAATATTATCGCGACATGCTTCTGATCCGGCGCTTTGAGGAGAAAGCCGGTCAGCTTTACGGCATGGGTTTGATTGGCGGATTTTGCCACCTCTACATCGGTCAGGAGGCCGTTGTGGTGGGGCTGGAGGCCGCCACAGAGGAAGGCGACAAACGCATCACCTCCTACCGCGATCACGGCCACATGCTGGCCTGTGGCATGGACGCCAATGGCGTGATGGCCGAACTCACCGGGCGTGAGGGCGGCTATTCCAAAGGCAAAGGTGGCTCCATGCATATGTTTTCCAAAGAAAAACACTTCTACGGCGGCCATGGCATCGTCGGCGCACAGGTGCCGCTTGGCGCAGGCCTCGCTTTTGCCGACAAATACAAAGACAACGGCCGCGTGACCTTCACCTACTTCGGGGACGGCGCCGCCAACCAGGGCCAGGTCTATGAGACCTTCAACATGGCCGCCCTCTGGGATCTGCCCGTGGTCTTTGTGATTGAAAACAACCAATACGCCATGGGCACCGCTCAGGCGCGCTCCACCTCATCGCACGACATTTACAAACGCGGCGAAGCCTTTGGCATTCCAGGGGAAATGGTTGATGGTATGGATGTGCTGGCGGTGAAAGACGCGGGCGAACGTGCGATCAAACACTGCCGCTCCGGCAAAGGGCCTTACATCCTTGAGGTGAAGACCTACCGCTATCGCGGCCACTCCATGTCTGACCCCGCCAAATACCGCACCCGAGAAGAGGTGCAGAAGATGCGCGAGGAGCGCGATCCCATTGAAAACGTGCGTCAAATGCTGCTGACCGGCAATCACGCCAGCGAGGATGATCTGAAGGCGATCGACAAAGAGATCAAAGCCATCGTCAACGCCTCCGCTGATTTTGCCAAAGAGAGCCCGCTGCCTGATGAGGCCGAGCTCAGGACAGACATTTACGCCTAAGCCCCGGACGAGAGGACATTTATCATGGCTACTGAAATTCTCATGCCAGCCCTGTCGCCCACGATGGAAGAGGGCACCTTGGCCAAATGGCTGGTCAAGGAAGGCGACACCGTACAATCCGGCGACATCTTGGCCGAGATTGAAACCGACAAGGCCACCATGGAATTTGAAGCCGTTGACGAAGGCGTCATCGGCAAAATTCTGGTGGCTGAAGGCACCGAAGGTGTCGCGGTCAACACCGCCATCGCCATCCTCGCCGAAGACGGCGAAGACGTCAGTACACTGCAAGCCCCCGCAGCTCCTGCTGAGGCCGCTGCACCCGCAGTTGATGCCTCCTCAGAGGCCAGCAGCGCCGCACCTGCCACTGTCGCAGCGCCTGAGGCCCCCACGCCTGATCTGAGCCCCGATTGGCCCGAAGGCACCCCCATGAAGTCTCAGACCGTACGCGAGGCCCTGCGCGACGCCATGGCCGAAGAGATGCGCGCCGACGGCGATGTCTACCTCATGGGCGAAGAGGTGGCCGAATATCAGGGCGCCTATAAGGTCAGCCAGGGTCTGCTCGACGAGTTTGGCAGCAAACGGGTGATCGACACGCCGATCACCGAGCATGGATTTGCCGGTATCGCGGTCGGTGCCGCCTTTGGTGGGCTAAAACCGATTGTTGAATTCATGACATTCAACTTTGCCATGCAAGCCATTGACCAAATTATCAATTCAGCGGCCAAAACGCTCTATATGTCCGGCGGTCAGATGGGCGCGCCCATGGTGTTCCGTGGCCCCAACGGCGCAGCCGCCCGTGTTGGCGCGCAGCATAGCCAGGACTATGCCGCATGGTATGCGCAAATCCCGGGCTTGAAGGTGGCGATGCCTTATTCGGCCTCAGACGCCAAGGGCCTGCTGAAATCCGCCATACGCGATCCGAACCCGGTGATTTTCCTGGAAAACGAGATCATGTATGGCCGCAGCTTTGATGTGCCCGACATCGAGGACTTCACCATTCCTTTTGGCAAGGCCCGCATCTGGCGTGAAGGCTCTGATGTGACCATCGTGAGCTTCGGCATCGGCATGCAATATGCGCTTGAGGCGGCGGATAAGCTGGCTGAAGACGGCATTTCCGCAGAAGTCATCGACCTGCGCACCCTGCGCCCGATTGATTATGACACGGTCATTGCCTCGGTGATGAAAACCAACCGCTGCGTAACGGTTGAAGAAGGCTGGCCGGTTGGCTCCATCGGCAACCACCTCTCGGCCACCATCATGCAGCGCGCCTTTGATTATCTGGACGCCCCGGTGATCAACTGCACTGGCAAAGACGTGCCCATGCCTTACGCCGCAAACCTCGAAAAACTGGCGCTGACGACCACCGATGAGGTCATCGCGGCGGTAAAACAAGTGACTTATCGGTAATGATTCACTGGCGTAGCTTTATATTTGGGAGCCTAGTAGGTGGAGCAGCGATCGGTTGCTACACCCTGCTAAATACAGGCTACAAAGTTTTGGACCATGGTGTTTCGCTAACTTTCGCGTTTTCTGAGCAAGACACCTTGCGCAAAGAAAGTGATGTTTTGAAAGCAATGGCCGAACCGCATTGGTTGGGTCTTTCCAGAAGAAATGCCGTTGATCGTCTCAAGGAGCTAGAAGTTTTCGATTTCGAAAAAGGCGACCGTGAGATAGCAGCCGGTCCCGTTTTGTTAAGTCTAGAAGACGGCATAGTTGTTGGCATTCGTACTCATTGCGCTCGGAATGTAACCGAAGACTGCACGCTCAAGGGAGAGAGCTAATATGCCCATAGAAATCCTCATGCCCGCGCTTTCCCCTACGATGGAAGAAGGCACTTTGGCCAAATGGCTTGTGAAAGAGGGCGACACTGTCTCCTCCGGTGATTTGCTCGCGGAAATCGAGACCGACAAGGCCACAATGGAGTTTGAAGCCGTCGAAGACGGTGTAGTTGGCAAAATTCTGGTTCCGGAAGGCTCCGAAGGGGTCCAGGTCAACGCGGTTATCGCCATTTTGCTCGAAGATGGCGAAAGCGCGGACGATATTGGCGCCGCACCTGCCGCTGCTCCAGCTGCAGCGCCCGCCGAGGCACCCGAGGCCACTAAAACACCCGCTGCCAGCGCCCCTGCGCCTACCGCGCCGGTCAGTTCCGATGGCAACCGTATCTTTGCCTCCCCGCTCGCGCGCAGGATAGCGGCTGACAAGGGCATTGATTTGGCCACACTCACAGGCTCTGGCCCCCGCGGTCGGATCGTGAAAGCTGACGTGGAAGGGGCAAGCGTCGCACCAGCCGCAGCCAAAGCGCCGGCAAGTGTTTCAGCCGCCCCAGCTGCAAAAGCTGCTCCAATGGCCAGCGGCCCCGAAACGGATACCATCCTGCGCATGTATGCAGACCGCGACTTTGAAGAAGTCGCGCTTGATGGCATGCGCAAAACCATCGCTGCACGTTTGACAGAGGCCAAACAGTCAATTCCGCATTTCTATCTGCGGCGTGACATCAAACTGGACGCGCTTCTGGCCTTCCGCAGCCAATTGAACAAACAGTTGGTAAAACGCGGCGCAAAGCTCTCGGTCAATGATTTCATCATCAAAGCCTGTGCATTGGCCCTGCAAGAGGTGCCGGATGCCAATGCCGTCTGGGCCAGCGACCGGATTTTGAAGCTCAAACCCTCAGATGTGGCCGTTGCGGTCGCCATCGAAGGTGGCCTGTTCACCCCGGTGCTGAAAGACGCGGAAATGAAGTCATTGTCCGCCCTATCAGCCGAGATGAAAGACCTCGCCGCCCGTGCCCGAGACCGAAAACTGGCCCCGCATGAATTTCAGGGCGGCAGTTTTGCGATTTCCAACCTCGGCATGTTCGGCATCGACAACTTTGACGCGGTGATCAACCCGCCTCATGGCGCGATTTTAGCGGTCGGAGCCGGTGCGAAGAAACCGGTTGTTGATGAAGACGGACAAATCAACGTGGCCACGGTGATGTCTGTCACCCTGTCTGTCGACCACCGTGTGATCGACGGCGCTTTGGGCGCGCAACTGTTGCAGTCCATCGTCGACAATCTTGAAAATCCAATGGCAATGCTCGCCTGAGCGTCGCTTTTTGGGAGGTGAGATGGCGCTTTTGCCCCTCTCACCTTCGAATAAGCCCGTATTCCAGCGGAATAACGCTGAGAGCTGCCCTCATCACGCGGTTCTCCGCTGGGTCGACTTGTAAACCGGCACAAGTTTAAACATCTGATAAGACCCTCCCTATAACGTCGCTACGCATCACATGGGTTGGGCCAAGCGTCAGGAGAGACTTGTGTCAGAAACACGATTTTCAAGAGCCAAAGCGCCCCACAAGCGCGCGTCCAGAAGCGCCCTGCTGACTTCTGTGGCCGCCGCGGTTTCTATCGCAGGTGCAACGGCCGCCGCGCTGTCAGCATTCGTCCCACTGTCCAGCGCGTCCCCCTTTTGGTCGCATCTTTTGACATTGGGAACCTCTGGCGCAGCTATCGCCTCGGTCGCCTGCCTGATCGGCTTTACCTCGGCATACCGGATTTACGCCAAACGGAACCAAGAGCTGTCAGACCAGATCGCGGACCTCAACGATCAAATTTCGAAACTTCAAGCCGTTGTGGCGAAGGTCTCAACGGATCTAGAGGATACATATGAGAGCAGCGCGGCAATGATCGCAGAGCCAGCCCTTGCTGCGCACCAAGCTTTCAAATCGACCCGTTCCACACAGGTACAGTTTGGATCATTGGTGGATGCGTTTGAATTTGCGCCTTCCAACAGGGCTGCAAACGAAGTTCAAGAACAAAGCAGAGCGGCTTGATTTTACAAAAGAAATCACAAGCCGCTCTGACAATTCTCTCTAAGGTTAGACCTTGATCTTACCTTCTTCGGACAGCACCTGATCCATGCTGACCGCAGGCTGGTCGCACCCAGCCTCACCAACCACTTTCGCAGGAACACCCGCGACGGTTTTGCATGGCGGCACTTCCTGAAGCACCACAGAACCCGCTGCGATACGGCTGCAGTGGCCCACACGAATGTTGCCAAGCACCTTGGCACCTGCACCGATCAGAACGCCGTCACCAATCTTGGGATGGCGGTCTTCTTCCTCTTTGCCGGTCCCGCCCAGCGTCACCGAGTGCAGCATGGAGACATTGTCGCCCACCACTGCGGTTTCACCGATCACAATGGAATGGGCGTGGTCAATCATGATGCCTTTGCCGATCTTGGCAGCCGGATGGATGTCGATGCCAAAAATCTCGCTGGTGCGCATCTGGATGAAGTAGGACAGGTCATAGCGCCCCTGTTCCCAGAGCCAATGACCGATACGGTAGGCCTGCACCGCCTGATAGCCTTTGAAATACAGAATCGGTTGCAGCAAACGGTGGCAAGCCGGGTCACGCTCATAGATCGCCATAAGATCCGCACGCGCCGACGCTGCGAGGGCCGGATCAGCGGCAAAAGCTTCATCCGCAATCTCGCGCAGGATCACCATCGACATCTCGTTGGACGAGAGTTTCGCCGCAAAGCGATAGCTCAGAGCGCGTTCAATGGAGTGATGGTGCAATACACAAGCGTGTACCAAACCACCCATCAGAGGTTCTTCACGCACGGCCTCTTGGGCTTCACGCGTGATCTGCTGCCAAACCGGGTCCAGCTCGGTTACTTTTGGTTGCATCTCAGCCATGGTCACACCTTTCTGTCCCTGTCAGACTACACTAGGTAATCAACAAGCGCCAAATTCAAAGGTGTGAATGCACATAAAACCAAATGGAATGGAACACCTCATTTTCTCGTGATCGAGGCTAAACAGTGATTTGCGCTGCGCTGCCCACACCAAAAATGGCTGAGATCTGTGCCACCTCAATGCGCCCACCAGCGCCAATGCCGTCTGCCTGCTGATCCGCTTGAGAATACGTCCAGCTCGGTGTCTGCACCTGTTCCTCCCGTATCTGGACCTCTCCAACAAAGACTTTGATCAAGTAGGCTTCGTTCTCTTCTCCCAAAGGCACATCCAGCCCCTCCCAACTGTCTCCATCAAGTCGGGTACGTCTAATCCAACTTAGTTTGAGATCTCCCTCGGCATCCCTTTGCGCCTTGAGATGCACAGGGGCATAGGGTCGAAGGCCAATCCCCTCAAAAGCTTCCACGTAGTGGGTGTATGTCGGATCAAACAACGCGCGCTGCGCGGGGCCGATACGGTAGTTGCGCTCGGCTCCTCGGTATTGGCGCGGCAAATCAATCTGTGTCACCGCCGGAGACATGACCACAAGCCAACTTCCTTCCGGCCAGGATGCTGCAACATCGCCTTCCGTCCCAAGCTGCCCTCTGAGGCGACTTGACAACCTGTATCGTCGCTCCCCGACCAGCTCAGCGGTCTGGAACTGAAAAGCCTCCCAGCCCTTGGGGGTGCCATCGCCGATGTAGGCGAGATTACCGCCATTTAGCAGCTCAAGGCGCGGGAGGCTTTGAAGCGTACCTTGGATCATCTCCACCTCCAGCCCAGCGCTCCGGTCCCATAGTCCTGCATCAGCAGACAGTAGCGGCGATTTGGTAATCCCAATGAAGGCAGGCGCGTCCAGAAGCTGATTGAGCGCGTAGCCCTCGTCCGTATCACTGGAATAAACCGCCACACTGCCCGGCCACGGTTTGCCTGTGCAGGCAATATGGGGCGCATGGGGCACTTCGTCCCCCGTCATCAAAGGCACATCCAGAAAAAGTGACTGCACTGGTACCGGCGGCACAAACCCACTGCCCCTGGGCGGATCACTTACCGTCTCTGAGGGAACGTAGATCGAAGGCGCGATGCGTGCGCCTTCCAGAACCTGCGTCCCCTGCTGTGTCACGCGATCAAGTCGAAAGCTCTGTTGCTCCATGCCATCTTGGCCCAGCGCGACCACGTCCCCAGCCCCCAGCTCCATCCGGCTCGGGGGGAGAGCCAGCTTCACGCGATCTCTGGCAACACGCGCTTCAGCGAGCCATCTCTCAGCGGTCTGCCGTCCCTCACTGCGCGTCAAAACCTCCGTGACCTCGCTTTGCGCCACCGCAAAGGTGGCTTCATCATGCAAAATGGCTTCCTCTGAAGCCGCATCAAAGTCTCGCTCTGCCAAGGTGAAGTTCAAACGCACACGGCCCGCCATTTCCGCATCGGGCGCGCGGCTCAGCTCCCAATCCCCATCGATGTCACTCGAAAGCGCCAAATCATCTGTGTTCAACACTGTTTCGCCACGCAAGCCCCGCATCACGAAACACAGGACGCCATCGCGCTCCAGCGCATCAAATCCATGGCGCAACATCAAAGGCTGTAAAGCGGCGCGCCCATCTGCCACGTCACTCTGAACATAGCCACGCACGACGCCGTAGAGCTTCGAAACATCGTAGTGCTCAACGCCAGCAGCAATGCAGATTTCCTCAACAACTGACGCCAAGGTGCGGTTCGAAGCCCGCCCATTGAGCCAATGCCCCTTGGCGTAGTTCCCACCATCCGTCCAAATCTCCCGCTCATTGGGAAAGGCGGGAAACGGACGCGCATCCCAGGCCCAGGCAAACATGCGCTGGGTATCAACCATAGGCCCGCCATATGCCCCAGAGACCGGATTGTTGGCTGGCTGCTTCCAATACTCATGCAATGCCTGCATATAAGACTGCTGCATAAGGTCATCCCGCAACCCTCTGGAGTAAAAGGGCAAAGCGGATTCAGAGGATTTTTCGTCCAAAAACTTATTGGGCTGATTTGTACCCAAATCGATTGCCGCGCAGCCTATCTCCGTGAACCAGACAGGCTTAGAAGCTGGCACCCATGCTGTCTGAGTGGCCTGACGCTGGCCTCCGATACGTTCATGATGCGGGTTCGACCACCAGTTCCTGATGTCTTTGTAGCGATAGACCCAAGGTTCGCCAAAAGCGCCATCCTCGACCGGACTGCGGCTTTGCACATCCCGCGCCGCGCGCGACGGGTAATACCAGTCATACCCTTCCCCACCCGCAATCTGTGTCTTCAGATAAGAGAGATTGTGAACCGCATCCCAGGCCTCCCCATCACTATGGTCCGCCTCATAACGCCAATCTGACAGCGGCATATAGTTGTCGATCCCGATAAAATCGATCTCCGCATCCGCCCAGAGGGGATCTAGATGAAAATACACATCCCCGCTGCCATCCTGCGGGTGGTAGCCAAAATACTCTGACCAATCCGCCGCGTAGCCGATTTTGACGGATGGGCCGAGTAAGATACGCGCCTCCGCCGCTAACGCAATTAACTGACCAACAGCTGGAAATCCGTTGGCCCCTCTAATCTGGGTCAGGGCGCGCATTTCCGAGCCGATGCAAAAGGCGTCAACGCCCCCCGCCGCGGCACATAGCGCCGCATTGTGCAGTATAAACCGGCGATAAGACCACTCCTCCGGCCCACTGTAGCTCACGCCATGGCTCGACACCTGAAAGTCTGAAGCTTGCGCGGTGCCGAAGAACGCTGCGACCTCCGCATCCGCTGCGCTTGTGCCATCTGTCGTCCCAACCTGCCCCGGCGCTTTGGAAAGCGTGATACGCCCCCGCCACGGCAACACCGGCTGGTCTATGGCATCGCTCCATGGATCGTTGCGCCCATTGCCCTCCAGCTGCCCCATCAGAATGAACGGGGAAAACATCACGTCCAGCCCAGCGCTCTGCAAATGGCTTATCGCCTCAATCACCGCTGCATCCGCAGGCGTTCCCCCATAAACCGGTCGCCCCGCGACGCGCGCCACTTCCTGCGCCTGCGCCCGAGGAACGCCCGCCACAGTCCATGGCATCTTCTCGCCATCCACGTCACTCTGCTCGACCTTGGGCCTCAGCTCACACTCTGCCGCACGAAGGTCATTGCCAAACCAACTGACGATCAGCGATGTGGCCTTACAGTTTGGCAACTCCTCGGTCAGCGCTTCCACTGACGCGCAAAAATCCGACTTTCCCGCCGGAGTGTTTTCATTCGCCGCCCGCGTTTCACCGGTTTCGCTCTGTAAATAGACTTGTGACTTGGCCAAGGCGTACTCGCCTGTTCCCGGCATCAAGGCGACAGCCCGCACGGTCTCGGCATAATCAGAGGCATGTGACGGCACAAACCTTGGCGTCGGTCTCACAACCTCAAAGCTGAACTGCGGCACGCGATTGCCAAAGGGGGCCAGCTCAAGGTCTTCAATCACCACATAAGCGGTCCCGCGATAAGCCGGCACCATGCCAGCGCCTTCTACCGCTTCCATCTTGGGATCGGGCAGTTGATCGGCGCTGCCGCTGTGCACACGAAAGGTGAGATCATCTGGCGTGAGCTCAATACCATCCGCCCAGATCCGCCCCACGCGGGCAATCTCGCCCTCACACAGGGCGATCGCCAGAGACACCGAATAGCTGTAACTGCGCGTCTTGGGTTGGCTGGGGCGTCCCTTACCGCCGCTCGCCTCTGTCTCAGTGACGGTTTCCAGAAAACGTGTTGTCCAGATCACCTGCCCTGGCAGGCGCACCCGCCCAAAAACACGCGCCTGCGCTGCGCCTTCTGCAGATCCAGTCAGGCGAAAGCGCTCGACTTTGCCGGTTTCCACCACATCGGCCCCGCCGCCCAGCAGGCTCTGATCAATCAGCTTGCCAACTGTCGCGCCCGCAAAACGGCCAACCGCCGCCGTCGTGATCCCGGCAACCGTCCCACCAAGCGATCCTCCAACAGCCGCGCCTGCCGCAGCCAAAATCACCGTCGCCATGTGCTGCACTCCTTATTGGCTGCTGCCTCTGAAAGATCCGTCTCTGGCGCAGGAAACGCGAAACGCCCGACGATGCGGCGGCGCCATGGCAAGCTCAGCGCATTTTCCACCACTGCATGCCCGCCATAGGCATGGATCACGCTGGCCTCCGCCCCCACGCGCCCTGCGATGCCTAGATGCTTGGCCACAGCGCCCGATTTCATACGAAACAACAGCACATCTCCCGCAGCCTCCTCGGCGAGCGACTTGGGCAGCAAATAGGTTGCCGCCGCCTGCCAGAGCACTTCCTCATTGTGCGCTTCTGCCCAATCCTTTGTGTAAGGCGGCACCAAAGCGGCCTCTTGCCCGTAGAGCGTGCGCCACACGCCGCGAATAAGCCCCAGGCAATCCGTGCCTGCACCCATCAGGCTTGCCTGATGGCGATAGGGTGTCCCAATCCAGCGCCGGGCGATTTCCACCACCTGCGCTCCGTCTGCTGTGTTCATCGCAAACTGCCTCCGGTGTTGCTGCCACTCTTAGTGGGATAACTGGTGATCCAGTCTTCACCGGGAATGTCGGGAAACCCTTGAAAGTTCAGCCTGTTGCTAAATTTCCCCCCGCAGGTTAAAAACCGCTTGTCGCAGCCCGCAATCAGACGCAGCTGATCACCGGTAGCCAGCACAATCGGCATCGGCTCCCACAGCTCAACCACGCGCCAGCCACCCTCAAAGGTATCGCGTTTGATCAACCCCGTGAGCCCTTCTGCCGCCCCGCCGAGCACGCGCAGCAGACCATGTGTGAACCACCCCGGATCAAAACCCGACAGAGTGCTGAACCGAAACACGCTGCGGTCGCGCAGCTCTTCCACCACCGGGTCCGCCACCATCGCAGGGTCGGTCACATCCACCCCGCAGGACGCATCTCCCAAAACCGCGGTGCAGGCCCTCTGGTAGACCCGCCCACGCGGCATATTCAGCCGTTCTGACAATCCGCGCAGCTCAGCCACAAAAGCACCACCGGCCTGCCGCATCTCTCCGATGGAGCCGCGAAACAGCACGCTGCGCTCAGTGGGCATCGCCCAGTTCACCAGCCAACAGGTGATCTCCGCCCCATCCAAACGCCCCGCTGCGATATCCTCGGCGCGCACCGAAGCATCGCTGAGAACCCCAACGGCCTCACTGTTGTCCACAGCCAGCCCGGTGCCTTGCTCAAGCGCACTTGCCGTCAATCCCGTGGAGGCGCGGAAGACAAAGCCTTCAAAGCTCAGATCCTTATCATGATCCGTGAATCCCAGTCGAACACCGTCACTCCGCTCAATCCCCCAGGCCCGCGCAACCGTTGTGGCCCCGCTTTGAAGATGCGCTAACAGCTCGGTTTGAAACGCCATCAGACCCGCACCTCGACAATCGGCACATTGGGCACGTCTCCGGCCTTGAAACTCGCAACGCTGGTCTGGATCTGATCCGTGTCAAAACGCACCGGCACATCGAACTCGAACCCTGCAGTGACCTCAGCCCCGACAGCAGGAGAGGAGATCAATGTGATCTCGCCTGTCTCACTGTTAACTGTGAAGTCGTCACCTTCCACAAGCGCAGCACCGTCCACGCCGACCCGCACAGTGCCCGCTACCGGTTTGTGGATTGGCCGCGCATATCTCTGCGCGCCAGACACATAGGTTTTTGTGAGCTGAAACAGGCCATTGCTACCATCTCCTGATCCGATCACCTGATCATCAAACCGCACTTCCTGAGACACAGGACATGATTTGTAGTCCGACCAGTCTTTCCAACGAAACCCATTGAGCTGCCCCTGCCGCGCCTCAAAAAACGCAATCAACGTCCCCAAATCATCCACAGAACGCATCGCCAAGCCTGCATCATAGCTGCGCCGCGAATGCGCCCAAGGCGTGTTGCGCTCCTCAAATCCATTCACCAGTGTCACCACCTCCGTGCGACGCTGCGGCCCTCCCACTGAGCCAAAACTCAACGTCGTGGGAAATTGCACTTCGTGAAAACTCATCGCGCCCTCCTATCTGTTGCGTTGCGCCCGTGCCAAAGCGCGGCTCATCTGCGTGGCGATCTGCCCTTTGGAGCGCTGAAAACTCTCTGCATCCGGTGTGGAGACATTCACCACCACCTGCACCGGGGCCGCCCCCTGCGCGCTGCGCACTCCAAGCTTTCCATCCGGCCCACGCGACAGCGGCAAAATTGCTTCGGGTCCCGCTTCCCCCATCAAGCCGCGCCCGCCACGCATGGGAAAACTCACCGGCCCGCTCACGACGCCTCCATTGGCGAAGGGCATCACGCGCCCCTGTGTGAAACCGGCCCCATCCGCAAACGGCAACAAATCCCCAAAAAAACTGCCGACACCGCTGGTGATGACCTGCCCGAGCTGATCCTGAACCGGCCGCGCCGCACTGCGATACGCTGCATTCACCATGCTCTGCGCCAGATTGCTCAACGCGTCAGAGAGCTTGGCGCCATCAAACACAAGACCATCAAAAGCTTTGCGCAGCCCGCGGTTCATGCTCTTTTCAAGGCTCGCCGCATCCTGACCTGTCGCACTCAAAGACTGCTGCATCCGCCGCAGCGCCCCGTCAAAACCGGCCACCATCGCCGCCGCATCGCCGAGGCTGCCTTCCAACGCCTCAATCTGTCCGTCAAAGGCGTCAAAATCATCCATCTTCAGGCTCCTCATTTCTGTCTGGATAGGCGCGCAATAAAGCGTCAAAGCCTGCGCGAGTGAGCGCGCTCTGGCTGCCCCCGCCTCCCAACAACAGTGACAATTCCGCTGGCGTGAGCGCCCAGAACTCCACGGGTGTCAGCCGCAATCCGCCAATCCCGGCGCGCATCAGTGCTGGCCAGTCAAACCGTGCCATCTGTCTCTCGTGCGCCATGGACCTCCGGCGCGCCAAATGCGCCGACCAACAGCTGCGCGGCCACCCGCGCCGCTTCCATCGGCCCACCTGCAATATCCGCCTGCATCAGGTCGTCTTTCGCTCCGGCCCATCCGCCACCACGCAGCCCAGCCAGAATCAGCGCCAGCACATCACGGCTCGCAAACGCTCCGTTTTCAAACCGCGCAATCAAGGCCACCAGCGTGTCTTCCCCAAGCTGCGCCTCAAGCTCCGCCAGCGCCCCCAACGTGAGCTTGAGCACATGCCGCTGCCCGTTCATCGTCAGCGTCACTTCGCCTGCAAACGGATTGGCCATCTTCACACCGCCGCAAAGCTCAGCGCCCCGGCGCTGGCCATTGCCATCTCATAGGTCGCTTCGCCGTCATGGTTGCCCGCATACTCGATGGACGTGATCTGAAACGCCCCTTCCACGATGCCAAAATCGGGAATAACCACCTGAAAATTCGGTGTTTCCCCGTCAAAGAAAATCTGGCGCGCGCGCTCATCCGTGGCGGCGTCTTTGAACACGCCCGATCCGCTCAGCCCCGCCGATTTCACGCCGGCTCCCGCCAGCAACTCCCGCCAGCCACCTTGGCTTTCAAGCGAGGTCACATCCACGCTTTCCGCGTTAAAACTGATCCGCGTCGCGCGCAGCCCCGCCACGCTCTCAAACTGACCACTCCCAGTCAGATCCACCTTGATCAACAGATCTTTGCCGCTCTGTGCACCCATCATCTCTCTCCGAAACTTAGCTTTGATCGTCGTCAACCCGCGCCCGAAACCGCAGATCAATTCGACGCAGATTTTTCTGCGTGTCCCGTCTCGCCGTTGCGCGATCAAAGACGAGAAACACCACACGCCCACGCGCCAACGGCAGCCGATTGCCAGCCAAAATATCGCTGATCGCCGCCCCGACGGTCTTGGCCCGCGCAAATCCTGTCGCCTCACAGACAACGGAGACAACAAAGCGATGCTCCGCGCCGCCGTTCAACTGATCAGAGCGGTCCCGCACGGTCTCTGCGCCCAGCGAGACAAACAGCTCAGGCACCTGACCGGCAGGCATCGCGTCATAGACCGCGCCATTCACCAGCCCATCCAGAGCCTCATCCGCCTGAAGCGCCTGATAGACTGCCGTCTGAAGCGCTGCGCCTGCTCCGTAGCTCATTGCGCCTCCTCCTCGGTGGCGTGGCAAATCAGGTAGTGCCCAAGACCATCCGACTCCGCCACGGCCTCGATTGTGAAAATCCTGGCCCCGTCGCGAAACCGGCAGTCCGGCGTCGGGCGCATCTGCGACCCGACCGGCGCCCCGCGCAGCGTGATCTTGTAACGCACGCTGCTCAGCGACATGTCCCCGCCATCACGCTCCCGCCCGCTGCGCAGGCGCACATCGGCCCAGACCGTTCCAAGAGCTTCCCATGTGCGGGCAAAGCCGCCTGCGCCGTCCGGTGCCGCCAAGGGCCGCTCCAGTACCAGCTTGCGCGACAGCGTCACCGCTCTCATCGCCGGGCTCATTGGTCTGCCCCCAGCCCCAAGCGAACCGCGCGATACCGCTCCAGCAAACTGGTCACGCCAAACGGCATACAGCCTTCACTCAGCGTGGTTTCCTGGCGGAACTCATAGTAATGCGCCGCCAACAGCAGAACCGCTTGCCGCAAATCTGCAGGGATCTCTGCCCAGATTGCGCCAAACCCCGCCTCAAAGCGCAGGGTCACGCTGCCGTTGGTGGGAATCCCTGGCAAGGCTCCGGCCACACCGCGCACTGTTGGGCGGTGCGTGTCCTGCACAAGCTGGTAGGCACTTGAAGCGACCGTCACAGCCACGCCCTGCGCATCGGTCAGCGTCACTTCAAGGATTTGTGTGACCGGAGCCACCGGAAGCCCCTGCGCCCCCCCATCGCGCCAGCCATAAACCGTCCAGCCAAAAGTACGGCGGATCAGGATTTTGCCGGTGCGCGCTTCCACAGCGCTCATCGCCGCGCTCAGAAAACTCTCCAACACGCCGTCCTGCAAACTGTCTTCTGCAAAGCCGCTGCCAAGCCGCAAATGCTCCTTGAATGCAGCCACCGGCAACGCCGAAACAGGCACCGAAGCTTCTTCGATTAACATCATGGAATAACTCCAAAATTCTCGCTTACGGTCAGAAGGGCGCGCGTCCTCACGTCGCTTCAACGGAGGGGGTATGCCAGACAACGTGACGCAGTCCGACGCGCGCCCGGGGCTTGGAGGATCACCCCCGCGCCCACCCGGGGATTACGACAAGGCAAACCGCAAAAATTTGATCGCCGCAAAATCGCTCACGTCGCCGCCAATGCGTTTGGTGGCATAGAAAAGCACATGCGGTTTTGCGCTGAACGGATCGCGCAGCACACGCAGATCAGGCCGCTCCGCCACAGTGTAGCCCGCCGCAAAATCTCCAAAGGCAATGGCGTCTGCGCCGCTGGCAATGTCCGGCATATCTTCGGCAATCAGCACAGGATAGCCGAGCAATCGCGCCGGCTCTCCCGCCGCTAATCCGTCTGACCACAGGAAGCGCCCGTCCGCGTCTTTCAACTTACGCACCGCTCCGGCGGTCTTGGAATTCATCACAAAACTGCCATTGGCGCGATACTGCGCCCCCAGCGCATAGACCAATTCCACCAGCGCATCCGCACCGTTGAAATCCCCGTCCGCACCCGTGGCCACATAACCGATGTTGCCCCAGCTCCAGCTTGCTTCGGCAACGGTGGGATGGGTCATGATCCCCGTGGGTTTGCCCACCCCATCCCCGTTGATGAAGGCCGCCGCTTCAGCGCGGGCAAACTTGTCGGCGACCCGACCCGCTAGCCAGCTTTCAATGTCAAACGCACTGTCATCCAACAGCCGCTGCGAGGCTTTGGGCAGGGCCGAAAGCTCATGCAGCGGAATGGCAATGCGCTCGATATTCGGCGTGCCGGTTTCCGCGGTCGCGCTGGTCTCATCAGCCCAGCCCGCGCCCACATCAGAGCTGTCAATCAGCACATCATAAGAGCCCGCCTCAACGGTCACCACATTGGCAATCGCGCGGATGCTCGCGGTGCTGTTGAGCACGGATTTGATGGTCTCTGCGGTTTGCGGATCCACCAGATAGCCCCCATCGCTGTTCACACTTGAGGACATCGCCTTGCCCTCAAGCTCAAGTCCGCGCAGCCCGTCATCTTCCCCTGTGCGCAGATAGGCGTCAAAGGCCTTCTGATGGGGCGCGTCAAAGTCGGTGGCTGCGGCCAGATGCGGCCGCGCCGCGGAAATGGATTTGCGCTCTAACATGGTCAATCGCTCTTTCTGCTGTTTCAATTCTGCTTGAATGTCACCTGTGAAGGCACTCAGATCGCTGGTGAATTTCTCCACCGCATCGGTCACATCCTGGATCGAAGACACATCTTCTCCGATCCGAGACTCGGTCTCGGTTTTCGACATCTTCCCGTTCTCGCTTCTGTTGTTTCGCGCGCTCTAACGCGCTGTCATCACACGGCTGGCGTCTTCAAACGCAGCCACCATCGCGCGCAATGCAGGCAGCGCGCCGTCCTCCTTCGCGGTCAGCCGCGCGCTTGGCAGCATCGGAAATGTCACCAAAGACACCTCCCAAAGCTCAAGCTCCTGCAAAAGCCTTTGGCCTTTCGCACTCTTCGCCGCCTTCTGCGTGCGGTAGCCAATCGACAATCCGTCAATCGCACCGGCCGCAATCAAAGCCATCGCTTCACGGCCTTTGGCCACGCTATCGAGCAGTCGCCCTTTGACCCACAGCCCCTTGCCGTCCTCACGCACCTCATCCCAGATGCCAATCGGCTCACGCGGATCGTGCTGCCACAGCATCTTCACCTGACGTCCGCTTTCTGAGAGCGCCTTCAGCGACTTGGCGTAGGCACCGCGTTGCACCACATCGCCACCTTGGTCTGGCGCATCAAACAGGCTAGCGTATCCGGCAATCACATTGCCCTCTTCCACCGTCAGCCCGTTCCCGACCCGCGCGAATTTGGTTTCAAGTTCCATCTGTTGCTGCATCCGCTTCCCTCTCACTTCGCCAAACGCGCTTCACGGCGTCACGCTCATCAGCGACTGGACGGCCTGAGACAGGATCACGCCAACCACGCCATATACCGTTAACCAGAGCCGCCGCTCTAAGCGCTCCATCAGCTGCTCAATCTTGTCCAACCGGCGGTTCAAACTATCAAACTGCAACTTTGCCACCCGCTCATGTGCCTCAAGCCGCAGACCCGGCGCACAGTCAAAATGCTCAAACCCGTAGCGCGGCTCACGCATCGGCATCCTCAGCCGCGCGCGCGGGCAGACCCAGCATCGCGCGTTTCTCCGTCTCGCTCAGAAAATCCGCCCCTGCGATACGGGTCCAATGCGCCTCCCGCTCTGGCGCCAAGGCAGGCACCTGATCGAGGTCTGGCTTAAGCTGCAAAGCCTCGCCGGTATGTTGCGCCAGCCAAGTCCCCACCGCTGCCGTGACCCGGCTCGCCAGAGGCAACACCGTCAGGCGGTAGAACGCGCGGTTCGCCTCCTGATAATTCGCATAGGTCGCGTCTCCGGGGATACCAAGCAGCATCGGCGGTACGCCAAATGCCAAGGCAATCTCCCGCGCCGCTGCCTCTTTGGTTTTCTGGAACTCCATGTCGCTGGGCGAAAATCCCATGGGTTTCCAGTCCAACCCACCTTCCAGCAACATCGGCCGCCCCGCATTGCGCGCGCCCTGATGGTGGCTCTCCATTTCGCTCACCAGCCGGTCATATTGGTCATTGGTCAGGCTGCCTTGTCCCTCATGCGCCTTGTAGACAATCGCGCCAGACGGTCTTGCCGCATTGTCGAGCAAGGCTTTGGACCATCGCGAGGCACTGTTGTGCACATCCATCGCCATCGCCGCCGCCTGCATGGGCGACAACCCATAATGATCGTCCTGAGGGTGAAACATCTTGATATGGCAAATCGGAGAGACATCCCCCACCGCAAACCGATGTTTGCGCGCGCCCACCGCATATTCATAAGCAATCGGCCAGCCGTCATTGCCCGGCACCACACTCATACGATCAGAGCGCAGCACATGCAGCTCTGCAGGCGCCTCCGCCGCACCGGAAACCGCTTCGACATAGCCATTGCCCGAAAGCAGCAACTGCCCGTAAAGCGCCTCAAACAGCTCCGCATGTCCCTGCCCGCCATTGGGCCGCGCCAAAAGCGCCAGAAGGGGATGATCCTCAAAGCGTGCGCGGCTGTCCTGCAAGACCACCGGCAAGGCCGCTGCGGCCTCGGCAATCATCCGGACACAGCGAAATCCCACCGGATTACCCGCAAAGCCTGTGCGCGTGAGCGATACCGTATCGCGCGGGCTCCAGGCCACGCGCCCTGCACCGTGCCAGGCCACAACCGGCCCCGTGGCGCTTGCCTTCTTCTCAGGCGTCGCTGTCACGGGAGCCTTTGGCTCTGTGCCACGCTGAAAGATCTTTCCTAGCATTTATGACGCTCCCATTCTGAAGGCTCTTGCGCTGTCGCATCACGCCACGCGTTTGACGTTTCGCGTTTTGACCCTGACAGGTATCCAAAATTTGTCTTAACTTGCGACTTCCTGATCGCACGGTCGGTGTTGCGCGGCTCACAGCTCGCGCAGTCGCGGCCGCCGCCAATGTGCCGATGGCGCAATGATCAGCTCATGCAAGGCCCAGACCAGCGCATCCACGCGATCCGGGCTGCCTTGCCCCGCGAAACCCTGGGTGGTCATTTCACACATCTGATCTTCGAGCGTTTCAAGCCCGGCCATATGTGTCACACGCCCCTGCTCATAAAGCGCCGCCACGGGTTCTGCCCGCGCAGCCTTTCCGCGGCTGGCGCGCACCGCTTTGTAAGGCACCAACGGGTCAATCTGATTGATGACCGCTTGCACCAGATCTCCGCCCTGATTGACCTCCGCCACTAGCCGGTCTGCGCCCCAGCTTTCCATCGCCGTCAACGCCACCCGCGCCCAGGCATCCGGGCTGGCAGCCCGCACACTCACGTCATCGAGTACACAGGCACGCCACTCTTGCACTGGCCCCTTGGTGCATGCCCCCACCACAATGATCCCGCATTCATCAGATCCCGCATGGCCGCTCACCGGCGGATCCACCGCCACCACGATCCGGTCCATCTGCGGCAGCACCTCACATCTGAGGCCCTCCAGCTGGCTATGTGTCCAGAGCGCACCGTCCATGTCCTCCAGCAGCTCTCCGGCAAGCTCTTGCCGCCCCAGCCGCGTACCGGCATAGCGCGCCTCGACTTCTCGCAGGAAACTCTCTGCCAGATACGCCCTGTTGGCCTCAGTCGGCGCGCTGGTCTGCACCGTGCTGTCCACCTTCAGAAGCTTCTTCAACACACCCACATTGCGCGGTGTTGTTGTCACCACCTGCTGTGGGTTCTCGCCAAGCCGCAGCGCAAACTGCAACATGTCCCACGTCGCCTGCGCATTGCGCCACTTCGCCAGTTCATCCACCCAGGCCGCATCAAATTGTGGTCCGCGCAGGCTCTCCGGATCATGCGCAGAAAACGCCTGCGCCATCGCCCCATTTGGCCAGACAAGCCTGCGCCGCGCCGCTTCCCAGACAGGCCGCCGATCCGGCGGCGCACAGGCTATCAGCCCGCTTTCGCCAAAAATCATCACTTCGCGCACCTGATCGATGGTCTCTCCCACCAGAGCCACCCGCCGCGCCTGCCCCAGATCCTGCGGCCGCGCGCCTTCCACCATACTGCGCACCCATTCAGCCCCCGCGCGCGTCTTGCCTGCCCCGCGCCCTCCCAGGATCACCCAGGTCTTCCAGTCGCCGTCGGGCGGCAGCTGATGCGGCAGCGCCCAGAAATCAAACAAAAAGGGGAGCGCCAACAGCTCCCCCTCACTCAGACTGTCCAGAAAAGCCGCCTGAACCTCGGCAGGTTCGGAGGCGATCCAGGCGGCACCGGATCGAAGTTCGTGCCGCATCGAGGTCAAGGGGGCTGCTTCGGGCGGCATGGCCCTGTTTTGCATCGCGTTCTTCAAAGTCTGCCTCCATCAATAAGGCCAACCGGATGCACTGCCGCAGATGACCATAGACCTGCGTTGCCTCGTCAAACTGTGCCCAATCCTCGGCGCGCAGCGCGTTATGCACACGCAGCAGATCTTGGTTGAGATCGGACAAAGTCTTCCGAAGCACGCCCAATTCAGGATCAAGCGTGCACGCGCCCGGGGGCGAAAAATAATGTGTCATTGGTGCTCATCGCCTCTCATGCGCAGTGATCCCCTCCGCATAAGTCCTCATCCGGCCCGCGCTTTCGGCAGAAAGCCGCCAACCAGAGGTGGTCCAGCATGGTCCAAACGCTATGAAGCACCGTGCCTCAAGTCAATATTTCACGCCTTTGCAGACACTTAACGCAGCGTGCGCAGACCGTTGCGCATCCGCTTTGCAATACCGGAAACGCTGTGTTTCCTGATGCCAAGTAATGCGCCACATTCCGGGCCTTATCGATTTGTAGAGGTTTGTGCGGTGGGGTGCTCAAAGTGTCATTTTGAGGGACCAAGTCATGGGTACGACTTTTCTTTCCAAGCTGTCATGGCGCGGAAAACTGGCGCTCGCCGCTGCGCTGCTGCTCATCACTGTGCAGGCAGGTCCGGCGGCCGATGCGATCACCAATACCTTTCAGAAACCAGCGCCCATCGAAATGGAGATGGAAATGCGCCCAGAGGACATTTGCTAAGATCCACGCAGCGTCCTGCCGAGTCATCACAACAAAAAACGCGGCCCCAATCGGGAGCCGCGTTTTGGTTTCATCTGTGTCAGACCTTACTGATTGGCCCGTTCGGCCTCAATCTGGCGCCATCTGGCGACGTTTTGATTGTGCTCCGACAGGGTGGTCGCAAAGGCGTGTCCGCCGGTCCCATCCGCCACAAAGAAGATGTAAGGCGTCTGATCCGGATTGGCAGCAGCCTCAAGGCTTGCCCGCCCAGGGTTTGCAATCGGTGTGGGTGGCAACCCCTGGATCACATAAGTGTTCCAAGGTGTTTCGCGGCGCAGCTCGCTCTGGCGCAATCCACGACCCAGCACACCAACACCCTCGGTCACACCGTAGATCACCGTCGGGTCGGTTTGCAGGCGCATGCCACGGTCCAGACGGTTGGCAAATACGCTGGCCACCTGACGACGCTCTTCCGGCACACCGGTCTCTTTCTCGATGATGGAGGCAAGGATCAAAAGCTCCTCGGCACTATCCAACGGCACACCCTCTGCGCGGCTTTCCCACGCGGCGGCCACCAGCACCTCTTGCGCCTTCTGCATCCGCGCAATCACGCTTTCCCGAGTGTCCCCGACACGCACTTCATAGCTGTCTGGCGCAAGGCTGCCTTCTGCCGGGCGTGTGATCTCTCCGGTCAACAGGTCGATGTTGTTAAGCGAATCCATCACCTGCCAGCTGGTCACGCCTTCGGCCACGGCAATACGGTAGCGTGTGTCCGACGCCGCGCGCACGCGTGTGAACTCAGACGGCGCGGTCTCTTCCGCAGGGTTGAAGGAGGCCACTTCCACAAATCTGCCCGTGGCCGGGTCCAGCTCACGCACCTGCACAACCTTGCGTGTCACGCCAACGCGATAGACAATCTCGGTGCCGCAGGTGCTCGCCCCGCCCCGCGTGACGATATCAACGATCTCTTCCATCGACGCGCCAGCAGGCACCAGAAACGCACCGGCTTTCAGCTGGTCGGCCTTGTCGGAGTAGTCCGCCCCCAGGCGGAACAGCATCCCGTTGGCGATTGCGCCTCTTTTTTCAAGGTCTTGCGAGACACGGCTCATGTTCGAACCACTCTGCACCCGCAAGCACACAGGCTCTGTGAGCGGCCCCGTGGCCCGGTAAGTGGACTGCCCAAAGAGAATGACGCCGCCCAGAAGGAACAGCGCCACAATCAAAAGCGTCAACGCGTTAGACGCGACAGCGCGCCACATCAGCCGACCTTCCCGAAGATCACCGATGCGTTGGTGCCACCAAAGCCGAAGCTGTTGGACAGCGCCACATTGATTTCACGCTCACGCTTCTGGTTCGGTGCCAGATCCACAGGCGTCTCAACCGCTTGGCTGTCGAGGTTGATGGTGGGCGGTGCCACCTGATCGCGGATCGCAAGGATCGAGAAGATCGCTTCAATCGCGCCCGCAGCACCCAGAAGGTGACCGGTCATGGATTTGGTCGACGACATGGTCACCTTGCCCGCGTGCTCGCCCATCAGGCGCTCAACTGCGCCAAGCTCGATGGTGTCCGCCATGGTCGAGGTGCCATGCGCGTTGATGTAATCCAGATCTTTCGGCTCAAGACCCGCTTTCTTCAGCGCGGCACGCATGGAGCGTTCGCCACCTTCGCCGGTCTCAGAAGGGGCCGTGATGTGGTAGGCGTCACCAGACAGGCCATAGCCCAGCACCTCGGCATAGATCTTCGCGCCGCGCGCTTTGGCGTGCTCATATTCTTCCAGCACAACAATGCCAGCACCTTCGCCCATCACGAACCCATCGCGGTCCGCATCATAGGGGCGCGAGGCTTTCTTGGGGTCATCTTCATATTTGGTGGAGAGCGCCTTACAGGCGTTAAAGCCCGCAATGCCGATCTCACAGATCGCCGCTTCGGCGCCACCGGCAACCATCACATCCGCATCGTCAGAAGCAATCAGACGGGCCGCATCGCCAATGGCGTGTGCGCCGGTGGAACAGGCCGTCACAACCGCATGGTTGGGGCCTTTAAAGCCGTATTTGATGCTCACCTGACCGGAGATCAGGTTGATCAGCGCGCCAGGGATAAAGAACGGAGACACACGGCGCGGGCCTTTTTCGTTCAAAAGCAGCGTGGTCTGCTCGATGGACTGCAGGCCACCGATGCCGGAGCCGATCATCACACCGGTGCGCTCCAGCGCCTCGGTGTCTTCTGGCTTCCAGCCGGAATCTTCCACAGCCATCTGCGAAGCGGCCAGACCATAGAGAATAAAATCATCCACCTTGCGGCGCTCTTTCGGAGCCATCCAATCATCAGGATTGAAGGTGCCGTCGCTGCCATCGCCATAGGGCACTTCGCAGGCGTATTTGGTGGTCACACGCTCAGGATCAAAACGGGTGATGGTGCCCGCACCGGACTGACCGTCCAGAATACGTGTCCAGCTTTCTTCCACGCCCGACGCCAGCGGGGTGACCAGACCGAGACCGGTGACTACTACTCGACGCATTTCATTGCTCTCCTAGCCTTTGGCAATTTGCCCACCCAAATAGCTTGGATTGCCCGTGGCGTGCAAGAGCGCGTGCGCTGGCTTTTGCTGATATCGCACGCTTAAGGCACTTTGCGTTTACCCCGAGGGGCCGAATTGCGCTGCTGTTGAGACCACAGAGGGGAGGAAGGGAGCGGTCGGGCAGCGCAATCCGAGAAAACGCAAAGTGCTCAGAGACAGAAGCGGGTGTTACAGGAACTCCGCCACCGCCTCCGGTTCCGGTTTGGCCACTTCAAGGGCCTCTTCCACAGTCAGCGACTTGTGGAACAATGCGCGCCCAATCAGAACGCCCTGAATGTTCGGGTCATATTTCAGGCGGGAAATATCATCCGCGCCGCGCACCACGCCGCTTGCGGTCACCGGCCAGCGGCTTTGCTCTGCGATGCCGGAGATCAGACCAAGCTGCGCCTCCACGTCGGTCATGTCGCTGTCGATATCGGTTACAACGATGCCAGCGAAAGGGGCTTCTGAGAAAGCGTTCACATAGGCAATCGGATCAAAGGCCCCGGCCTTGCGCCAGCCTTCCGTCATCACCTGCCCCTGCCAGACATCCACCGCCAGTACGATCTGGTCCGGATGGGCATGCGCCAGTTCAATCGCCGTATTGGGGTCATAGGCCGCCATGGTGCCCAACACGATCCGGCCTGCGCCTTTCTCGATCCAGTGCTCTACCTGCTCACGGGAGCGCATACCGCCGCCCAGTTGCACAGGCAGCCCTGCCCCGCGAATAATCTCTTCAACCAGCTCGGCATTTTGATCGCTGCCCTGAACCGCGTTGAAATCCGTCAAATGCATCCATTCTGCGCCGGATGCGGCAAACCCTTTGGCCGTTTCCACCGGGTCCACATGCCAAATCTGCGGGCTGTCCAGATCGCCCTTGTCCAACGTCACACAGCGACCGTCCAGAAGTTCCATTGTGGGGTAAATCATCATTGCGGAAATCTCCTCCAGCAAACTTTATGAGGTCAGTTTACCACCCAAAGAACACCGCAAGGCAAAAAAAACGTCGCGCAAACTCGCAGACACGACAGCAAAACGGCGCCTCCCTGAGGGAAGCGCCGTTTCACAAAAGTTATCTCGAAGAGCTTAGGAAGCTTCGGAGATGAATTTGACCGCGTCGCCGAAGGTCTGGATGGTTTCGGCTGCGTCGTCCGGGATCTCGATGCCGAACTCTTCTTCAAAAGCCATCACCAGTTCCACGGTGTCGAGGCTGTCTGCGCCCAGATCGTCGATGAAGGACGCTGCTTCAACAACTTTGTCCTCTTCCACACCCAGGTGCTCTACAACGATCTTTTTCACGCGGTCTGCGACGTCGCTCATGTCAATTCCTCATTCGTCTTGGGCGTGTTGGCCCGTTTGAATTCCCATCATTTTAGATGGGTCTGATTTGTGCCCCAACCGGGACGGTTCTGGTCCGGTCGTCCCGGAAGGTCTCCGTCCGCCCTCTGCATAATTAGGGGGCACCCGGAAAATACTCGCCGCCTATAACACATCCACCTCACAAGGCAAACGCTTTCCCCAGCGACAGCTGCGGCCCGTTTTCGCGGGCCGCGCACGCTCACAACATGGCCATGCCACCGTTCACATGCAAGGTGGTGCCTGTCACATAACCTGCTTCAGCACTTGCCAAATACAGCACAGCCGCAGCGATTTCCTCGGAGGTGCCCATGCGCGCCGCCGGAATCTGCCCGTTGATCTTGTCTTTCTGATCGTCAGTCAGCTTGTCGGTCATCGCTGTCGCAATAAAGCCCGGCGCCACAGCATTGGCTGTGATTCCACGACTCGCCACCTCATAGGCGATGGATTTGGTCAAACCAACAAGCCCGGCCTTGGAGGCGGCATAGTTCGCCTGCCCCGGGTTGCCGGTCGCACCAACAATAGAGCTGATGTTGATGATCCGGCCCCAGCGGGATTTCATCATCGGACGCATCACACCGCGGCACAGACGCATCGCGCTGGTCAGGTTCACGTCGATCACGCTCCGCCATTCCTCGTCAGACATGCGCATGAAAATCTGGTCGCGGGTGATGCCCGCGTTGTTCACCAGAATATCCACGCTGCCCATCGCTTCGATCGCCTGCTTTGGCAGCGCATCCACCGCCTCTGAGTCGCTCAGATTGCACGGCAGCACATGCGCGCGCTCTCCCAGCTCAGCTGCCAGCGCCTCAAGCGGCTCCACACGTGTGCCAGACAGGCCCACGGTTGCGCCCGCGTCATGCAGCGCCTTGGCAATCGCGCCGCCGATACCACCCGATGCGCCAGTCACCAGCGCGGTTTTTCCAGTCAGATCAAACATAGTTCTGTCTCTCTCAGTTTTTCACCACAGGCTTGGTCAAAAGCCCGTATTTGGCAATGTCTGCCGGTGTCATAATGTAAGTGTCTTCTACAGGTGCTGCGTCAAGCGTGAACCAATAGAAATCTGCACTGCCCAACATGCGTGCGGTATAGCTCACATAGCTTTCGTGAACAGGGTCATCCTTCGGAAAGTCCGCCCCCGCGCGATTGCCTTCGGCCCAGCTGTGCACCCCGATGATCGCGCCCTCTTCCATGGAGCGCTCCACACCTGCGAGGAACAGGTCTGTCCCGCCGGAATGCACTTCGCTGTCCGCAGTCAGATGCGTGTCCAGACCCAGATCACGCACCCGGTTGCCAAGCTTCAGGTTGGTCTCATCGTCCACCGATCCGGGCACAGACATCAGCACAAGGCGCGTGGTCTCCGGATTTTCGGCAATCGCCTGCTCAAACGACGCAAGGCTGAACTGATTGAGCGTGCCTGAAACCAACAGGTCATCACCCGAAGGTTCAAAGGCAATGCTGTCATAGGAATTGAGGTAGGCCACCTGCAAATGCGTGCAGCCCGCCACAACGGCGACGCCAAGCGCCGCCGCCCCAGCCAGAAAGCGCCGTTTCAGCGAGTGCTGAATCATTTGAGGCTGGCCACAGCCGCCAGCACATCATCAGGCGTCCCCACCGCGCGCACCGCATTGTTGCGGTCGATCTTACGGATCATGCCCGAAAGCGCCTTACCTGCGCCGATTTCCCAGAATTCGGTCACACCATCCGCGGCCATATTGATCACCGATTCGCGCCAGCGCACAGAGCCGGTCACCTGCTCCACCAGCAGTTTGCGGATTTCGTCGGGATCACGCACCGCTGCCGCGCGCACATTTGCAAACAGCGGCACCGCCGGCGCTTTGATCTCTACATTTGCAAGCGCCTCAGCCATAACATCGGCTGCCGGCTGCATCAGCGCGCAATGGAATGGTGCGCTGACCGGCAGCATCACCGCGCGGCGTGCGCCTTTTTCCTTGGCAATCTCCGCCGCCCGCTCAACAGCAGCTTTGGCACCGGACACCACAACCTGTGTTGGGTCGTTGTCATTGGCCGCCTGACAGACCTCCCCTTCAGCTGCCGCCTCAGCCACCTCTTGCACCGCTGCAAAATCAAGGCCGAGTATCGCGGCCATGGCGCCTTCGCCCACAGGCACAGCCGCCTGCATCGCCTGACCACGGGTCCGCAGAAGGCGCGCGGTGTCGCCCACGCTGATGGCACCTGCCGCCGCCAATGCGGAATATTCACCAAGGCTGTGACCGGCGACACAGGACGCATCGGTCACCGCAATGCCTTCTACATAGAGCGCCGTCATCGCCGCCAGCGAGGTCGCCATCAAGGCTGGCTGCGCATTCTGCGTCAGGGTCAGTGTCTCCTGATCCCCTTCCCAGATGAGCTTGCTCAGGTTGTCCCCAAGCGCGTCATCCACCTCGTTGAAAATCGCTTGTGCCTCTGGATAGGCTTCGGCCAGCGCCTTGCCCATTCCAATGGTCTGGGCCCCTTGGCCCGGAAATACAAATGCACGGCTCATTCTGGCTCTCCTCAAAGGTATTTGCACCGACATACCCCGCAGAAAAGCCCCACGCAACGTCAATAGAGCGTTAACCCCTGCCACATTGCGCAGACGCGCACCTCACTTGTGCATGAGCGCCGGTTGCGCCACAGCCCCACAACCGCCACTCTAGAGCCAACGTATATAAGAGGTTTTTACATGTCGCGCTCCAACACCGCTGCCCGCTATGGCAGTGTCGCCAAGACATTTCACTGGCTCACCGCCCTCCTGATCGTCAGTGCGCTGGCGGTTGGCTACTTCGCCCATCAGGCCCCCTATGAGGACAGCGCGCAACTCGCCTTTAAGGCCACGCTCTTCTCTTTGCATAAAACCATCGGCCTCACCGCGTTTTTGGTGGCGGTCCTGCGTATTCTCTGGGCCTTCACCCAGCCGCGCCCCAAATTGCTCAACGGCGACCATAAGCTTGAGGCTCTGGCCGCAGAGACCGCGCATTGGGTGCTCTATGGCGCCATGGTGCTTGTGCCGCTGACCGGTTGGATGCACCACGCGGCGACCACCGGCTTTGCCCCGATCTGGTGGCCCTTTGGGCAATCCCTGTTCTTTATTCCAAAAGATCCTGTGCTGGCCGAAACTCTGGGAGCCTTGCACTATGTCTTCATGCTTCTCTTGGTGCTCACCCTGCTGGCCCATATTGGCGGCGCGTTGAAACACGCCATCATCGACAAAGACAAAACGCTCCAGCGCATGCTACCCGGGACTCCGGATCTGCCAGACACGCCTGCACAACAGCCCGGCCACACCCTGCCGTTCCTTGGCGCCGCAACCGTCTGGGCCGCAGCACTTTATGTTGGCGCATTCTCCGGGATCTTTGCGCCAGCCGAAGGGGCCGAACCCGCTGCAGAGCTCGCCGAAGTGGCCTCCGAATGGCAGGTGCAATCCGGCACGCTCGGCATCGCTGTGCAGCAATTTGGCAGCGAAGTGACTGGCAGCTTCGCTGACTGGACCGCCGAGATCGCCTTTGACGAAACCGCAACCGACGGCAAACACGGCAGTGTCACTGTGACCATTGCCATCGGCTCGCTTACCCTTGGGTCGGTCACCGATCAGGCCCTTGGCGGGGAGTATCTGAATGCCTCAGAACACCCCACCGCGACCTTCACCGCCGACCTGCTGGCCGCCGAAACAGGCTACATCGCCGAAGGAACATTGGCGCTCAGCGGACATGAAGTGCCGACCTCCCTGCCCTTCACGCTCACATTGAATGGCGACTCCGCAGAAATGTCCGGCGCACTGGAGCTTGATCGCCGCAGCTTCCACGTGGGGGATACGATGACCGACGAAAGCTCGCTGGGCTTTGGCGTCGCCGTCACCGTCAGCCTGACCGCAACACGCGGCGAATAATCTTAGAAGTCACTTAGGGCCGTTGACCTGAGACGGCCCTAAAACCTCATTGCTCAGTATATGCTGCGAGCACAAGAAGTGGCGCCATCGTGGCTGCGAACGATAAAATGAAGAGCGCCAAGTTTTTCAACATGCGTTTGGTGGCATGCGCGTTATTTCTATCGCCAACAACACGCCACATTTGCCATAAACCACCTGTAGCAATGTACTTAACAGGAGCTTCATCGAACTGCGCATTGGTAGCATTTATCAGGCTCATGATCGAAGCAAATAACCTGAAAAAACAAACTGAAGTCGCACAAAGCCCGACACAGCTATAGGCAAAGACCAAATAGAAATTAACTTCCAATGCTCGCTCCAAATTCGTGAAGTTAAGGCTTCCGACTCCGATTTTGGAGTAACCGCATCTATCCAACCAAAACCGCCCCGCAGATACAAACTTAAATTCTCACTCTGCAAACGAACGTGCGAACCTTGACCCTGCCTCCAAAACGCTATCACGCCACCTTGGCCGTCAGGTTCTCGAAACCTCAATCCTCTCGTGGGCGGCGCAGCCGACCAGCCTCAGTTCATCTCTACGGGCCCTCCCCACGGGAGGGGGCTTCACCCCCACCCAGGGTCAGGGGCTGGCCTATGTGACCAGCTTCAGGCGCTGCAGAACCTTCCGACAATGCCCTAAAAGACACAAAAAAGGGCCGCCCTCTCAGGCAGCCCTCTCAAACTCTGGCGAAAGAAGCGTTTATTCCGCTTTCATCGCCTCAACAGAAATCTGCACTTCCACTTCGTCGCTCACAAACGGCGCGAAGTTGCCAACATCATAGTCGGTGCGCTTCAGCGTGGTGGTCGCATTGAAACCAGCCCAAGGCTTTTTCGCCATTGGGTGCTCGCTGGCTGCGTTCAGCTGCGCGTCCAGCACCACGGATTTGGTCACACCGTTCAGGGTCAGGTCACCGGTGATCAGGGCGGTGTTTTCGCCGGTCACTTCGATGCCGGTCGAGGAGAAGCTCACCAGCTCATCATCTGCCGCATCAAAGAAATCGCCGCTCATGAAGTGCGCATCGCGCTTTTCCCAACCGGTGAACATGGATTTCACAGGCATGGACACGGTCACGGAGCTTGCAGAAGGATCTTCTTTGTCAAACATGATCTCGCCTTCAAAGCCGGAGAACATGCCCCACGTCGTGGAATACCCCAGGTGGTTGTAAGAGAACAGGATCTGGCTGTGCGATGCGTCGAGCACATATTTCTCAGGCGCTGCAACAGCGGAAGTTGCGGTGACGGCGGCCAATGCGAGGCCAGCGGCAAAAAGGGTGCGTTTCATGGGGTCTCTCCAAAATGGATCAATAACGATGTGATACTAGCAATGTGCCGAGACTTCTCCCAATCGCAATTCTACGTAAACCCACAACCACTGTGCTTTTGTGAACATTTCCGTGAAGACACCCCCGCATGACCGCACAAAACGCGCCATTCCCCAATAAAATAAGAGACTTCCAGTGTGAGCGAATTTCAGCCTAGCCATATCGCTTCAGGTTGTTTGAATTTGATGCATTTCATCGACTTACCTCGCGCGGCCGTTGAGGCCCGCACAGGAAACGCCCACACGAAGTCAACGCTTCCCCTTATATAACCCCTTCAAACGCCCTACCGGCGACCGGTTGAGGTGGCAGCCCATCCTCCCTATATCAGGCAGCGCACGGGCCGACTGTGGGGCCTGCGTCAATGTGGCGGATGTTGAGTGCCGCCGCCATGAGATAGCGCCTCTCCGGCAAAGAGCGTCCTGAAACAGATTGGAAATATGCAATGGAACTGGGTTGGGTAGATCTTTTCCCTTTGGTCTTCTTCCCCTTTAAGATCATCGTGTTAGGCATTGGTATGTTCTACGCCATCAAGTGGCACCATGATCAGGAAAAGAAGAAGAAAAACGAAACCGCAAACCAAAAGCCCCCCTCCGCCTGATCGGGATCGGGGCCACACCTGCAAGCCTTCAAAGCCAGCACAAAACAAAAGGCCGCCAGCCCATCCGGCTGCCGACCTCGATTCATTCTCCTAGCATTCTGGATTGGCGCGCGACCCGCTGCCCTTAAAGCGGCAACACGGTCTGGCTGCGCAGCTGCGCAATGGCGTCCAAACGGGCGTGTGGCCCATCCAACGGAAGCCCCACAATCTCGCCCCCATCAGCGCCCAGCACCGTCAAGCGTGTGTCACTCACATCCACGCGCCCGATGTCTTCATAGTTGATGGCCTGCGCCACATGTTTGCGGCGGCGCGGCAATCCCTCAAAAACCAGAAGCTGGCGGTTGCGCTGGTCAAAATGCAGCTCCTGACGCGGCTTTTGCGTGGCAATCTGCGTCAGCCCGACACCCGCAGTCACCAAGAGGATGGAAATGCCCATCTTTGACAGCAGGATCATCGGTGTCAGATCCAAACCCGGCACCAGCCAAAGCCCGATCCCAGCCCAGATGAAGGCAAAGCCGAACACGACAGCGCTTGTGCGTACGGAAAGCGAAGGCCTCTTGCCTTCCACCATAGCCACGCGAGAGCGCGCTTCATTTGCGATTTGTGTCATCGCCATCATTGTCCCGGTCTCCTATGCGCCCTTGCGGCGACAGTTTCTGCGGTTTGTCCCGCCTTTGCGCTAAACTTCCGGGTGAATTCAGGCGAGAATGGGGCGGATTAACGAAATCCCTGTGCTTTTGGTTAAATCATCGCTAAGCCCTCTCTGAGCCCCAAGAAAACTTGGTCCAAAGAGCCATTTCTCCCCTTGCGCCTTCGCCGAATTCGGCTATACAGCGCCATCCTTTCGCAAAAGCTTGAACCGCGCAGTCTCTCGTGGGTGGGGTGCGAAAGGCCAAGATGCCCCGCTCTTTGAAATGCGCCTGTAAAATGAATGGAGAGCACATGCCGCTTTATGAGCATGTTTTCATCTCGCGCCAGGACCTGTCCAACGCGCAAGCAGAAAGCCTCGTTGAACACTTCGGTACAGTTCTTTCTGACAACGGCGGGTCCGTTGTAGAGAGCGAGTACTGGGGCGTGAAAACCATGGCCTACAAAATCAACAAGAACCGCAAAGGCCACTATGCCTTCCTGAAATCCGACGCCCCTGCCGCAGCGATTCAGGAAATGGAACGCCTGATGCGCCTGCATGACGACGTGATGCGCGTTCTGACCATCAAGGTTGACGAACACGCTGAAGGTCCTTCGGTTCAGATGCAGAAACGTGACGAGCGTGGCGACCGCCGCGACCGCCGCTCCTAATCACCTTAAGAGAGGACATTAAGTTATGGCTGCAAAACCATTTTTCCGCCGTCGCAAAGTCTGCCCTTTCTCGGGTGAGAACGCGCCGAAGATCGACTACAAAGACACCAAGCTGCTGCAACGCTACATCTCTGAGCGCGGCAAAATCGTGCCTTCGCGCATCACAGCCGTGTCTGCCAAGAAACAGCGTGAGCTGGCCCGTGCAATCAAACGCGCGCGCTTCCTTGCACTGCTTCCATACGCCGTGAAGTAAGGAGACACTGACATGCAAGTTATCCTTCTGGAACGTGTGGCCAAGCTGGGCCAAATGGGCGAAGTTGTGGACGTGAAGCCGGGCTATGCTCGCAACTTCCTGCTGCCACAGGGCAAGGCGCTGACCGCGTCCAAAGCCAACATCGCATCTTTCGAAGCGCAGAAAGCTCAGCTCGAAGCGCGCAACCTGGAAACCAAGAAAGAAGCAGAAGCACTGGGCGAGAAGCTCGATGGCGAACAGTTCATCGTGATTCGTTCCGCGTCCGACGCTGGTGCGCTCTACGGCTCCGTCACCCCACGTGACGCAGCAGAAGCAGCCACCGAAGCAGGCTTCTCTCTGGACAAGAAACAGGTTGCTCTGGCCGCTCCGATAAAAGAGCTCGGTCTGCACGCGGTTCACGTGAACCTGCACCCTGAAGTTCAGATCACCATCAATCTGAACGTTGCCCGTTCTGAGGAAGAAGCGGAGCTGCAAGCTTCCGGTAAATCCATTCAGGAACTGGCTGCAGAAGCAGAAGCAGAAGCAGAATTCGAAATCGCCGAACTGTTCGACGATATCGGCGCAGCTGCCTCTGACGAAGACGACATGGGTGCACCTGCCCCATCCGAAGAAGCGCCTGCCGAAGAGCAGTAAACGCTTTACCAGCGAAGAATTCGCGAAGCCGCGTCCGGGTGCACCTGGGCGCGGTTTTTCTTTTTCCGGCCAACGCTTACGCAAACTCCTGCGCAAGAGTGCCTCTGTGTCGACCAACCGCTTCCCTTTTCTGTGCGACCGGCCATACTGGGTAAAATGACTTTCAGGAGGCCGCATGCCCGCCCACTATTCACGCCGTATGGCGCTCGCCCTTCTGATCTCCCTACCAGCGGCCTGCGCCAGCACAGAGCCAACCGCCGCCACTGAATTTGACCCGCCGCTCTACCCCAATGAAACGCCAGAGCTGCGCGCGCTAATCAACCAATATGCCGATTTTTACGAGGTGCCGCGCGATCTTGTTCAGCGCGTGGTCATTCGCGAAAGCACCCATCGCCCCTGGGTCACCAACGGCAACAACATCGGCCTCATGCAAATCCAGCTGCCCACCGCCCGCGGCATGGGCTACACCGGCAACCGCGAGGGGCTACTCGACGCCGAAACCAATCTGACCTACGCCGTCAAATACCTGCGCGGCGCTTACCTTGTGGCCGAGGGCAACTACGACCGCTCTGTGTTCCTTTATGCCAAAGGCTACTACCCGGAGGCCAAGCGCGCAGGATTGTTAAAAGAAACCGGCCTCGCCCCCTGATCCCCCAAACACATGTGCCTGCGTGAGGCCGCGATTTTTTCGCGCCTTGGCAGATAAGAAACACCCCCGCACCAGATTGACGGGATTAGTGTATTCTTAACGAAGTCGCCTTGGCAGCGGTCTCAGCGAAGACTATTCTCCCCGCAATTGTTTTCAGTTTTTGAGGCCCCTTGTGAGCACCGAATCCGCAGGCACCCTGCACCCCCTCGCCCCCCACCATCTCCCCAGCTTCATATCCGATGCGACAGGGGCAGACCCGATGATGACCAATGTGGCCATCTTTGCCGTGGTCATGGTGTTCCTCCTCACCACCTTCTTTTTGCACCTGCATTCCCTGCCGGAACAGCTCGCGCATAAAGTGGGGGCCAATCAACTCCAAATCGTTGGTGTGCTTGCCCTGATCGCGCTGTTCACCCACAACAACATCTACTGGGTGGCCGCCCTTCTGCTGGCCCTGATCCAGATCCCCGATTATGAAACCCCGCTTGGGCGCATCGCCGATGCACTGGACCGCCTCAAATCGCCGGAGCCTCCGCAAACCGTCGCCCAAACCGCATCCGCAGAGGCCACTCCAGCCCCCACCCAAACGGCGTCCAAAGACGCCACCAAAGACGGTGAGGTGTAAGCCATGCTGGAATTTATCTGTTGCTCCATGCTGACCATTTTCCCCGACTTCCTGTTCCGCCGCTATTGGCAGGGCAAACGTCTGGGACAGGAAATCACCCTGTTCTCCATGTGGTACGAGCTGCGCTACGGCCTCAGCTCCTGCTTCATTCTGACGGTCAGCCTGATCACCCTGATCTTCTATTACCACCCGTCCACCTCCAATGTAACCTCGTTTTTCCGCACCGTCACCATCCTGCCGGAAATCAGCGGCCGCGTGACCGAGGTGATGGTGGAAAACAACCAGACCGTGGAAGAAGGCGATGTGATCTTCAAACTGGATGACAGCCGCCAGCGCGCCGCTGTCGCCACCGCCCGCGCAGCGGTGATCGAAGTGGATGCCGCCGCCCTTCTGGCCCACGATGACACCCGCGTGGCACAGGCCAATTTTGACGCCGCCGAAGCCGCCTTTGAGCAAACCAAAGACGAGTTTGAGCGCAAAAACACCCTGTTTCAGGAAAACTCCCCCGCTGTGACCGTGCGTGAGGTCGAGCGTCTGGAAAACCTCATTCAGGAACGTCTTGCCGCCGTGGATGCGGCCCATTCCGCCCTTGAATCCGCCAAGCACCGGCTGGAAATCCAGATCCCGGCCCAGAAAGACAGCGCCGAGGCCTCTCTCAATCAGGCCCAGGTGGAACTCTCCAAAATGACGATCTATGCCGGACAAGCCGGACGCATCGAACAGTTTGATCTTCGCCCCGGGGATTACATCAACCCGATCCTGCGCCCTGCGGGCATCCTTGTGCCCTCAGACACCGGTCGCGCGCGGTTTCAGGCCGGCTTCAGCCAGCTCACCGCACAGGTGCTGCACCCCGGCATGCTGGCAGAAATCTCCTGCGCCACCGCGCCGATGCGGGTGACCCCCATGGTCATCATCGGAGTGCAGGATGTGATCCCCTCCGGTCAGGTGCGCCCCTCTGATACCCTACGCGATCCGCAAAACCTGCAACGCCCCGGCACAGTGATCGCCTATATGGAACCACTCTGGGAAGGTGGCATCGACCATCTACCCCCTGGTAGCCAATGTGAGGTCAACGCCTACACCAGCAACCACGAGCGCCTGCAGGATCCTGACATCGGCACGGCAAAATTTGTCGCCCTGCATGTAATCGACACCGTCGGCTACGCCCACGCCCTGATCCTGCGCTTCCGCGCCATTCTCATGCCGTTCAGAACGCTGGTCTTCTCCGGCCACCACTGATCACAGCGACAGCACATAGAAAAAGCCCCGGTCTCCCGCCGGGGCTTTTTTGTTGCAAGCTCTCGTCATCCAACTCTGGCAGAGCGCTTATTCTCCAAAATTCCCACCAAGCGCCATCGGGGCCATACGGATCAACCGGCTGTCCTCCACCGCCGCCTGCCGATGCGCCACCGCCGCGCGGTACTCTGGAAACTTATGCATGGAGGTGAAGGCCTCCACACTTGGATACTCCGCAATAAAACACAGATCCCACATCTTTTCCGGCCCGATCAGCATCTGCTCCATGCTGCCCCGCCAGATGATCTTGCCGCCAAGCTGTTTGAACACCGGCGCACTCTCGCGCCCATAAGCCGCATAAGCCTCCGCACCGGTGGCCTCTCGCCCGTCTTCATAGACCGCCTGATCACGCAGCTTGATCAGGTTCAGCATATGCACCGGCCCCTCCCGATCGTTGGCCTTGAAAGCCTCATATCCGGCCTTGTCAAATGTGGTGTAGTCCAATGTCTGCTCTCCTCAAAACACCTTCGCAGAGAACAACCACAGCACCAAAAGATCAAGCACCTCCCCCGCGCCCCGTTTTCTCATTCCTGAAGTATGCCGGGGGTATGGGGGCTGGCCCCCATTAAAACCTGCGTATGGGGGCCAGCCTCATTCCAAACTGCTGCAAATCGCGGCAGCCCCCAAATGACCGCAGCGACCAATAAAAAAGGCCGCCCCCATTGGAGCGGCCTCTCACTGTCCCGTTAACGGGGTTTGGACTTATTCGTCGTCCAGTGCCTCTACGGCTTTTTGCAGGTCGTCTTTGGAGACCTCTTTTTCGCTCACTTCCGCCAGCTCAAAGACATAGTCGACAACTTTGTCTTCAAAGATCGGCGCGCGCAGCTGCTGCTGCATCTGTGCGTTCTGCTGAATGAACTCAAAGAACTGACGCTCCTGACCAGGGTACTGACGCGCCTGGTTCATGATCGCTTGGGTCATCTCGGCGTCGGTCACTTCGACCTCTGCTTTCTGGCCCAGTTCTGCGAGCAGCAGGCCGAGACGCACGCGGCGCTCTGCCAGGGTGTTGTGCTCTTCAGTTGGCTCGATCTTGTCGTGATCGTGGCCTTCCACTTCAGGGTTTTCTTCGTGCCACAGCTGGTGTGCGATCTGGCCCGCTTCTGCTTCCACCAGGGATGGTGGCAGCTCGAAGGACACCAGCTTGTCCAGCTCGTCAAGCAGCGCGCGCTTGGTCACCGCACGTGCGGCACCGGCGTATTCTGCTTCCAGACGCTCGGTGATCTGAGCTTTCAGACCTGCGAGGTCTTCGGCGCCGAATTTGGTCGCCAGCTCGTCGTTGATCTCTGCAGCAACCGGCTCTTTCACCTCTTTGATGGTGCAGGAGAACACGGCTTCTTTGCCCGCGAGGTTTTCTGCGCCGTACTCTTCAGGGAAGGTCACGGTCACGTCTTTTTCTTCGCCCGCTTTCACGCCAACCAGCTGCTCTTCAAAGCCTGGGATGAACTGGCCGGAGCCGAGGGTCAGTGGGAATTCTTCGCCAGCGCCGCCGTCAAAGGCTTCGCCGTCGATGCGGCCCACAAAATCCATGACAACCTGATCGCCGTCCTGTGCCGCGTCGCCTTCGCCGCGTGCTTTGAAGTCCTGCGCGGTTTCCGCAAGGTTGCCCAGAGCTTCGTCCACGGCGGCGTCGTCTGCTTTGACAACCAGCTTCTCCAGCTTGATGCCTTTCAGGTCCACTTCAGGGATCTCTGGCAGCGCTTCATAGGACATCTCGACTTCTACGTCAGAGCCTGGCTTCCAGTTTTCGCCGTCTTTCATTTCGACTTTCGGCTGCAGCGCCGGACGGTCGCCGGACTCTTCGAAATGCGCGTTCATCGCACCGTCGATGGTCTCTTGCATGGCTTCGCCCATCAGGCGCTCACCAAACTGCTTTTTCAGAAGCGGCATCGGCACTTTGCCTTTGCGGAAACCTTTCATTTCGATTTCCGGCTGTGCTTCTTTCAGCTTTTCATTGACCTTCGCGTCCAGCTCATCAGCTGTCACGGTGATCGAATAGCCGCGTTTCAGACCTTCGTTCAGAGTCTCGGTAACCTGCATCAGGAGTCCCCATAAGTAGCGGCGCGCGGCACATGAGAGTCCGCGCGCAGTCGAGAAAATTTGTGCTCTTCTAGTGGCCCCCGCGCCGCTGTGCAAGGCCAATTCCACGCAGAGAGCGGCTTTCAGTCAGCGACAGGGACCAAGCAGAGGCCAAGGGTCGGCCCTCTGCCGATCAGCGGGTGTCAGAAGTTCCAGCGTGCCGCCACCATGAAGATGTCGATATCCTGATAATCCAGCCCCGGCTCTTCATATTGATACTGACGATACGCGAGATAGAGCTCGGCATTATAGTTATCGAGCTCCTGTGTCGCCTGCAGCCCCCAGGCAAATCCATCATCGCCCGCAAGACGGGAGTCATTGGCCCAGAAGAAATCCGCCGACAGATGAGTCTTGCCCCAGGCAAACCATTCAAAATCACGCTTGCCGAGCTTGGTGTAAAAATAGTCACTGTCCACGGCGCTGTTGTCGCTGTCGCGACGTCCGGCTGCGATCTTGCCGTTCAATCCGGTGGGCGTGTGCAAAATGGCAAAGGACCCAAACACCGAATTGGCGTCGCCGCCGGCGTCAAAATCCGTCCACTCGCTGCCGATGCGCGCACTATATTGCAAATCTCCGGCATCGCCGTTGTAGACCAGACCAAAGTCATAGACCGTGTCATCCACACCTTCGCTCAGGATGTTCTCCCCCACAGCCGCGCTGAGGATCAAACCGCCTCCGGCCAACGGCGGCGTGTCATATCTCACACGTCCCAACCGGCCACCGTCAAAGTCATTGAACACCGATTTCACAGTGGGTTCCGTGCCATCAACCATCCCGTCGCTGAAGTGAAACCCGCCGCCGACATCGGCAACCGCGCTGGTCGCAATCCCGTCTGTGCCAGAGAAGCTCGCCCCGGTGATCCCGTCAGACGCCATGCTGCCCTGCCCCAGATAGACCTTACCAAAGCTGCCCTCATAGCTGAAATCCACCTTCCGGATATTGGTGCGCTCCCATTCCAGAAACTCCGGATCATTGATCTGACTCCAATCAGAGCTGCCCGCGAGACCCAATCCGGTTTCAAAATTGAATTTGAATGTGCCCTGCCCAGTTGGCTGGGAATAACGCACGCCAAACCGACTGACCGCATTTGAGTTGTCGGCAAATTCGCTGGTGGTGGTATCCCCGTCATCCACCACAATAAACCCGTAATTCAAATGCCCATAAAGCTCGGCATTGTTCTGCGCCAATACCGCCGTTGCTGTCCCTGAAAAGGCAATCGCCCCGCCGACCATGATTTTGGTAATTTTGGATATACTGCCCAAGACCCTTTTACCCATCACGCTTCTCCAATCGATTGAGAGTTCAAAATGTGACTTAAAGTCGTATTTGAGAGCCCCACCCGAATTGCTGTTTCGCAAATTCGGGCCCACCAATTCAATTCGGGCTCAAAGCGCCACCCAATCCCAAAGGATGAGTTGAGCACTCCAATTGGACTATATCGTAAATTTTATTCAAATTCACGACATCAAGTTGCGATGCCACAAATTAAAAAAATCGTTGCCCCGCAATTGGACAATCCAAATAAGAAAAAGGCGGCCGGAAATTCCGACCGCCTTTCAAAGCTCACTTCTGAAAGATTTCAGAAATTAGAAGCTCCAGCGTGCGCCAACGAGGAATGCGTCAACGTCTTGGAAAGACGCGCCAGTCGCTTCGTACTGGTGCTGGTGGTAGCTCGCGAACACTTTCATGTTGGAGTTGTCGATGTCCTGAACCGCTTCGATACCGTATGCGGTGCTCTCGTCACCTGCGGATGCGAAGTCGTTGCCACGGTATGCGTCAACGGACAGGTAGGTGCGGCCGATGGAGAACCAGTCGCGCTGCAGACCAAGCTTCACATAGACATAGTCTGCGTCAGGCTGGCCGCCTGCACCGTTGTTGTCAAAGTCAGCGGTGCCGTAAGCAACGCTTGCGCTCAGACCGGTTGGGGTGTGCAGTGCGCCAACGGAGCCAACGATCGCGTCTGCGTCGTTGTCAGTGTTGCCGGTTTGAGAGTAGGACAGGCCACCCGCAACGTCATAGTCGCCAAGGGTGTTGTTGTAGTAAACAGCCAGGTCGTAGTACTCGCGGTCAACGTTTGGCTCCAGGATTTCGGTACCTGCGGATGCAGACACAGTGAAACCGTTGAAGGTTGGTGCGTCGTAACGGATACGACCCAGACGGCCACCGTCCAGACCGTCAAACACGTCACCGATGCTCACGCCGGACAGAGCGCCTGCGCTGGTGCGGAACTGATAGCCGCCTGCGGTATCGGCCACAAACACGCCACCCGCGATGTCGGTGCCAGCAACGTCACCCGCGCTTGCGGTGCCGTCGGAGGAGGAAGAACCTTCACCGATGTAGAAAGTGCCGAAACGGTCGGTTTCGTAGATCGCTTCGAACTTACGGATGTCGTTGCGGTCCCAGTACAGGAAGTCTGGGGTGCCCGCTTGGCTCACTTCGTCGGTGCCGCGCAGACCGAGGGAGGCCTCAACGTTGAACTTCAGAGTGCCGCCAGCAACGCCACGCTCGTACCATGCGCCAACGCGGCTGGACGAGTTGGAGTTGTCGCTGAATTCGCTTTGGGAATCCACACCATCATCTACGCTGGTGATCGCGCCACCCAGACGGCCGTAGAAGCTGAAGCCATCTTCTGCTTGTGCTGCAGAGGTCATCGCCACGCTGCCTGCAATCATCGCCGCCGGGGCGATCCATACGGATTGTTTCAATCCAACCATTGTTCTTCTCCATAGATCCCTTTGGGCATTCCCAAGGGCTTTTTGTGCGAGTGCCTGGCCAACGATCTCCTCATTGGGATCGCCAGCCGTCATGCTGTTCTTCAAAACCACGTGAAAACGCATCTGAACGCCATCCCGCGCCGCAGTGCTTTCGGGCACGCAGCCCTGATGCGGTGGGGCGTCTACGCCCGGTCATCTGGCTTTGCAAATCCAGTATTCGCTAAAATTTTAGCAATCGGGGACGCTCAGGTCGTTAACGAGTGAAATTCTGTCGTTTTCCCACATCGAAATTCGCATTTAGACCTTCCATTAACAGTTTAAATGCCAGACATTCTGTCTTTATAGATTTATTTTCAGATACTTAACAGAATTTTATCCAAGCTTACGCGTGCGCCAAAAACGACATAAGCGGTTTTCCGCTTACCCAAAGTCAACTTGAGCCATAATTCGCTACCCAGCGCACAAGAACCGCGCCCCGAGTTCACGTTTTCGCGACCAACACGGCACCCCCGCTCCCCAAGGACTCACCTTTTCGCTGAACGTAAATCCGGAATACTGACCACGATTTCTACCTTTGGAAGATTTATGAAATTCCAAAGCAACCATAAGACACGCCCGCTCACCCCCAGAGATGTGCAATCGACCCTTTCGGCACCCAAACGAGCGCCCCTCCGGAACAACCTCCTAAATAAGCGTTAAAGCTCAACAGGTTTCCCGCAAATAAATCCGCAACACCCTGTGGAAAAACTGCACCGAATTCGCCTTAAATTGTGGAAAAACCCTAGATTATTGAAGGTCATGAGCTATACTCACCGCAATCCAACAAGGGCCAAAGCCCGATCAACTTAGAGCGGTAATACAAATATGAGTACACTGAGTTACGCCATCCGCGGGACGGATGGGGTTGTCGTTCGCGGGCAAACTGCGGAAGAGGCCAATAGCGTCATCTTTTTAGGTCAAGCCAAGGACGTTTCTCTCAATCTCGCATCTGATGACATCGCAGGCTACATGCAGCAGGGTGAGGATCTGGTGATCCACCTGGCGTCAGGCGAGACCATCACACTTCAGAATTATTTCCAATCCGTCGCAGGCGAAGAGCGTGACCTCTTCATCTCCAAGAATGGCGCCTTCCAGCAGGTCGACCTCGGAGAGCCTGTGGTCGATCAGTATTTTGCGCAATACACCGAAATCTCCACCTCCGAAAAGTGGAGCGCCTATGACCAGCTGACCTTCCTCGATCTGGAACGCATCGAGCCGGTTGTTGCGCCGCTTGTGGCGCCTGTCGCAGGCTTTATCCCCGGCCTTCTCGGCGTTGGCGGTGCGGCCGTTGTGGCCTCCACCGTTGACGGTGGCGGCAATGGCGGTGGCAACGGCGGCCCCATCATCCCAACCGTGGACGACCCGGATGTCTCGCGCATTGTCGGTGGCACCGAGGATGACAGCGTCACCATCACCGGCACCGGCGAGGCAGGCTCGACCGTGACCGTCACCATCGGCTCTGAAACCGTGACCACCACGGTCGGAGATGACGGCACCTATACCGCGAGCTTTGATGCAGCCGCCCTGCCCGATGATGGCGTCTACGCCAGCACCGTTGCGGTGGTTGCGCCTGATGCCACCACCTATGATCTGAACGGACCCTCGGTCGACATCGACACCACACCACCAGACGCGGATGTTCAGGATGGCACCGTGTCCACCGGCGATATCGTCAATGAGGCCGAGCACCGCTCCGGCCATGTGATCTCCGGCACCGGCGAAGCGGGCGCAGCCCTCACCGTCGAAATCGACGGCACCACGCACAGCACCACCGTGCTGGACGATGGCACATGGTCGGTGACCTTTGCCTCAGGTGAGATCAACACCGGCGAATACAGCACCGCTGTCACAATCACATCCACCGACGCGCGCGGCAATGTCACCACCGTGACCGACCAGCTGGAAGTGGACACCATCGTCCCGTCTGTGGCGCTCAACACCGTGGAAGGCGACAACATCATCAACGCCGCAGAAGTCACTGATGGTGTTGTACTTTCTGGCACCGGCGAAGCTGGCAGCGCACTTGCCATCACCTTTGGCGGCGTCACCCAGAATGTGACCGTCGGTTCGAACGGCACATGGTCATCTAACTTCGCGGCCAGCACGGTCACAGCGGGCACCGGCAATGCCACGGTGACCCTCACCGCAACCGATGCCGCGGGCAACAGCACAACCACCACTTCAACCATCGCAGTGGACACGGAAATCTCCGCAGACCTGAACGACAATCAGGTTGGAGGGGATGACATAGCCAACGCCGCCGAAGTGGCTTCTGGCTTCGCGCTCACCGGCACCGCCGACGCAGGCGCATCCGTGACCGTCACACTGGAAGGCGTCACCCGCACTGTCACAGCAGACAACAGCGGCAACTGGACCGCCAACTTTACTGCTGGCGAAATCCGCTCCGGCACCTACGACAGCACAGTGACCGTCTCCGCAACGGACGCGGCGGGCAACACCATCACCACCACCGAAAGCCTGCGCGTGGATACGGAGATTGGTCTCGCCTTTGACAGCAGCCAGCTAGGTGGCGACAACACCGCCAATGCCGCCGAGGTCCAGAGCGGCATCTCGCTCACCGGCACCGCAGATCCGGGCGCATCCGTCGCGGTCACCATGGAAGGTGTCACCCGCACCGTCACGGCCGCGGCAAACGGCACATGGACGGCCAGCTTCACCGCTGCGGAAATCCCGCAGGGCACTTACAACAGCCTGGTCACAGCCACCGCCACCGATGCCGCTGGCAACAGCACCACCTCTTCCACAACCGTGGCTGTCGATACCCAGATCTCTGCAGGTCTGGACAGCAATCAGGTCGGCGGGGACGACATCGCCAATGCCGCAGAGGTCGCCTCCGGCTTTGCTCTGACCGGCACGGCTGAGGCCGGCAGCACAGTGGTTGTCAAACTGGAGAACGCCACCCGCACCGTCACCGCAGACGGCAGCGGCAACTGGACAGCCAACTTCACCTCTTCCGATGTGCGCCAAGGGGAATATGACGCAGCGGTCACCGTCACCGCCACCGACGCCGCTGGTAACAGCGCTTCGTCCTCCGGCACCCTGCGCGTCGACACCTCCACCGCAATCAACGTGGACCTGTCCTCCGGCGTCTTCGCAAACCCGGTGAACGCTGCGCAAATGCGGGGCGGTGTTGTGCTGGACGGCACCACCGAGGCCAACGCCCTTGTGGTTGTCAACGTGGACGGCGTCGTGCGCCGCACAACGGCAGACAGCAACGGAAACTGGTCTGTGACCTATGAGTCGGGCGCGTTGCGCGAGGGCACCTACACTGCCAACGCCACCCTCTCGGTGACTGACGCGGCGGGCAACACCGCCACGGCCAACGCCAGTTTCCAGGTGGATACGGAGATCACCACTCCAATCGTGGAGTCGGTAACCTTCTCCGGTGATGAGGTCACCTCCCTGTCACTGGACACAGAATCTCAGTCCTATGACATCCACTCGCTGAACACCGATGGCACCACGACTGACGTGGCCACCACCGAGATTGATCTGGGCGGCAATGAAACGCTGTTCCGTCTGAACTCGGCCGCGCCTGATGGCACCCATCTTGTGGTCGCCTCCACAGACAGCGCGGGCAACAAGTCTGACACGCTGGTTGTGCTGGATGACAATGCCACCAACTCGGGCACGCTCAATCACGCGCAAATCGGCGGCTTCAACATTGAAGGCATCGAATTGGACTACGCGTCCGACACCAGCCTGACCCTGACCGAAGCGCAGATCAAAAACCTGTCTGACACCTCTGACACGCTCACGATCCACGGTGGCTCTGATGACCAGATCACCGTCAATGGCGCGGTCAAAACCAACCAGACAGAGACCATCGACGGTCAGCTCTATGACGTCTACACCGTTGGCAATGACGGCGTGACGCTTGTGGTGGACCAAGACATCAACGTAATCGTCTAACAGATCACGGGGGCGGCCTTCTGCCGCCCTTTCTCTCCCTCCGGCTCAAGGTTATACGCACGCGACATGCCCTGCCGCACGCATCATAAGTCCCTGCCCCTGCTCCTTGGGGCCACGCTTCTGAGCGGCTGCATGTTCTCGGTCCCACACCTTGACTCAGCTGAGTCTTTCCTAAAACCAAAGCCAGCCTCTGAGGCGGATTCGGCCGCCACACCGGAGGTCAGCAAGCGCAGCAGCTTTGCCCAGGATGAGGCCAAGGCCGAAAGCGAAATTCTCAACACGTTGCTGGCGCGCCGCTCCGTGCTGCCTGCCGACAGCGCCTTGAGCGAAGTGTCCGATGTGGCCCTCGCCTCCTCGCGCCGCGCTGCCGAGGCCGAGCTGCAAACCGCCCGCCTGCGCGCCGAGGCGGAAGACAAAAACTGGCTTCCGACGATTGGCCCGGAAATCTCGCTGACCTCTTTGGGCGATGTGATTGCCGGTCTGGTGCTGGAACAGGTGCTCTATGACCATGGCCGCAAAAAGGCCGAGCGCGCCTTTGCCGCCGCCGATGTCGAAGTTGCCGCCGTCACCCTGTCTCAGGATCTCAATGCGCGCAGCTTTACCGCGCTGGCGCTCTACATCAAAGGGCTGCGCGGTCAGGAACGGGCCAAAGTCGGCGCAGGTGGCCTTAAGCAGCTCAAACATTTTGAACGTATCGTGCAGGGCCGCATCGACGGTGGTGTCTCTAACAAAGGCGATCTGCGCATGGTGCGCACCAAGATCCAGACCCTGGACACCCGCAACGATACCGCCCGAGAAGATGCCGCCACCGCGATCAGCGAATTGCAGGCCATGACCGGCACGCGCTTTGCGCTCACCCCCGCCGCCCCCTTGCCCAATCAGGCCTACCCGGCGGTGGAACCGCTTGAGGTGGTCAAAGCCCGCGCCGAAGCAGACCGCGCCGTGGCGCTGGCCACGGTTGAGCGCGCCCGCCAGCTTCCGGGCCTCACCGCCGGGGCCAGCCTCACCACCGATGGCAGCAGCGGCAGCCTGAATGTCGGCAATGACGTGGGCCTGGGTCTGGGCACCGGTGCGCGCCTCAAAGCCATCGAAGCCTCCAAAGACATCGCCGCTCGTCAGGTGGATGAAGCCCGTGAAGATGGCGACCGTCTCCGCAAGCGGCTGGAAAGCAATATTCAGAGCCTCTCCCGTCAGGAAGCCGAGGCGCAAAACCTCGCTCAGGAAGGCCGCAAAACCTACAAACTCTTTGAGGCGCAATTCCGTGCCGGCCAGCGCTCGGTGCTGGAGGTTGTGGACGTCTACGAACAATCCGTGCTGCGCGATCTGGACCGCGTTGACGCCAAATATGACCGCCTTCTTGCGCAGCTGGAGCTGGCCCGCGATCTCGGGTTGCTGGCGGATGGAGACGCGATTTGACCGCGGATACCCCCAAAGGCAAGGCGCCAACGGTGCTCTCCATCGCCTCCATCAAACCGACGCAGCCCGCCAATCAGGCCGGACAGGCCAACCAGACCCGCCCGCCCAAGGTCAGCACGATTTCTGCGGCGCAATCGGCCCCAGCCGCTGAGGCTGAAGCTGCAAAACCCGGCGACGCGATCCATGATCTGGTGGAGGCCACCGCCAACCGCATCCAGCACCGCGCCACGCTGATCTCTACGCTGGCGGCGCTCAACGGCTCTGAGGTGCCCGTCACAGATGTGGCCGAACACATGTGGACCTCCGCCCCCGGCGATGTCTCCGTCAAAGCGCTCGCAAACGCGCTGGCGCAGGCCGGTGTCGAGCCCAAAGTTCACAGCAAGCGTGCGCCCGCGCCTGCCGCCTGGCCCGCCATCGCCATGATGACCAACGGTCAGGCCGTGCTGGTGCTCTCCCAAGAAGACGAGACGCTCACCGTCTATGACGACAGCCAGCCCGACAACCGCGCCGAGGTACCGGTTGCGGAGTTTACGCCGTTCTTCTCCGGCACCGCTCTGCGCGCCAAAGTTTCCCTGCGCCAACTGGCAGAGCGGCACATCCCGCAAATCGCGGACGGCATGTCGGGTCACTGGTTCTGGGGCGAGTTCACCAAATACCGCCGCCATATGGGCGAGATCATGCTGGGCTCTCTGGTGGCCAACCTGCTCGCCGTCGCCGTCGCCCTGTTTTCCCTGCAGGTCTATGACCGCGTGATCCCGCATCAAAGTCAGGCCACGCTCTGGGTGCTGGCCATTGGCGCGATCTTTGCGATTTGTCTTGAGGGGCTCCTCAAGCTCGCGCGCGCCAAGATGAGCGACGCCGCTGGCCGCCGCATGGAGCTCTCCATCCAGCATCGCCTGATGAAACGCCTGCTTGGCATGCGCTCAGACCGCCGCCCCCTGCCGCCCTCCGGTCTCTTTGCCGCCATGCGCGACTTTGGTGCGGTGCGTGATTTCTTCACCTCCACCACGATCTCCGTGCTGGCGGACATGCCCTTCATCGTGATCTTTCTGGCGCTCGTTGCCTCCATAGCGGGCAATCTGGTTTGGGTGCTGATGCTCGGCGGCGTCCTGATGGTGCTTCCGGCTTATGTCCTGCAGAAGCGTATGATCGCACTGTCTCGCGAAACCCAAGGCGCCTCCGCCAAGGTCGGCCGCCTGCTGCAGGAGGTCATCACCGAGCTCGACACTGTCAAAACCCAGCGGGGCGAAGACCGCGTGCTGCGTCTTTGGGACGAACTCAACGCGGTGTCCTCTTACTCTTCCGCCGAACAGCGCCGCCTCAGCTCCGCCCTGACCTACTGGTCTCAAGGCGTGCAGCAAACCACCTATATCGCCACTGTCGTGATCGGCACCTATCTGGTGTTTGCCGGTGAATTTACCGTCGGCACCATCATCGCCACCGGCATCCTGACCTCGCGCACCCTTGCGCCTCTCACCCAATTCGCAGGCACGCTTGCGCGCTGGTCCAACGTGAAAGGCGCACTGGAAAACCTTGATGCCATTGCACTTTCTGAGCAGGAGAAAGACGGCGAACGCAAATATCTCCGCCGCGAAAAGCTCTCCGGCCAGTTTGAACTGCGCGAGCTGTCCTTTGCCTATGACGAAGACGGTGCGCCCACACTTGATGTCCCCGGTGTTGTCATCAAACCCGGCCAGCGCGTCACCATTCTCGGTGCCAACGGCTCCGGCAAATCCACGCTCCTGAAGCTTATGGCAGGCCTTTACGGCCCGACCAAAGGCCGGCTGCTGCTCGATGGCACCGATATGAGCCAGATCGACCAGCGCGACCTGCGCCGCAACATCGGCTACCTGTCTCAGGATGTCCGCCTCTTTGCGGGCAGCTTGCGGGACAACCTCAACCTGACCCAGCTTGAGCGCGATGATGACCGCCTGATGGAAGCCTTGGACTTCGCCGGTCTCGGCCCCTTCCTGCGCAATCACCCGCAAGGTCTCGACCTGCAAATCCGCGACGGCGGCGAAGGCCTCTCCATCGGTCAGCGCCAATCCATCGGCTGGGCGCGCCTCTGGCTGCAGAACCCACAGATCGTGCTTCTGGATGAGCCCACCGCCGCGCTCGATCAAACGCTGGAGCGCACGCTTGTCAGCCGCCTGTCCGCATGGCTCAACGGCCGCACCGCCCTGATCGCCACGCACCGCACGCCAATCCTATCGCTCTCCACCCGCACGCTGATCCTGCAAAACGGCCGCCTCGTGGTGGATGGCCCCCGCGAGCAGGTGCTCGCCCATCTCGCCGCCGGAGACCGCACATGAGCGCCACCGGATATGACAATGACGCAGGCTATGACAGCGGGCTGGACGACCAGCTCCGCGCCTCCCGCCTCACCATCCGTCTGATCGCCATTGCCATGGGCCTGTTTGTGCTCTGGGCCGCCTTTGCTTGGGTCGATGAGATCGTGCGCGCAGACGGCGAAGTTGTCTCCTCCTCCCGCTCCCAATCGGTGCAAAACCTCGAGGGCGGCATTCTCGCGGACCTCGCCGTCAAACAGGGCGACCTTGTGGAGGCCGGTCAGGTGCTCGCCACCCTGTCAGACACCCGCTTCCGCTCCGCCTTTGACGATTTGCAGGACCAGATCGACGCATTGGAGCTGCGCCGTCTGCGTCTTGAGGCCGAAATCGAAGGCAAATTCGAATTTAACGTGCCCGAAGAGCTGGCCACCCGTGCCCCGCGCATTCTGTCTTCCGAGCAGGCGCTGCTGGCCGCCCGCCAGACCGACATCGACAGCCGCCGCGAAGGGGCCTTCACCCAGCTTGAGCAGGCTCAGGAAGAGCTCTCCAACATGGAGAACCTCTACAAGAAAGAGTTCGTCGCGCTGCTGGAGGTCAACAAGGCCCGTGAAAAAGCCTCAGAGGCAGAGATCCGCTATATGGACATCCTCACGCAGGCCGAGCTGGTGCTGGCGGAGGAATACTCCGAAACCCTCAAAGAGATCACCTCCCTGCGGCAGGAAATGCGCCTCGCACAGGATCAGCTCTCCCGAACCGTGATCACCGCCCCTATGCGCGGCATCGTCAACAATCTCGCCGTCACCACCATCGGCGGCGTTGTCCGCCCGGGTGAGGAGATTTTTGAGATCATCCCGCTTGGCGAAGAGCTCTTTGTCGAGGCCCGTGTGCGCCCGGAAAACATCGCCAATGTCGAGCCCGGCCAAGACGCCTCCATCAAGCTCACCGCCTATGATTACACCATCTATGGCACGCTTAAGGGCAAGGTCGATTTCATTTCTGCGGATACCTTTGAAGACGAGCGCGACCCCTCCGCCCCGCCGTTTTACCGCGTGACCGTCAACGTGAACGCCGACGCCCTGACCGAGCGCCAAAAAGCCATAGAAATCCGCCCCGGCATGCGCGCCACCGTAGAGCTGCACACCGGCTCCAAAACCATCCTGCGCTACCTGCTCAAGCCGCTTTATAAGAGCAAAGAGGCGTTTCGCGAGCCGTAGGGTTGGTGGCTTGGGTTTGAGGCCGGGGAATGTCGTGATTGCGGACAAAATTAGCATTTGCTGCCTACACGCCAATTACGGCTTTTGGAAAATTAAGCCGAATGAACACATCAACACATTTGTATTCGGAAAAAGCAAACAAAACTTCGCGCCGCCCGTGTAATCAGCCCGAGTGAGAGGGGGATGTCGCTTCGAAAAATCTTGTGCTAATTTTGCCCGTCATCACAGGTTAGCAAGTCATTCTCGACGCACAGTTTCCGCAAAAAACTGCAACCTTGAACATTTGAGTTTGGATCGCGCCGGCTGCTTGACTCTAGGCGGCCACCCTTACTTATCAACTTCAGATTTTCTTGATTTTCTTGTGCGTCAAGAGAAACAGTTAAATTCACAATGCTGTTATGGATTTCTTCGTTGGCCGATATCCACCGGCCAGCATATTTTAGCGAATTGCTGACTTCCATTGAGAGCATTCGTAGTGAATGCGGAACGTAGAGACTATAGCTTAATTCGCCGCCGCCCTGAATTAGTGTTTCGACCACAGATCCTCTGAAAGATGTCTCGCATTTGTCGCATTTAATAGGCCCGACCCTACTTGAGGAAAAAAATAATCGAATATCCGACTGTATTTCCAAATAACTAGAGTGAATATTCGAAATTGAGAAGCTTCTATCACTTCCCAGAAGGTCCATCTCATCTAAAGCCAATATCGCTCCGAGCTTCACTGTGCTGTCGAAATCTTCAGTTAGAAACCACAAGGCTTCAATGACGGACTGGCCAATTTGTTCTGAATTGGCCAACTTAGTCAGAGCGCTGATTGTAGACCTGTTGGGTTGAGGTCTCAATTTCTTACCTTCATCGAATGAAATAGTGCACCTATTCTGTTCATCATCTGGTTGCCACCAGCCGATTTCAGAAACCATAGGGTTAAAGTCGACATCTGCTTGGTCAGCGAACGGTTGGCGGATTTGCGAGACTAGAGTCAGGCTCAGCAGCTCGTTTTGGCGACCGAATTGCCTTGTTTGTTCTACTGATTGATTGGTCTGCTGCTGAAAGAGAACATTTTGCGCCTTCAAGGTCATCGTTTGTTCTTCCAGTTTCCTGTTTTGCTCAAAAAGAAGAACGGTGCCCGTGAAAGCACCAAATGCCACTACTAGTGCTGCGCAAGTTCCTATTACCCATCGATAAAACCCTGAAAAGGTGTAGATTGCGAATCCAGTCTGGGCGAGGTCACCAGCTTCCTCTATCGCTTTTTCGGTGTCACCTCTAACAACCGCAGTTAGTAGTGCAACAGAAGTTCGTGAAATATCATCAACTCCAGCAAGTGAGCGACCAATTATTCGCTCTAAGATCGGCTTTCGAAAGTACATTACGATCAGAAGCCCAGAGATCAGCGTTGCCATTGAGATTATAAAAATGAAAACCATCTGTGCTGCTTGATCGGTCAACACTCCCCAAGCCCCAACAGCTATGGGGACGCTCGACAGAAGAGCTACAAAGAACCCGATCCAAAAGTAAGAATGCCCCTGCATCACAAATCTCCAGTTTTTGCCTAGTTCAAAACATTTCCCCAAACCAGTCGCTACAACACTTGGACTGAGGATAATCAAATCGATCTTCCCCGCGCCGGCCAAATTCATTTCGCATATTATGTAAACACGCATCGATTTTGGCTGGTAGGTACTGCCTCTTACCTTATCGGCATGAAAACAACCCCGCCACAAACCCGTGAAAAAACTGAGTTTGAATTTGTCAAGTACTGGCCGTCGACCGAAGATCGGGCATTCGTGCCTACTGCAGCATCTGACACTTTGGGCTCTCCGCCGACATCGACCCAACGCTGCGCCCCATCAGCCTGACCGTAGTCGATACACCCTCAAACCAAACGCTCGCCAAATAAGCCAATCGCGCGCCAATTGATATTCAGCTAACCAACCACCCCTTTCCCAAATCCACCTCCTCTCCCACCAAACTCTTGCCTCAGTTGCCGAGAGCGCCAAATCTACAACCATGGCAACCGAAACCGAGTTCTCCTTCGCGGCACTTCCCCCTCCGGCGCGGCGGCACATCCGGGTGTTTCAGATCCACCAGGTTCTGGATCGTTTTGCGATGGGGCTCACCGTTGCGGTTGTCGCTCTGGCGCTGACGGACCGCGGCATGGATCTCTTCCAGATTTCGCTGCTCTTTGGGGTCTACTCACTCACAACCATGACGATGGAGCTTCCCTTTGGCGGCTTGGCCGACACCATCGGGCGCAAGCCGGTGTTTCTGGCCGCCGTCCTTGCCAGCGTGACCTCCCTCGCCCTCTTTCTCTCCACCAGCGATTTCTATGTGCTCGCGCTTTCCTTTGCCTTCATCGGCTTCGGGCGCGCCCTGCGATCCGGCACGCTTGATGCTTGGTTTGTCGAAACCTTCAAAGCCGCCGCACCAAATGTCGATGTGCAACCCGCGCTCGCCAAGGCGCAATGGGCCAACGCCATGGGCCTGGCCATGGGCGCCGTTCTGGGCGGCCTCTTGCCGGATCTCTTTGGCGCGACGGCCGAGCGCATGGGGCTCAGCGCCTATGATGTATCTTATTTGGCAAGCTTGTCCGTGATGCTGGGTGTGTTCGTCTACACCCTAATCTTCATCGCCGAAGCGCCGCGCCCGCTAAACGCACAAGCTCTGAAACAGGGCTTTACAACGGTCCCTCTAGTGATCAAAGACGCGGGCCTTCTCGCCCTAAAACACCCCGCGCTGTCGCTCCTTCTAGCCGCTCTCGCGTTTTTCCTCATGGCGACCAATCCGGTTGAGGTGCTCTGGCCAACCCACGCCAGGCCCATGCTGCAGGAAACCCACGCCAACACCATCATCGGCATTGTGACCGCCACCTATTTCTTCTCCATCGCCTTTGGCGCATCGCTCTCTCCGCACATCAACCAGATCTTCAAGCGACAGCACGCAAAGACACTTGCAGCGGCATTTGCCTGTTTGGCAGGCGTTCAGATCGCATTGGCCCTGCAAGGCGGCATCATCGGCTTCGTGGCGGTGTTCATCCTCTATTCCGTGATCCTCGGCGTGTCTGAAACACCCGCCAGCAGCATTCTGCACAGCTGCGTGCAGGACACCCAACGCTCCACAATGCTGTCGCTGAAATCCCTGATGCAGCAGCTCGGCGGGGCGTTGGGCCTGATCCTCGCGGGCGCGGCGGCGGAGGCCTATGCCACACCCGTCGCGTGGATAGGCGGTGCGGTATTTCTTCTCATCGCAGCCGCATTGGTCGCCGTGTTGGGCAAACGCCTATCCGCGAGCCATAGCAACTAGCCGCGCTAACGGCTCACCAGCGCCCAAAAACCACTCACAAAGCATAAGCCCTCCCCTTCACGCCCGTGAAATGAGTGACAGCGCGACCGCGCGCGCCTACCGTGCCCTCAAACCACAGGAGACGCACATGGACCTCGCCCACATCCTCGCCTTCAACATCGCGCTGGCCGCGGCCATCGCCAGCCCCGGCCCGGCCTTTCTGGTCTCTGTGAAAACCACCCTCACCGCAGGCCGCCGCGCGGGCCTTGCCGTAGGCGCAGGGCTCGGCCTCGTCGCCGCTCTCTGGACACTCGCCGCGCTGATGGGGCTGGAAATCGTCTTCACCGCCTTCCCATGGGCCTATGTCGCCGTGAAAACACTTGGCGCGCTGTATCTGCTCTACATCGCCTATAGCATGTGGAAAGGCGCACAGGAGCCGCTCGCGCCTTCAGAGGTCAAACCCGCCCGCCATGCCTTTCTGCAAGGGCTGATGATCAATCTGATGAACCCGAAATCCGTGCTCTTTGCCGCTGCGGTCCTCGTGGTGATCTTCCCACCCAACATGACGCTGGCACAAAAGGGCGCGATCTTTGCCAACCACCTGATCATCGAGCTGATCTTCTACAGCCTTCTGGCCTTTGGCATGAGCACCACCACCGCCCGCAACGCCTACCTGCGCGCCAAAACCCACCTCGACCGCGCGGCCGCATTGGTCCTCAGCGCGCTGGGTCTGCGGCTGCTGTTTGGCCGGTAACGCCCGATGGCCAACGCACTTGTCCCTGAATTCGCAGTGACCAACTGTGCCAAGTCCAAAGCCTTTTATTGCGAACTCTTGGGCTTTGATTGCGTCTATGACCGTCCAGAAGAGGGGTTTGCCTACCTCAAACTTGGCGAGGCTGAACTGATGCTGGATCAGATAGACCTCGGGCGCAGTTTTGATGAAGGTCATCTCCCCACAGAATATCCCTTCGGGCGCGGCCTGAACGTACAGATAGAAGTGCCGTAGGTCGCCCCACTCCTGGCCAATCTGAACTCTGCCAACCATCCGCTGCACCTGCCGCTGGAAGAGAAATGGTACCGCATTGGGGAAACAGAAGCTGGCAACCTTCAATTCGTCGTCGCTGATCCGGATGGTTACTTGCTACATTTCTTCAAAGATCTGGGCCATCGCGCACTGACCTAACCCAGCTAAAACAAAAAAGGCGGCACAAAGGCCGCCTTCACTCGATCAATTGTGTCGTTGGACCTCAGCCCCCCGCAATCATCTGGCGCAGCGCATCCGGGCTCAGCACCGTGCCCACAGAGACATTCTGCCCACCCATTGCGGCCTTGGCAGAGACCACAGACACCAAAGCGGGCGATCGGCCGTTTCGGCTCAGCGCGAGGATCGGCGCACCTGAGGCACCGGAGTTCACCTCACAGTTCATCACCAGAGTCTTGTCCTGACGCGCAAGCACGCGGCAAGGGAATTCCATGATCGGATCATTGCGGTTGGTGATCGTGTAACTCACCACACCCAGCAGGTCTCCGTCCGCGAGGTTCATGCCGTATTTAATTGGCATCACTGAATTTTTTGAGATCGGCCGCGTCAGTTTCAGCACCGCCAGATCAAAGCCGAGCTGCGCACTGCCCTTGCGGCGGTGTACGTAATTTGGATGCACCGTGGCGCGTGCAACCTTGCCAATTGCCTTGGCCTGACCGCCCTTCAGCCCCGCCTGAAACTCCACCGAAGAATCTGACACACGCTTGCCGCTGCGTGGATCATACAAACAATGGGCAGCCGTCAGCACCGTATCCGGAGCAATCAATGCGCCTGTACACATGGCCTTGCCTGCCACCACCAAGCGCCCCACGGCACTTTCCCCTGGCAGGCTCTGACCAAGCCGATTGTTCCCCATTTCCCCCAGCGCCACCGATGGCAGCAGCGCTGCCAGAATGGCGAAAACTTTGATGCTCCGCATGGAACCTCCATTGACCGATGTCCCATCTGAACAACGGATCAGGGCAGCAATCGGGCAGAACCGAAGCCATTTGCAGTTCCGATTAATACAACTTTCATCATTTTTGCTCAAAAGTTATCTGTATCTGGCCTCCCAAAGGGCGCGGTGAGCCCTTTTTCTTATGGAAAAACCCTCCACGGGCCACAGGCTCAGGGGCGCTACGTCGCCGCCACATTCTGGCCCTGAATCTTACTCAAGCCTTGCAACTAGGTAAAATTCAGCCCATCTCTGCGCCCACGCGCAGACCAATCGAACAGGCCTTTCATGTCCGCTGACACCACTCTGACCGGATTCGTTCCTTCCGTTGACACGCAACGCGCCTATCGCAATGCGCTCAGCAACTTTGCAACCGGCGTGACCGTGATCACCACCAAGACAGCCAACGGCGCGATTGGTATGACCGCCAACTCCTTTGCCTCCGTGTCGCTGGACCCGGCGCTGGTGCTCTGGTCGCTGGCCAAAGACTCCCTGCGTTATGCACAATTTGCCCCGGCCGCCCATTTTACCATCCACGTGCTGCGCGCAGACCAGAAAGATCTGGCGATTGCCTTTTCCAAACGGGGCGATGCCTTTGATCTCATTGATCATGAGGTGAATGCCGACGGCGTCATTTGTCTGCACGACTGTCTGGCCCGGTTTGAATGCGCCACCGATGCGGTTCATCCCGCAGGCGATCACGACATTATGGTGGGCCGCGTCCTGCGCGCTGCGATTGGCGAAGGCACACCTCTGGTCTTTGCGCAGCGGGATTTCGGCAGCTTCGCACCAGAAGCCTAACCCTCATAAATGCTTAGTTAATTTGCAACGGAGCGTTGCAAGAACCGCAAAGCGGGTTTCTCGTTTTGCGGGTCCGCTTTTTATTGCCAAAACAACCCCACCCCCCATATGACAGCCACAAGGACGTGCATCGCAACATCTAGGCTCGGAGTATGCCGTGGATCTTTCAGCCCCCCATCACAAGAACAGCTTTGACGATATGCTGGAGGCCACCGCGCCTCTGGCCCCCATTGTAACCGCTGTTGTTCACCCCGTTGATGCAGCCTCTCTGGAGGGCGCATTGGCCGCTCTGGAAAAAGGCCTGATCACCCCACTTCTGGTGGGCCCAGAGGACCGCATCAAAGCCGCTGCCCAAGAGCATGCGCTTGATATCTCCGCTTGCGAGATCATTGACGCCCCCCACAGCCATGACAGCGCCGAAACAGCGGTGCGCCTTGTCCGCGAAGGTCGCGCGCAGGCCATCATGAAAGGCGCGCTGCACACCGATGAGGTCATGAGCGCCGTTGTCCATAAAACCCACGGTCTGCGCACCGAGCGCCGCATGAGCCATGTGTTCGTGCTTGATGTGCCCGCCTACCCCAAGCCGCTGATGATCACCGACGCCGCGATCAACATCTTCCCCGATCTCATGGCCAAAGCCGACATCGTGCAAAACGCCATCGGACTGGCACAAGCCATCGGGGTCGACACCCCCAAAGTGGCCATCCTTTCCGCGCTGGAAACCATCTACCCCAAGATCCCGTCGACGGTTGAGGCCGCCGCGCTATGCAAAATGGCGGATCGTGGTCAGATCACCGGCGGTGTGCTGGATGGCCCGCTGGCCTTTGACAACGCCATCTCCCGCCGCGCTGCAGACGCCAAAGGCATCAAATCGGAGGTCCCCGGAGACGCCGACATTCTCGTCGCGCCCGACCTTGAGGCCGGCAATATGATCGCCAAACAGCTGATGTATCTCGCAGGGGCCGACAGCGCGGGCATCGTTCTGGGCGCGCGTGTGCCAATCATGCTCACCTCCCGCGCGGACGGCACGCTCTCCCGCCTCGTGTCCGCCGCCCTGGCGCAGCTCATGGTGCACCACAGCCTCGGAAAGGATCTGATGTGAGCGCCCAAGACTCCTATCTCGTTCTGAACGCAGGCTCCTCCTCGATCAAATACGCGGTCTATGACACCGAGCTTGCGGTACAACTGTCCGGTCAGGTTGATCGCATTGGCATGGGGCCGCAATATCACGGCGGCGCAAGCGAAATTGATCTGCCCGTCGCCGAAGACGCGACCCACGCCGAAATTCTCGACTGGCTGCTGGCCCACATCATGGGGCTGGAAAAGGGCTTCAAGATCATAGGTGCGGGTCACAGGGTTGTGCACGGCGGTCGAGAATTTGCCGCCCCCGCCCGTGTGACCGACGAGGTGATAGAGAAGCTGCGCACGCTGGCTCCGCTCGCTCCGGGGCATCAGCCCCACAACCTCGCAGGCATTGAGGCCGTCGCCCGCCGCTGGCCCAACATCCCGCAGGTGGCCTGCTTTGACACCGCCTTTCACCGCACTCAGCCCCGCATCGCACAGCTCTTTGCGATCCCGCGCGCGCTGTCTGATGACGGTGTGCTGCGCTACGGCTTTCACGGGCTCAGCTACCACTACATCTCCACCCAGTTGCCACACCATCTGGACACGCCCAACGGCAAGGTGATTGTCGCCCATCTGGGCAACGGCGCCTCCATGTGCGCTATGCAGGATATGAAAAGTGTCGCCACCACAATGGGATACACCGCCCTTGATGGGCTGGTGATGGGCCGCCGCTGCGGTGAGCTCGACCCCGGCGTGATCTTTCACATGATGCGTGACCGCGGCATGAGCGTGGCCGAAATCGAAGCCACGCTGGGCACCAAATCCGGTCTCTTCGGGGTCTCCGGTCTCAGCTCTGACATGCGCGATCTCTTGGCCTCAGACAGCCCTGCCGCGGCTGAGGCGGTGGAGCTCTTTGTCTATCAGGCCTGCAAGAAGATCGGCGCGCTGGCCGCCACCCTTGGCGGGCTTGACGCCATTGTCTTCACCGGCGGCATTGGCGAGAACGCAGCCCCCATACGTGCCCGTATTCTGCAGGGCTGCGCATGGCTTGGGGCGGATCTGGATGCTGAGGCCAACACCTCCGGCGCGAGCCGCATCACGACCAAATCCAGCCGCCTCGCCGCCCATGTCATCGCGACAGATGAAGAAGGCATCATCGCAGGCGAAACCCAGCGCCTGGTCGCCGCTTAAATCCCGCCCCGGACCAACGGTGCGTCAAGCACCGCCGGGGCAGCATCCCCCCCATCAGCGGGGGGACTGGCCTCTTCAGAGATCAATCTCCACAACACCGCCCGCCTCTTTGGCACGGCTCTGACACAGGATCACCGAAGTCTCCCGCTGTTTGTTGGAGAGCACAAAATCCCGGTGCTCCACATCCCCAGAAATCAGCCCGCATTTGCACACCCCGCAAATGCCATCGGCGCATTTCACATCCACATGCACACCGTTTTCAAGCAGCACATCAGTGGCGATTTTATCCGCCGGAACAAACAGTTCCCGCCCATCCTTCAACTTTAACTTAAAGTCGAAATTCTCATACTCCGGCTGCTCAGGCACGTTAAAGTATTCCAGATGCCGCGCCTCTTCGGGGAAGCCCTGCCGCTCTGCCGCCGCCATGACCCCTTCCATGTAGCGGTCCGGCCCGCAGGTATAGACATGCCAGCCTTCCTGATACCCACCAAGGATCGCGTCCAGATCCGCGCGCGTGCCTTTGTCAGAGAAATGGAAAACCACTTTGTCGGCCCAGGGCATCGCCTTCAGATCGTCGATATAGCCCGCGCCCTCCTCTCGGCTGGCTGAGTAATGCAGCGCAAAGTCGCGTCCCAGATCATGCAAACGGTGCGCAAAAGCAATCATCGGCGTGATCCCGATGCCGCCGCCCATCAGGAAGCTCTTTGTCGCCTCCTCAACCAGCTCAAAGTGGTTGATCGGTTTGGAGACAAACACCTTGCGCCCTTCGCGGAAAATCCGGTGCAGAAGCGCACTGCCCCCGCGCCCTTCGTCTTCGCGCAACACGCCAATCTGGTATTTGGAGCGATCCTTCGGGTCACCCGACATGCTGTACTGGCGCAGAAACTCCGGCGCGACCAGCACATCCAGATGCCCGCCCGCCGTCCATTCCGGCAATGGCGCGCCATCCAGCGACTGAAACTCATATTTGGTCACATCCGCCGTCATCGGCTCGACCTGAGAAATCTGCACCTGCACCACCGGCGCATCCGCCGCATCCGGCACCACATAGCGGTCAATCACCGAGGTATCCCCCGCCGCCAGACGCAGCTTGTATTCATCTGCAGAGACCATCGCCTCATAGGCTTTGATCCCGGCTTCCCGATCCATCGGGAAAGGATACGGCCACGGATGGGGCGCCAAGGCCGCCGGATAGACCGCCAGCGTCTGATCCTCATATTTCAGGTCCAGATCTTTCTGCAGATCGCGGCGGTTGAGCGGATGTTTGGATGGCCGGTACGCGCCATCCTCTTCCAGCTCAATATCCCACCACCATTTCTTGACGTCATTCAGCCCGCCATTGCCCACCGCATCATCTAGCTTGGCCAAAGGCTTGGCAAGGGTTGGGAAATTGCTTGCTGCCCAGCGGAACGGCGCTTCGGAAAACAGCCCTTCAAGGTTCCACGGGCAGGTCTTCATACAGCGCCCGCACATCGAACCACCCGGTGTGGTGATCCGGTAGGTGGCGCATTTCTGACTGTCCGACTTCCAGATCTCATAGCCGTTGAACATCAGCTTCGGACCAGCCGTAATCGCACCAGAGGGACACTCCCGCGCGCATTTGTTGCAGTTCTCACAGAAGTTCTGCAGGCCAAAATCAATAGGCAGATCATGGCTCATCGGCATGTCGGTGGTGACCGCACCGGATTTCAGACGCGGCCCCAGATAGGGGTTCAGGATCACCTCACCGATCCGGCTCACTTCGCCAAGCCCCGAGAGCAGCAACAGCGGCGGTTGCAGCACCTCACCATCCATCACCGTATGGGCCTTGGCCTTATACCCCAGATTGCGGATTTGCTGCGCGATCACGCCGCCCAGCAGGGAAAACCGCAGATAGGCCCGCATGGATTGCGCCACGCTGATCCAGTCATCGCCGGACGCCCCTTCCATGGTCTCGTAGCCCTGATCAATGATCATGCTGATGGCGTTGTCATGGCTCGGCACAATGGGTGCTCCGGTTGCGTCATGCGAGTACCACGCCCATTCCGGGCATCGGCTCAGCCCCACCGCATCAACCCCAAGGAAATAGGTCGCCGCTTTCAGGTTCGCCGCGTTACGCTCTGAATCTGTTGGCTTTTTGACCTCAGCACTCGCGCCATCCTGCAGCAGTACAAAGGCCCCAAGCGCGCGTCTCTGGGCAAAGCTCGGCGCGGATTTGCGCACGTAGTAGCCGCCCTTCGCCGAATCCTGCAGGGTCTTGCCCATGTCCCCGAACTGGGCCCGCGCAAACATATCCGCCCGCTTGGGCACACGCGCCACATTGGCCTCATCAACATAGGTGGTCGGGGTCTCCACCCGCTTCAGCCGTTCAAACGGATGCGCCCCTTTGACGTAATCGCGGTTGCGGTACGGGTCTTGGTTGAGCGCAGATTTCGCTGATCCGGTGCCCAGCCACCACGCTGGCCCCTGTGTCTGCGCCCAAGGCTGCGCGCGCATCGGGGCCAGCGCCCCGTCATGGGCCAGCGCCATATCCGTGGTGATCACCGCCAGCCCATAGCGGGTGCCCAGCCAGGGTGCGATCAACTCACCATTCTCCAGCGCCAGCAAGCCCGCCGCCACAGCGACGCGCCCCAGATCCACATCGGTGGAGGTCGCGGTGTGGGCCTTTGCGTCAAAGCCCAAAAGCCGGATGTAATTGGCAATCACCACCGCCACTTCGGTGGCCCGCAGACAGGCGCGATGGTCCTGCGCATCCAAAATCCAGTCACTTCCCGGTTCACCGCGCTCAGGATCACGATGGTGCTCGATCAGAAACACAATCGCGTTCTCATGGGTCTCAATGCTGCTGGGCGGCGCTTCCATACTGTCCTTGAGATCCGCCATAATGACGTCGATCCCCGCCGCCAAAGACTTGATCTGCCGCGTGCGCAACGCCTCAGAGAGCCGGTCAATATCCGGATTGCGCCGTGGGGTAGACAGCCGCGCCGCAGCGGGCAGCGGGCCCACGCCCACCATCGAGGCATCATTGAAATAGCCAAAAGATTTCAGATGATTGGAGCGCTCAATTGGATCATCCGGAATGCCGGACTGCACCGGATTGACCAGCCCGTCCCGCAGGGCATCCAGCATCGCCTGAAACTCGCCCATCGCGTTGACGATGCTCTCTGGCCGCTCCGGCCGGTGAAAGCTCAGATCGCGATCCCGTGGCATCCCCGCCACCTCAGGCATCGCGCCGCGCACCAATCGCTCCAGCGGATAGGGGCCACGATGCACCGGCCGCGCCTTATCCGAAAAAAACTTGATCCCCATCTGCTCCCCATATCAGGCCATTCGGCCTGCCCTTCTTGGCTGGCTTAAATGCTTGCGCTCCGGATAAGCCTCAGCTTTTTGTAACTTTCAACGCCAGTCGGATCGGCGCGAGCCCGTCGATCCCACCTGTAATCACCTGCCCGGCTGTCACCGGCCCCACACCGGCGGGCGTGCCTGTCAGGATCACATCCCCGGCGGTCAGGTGATAATAACGCGACAGATGCATGACGATCTCTGTGGGTGACCAGACCATCTCGCTCAGATCGGCGGCCTGACGGGTCTCCCCGTCCACCTCCAGATGGATCGCCTGCGCTGCTAGCGCGCCAAACTCCGCGGCTTTTGTCAGCGGCGCAAAAACTGCGGAGCCTTCCACATCTTTGCCAAGCGACCACGGCCTGCGGTTGTCCTTGCCATCCTGCTGCCGGTCCCGCCGCGTCATGTCCAGCGCACAGCCATAGGCATAGATCGCCGCCGCAGCCTCCGCCTCGGTGGCTTCAAACACTGAGGCCCCCAGCACAAAGGCCAACTCCATCTCGTGATGATAATTCTCGGTGCCCGGAGGAAAATCCACCTCCGCCCCGCTCAACACCGCATGGGCCACGGATTTGGTGAAGTACCACGGCGCCTCACGGTCCACCTCCCCGCCCATCTCCGCCGCATGGGCCGCATAGTTTCGCCCCACACAGAAGATACGGCGCACCGGATAGCCCAGCGCCTCGCCCGCAACAGGGAGCGCAAACACCTCCGGTGCCTCAAACAGATAATCTGACATGAAAAATCCCTCCCACGGTGCGTGCGCCAGAATGCGTGAAAAGCTGCATCCCACAGTCATAATGTCATCGCATCGGCGTGCAAAGCAGTCTGAACACTTGTTCAGAGTCAAGGTTTATTTACCGTTGACGCCCTCAACCAAAAGGGTCAAATATCAACAAACCAAAGCAAACACAGTCACTTAGTGAGAATGACCCGAAGGAAATTTCTTACTACTAATAAATTAGTTGACTAAAAATTCCTCTTTTGACAACGTAAGGCATCCGGCTTTCTGCAGCCGGGGATACAACCAATCGGGAGGAAAAGATGCGGAAGTATCTTATCTCCGCCGTTGCGGCTTCTGCCGTGATTGCGGGTACACAATCGCTTTACGCCGACGAAGCGGCAGCCAAGCGCTGGATCGATGCCGAATTCCAGCCGTCTTCGCTGAGCAAAGACGAGCAGATGAGCGAAATGCAGTGGTTCATCTCTGCTTCACAGCCCTACGCGGGCATGGAAATCAACGTGCTGTCGGAAGGCATTCCGACCCACGGCTATGAAGCCGAAGTTCTGACCAAGGCTTTTGAAGAAATCACCGGCATCAAAGTCAACCACCAGATCCTCGGCGAGGGCGAAGTGGTTCAGGCGGTGCAAACCCAGATGCAGACCAAGCGGAACCTCTATGACGGCTACGTCAATGACTCCGACCTGATCGGTACGCACTCCCGTCTGCAACTGGCCTACAACCTGACCGACATGATGGCGGGTGACTGGGCGGCGACCACCTCGCCCACCCTCGATCTGGATGACTTCATGGGCACCCAGTTCACCACCGGCCCGGATGGCGACCTTTACCAGCTGCCAGACCAGCAGTTTGCCAACCTCTACTGGTTCCGCAAAGACTGGTTTGACCGCGCAGACCTGCAAGAGCAGTTCAAAGCCAAATACGGCTATGACCTCGGCGTGCCTGTAAACTGGTCCGCTTATGAAGACATCGCAGAGTTCTTCTCCAAAGACGTGAAGAACATCGACGGCGTCGACATCTACGGTCACATGGACTACGGCAAACGCGCACCAGACCTTGGCTGGCGTATGACCGACGCATGGCTATCCATGGCGGGCGCAGGCTCCAAGGGTGAACCAAACGGTGTGCCAATCGACGAATGGGGCATCCGCATGGAAGCCGGTTCCTGTAACCCAGCCGGTGCATCCGTCACCCGCGGTGGTGCAGCAAACGGTCCAGCAGCAGTCTACGCGATCCGCAAATGGGACGAATGGCTGCGCAACTATGCCCCTCCCGGTGCGGCGTCTTACGACTTCTACCAGTCTCTGCCAGCTCTGGCACAAGGCAACGTGGCCCAGCAGATCTTCTGGTACACCGCCTTTACCGCAGACATGGTGAAGCCGCAGTCTGAAGGCAACAACACCGTGGACGCCGAAGGCAACCCACTGTGGCGCATGGCACCAAGCCCACACGGCCCTTACTGGGAAAAAGGCCAGAAGGTTGGCTATCAGGACGTTGGCTCCTGGACCTTCCTGAAGTCCACCCCAGCAGACCGCGCACAGGCGGCATGGCTCTATGCTCAGTTTGTGACCTCCAAAACGGTTGACGTTAAGAAATCCCACGTGGGTCTGACCTTCACCCGCGACAGCTCTGTGAACCACGAAAGTTTCACCGAGCGTGCCCCGAAACTGGGTGGTCTGGTAGAATTCTACCGCTCCCCTGATCGTGTGGCATGGTCCCCAACCGGCGTGAACGTGCCTGACTATCCGAAGCTGGCCCAAATCTGGTGGCAGCAGATCGGTGACGTGAACTCCGGCGCCTTCACTCCACAGGAAGCGATGGACCGTCTGGCCGAAGAAATGGACATCACCATGGCCCGCATGCAGCGTGCTGATGAGGCCCAGAATGTCTATGGCGGCTGTGGTCCTCGCCTCAATGAGGAGAAAGACGCAGAGTGGTGGTTCGCCAACGGCGGTGCAAAACCAAAGCTGGACAACGAAAAACCACAGGGCGAGACCGTCAACTATGACGATCTGGTTGCCCGCTGGAACAAGAACTAACTGTTCCTCCTGACCTGACACTCCCCGTGTTCATGGTCAAACCGGCCGGGGCTTACCCTTCAAGCCCCGGCCACCTTACCAACACTCCCCTCCTCCATTGCCCCATCTGTTTGGGTACGCTCCACAAGGATCAAAGGTGCATCCATGGCACTTGAACTAAAGAACATTTCCAAGGTCGTGCAGGGTGTGACACACATCAAGCCAACGACCCTGACGTTGAGAAAAGGCCATTTCAACGTTCTGCTGGGTGAAACCGGCGCTGGCAAAACTTCCCTGATCAAGATGATGGCCGGGCTTGACCCGATCGCCTCCGGCCAGATCATCATGGAGGGCGAAGACGTCACCGCGCTGACCACCCAGAAACGCAAGATCAGCCTCGTGCACCAGTTCTTCGTGAACTACCCGCATATGACGGTGTTTGAAAACATCGCCTCCCCGCTGAAAGTGGCGGGCATGGCCAAATCCGAGATCGAAGACCGCGTGGCCGAGGCCGCCGATATTCTTCAGCTTGGCCCCATGCTGCACCGTCGCCCGCATGAGCTGTCCGGTGGCCAGCAACAACGCTGTGCGCTGGCGCGTGCCATTGCCAAGGAAAGCCGCGCAGTGTTTCTGGATGAGCCGCTGGCCAACCTTGACTACAAACTGCGCGAAGAGCTGCGCGAGCAGCTGCCAGAGCTTTTTGCCGGTCGCGGCGCTGTGGTGGTCTATGCCACATCCGAGCCCGAAGAGGCGCTCCTGCTGGGCGGGGAAACCGCGCTGATGGTGGATGGCAATGTCTCCCAGTTCGGCACCACCGCCGACATCTACCGCGCTCCGGCCTCCCTCACGGCGGCCCGCATCTTCTCTGATCCGCCGATCAACCACGCGCCGGTCACCAAGCGCGGCGACGCCATGCATCTTGGCGCGCTGAGCTGGACCGCCACCGGTGAGGCCGCAGGTCTCAAAGATGGCGACTACATCATGGCTGTGCGCCCGCACCACGTGCTGCCCCATGCCCATGACGGCTCCGATGTGGCTCTGAAAGGCCATGTGGGCGTGACCGAACTCTCCGGTTCCGAAAGCTCGGCCCACTTTGACTTTGACGGCAACAGCTGGGTCAGCCTCGCCCATGGCACTCACCCCTACCGGATTGGCGAAGAGCATGACTTCTTCCTTGATCCGACCACCTGTTTTTACTTCGCGCCCGATGGCGCCCGCGTCGGCTGAGGGCAAAGAGAATGGCGAAAATCACACTTAAAAACCTCCGGCACAGCTACTACCCCGATCCCAAGGGGCCTCAGGACTTTGCCCTGAAAGAAGTTGATCTGGATTGGCAGGACGGCGGCGCCTATGCCCTGCTTGGCCCCTCCGGCTGTGGCAAGTCCACGCTTCTGAACATCATCTCCGGCCTCTTGGTGCCCTCTGAGGGCCAGATCCTCTTTGACGGCCAGGACGTCACCACCCTGCCCCCGGATCAGCGCAACATCGCGCAGGTGTTTCAGTTCCCGGTGATCTACGACACCATGACCGTGCGCGAAAACCTTGCCTTCCCGCTCAAAAACCGTGGCGTGGATCCGGCGGTCATCGAAAAGCGCGTGGCAGAGATTGCCGAGATGCTCGAAGTCACCGACATGCTGGATCGCAAAGCGGCAGGCCTGTCACCGGACAACAAGCAAAAGATCTCCATGGGCCGTGGCCTTGTGCGCGATGACGTGAATGTCGTCATGTTTGACGAACCGCTCACCGTGATCGACCCACATCTGAAGTGGAAACTGCGCACCAAGCTCAAAGAGCTGCACCAGCGCGTCTCCCACACCATGATCTATGTGACCCATGACCAGACCGAAGCCCTCACCTTTGCCGATCAGGTGGTGGTGATGCAGCTCGGCGAAGTGGTGCAGATCGGCACGCCTGAAGAGCTGTTTGAACGCCCCGCACATACCTTTGTGGGCCACTTCATCGGCTCCCCGGGCATGAACGTGCTGCCCGCCGAAGTGAAAGACGGCCAGGCCCTCTTTGCGGGCCGTGCGGTCGCACTGGAGGGGCCGATCAATGCAGGTACCTCCGGTCAGCTCGAAATCGGCATCCGTCCCGAGTTTGTCCGCCTCGCTGACACTGGCATCCCCGCCACCGTCACCCGCGTCGCAGATGTAGGCCGCCACACCGTGGTCGAAGCCACCGTCGGCACCCACAAGGTCGCCGCCATCCAAAACGGCCCCGCGCCGCAGAAAGGCGACGAGGTGCACCTGCATTTCACCCCGGAACACACCCGGCTCTACGCCGACGGCTGGATCGCAACCACGCCCGCGCAAAAGGAGAGCGCAGCATGAAAACCGAAAACCAAAAAGCCTGGTTCTTCGTCGCCCCGGTGCTGATCCTCGTGGCGTTCAACGCCATCATCCCAATGATGACCGTGGTGAACTACTCCGTACAGGAAACCTTCGGCGACAACCTCTTCTTCTGGGAAGGCCTCACATGGTTTGAACAGATCCTGCGGTCCGAGCGCTTCCACGCCGCTCTGGGGCGTCAGTTCTTCTTCACCGCCATGATCCTGCTGATCGAGATCCCCCTTGGCATCGCCATCGCGCTCTCTATGCCTCGCAAAGGCTTCTGGGTGCCGGTCTGCCTCGTGCTCATGGCCCTGCCCATGCTGATCCCATGGAACGTGGTTGGCGCAATGTGGAACATCTTCGCGCTGCCAGACATCGGCCTGCTGGGCTATTTCCTCAACCACGTGCTGGGCATCAACTATGACATGACCCAGGATCCCGTGGCCGCATGGGTGACCATCATCACCATGGATGTCTGGCACTGGACCTCGCTGGTGGTGCTCCTGTCTTATGCGGGCCTCGTCTCCATCCCCGACGCCTACTATCAGGCGGCCAAGATCGACGGCGCCTCCAACTGGTCGGTGTTCCGCTTCATCCAGTTGCCCAAGATGAAAAGCGTTCTGACCATCGCAATCCTTCTGCGCTTCATGGACAGCTTCAACATCTACACCGAGCCTTTCGTGCTCACAGGCGGTGGCCCCGGCAACTCGACCACGCTCCTGTCCATCGACTTGGTGAAAATCGCATTGGGTCAGTTTGACCTCGGCCCCGCCGCCGCGATGAGCCTCATCTACTTTGCAATCACCCTCTTTGTGTCCTGGCTGTTCTACACACTCATGACCAAAGACGACCTGAACTAAGGAGAGCGATCATGCGTAAAAGATCACTCATTCCAATCCTCTACATCTTCTTCCTGATGCTGCCGATCTACTGGCTGGTGGCGATGAGCTTCAAAACCACCAATGAGATCCTCTCTGGCTTTTCGCTCTTCCCACAGACCTTCACGCTGGAGGCCTATGTCACGATCTTCACCGATCCCTCCTGGTATTGGGGCTACATAAACTCGATCATCTATGTGTCGCTGAACACACTGATCTCCATCGCCGTGGCTCTGCCCGCCGCCTATGCCTTCAGCCGCTACCGCTTTCTGGGCGACAAACAGCTGTTCTTCTGGCTGCTGACAAACCGCATGGCACCGGCGGCCGTGTTCGCCCTGCCCTTCTTTCAGCTCTACTCCGCTGTGGGCCTGTTTGACACGCACCTCGCCGTGGCGCTGGCGCACTGTCTCTTCAACATCCCGCTGGCTGTGTGGATCTTGGAAGGCTTCATGGGCGGCGTGCCAAAAGAACTGGATGAAACCGCCTATGTGGACGGCTATTCCTTCCCGCGCTTCTTCCTGACGATCTTCATCCCGACGATCAAAGCCGGTGTGGGTGTGGCTGCCTTCTTCTGCTTCATGTTCTCATGGGTGGAGCTGCTCTTGGCCAAAACCCTCACAGCAGTGGCCGCCAAGCCCATCGCCGCCACGATGACCAAGACCGCCTCCTCCGCGGGATATGAGCTGGGCCTGCTGGCAGCTGCCGGAACGCTCACCATTATCCCCGGTGCCATCGTGATCTATTTTGTCCGTAACTACATCGCGAAGGGCTTCGCGATGGGGAGAGTTTGATATGCTGAGCTGGATGGCATGGACCTGGCCCACGGCCGCAATCTTCATCGTGCTTTTCTCCACAATCGGCCTGCTGATTGTGCTGGAGATCAAATACCCCGGCGGTGCCGAGCGCAAAGGCGCGCTTGGCCTTGTCACCACCCGAGGCGACCGTCTGTTTCTTACCTGTCTGGGCGGCAGCTTCATCTTCCTGGCGTGGCTCGGCCTGATGGGCGAGCCGCTCTGGTGGCCACTGGGTCTTGCAATCGGCTGGGGCACCTTCTGCTTCTGGAAAGTCTGATCAGCTGAACAAGATCGCAAAACACCAAGGGCAGACGTGCGGAGCGTCTGCCCTTTTCTTTTGGCACTGCCGTTCTCACCATCCGGTCAGAGACCTTCGCAAACCCGCAGGATCTCGCACGCATCCTTCAACAGCCCTCCAGAGACTAACCATGTTCCCCTTACACGGCGTCCGAACACGTGTGTGATCATTGAACAAGCGCAAAACAAATTATCTCGCGCCCCAACAAATGTGCTTTAAAGATATGGACTTCAGAGTTTTTCATTTCATCTGAAAGTAAATTTAACATGCTAAAAAACATCACATTCTCCGGGCTTTTTTGCTCGTTCTTTGTTTCGCCCCTGCAAGCACAACAGCTGTCAACACTGGAGGTCTGGAACAGATTCCAGTCGACCTGCAGGCAAGTGTTTCTTGATCCCAATGCCTTTATGGCCAGCCTGACAATTCCGGCGGCTTCTGGCGACAGAGTTCTCTCCGTCAGCCCAGACTCCAAGGCGATTTCCATCTATCGGCGGGAACACAACGTTTATGACGAAATTCAGTTCCACGTGATCGGAAACCGCCAAATCAGAGATTGCTCAGTCATTGGCGAATTTTACGATCTCAATACATCTGAAATCGCAAGTCAGCTGCTGAACATTGCATCTTCAACCGGCTCTGCAACAATCTCCGGGGGCCATGCTCCGCAGGATTATGACGGCGAAACAGTTGAAGAGATTTACCTGTTTGCAATTGACGGGCTATTTCCGAATGCAAACCTCATTTCCGTTGCCCATGTCATTGACGGAGAGTTGCAGTTGCTGGTGCAGCAACCGATTAACTAACTCTCCAAAACCAAACCACTTCGATGCCTAACCGGGAATCTCAACAACCATGCGCGTCATTTGACCGGTGGGATCGGCATAGACACTCACAGCTATAAGGGCACCATTTCTTACGATCTGATTGGCGGTCGCTGGCGACATCACCACCAGCTCAGGAATGGCCATACGATGACCTCGGCTTGCGAACCAAGGATCTCTTTCATCAAATTGGTGGACAATGCCAAAGCGATGCACGTTGGCCCGATCCTGCGCGACAATAGCGGCAGCATCGTTGAGACGCACCCCGCTGGAGTTTGTCAAATCTTCCGGCCCGATGAAGGCCATATATGTGCCAATCCGCGCGTCTTGCGCAGCAACCGCGCCCGCAGCGAGCGTCGCGGCAACGAGCGTCGAAAACAATAATCTCATACCGAAGAATACCTCTGTAAAAATACCTCCTCGCGCACAGACCCACGCAAGGCTGCTGGAAGGCTAACTTGAAAAGCGCTGCGAATAAACGATGGTCTTTCATTCAAATTGAAATCTCTTTTACCGCTAACGCAACACGCAACACTTTTGCCGGTTTTCAGGCAAAACGACTCAAAGATTAACGCGCTCCGGCCCGCCGAAATGGCACCTACGCAAAACAGCCGCGATACAGACGCGATACCGACGTCCCTGCACATGGTTAACGCCCCGCTGTGATCCTCTCACAACGGGGCGTTTTGCGTTAACCTTTGACCGGTTTTGGCGTTTGTTTTGCCTTTGGCCGTGCTGGGCGTTTTACCAGCTGCGCTGCGCCAGCGTGTTGAGCTGATTGAGCCGATCCAGATTGGCCACTGTGCTCAGCATTATCCGCTCATGGCTCCAGTCCTCAGGCTCCGCCAGAGAGACCGCCCCCACCAGCACACAGCCTGCCATCACGATAGACAGAACCGCGCCAAACAGCACCGCTTCCTTGGCAGGCGCGTCCTGATCCTGCGCAATCTCCAGAATGCGGTCTTTCAACATAGAGCGGCGCGACAGGAACGGCACCCGCCGCCCCACCAATGGCACGCCAAAGGCCGCAGGTTGCTGCGAGGCCTTGGCACTCCGCCGCGCGATCTCCAGAAGCCGCAGCGCATAGGTGTGGGCATCAAAGCCCTTGCGCGACAGATACGCCCGGTCGCACGCCAGTTCACCAAGCTTGCGCAAGCGACTGGAAAGAAACCAGAAACCGGGATTGAGCACCGCCACAGGAGAGATCAGGGAAAGCAGAACTTCCGCATCCACATCGCCTTGGCGGATGTGCTGCAGCTCATGGCCGAGCGCCATTTGCACGGAAGTTCGGTCGCGCAACATCGCCTCGGGAAGCACCACGTAATAGTGCCAGAACCCACGGGTCGAAAAGGGCACACTCACGGTTGGGCTGGCCACAATCCGGCAGCGTTTGGTGTGCTGCACCACTCGGCCCTCGGTGATCGCATGACGGATGCGCCCGACGTTCAGAAGCAGGTAGCCGCTGCGCGCAATAAACGCCGCGATGAAGGCCGCAATCAGCACCTGCGCCACGGTCGAGCTCGCGGTGGCCACCTGTGCCATCCAGTCGGTTTTGATTGCCAAAAGCTGCTGCATCTTATGCGCGCTGATGTCGAGATTGCCGTTCAGAACCTGCGAAACCAGAGCGTCCGTTGCATTAACCCTGGCGGCATAGGGAGATGATACAAGATAGGGCGCCACCAAAGGCAACACCGCCAGACAAGCAATCACCGCCATTCCCATCCGACGCCGAGTATAATAGCTCCGTCGTCGCCCAGACAGGACCAACACGCCTTCGAATGCACCGAAAACCAACGCGGCCAACAGGATCACAAGCTGTATCCAGATCGCCCCCCCTACGATTTGATCAACCGTCATCCTTTCTGATCCTCGTTTCAATGATCTCTTTGATTTCCTGGATCATCTCATCTGTCAGGTCCTCATTATCCACCAGTCGCGCCACAAGCGCCGTCGGGGTTCCTCCAAACAAGGTCTTTGACAGGTTTTTCAGGCTGCGACCTTCATAGTCGCGTTTCGCAACGGCCGGGGTATAGACCAGCGCCCGATCTTTGCGGGCGGAGGTGACAAACCCCTTCTCGTCGAGAATTTTCATTACGGTGGCCACCGACGTATAGGCGCGTTGGCTCTGGCCCTCCAAGGCCGCCATAATATCGCGCACCGAGCCAGACCCGATGTCCCAAAGGGCAATCATAAACTCCAGCTCAACATCGGTGAGCATTTCACTGCGTCGACGTGCCAATTGGCCACTCCGTACCTTCATTACTAGGAAATTAGTACTGCAGATCCCCCTCATCTCAAAGCAAAAACTTGAGCCCCTCCCAAAGAGCCCGCGATCTCAGGCTGGTTAACCATTTGCAAAGGAAACAGAGGCTATTTTAGGCACTTAAAGTTTCGAGAATTCACTGTTTCTGTGCTCCAATCAGGGGTGCGCCCACAGGAGCCTGACATGAAACGCTGCCTCGCCACCGCCATCGCAGTTGCCACATTTGGCCTCAGCACACAGACCTCTGCAGAGGTCACCCCTGCCCCTTTCACGCTCAGCGTGGGAGAGTCGGTTCTGGGGCACACGTTTGAAGCCGGCTACCGCTTCAACAGCCGATTTGGCATGCGCGGCCTCTACGGGGACGGCAGTGTCTCGATCGACACCAGCCTTGAGGGCAATCAATATGACGGTGATGTCAGCCTGGGCGGGTTTGGCCTGATTTTTGACTATTACACCAGCGGGAACGCCTTCCGCCTCAGCGCTGGCGCCGTGACGCTGGATCACCGTTTTGAAGGCGCCACCAGCGGCAACATCGTGGTCAATGGCACCAGCTATTCCACCCCCCTCAACCTCAGCGCCAGCTTTGATCAGTCCCTCGCGCCTATGATTGCTCTGGGGGTTCAAACGCCGATCAGAAACAGCCGCTTTGTCTTCACCGGCGATCTCGGCGTGGTCTACACTGGCGGCGCCACCGCGTCGGGCAGCGATCCGACAAACACGATTGTGCAATCCGACATCGATGCCGAGCTCTCAGACATCAACAACACACTGGACGACCTCCCAATCGCCCCGTTTCTAAAGGTCGGCATCGGGTTTCAGTTCTGAGGACTAACAACGTCGCCAGACAGCGAGGTGGCTACGCTGCACGCAACGCAGGCCAATGCCGCAACGACCTGCGATTTGTCACCGCCAACCCGATCTCGGCGAATTGCCCAGTACCGCAATCTTAGCTTTCTATCCCCGGCTCAGTCCATTCATCTGCGCAATGAAATCTGCCAGCATAGGCAAGTACCGATCTCCCTGCCCCGAAGCCTCCATCGCGGCAAACCCATTTCGTACATCAGCCTGTACCGGGGTGACGGCCCCAACACTGGCAGCCAAATTCGCCAGATACCGCATATCTTTATGGGCGTTTGTGATCGAAAAGCGATGCGCGTTTTCATCCCGATCAAGCGTCCACTTCATGAAGGTATCGTAGAACCCATTGGACAGACGGCCAGGCCTGATGATGGAATCTACCTGTTCCACAGTCAGCCCGGATTTTTCCGCGATGGCCAAAGCCTCAGAGTACAACGCCGCATAGCCCAGAGAGATGAAGTTGTTGATCAGCTTCATCTTATGGCCCAAGCCGACATCCCCCAGATGCACGGCCAGTGAAGCCCAACAGTCAATAACCGGCTTGATCTGCGCAAAGGTCTCAGGCGTGGCACCGACCATTGTGTCCAAAGTGCCCGCTTCGGCCTCCTTTGGAGTTTTGGCCAGCGGCGCATCCGCGAGATCCATCCCGGCGGCGCGCAGCTCTTCGGCCAATTGCATGGTGGATACCGGGTCTGAGGTTGAGCAATCGACAACAATCACACCTTCTCGACCCGAGGCCAGAATCCCGTCATCTCCGCGCACCAGCTGTTCGACCTGGGGGCTGCCTGAGACGCAGAGATGAATGATATCACATTGGGTGGCCATCTCTTTCGCGGATGCCACTTCGGTCGCGCCACGCGCCAGCAGATCATCGACAGGCGTGCGGTTGCGATGACCCATCACAACCAGCTGATACCCTTTCTCAATGATATTCTTGGCCATGCCATGCCCCATAAGGCCGACACCAATAAATCCTACAACAGGTTTGGTCATGTTCTTGTCCCTTGTTAGCAGCAGATCATGCGTCAGATGATTGCGACCACAGATTCACATCCCCGTTCGCAGAAAGCCGATCAATCTCGGCCAATTCGCCCGGCGTGAACTCCAAGTTTTTCAACGCCCCCACACAATCAACGATCTGTTCCGGTTTGGATGCGCCGATCAGGGCTGTGGTGATCCCGCCCTCGCGCAAAACCCATGACAGCGCCATCTGCGCCAGTGTTTGCCCGCGACGTTTGGCGACCGCATCCAACCCGCGCAGGTTTTCAATGGTTGCCTCTGTCAACAAATCTGCATCGAGCGATTTTTCATCTGCCGCGCGGCTGTCCTGCGGGACGCCATTGAGATATTTTCTGGTCAGCATGCCTTGTGCCAACGGTGTGAAGGCGATGGAACCGACACCCAGCTCTTGCAAAGTCTCTTTCAGTCCATCCGCCTCAATCCAGCGATTGATCATATTGTAGCTGGGCTGGTGAATGACACAGGGCGTTCCAAGGTCTTTCAGAATGGCCACAGCCTCGCGTGTGCGTTGCGAATTGTAGGAGGATATCCCTACGTAAAGCGCCTTACCGGATTGCACAATCTGGTGCAGCGCACCCATGGTTTCCTCCAAGTGCGTGTTGGGATCGAACCGGTGGGAATAGAATATATCAACATAATCCAGCCCCATGCGCTTCAGGCTCTGATCACAGGACGCGATAAGCTGTTTGCGGCTGCCCCATTCGCCATAAGGGCCCGGCCACATATCATAACCAGCCTTGGATGATATGATCAGCTCGTCCCGGTAGCCTCTAAAATCTGTTTTGAGGATCTCGCCAAAAGCCACTTCAGCACTGCCGGGTGGCGGGCCATAGTTATTCGCCAGATCGAAATGTGTAATCCCAAGATCGAAGGCCGTCCGGCAAAGTTGTTGCTTCAAACCATGCGGACGATCATGACCGAAGTTGTGCCACAGCCCAAACGAAATCGCAGGCAGTTTCAGACCGCTGTTGCCACAATAGTTGTAAATCATTTCGTCGTAGCGCCCTGGATTGGGCACATAAGGAACATTGGCCATAACCGGGTTTCCCTAAGCAATGAAAGTATCAAAGGAGCATGCGGCACTTGCCCCCAAAGGCCTGCGCCACAGGCAGATCGCTGATAAAAACATATGCCACGTATGGTGGCTGCTCAAATGTCTTTAATTGGGTTATTGTGCAGTTTAGAACATCTCGGAGCTCCCGTATGGCACGACCAGACAGAGTATTCAAAACGGCCATCAACGCGGCGCTGGATCGTGCTTTGTCCGGCCCCACTATGACCAATAAATCCGCACTCTCCAGAGATCTCGGCGTCAGCCGCACCACAATCCGCGCCGTTCTGACCCATCTTGAACAGATTGGAATTCTTGACGGCGCGGGTCACGTGATACGCACGCCTGAGCCAGCAGACTACTTTCCGTCATCCGAGACCATGGACGTCCGCGAAACCTTGGAGGCTGCGTTCATGCGTAAGATACGCGAGCAGGAATTGACCCCCGGCGCCCGGCTGATCGAAGGCCAGTTGGCCCGTCAGTTCGGCGTCTCCGTTCAGACACTGCGCGAGTTCATGATCGGCCTAAGCCGGTTTGGTTTTGTCAGAAAGGACCACCAGCGCCGCTGGGTCTTAGAGGGTGTTACTCAGAAATATGTTCTGGAGCTTCATGAAATTCGCGCATTGTTTGAAACGCGCGCAGTCGAGAAAACCTGCGACATCCCTGATGGCGATCCATTTTGGGGCGGCCTACGTCGGCTCAGGCAAGAGCATTATGCGTTTGTGTCACCTACCGCCCAAGCCAGCCTGCATTTTCCGGCGTTGGACACTGAGTTTCACCGTTTCATAAACGCCGCTGCAGACAACCGCCTGTTTATCGGGTTTCAGGACGCGATCGCCATGATCTTCAACTATCACTATCTTTGGCCAGTCCAAGACCAGGGCGAACACGATCGGGCCGCCGCGCGCGATCATCTGGCAGTAATGGATGCGCTGTTGCGCCGCGACAAAGACACAGCCAAGCAGGCGATGCAAAGCCATCTAGACGCAACACGCACCCGGTTCATGAGCAACTTTTGACCGGTGTGTTTGTGAACAAACCGGCGTTCTGGAAGATGCCTCGCCTACAAAACCGACGACTCTAATAGCGCTTGCACAATAAAGGAAATTGGCACTGCCGCGGACCAAACTTTGCTTTGCGCGGCATCTGCAGGAGCATGATCCACAACCGCTACGGCAAAGCAAAGCAGCTTAAGGCTCAATGCCGTGATGCGATCACGAATAACTCTCTGTGTGGCGACGCGCCATAAACAAATCAAAGAAATTGTCGCGCATTAACCACCAGTACGATAGCAGTCTGCCTCGCCCAGGCAACGGCCTCTTCAGCCACAAAACCATCTTTGCTAACGCTCAGGTATCTACATCTGCCGCGAAGAACTTTCTATCTTCAGCACTGGCCAGTGCCGCGATCTCACCCTGAAGTGCTTTAAAGCGAGTATCGAGATGATCCCGCATGGCTTGTCGAGCGGCGTCTGCATGGCCCAGTGCAATGGCGTCCACAATGGCCAAATGTTCGGAATGCGTAACCGCCAGAGACGCGCCGTCACGGGCTTTCGCGCGAATGCTGACCCAGGTTGCGTTGGAACGAATTTTGTCGAGCAGGGCAAAAGCCGTCAGCAGTGGTCGGTTGCGGGCGCATTGCGCGATCAACCGGTGAAACGCACCATCCCAAAGTTCGGTGGCTTGCGCGTCACTCGCCTCAAACTGACGCTGCATTAAATGGCGCAGCCGCGCCAATTCATCGTCGGTGATCCGGTGCGCGCACAGGGCAGCCAACTCTGGCTCGATACAGAGGCGTGCCTCCATCACTTCAAGCGCATTGGTCTCGCCGGTAATTTTCGCCGCCAAATCCCCCATCGGGTCAGCAGGCTGGCCCAGAAAGGTGCCCTTGCCTTGCTTACGCCAAACAAGCCCTTCATTTTCAAGCGCGTCCAGCGCTTGCCGCACATGGCGGCGACCAACGTCAAAACGATCCGCCAAAGCGCGTTCGGTGGGAAGCTTGCCTTGTGCGGCCCATTCACCTGATTTGATCAGGGCCAGAACTTGCTCCCGCACCCGATTGGACGGCGCACTCAAACCCATCATCACTACTCCCTATTCGTATTCAATAGCAGTGGATCTGCTCGGACGCCCAGCCGCCTTGCGCTCCTCCTCAGCAGCAGCAATCGCCGCGTCAATGCCATCCCGCGTCGGGCTGCCTGAGAAGGCATCCGCTGTTGGCATACCTTTGGTGAAATGTACATAACGTTCCTGCGCCACATCCCAGAGACGCGCCAATTCCCCGAGCGGATCAGCGTGATCATCGGCCCGAAGACTCAGCCAAGGGTGCTCTTCGCCGTGATGGATCACAAGCCCTGCCGCTTGTCGCCCGCGCTTGTCCCCTCCTGCGGCCTCCCCCGCTTGCATCGCCAGGATCAAACGCTCCGCAAACGGACAGTCTGATTTGGCCATATAGGTTTCCGATGTTGCCTCCAATACTTCTGGCCCTGCCAGCATATTGCCTGCAATTGAATGCCCGTCGCCGAGAATATGACCCGCCCAATCAACACACTCTGCACCCGTGTGGGCCGAGAAGCCACCGTGCGCATCCATGAGATGGGCCTGCCGAATGGCCCGTCCCTCATCCCGCGATACGAGATCATCCAACACCTCTTGCGCACGCTCTCCCGCAGCGAGGCGGTTTCGCCCTTCGGAGCCCCAGACCGGATTGCAAAAGGCTTGGCTCGCCACGGCCACCTGCGCCCCGCAATAGGGTACAACACCGCCGCAAGCGAAAAACTTGCTGGCGACGATCAGCCCGACACTGCCATCGGCGTCGCGCGCTATCAAAGACCAGGTCATCGGCCCACCGCATAAGCTTGCATCAGGCGAGGCGTCGCTGCGGCGCGCATGGTGCCATCGACCTCCCGTAATGCAGCGGTCAGGCGCCCGACCGTCCATGGATCAGCCACCGTCACCTTGTGCCCCCGCGCCTGCAGATCAGAAATCGTGGCCTCACCCACATTTGGTTCAATCATCATCTCACCGGGGCGCACCTCACGTGGGAAGAACGATCCTTGGAAATGCATCGAGTGAAACAGAGGCGCGTCCATACATTCTTGCAGGCCCAGCCCAAAATGGACAAAGCGCAGGAACCAGATCAATTGCCACTGGTCCTGTTGATCGCCCCCCGGCGTGCCAAACACCAAACGTACCCCGTCCTTTTCGGCAAGGCTTGGCGTCAGGGTGGTGCGTGGCCTTCGTCCCGGCGCTAGCGAGGTAGACAGACCATGCTCCAGCCAAAACATCTGGGCGCGGGAGTTAAGAGGAAAGCCAAGACCGGGAATAACCGGGTTGCTTTGCAGCCAGCCACCTGATGGCGTCGCCGCCACCATATTGCCCCACCGATCAATCACATCCAGGTGCACGGTATCCCCACGTTTTTCCGTCAGGTGCGACATGGTCGGTTCCTGTGCCGCAACCTGCCCCACATTGAAGTCGCGCGAGCTGCGTTCGACATAAGCGTCTGCCAGATGTTCATACCCCGGCACGCGGCCGGGCCGCTGCTCCAATGAGGCTTTCGCCCCAATGAGCTTGCGCCGCTCCGCGTTGTAGTCTTCGCTCAAAAGTACATCCATCGGGATGCCGCTGTGGTCCGGGTCACCGTAATAGGCCTCGCGATCAGCATAGGCGAGCTTCATCGCCTCTATCACCGTATGCACAAAATCGGCGCCGTTTGGGTCCATTGCCCCGATATCAAACCCTTTGAGGATCGCGAGAGCCTGCAACATCACCGGCCCCTGGCTCCATGCATGGGTCTTGTTTACCGTCCAGCCATGATAGTCAAAGCTCAGCGGCGCCTCATAAGTTGCCCGCCAGTTTGCCATATCCTCAGGCGCCAACACAGCTGAATGCGATGCCTCAGACACGTCCATCACTTGGGCATCTTCGAGATAGTCAAATATCGCATCAGCCACGAACCCTTCGCGCCACTGGCGACGCGCCTCGTCGATCTGGGCTTCGCGGGTATCGCCAGCGCTGTTCGCCAGACGGTCGTAAGTCGCGGCCAGATCGGGGTTCTTGAACAGTGCATGCGCCTCCGGCGCTTTGCCACCTGGGGTCCAGACTTCGGCAGAGCTGGGCCATTCCTTGGCAAAGAAATCCGCCAACCCGGAAATGGTATTCGCCACGCGCGGCAGCACCGGATGCCCGTCGCGCGCGTAGTCAATCGCGGGCTGCATCACCTCGCGCAAGGACAGCGTTCCGTGATCGCGCAGCATCAGCATCCAGCCATCAAAGGCCCCCGGCACCACAGTCGACAAAAGGCCAGATCCGGGAATGAGCGTCAGGCCCTGCTCTTTGTAGTGCTCCACCGTGGCGCCCGCTGGGGCCACCGCCTGTGCACAAAGCACTTCGGTCTTGCCTGTCTCCGCAGAATGGAAGATCGCCGGCATGTCCCCGGCCGGACCGTTCAAGTGCGGCTCGACGATCTGTAAGGTCAGGGCACATGCAACCGCCGCATCAAAGGCGTTGCCCCCTTTTTCCAAGATAGACATGCCCACCGCCGAAGCGATCCAGTGGGTCGAGGTGACGACGCCAAAGGTGCCTCGGATTTCTGGACGGGTTGTAAAGTCAGACATGGTTACTCCAGTTTCTTAGTGTTCGCGTGGATCGAGCGCATCGCGCAGCCCGTCCCCCAAAAGGTTAAAACCAAGCACCACAAGGAAGATCGAAATCCCCGGCCACATGGCCATCCAAGGGGCTTGGTTCAAGAAGTTTTTGGCCGTGTTCAGCATCGATCCCCAACTGGGCGCCGGAGGTTGCTGCCCGAGACCGAGGAAAGACAGCGACGCCTCGGCAATGATCGCCGTGGCGATGGTCAACGTCGCCTGCACCAGAATAGGTGGCAGCACATTTGGCAGGATATAGCGGCTGAGGATCAGGCGTGTGGGCAGCCCGATAGCCTTGGCGCTTTCCACATAATCCTCGGATTTGATATTGATCACCTGCCCGCGTGTAAGGCGGATAAATATCGGCGTGGCCGAAATTCCGATGGCGATCATCGCATTGGTAAGCGAGGGTCCAAGGAACGCAGCCAAAGCAATCGCGAGGATCAGAAAAGGCGCTGCCAACAACGCTTCGGTACAGCGGGAAATTGCGGCATCAGTCCAGCCGCCAAAGTACCCTGCGACAAGCCCAAGCGGCACACCGAGCAGCACCGCAATGCCAACCGAAACCACTCCAGCAAGCAATGAGGCCTGCGCGCCCCAAATCATCCGAGACAGCACATCACGGCCAATTTCATCCGTGCCCAACCAATGCGCCGCACTCGGCGCTTTGCGAACAGCTCCCCAATCGGTGCTCGCCGGGTCCGGAATAGGCAAAATCGGAGCAGCCAAAGCAATCAGCAGAAAGAAAGCCACCAGCATACCGCCCAGCATGGCGCTGCGATGGATGCGCAGTTTCTTCCAAACCCGGTTTTCCGGCTTGGCTGCCAACACGGGATCGGGCTGCGCGTTTTGGAGCTTGGCGTCCGTCATCTACTGCCCTCTCAGGCGCGGGTTCAGAACAAAGTACATCATGTCCGCGAACAGGTTCATAAAGATAAAGCCCACCGCCGTGACGAGCACGATGCCCTGCACAACGGCGTAATCTCGGTTGAACACCGCATCAACAACAAGCTTGCCAAAACCAGGGATGGTGAAGATTTGCTCCGTCAGCACAGCCCCCGCGATCAGCTCGCCAAACAGCAATGCGGAGAGCGTCACGATCGGTGTGAGCGCATTTCGGAAGCTGTGCTTAAGGATCACCACGCGCTCTGAAAGACCTTTGGCCCGCGCGGTGCGCACATAGTCCGCACTCAGCACGCTCAGCATCGAGGACCGCGTGTGGCGCATCAACGTGGCCGCCAACGCGGTGCCAAGCACAAAAGACGGCATCAGCATCGTGCGAATGGATTGGTCAAAATCCTCAGACAACGGCACATAACCGGACGCAGGCAACAACTGCCATTTTACCGACACCAGTAAGATCAGCATGATCCCCAGCCAGAAATTCGGGATCGACAGCCCCGACAAAGCGACCACATTGGCCACGTAATCTGTCGCTGTTCCCTTCTTCACAGCGGACAGAATGCCCGCCGGGATGCCAATCACCATTGCAAAGACCATCGACATCACCGCCAGTTGGATGGTCACAGGCAACTTTTCCGCCATCAACTCAGTGACAGGCTGGTTCGAGCGCAAAGATATTCCCAGATCGCCTTGCAGCGCATTTCCGATCCACGCCAGATATTGCACCGGGATCGGATCATTCAGACGGTATTTCTCCCGTAAAAACTCCAACACCTCCGGATCACGTTCTTCACCCGCCAGCACAAGCAGCGGATCACCAGGCAACAGCTTTTGCAGGGCAAAAACAAAGATCGAGATCAGGATGATCGTCGGAATGGCGATCAACACACGACGGGCAAAATATGCGTACATGGGTCAGCCTCTTGCACGAACACCTCGCGCCGCGCATGCGGCGGCGCGAGGCTGTGGGGTCATTCTTCCCAGGTCACATTTTCCAGACGGATCATGCCATCGGGGTAAGGCGTAAAGCCCTTCATGTTGTCGTTGTAGGCCCAGATCCATGTGACGTGATACAGGAACAGACGCGGCAGCTCGTCCAGCATCAGTGTCATCGCCTCGTCGTAAAGACCCTTGCGCTCTTCCGTCGTCGGAGCCACACGCGCACCATTCAGCAGCTCATCCATTTTCGCGTCCGAAAACTTGCTGTCGTTGATGCCACCATCCGTGGTCACAAAGGGATGGTTGTTGCCATCGGGATCGACCCGACCAGACCAGCCAATCTGGCTGGCGGTATAGTCACCGGCGGATTGATCAGCCAGCAAGGTCGCAAACTCTTTTGATGTCAGCTTGATATTGATCCCGGCTTGCGCCGCCATCGCCTGAACCACCTGCATCACAGCCAGAGGTTCGGTCGAATTGGGCACCTGTACCTCAAGATCCAGACCGTCAGGGTATCCGGCTTCGGCCAGCAATGCCTTGGCTTTTTCCAGATCAATGCTCTCTACTGGCAGGCTGCTGTTGTACCAAGGTGAGTTCGGCGGGAAAGACTGATTGCCAGGCGCATAAGCCCCTTCAAACACCACCTGATTCAGCGCATTTCGGTCAATCGCATAGCTCAGCGCCTGACGCAGCCGCTTGTCATTGCCCCAAGGATTGTCGCCTTTGTCGCCGTTGTTGATGTTGAAGGTGATGCCTTGATAGCCAAAGGACACCGCACTATCGACAACAAGGTTGCTGTCGCTTTGTGCCTGCGGAATGTCCGTGGCCGCCAAACGCTCCAGCATATCGATATCACCGGATTGCAGGTTGGCCAGACGCACCGTGGTATCGGGGATCGGCAGGAATGTGACACTGTCAAAATGGATCGCATCCGCGTTCCAATAGTCATCGAACTTGGTCAGCACGATCTTGTCTTGGGCCACACGTTCTTCAAACTTGAACGCACCGGAGCAGACAGGGTTCAGACCAAAGTCAGCCCCCGCAGCCGCCGCAGCCGTTGGCGACACCATCATACCTGCGCGATCAGCCAATTGCGCGATCAACGTCGCATCCGGGCCAGCCAGGTTCAGCACAATCTCGTGCTCGCCGGTTACCTCGGTTGACGTGATCGACTTCAACTCAGACTTACGGCGGGACTCGTCCAGGGTTTGCGATCTTTCAATATTCGCTGCCACAGCCTCGGCATTGAAAGGAGTTCCATCGTGAAACACGACGCCCTCGCGTAACGACATGCGAATACTTTTACCATCTGCCGAGGTTTCCCATCCCGTCGCCAGTTGCGGGATGATCTCAAGGTCAGGCGTGATATCGACCAGCTTGTCACACATCGAGGCATAAACAATCCGCCCAACAAAGGTCCGAGACTGATCCGGATCGAGCACATCTGCGTCTGATTGCAGAGCGATCCGCAGGTCTTTGGCAAAAGTCGGGCCCGCTGCAAGCGCAGTGGCGCCCATCAGGGCCGTGAATAGAGCCGTTTTTATAGTCTTCATCCTTCAATCCTCTGCTGTTGTATTCCTGGTTTGTGAATAACGGTTCCACCAGTGGTCGCTGCGCGATAGAGCGCGAAACGCGCCTCAGCGGTGGCAGATCTCTGAGGGGGCGCCGACGGCGTATGACGACCGGCGATTTGTTCCCAAAAGTGACATGCGGTCTGGTGGCCACCTCCTGCCAGTGCAGGACTTTCAGCCCGGCACCGGTCTTCGACATACGGGCATCGTGTGTGAAATCGGCATCCAGACGGCGGGTTTGACGGACTGGGCAACTCTCCCAAGAGTTCCGGCCGCGTGTCGCGAGATGAACCATCCATCATCGGGATCGCTGCCAAAAGGGCCTGGGTATAAGGATGGCGCGGCTGGCCAAAGACCTCTTCAGCCGTGCCCATTTCCACAATCCGCCCCAGATACATGACGGCTACGCGATCACTCATATGCCGTATAACACCCAGATCATGCGCAATTACGACCAGCGTCAGACCCAGGGCATCGCGCAGATCAGCCAACAAATTGATAACCTGCGCCTGTACCGACACGTCCAATGCAGAAACCGGTTCATCGCCAATAATCAACTTGGGCTCGGCGGCCAGCGCACGTGCAATACCGATGCGTTGACGCTGCCCGCCACTAAATTCGTGGGGATATCGATCCGCGTGCTCGGGGCGCAGGCCAACTTGCCGCAACAAATGTGCGACCTTTGCCCGCAGTGCTTCCCTGCCTAACTCCGGGGCATGAACTTCCAGAGGCTCGCCCACCAATTTGCCCACGCTCATGCGGGGATTGAGCGATGAGAACGGGTCTTGGAAGATGAATTGCATATCCCCGCGCAAGGCCGTCAGATCCGCACCCCGCGCATGGCTGATGTCAGTACCGTCAAAACGCACCGCGCCCCCTGTCGGCTGCAATAATCGCATCAACACCCGTGCCAAAGTCGACTTGCCGCAGCCGGACTCACCAACGATGGCAAAGGTTTCACCCCGTTTGATTTGCAGGGACACACCATCGACGGCCTGCACCGGGCGCTTATTGGACAACCATCGACGCTCGGTTCCAAAGTGTTTGACCACATCAAGGGCTTCGAGAATGACATCATCCGTCATGACGACACCGCCACATGATCTTCTAAAGGCGCGAAATGGCACGCCACAGAATGGCCCCCACCGAGCTCCGTCAAAACAGGGCGCTCAACACAGGTTTCAGCGACAAACGCACAGCGGGTGCGAAAACGGCATCCTTCAGGCATTTGTGAAATAGTTGGTACGGTTCCCGGAACGATGGCAAGCTGTTCGCCTGGACGATCCACCCGCGGCATCGCACTCATCAAACCAATGGTATAGGGATGCTGCGGATCGTCAAAAACGTCGCGCACCGGCCCCTGCTCAACAACCTGCCCCGCATACATGACCGCAACCGTGTCCGCGATTTCGCCAACCACGCCCAGATCATGAGTGATCATGACGGCACCCATGCCGGTCTCATCGCGCAGATCCCGGATCAACTCGAGGATTTGCGCCTGAATAGTAACATCTAAAGCTGTGGTTGGCTCATCCGCGATCAACACCTTTGGATCATTGGCGAGCGCCATGGCGATCATGACCCTTTGACGCATACCACCTGACAATTGGTGCGGATATTCATGCAATCGCTGCTCAGAGTTGGCGATACCAACGCGACCCAACATCTCCTTTGCACGCCCCAAAGCCCCCTCTCGGGAACCACCCCGATGACGCTGAACGACTTCGGCAATTTGGTCCCCGATACGAAACGCCGGGTTGAGAGAGGTCATCGGTTCTTGAAAGATCATCGAGACAGTGTTGCCACGCATCTCCGCGGGAAGTTCTTCGTTTGGCAATTCCCAGCCACCCTCAGAAATTGAGAGGAAACCCGAAGAAATTTGAGTATTTTTCTTGGGGAGCAAGCCCATCAAAGCCATAGATGTGACACTCTTTCCGCAACCGGACTCGCCAACCAGACACAAAACTTCACCACGGCTCACGCGCAAATTTACGCCTTGGACCACATCATTTTCCTGACCTGCGAACCGCAGAGTCAAATCGGTCAGCTCGAGAAGAGCGGTGCCCAAAGAGGTGTTTTTTGTCTCTTGCTGCAGATGCGTGCCCATCAATGCATTCCGAATCATCAAATCTGAACCAATACTAGATTGGTTTGCATGAATAGCGATAGATATTCCCAATCAGACAAAGAATGACCGGTTTAAGGTCAGCAACTGCAGCCACAACGCCGCTTTCTTCGGCAAGACACTCCCAAAGCGCTGAAGGGTTTCGCATCGCGCTGCCGCGCCCTTGCACCGCATTCCTGCAGTTCGCTGCGCAGGTGCGCGCTCAAAGAACAGCAGATCTCGCCAAACATCGGGCTTAGCCATCTATTGCGCTACTTGCACCAGTGACGGATCTAGAAACTGGAGATAAACAAACCGGTAAACCCAAAATCAGGAGACCGCCAATGCCCGCGCTTTTGTATCACTGTCCGTTCAATTGCTCGCTCGCAGTGCGTTTCGCGGCCGCGGAAGGCGGAGTACCGCTGGATATCGATCTTGTTGACTTTGCAACCAAGGCGCTGGCCTCAGGAGGGTCCTTCCTGGATGTGAACCCCTTAGGACAGGTATCAACCTTGCGCCTTGAGACAGGAGAACTGCTCACAGAGACCACTGCCTGCCTGCTTTGGGTGCAATCACAAGCACAGGCAAACATGCGCATTCCTGCGGACAATCCGGATTATTTTCAATTGGTCAGATGGGTAAGCTTTACCGCCACAGAACTGCACAAACAGATCTTGCGTGTGGTGTTTTACCCGGAGGCTACAGACCCGGTGAAAGACAACTTTCGCGCGCTTGCACCGGATCGTCTGGCACTTCTGAACACACACCTGAGCACACGCGACTTCCTCGTCGGCAATCGCTTTACAGCTGCAGACGCCTATCTTGTCTGGTTCCTTGTGCTTTCAGCACGCGCGCAAGTGCCAATAGCAGGCTATCCGCACCTGGAGGCCTATTTCGCAAAGCAAGTAACCCGCCCGAAGATCGCGGCGCTGATTACCGAAGATGAGGCCGCCCGCGCTAAAACGTGAGTTTACAGCGCCCCGCACAGACGCTCTGCGCAATGGGCAGCGCAATTCTTTACGCAGCCCAACAACACCGAAAAATGACAATGGGGTGGTGCGTACCCACCCCGTGGATAAAAAACCGCGTACCAGCCCTTCTAACCAGACCAAGACCGCAGCTCGCCCCCCTTAGACTTGCAGAACAATGCGCCCGATCACTTCACGCTCCTGAAGAGCCTGGAAAGCCTCAGCCGCCTGTTCCAAAGGCAAAACGCGATCAATAAGTGGCTGCAGCTCCCCTTCCGCAATCCAACTCATGATCTTGTCGGCTGCCTCCGTGGCTTCGTCCGGGAATTTCTCAGCCCATGCGCCCTCAAACACGCCGACAACTGAGAAGCCTTTGAGCAGAGGCAGGTTCATCGGCAGTTTTGGAATGTCCCCACTCACAAACCCAATTGGCGTGATGCGCCCGCCCCACCGCATGGATCGGGCAAGCTTTACAAAAGTGTCGCCCCCAACCATCTCAAAGCACACATCCAATCCGTGGCCGCCTGTCAGTTCCTTGATCTGTTCACGCAGATCCCCCTTACGCATGTTGACGACAGCATCCGCGCCCAGATCTTGCAGGACACTCATCTTGGCGACATCCCCCGTCCCCGCAAGAACGCGCGCACCAAGCATCCGCCCCATGTCAACGGCCGCAAGCCCAACCCCGCCCTTCGCCCCGGTGACCATTAGGGTCTCACCTGGCTTCAGCGCACATCGTTGAACCAGCGCGTGATAGGCGGTCATATAGTTGTGCAAGACCGTGCAGGCGACGGTAAACTCGACGCTTTCGGGCACCTTGGCGCACTTCCAGTGTTTGGTCACCGCACGTTCCGCATAGCTCCCATGCCACATTTGGCCTACGACACGATCTCCCGGTTTAAAGTTCGTGACCTCACTGCCGACCTCAAGAACGATGCCCGCCGCGTCCGTTCCCGGGACATAGGGCAGCTCTGGCTTCAGCTGATAGCCGCCTTCGGCCATCAGCTTGTCCATAAAACTCACAGCGGCGGCATGCACTTCGATGAGCACCTCATCGGCCGCGGGGGGCGGCTCTGGCGCTTCGCCAAGCTCAAGCGCATCCGCACCCTCAAATTTCGAACAAAGGATGGCGCGCATGGCTTAAGCTCCCGTGAGTATTGCGTTCTATTCCGCTGCGATATTTGCATCGTTCTCATCGGTTTCGCCATACCCCTTTGGCACGGGAAGGTCTGGCAAACCGGCTGCACGTTTTTGAAGCGCACGGCCAATCACAACGCGACTGATCTCGGTAGTCCCATCAACGATCCGCAGCATCTGGGCCAGACGTGATAGGCGATCCAGCCCATACGGCTGCAAGAGTCCCATGCCCCCCAAAACCTGAGTGCACGTGTTGGCAGCCTTTACTGCGGCATCTGGCACAAACCGTTTGGCATGTGCCGCCATGAGTGGCCCCTCAGGGGTCCCGAGCGCTTCAGCAGCTTTGCGGTAAAGCAGCTTGGAGGCTTCGAGATCCGTCGCCACCTCGCCCAACATCCATTGGATACCGTCAAGATCGAGGTTTTTGCCGCCAAACATCTTGCGGTTCTTTGAATAGGACAGCGCAGTATCCAGCGCGGCCTGCATCAAACCACAGCATCCAGAAGCGATCGATACCCGTGCGATATCGATGGCCATCAATGACCCCTGAAAGCCCTGGCCAATTGGCAGAATGATGTTGTCTTCGCTGACCACAACATTGTCGAAATTCATCTCGGCCAGCGGCAAGAAGTTGTAGGACGGCGTGTCATACTTCGGGCCAAAGCTGATGCCGGGCGCGTCTGCCGGGATCGCGACCATCGCCATGTCCTTATGGCCCGGATCATCGGAGGTTTTGACAACCGTAAAGTAGATATCGGCCTCGGTCGCCAGGCTCACCCAGGCTTTGGCACCGTTGATTGTCCAGGTGCCGTCATCATTGATGGTGGCACGGGTGTACATCTTCATCGGATCTGACCCGGACTGCGGCTCAGTCAACGCAAAATTCGCAAGCTTACGGCCCGAGGTCAGATCGCGCGCCCATCCTTCCTTAAAGGCATCGGTCCCGTATCCACAGCCCGCGAAAGTGCAAATGTTGTGCATGGACAGCGCAAAGGCATAGGCGCCATCGCCCAGCCCCAGTTGTTCATACACTTGAATGCCTTCTGAAAGCGGCAAACCCTGACCGCCCCACTCTTTGGGAGCGTAAAGACCGGTCAGGCCAGCCGCGCCAGCCTTGTCAGAGGCTTCGCGGGGCCATGTCTTTTTTGTGTTCCAAACATCTACATTGGGCAGGATGACATCGTTGGCATGATCGCGCGCAGCGGCCAAAATGGTTTCGAGGTGAGACGACATGGGCTTGGTCCTTTCTGTAGCGCGCAAATATCCAACTTCGCCAAACTCAGTCGGTGAAGCAATTCCGTTTCACGCAGTAAGATGTGCTATGGCAGCCAGATAACAGGCCACACCAGCCTCATGCCATCTCGCGCGATGACAACTGATTGTCCAAAAGTGACAAAAAGATTGCCTAGGAAAGATGCCGCTGCCGATACGAACTGGGCGTCGCGCCCGTCCATCTATGAAACGCCTTGTGGAAACTCGCCGCCGAAGAAAAACCAACGTCTTGAGCGATGGCTTCGATACTTGCATCCCCGATTTGCAAGCGGCGAATGGCGATGTCTCTCCGCAAGCCGTCTTTGATGGCTTGAAAAGATGTGCCATCTGCATCCAGTTTGCGGATCAGCGTGCGTGGCGTCATATTGAGCGCCTTGGCGGCCCCGGCCAGATTTGCGTCTTGCCAACCCGATTGGTTCAGATAAGCACGGACACGCAGAGACTGCCTGTGCTCCTGTGAGCGCGTAAAGAGCCAATCACGCGGGGCATTTTCCAAGAAGCGATCCAGATCATCGGTACTGCGCGTATTGACCGGTCCGAGGGAGGCCTTGGAAAAGCGAATGGACGTGGCGGGCGCACTGAAGGTGACCGGCGCAGGAAAGATAACGGCATAATCCTCCTCAAAAGAAGGACGCTCAAACGCAAATTCCACACGCTCCAAAGCCACTTCACGCCTGGCAAGCCAGGACAGGATCCCATGGGCCAGCTTGAGGATCAGCATATGACCAAAACGCTGGGCATGAGTGTTTGACCGAGGCAGAAGACAGAGCGTTATGCTGTCCTCTGCATCGCTCAGCTCAAACCGGTAGTCATCAAGCAACAGGTTCCAGAATGTCGAAAAGCGATAGAGAGCGGAAGACAGCGAGGTCGACTCACGCACCGATGTCAAAAGATGCTGCAAAGCGCGTGCCCTTATCGGACGCGACCACAACCCCATCATCTCGTCTCCGGTCTCCACGGCCGCCAGTTGGTAAAGGCGCACCATCTGCTCCAATGTCACCCGCCCCAGCGGGACTTTGTTGCCACATGGAATGCCGGACCGGGCAAGCAGCGACGCAAATTGATCCGGTTCACAAAGCCCCTGAAGCGCCCCAAGCCAATCCAGAACGAAGCTGCTCGAGACGGTTGAAAATGAAGATTCTGGTTCGCGTGTCATCATGGATGACAGTAGCAGCGAATACCGAGGGCTAGAACCAATATCCTAGACGCTCCACCACCACCATGAACCGCCAGAGACCCTGATAGCAGAAAGGTAGATCAACCTTGCGCTTGATGGGGCTGGCTTTGGACTTGAGTGCCCGAATCTTCGCATCGCTCAAAACAGACATGGGGGTATCTTCCCAAGTGCTGCGCGGCGCGTCCCCCAGAGATACCCCCGATTGAGGTAGACTTGGCTCGACGTGCCAGGACAACATGAAACAAGACCAATAGAAAAGACCCGCAAATACAGGCTACTATCAGACTAAATGGGACGCAAATGGAAGATTGAGTGGTGCCCCCACACGGACTCGAACCGCGGACCTACTGATTACAAATCAGTTGCTCTACCAGCTGAGCTATAGGGGCACTGACGTTTCCTCTAAGGGTTTGGCGCGGGAGCTGCAAGAGGTTTTTTCAGCGATTTGCACGGGCCAGCAAACCAACCGCCACAAGTCCCACCAAAACGATCAAAATCGCCCCCGGGCTGGCGTCGCCCAGGTTCTCCAGACTGGCCTGCTCATGCACTCTCGTGGCCAATGTATCAAAGTTGAAAGGCCGCAGCAGCATCGTCGCGGGAAGCTCTTTCACGCAGTCCACAAACACCAGCAGAAGCGCGGAGCCGATGGAAGCCCGCACCAGCGGCAGATACACCTCCCAGAGCACCTGAACGCGACTGCGGCCCAAGGAGCGTGCCGCCATGGGCAGGCTTGGGGCGACTCGCCCCATCGCGCCATCTGCAGCCCCCTGCGCAATCGCGAAGAAGCGCACGCAATAGGCCAGAATCAGGGCAAATGATGTGCCGGTCAAAAGCAGCCCTGAAGGGCCGCCTGTGACCGCTTCCACCAGATCGGCCAGAGAGTGGTCGATGGTGGCCAGCGGGATCAGGATCCCCACGCCAAGCACGGCGCCCGGGGCGGCATAACCAATTGTGGTGATCGGCAGCAGCAGGCGTGGCAGGCTGCGTCCGGAGAGGCGTACGCCATAAACCATGAACACCCCTGCGGTCACCGTCACGAAGGCCGCGATGCCGCCCACCCGCAGCGTGTTATAGAACGCGGTCAAAAGCGCGGGATCCTGCCAGCGCTCCAGATTGCCAATCGCCTGATGGGTGATCACCGCAAAAGGCAGCACAAAACCAATGGCAAAAGGCAACAGACAGAACACGCAGGCCAAGGCGCTGGCCGCTCCGGTCAGTTGGGCACGCTCAGGTGCGCGGTGCCGGGTGCTGAGGCTGAAGAACTGCACCTTGCGGCGGCTGATTTTCTCCATAGTGACCAGCACTATCACCAGCATCAGCACCACGCTGGAAAGCTGCGCCGCGCCACCTGCGTTGTTGCTTTCCAGCCAGACGCTGAAAATCCCTGTGGTGAGGGTCTGCACCGCGAAATAATCCACCGTGCCAAAATCATTGACCGTTTCCATCATCACGATGGCGGTCCCGGCAGCGATGGCCGGGCGCGCCAACGGCAGACCAATGCGCCAGAACCGGGCAAAAGCCCCTGCCCCAAGCGATCTCGCCACCTCTTCGCCGGCTCCGGATTGCTCGCGAAACGCAGCCCGCGCCAGAATATAGACGTAAGGGAAAAGCGCGGCAGACAGCACCAGGATCGCCGCCCCCATGGAGCGGATTTCCGGGAACCAGTAGTCCCGGCTGGTCTGCCACCCAAACAAGGAACGCAGGCCGGTCTGCACCGGGCCTGCATATTCAAGAAAATCCACCAGCGCATAGGCACCCACATAGGCCGGGATCGACAATGGCAACAGCAGCGCCCATTGGATCCAGCGCACCCCGGCAAAGCGGTAACGCGTCACCAGCCAGGCGGTCGTTGCCCCCATGGTGGCGGCCAGAGCCCCAACCGACACCATCAACACCAAAGTGTTGCGCATGTAGCGTGGCAAGGTGGTGGACAGCAGATGCGGCCAGATGTTTTCCACCGGATGAAAAGCAATCCAAACCACCGCCAGGATCGGTGACAGCACAACAGCGGCAATCACAAATGCCCCTGCCGACCACGGATCCACCATAGGCAGGCGCTTGGGCTTGCCACCGGTGGCTGCGAGGGCCGGATCAGCGCCGGAAGAGGTCGAGGGAGCGGGAGTTTTCACGGTGTATTCCTTTTTCGCGCCCTTCTGTTGCCTGAATCTGGTTTCACTGTCCAGAAACGAAGCTATACTTGTGCCAAGCACAATCCAAAAACGAAAAAGAACATGCAGATTGTCCTACATGCGGGCGCGCACTACACAGACGAAGGCAAACTCCTGGGCAGCCTGAACCAGAACAAGGCTCTGCTGGCCGATCACGGCATCGCTTTGCCGCCACCCAGCACCTATCGTCGTCAGATCCGCGACACGCTCGGCGAGATGAGCAAATCCGTGATGGCAACGGATTTCAAAGGCGCGGTCATGTCCGGCATGATTGGTGACACACAGCCTGACCGGCTGATCCTGTCCAACGACAATTTCTTCGGCGTGCCACGCCGCGCCATCCGCAACAACATGCTGTTTCCCGCCGCACCGGAACGGCTGCGCACGATGTCTTCGCTGTTTTACGGCGAGGATATCGAGATCTTCATCTCCATTCGCAATCCGGCCACCTTTGTACCCGCGCTGGTCAAAGCCTCGCCCAAGCACAGCATCGAGGAAGTCACCGACAATTGTGACCCGCTTCAGCTGCGCTGGTCCGATCTGATCCTAAATGTGCGCGAGGCCGTGCCGCATATGCCGGTCACCATCTGGTGTAATGAAGACACCCCCCTGATCTGGGAAGAGATTTTGCGCGAAATGGCCGGGCTTGATCCCAACACGCCGATTGCGGGCGGCACGTCGCTTTTGCAAAATATCATGAGCGAAGAGGGCATGGCGCGTCTGAACACCTTTCTGGAGGAGCACCCCGGCCTCACCGAGATTCAGAAACGCAGGGTCTATGCGGCGTTTCTGGATAAGTTTGCGCTCGAAGATGAGATCGAGGAAGAGCTCGACCTGCCCGGTTGGACCGAGGCGATGGTGGACGCTATGTCAGACGCCTATGACGAAGATGTCTTCCGCATCGAACGCATCCCCGGCGTGACCCTGATCCACCCATAAGCCAATCCACGCGCGCAAAAATAAAACGGCCCCCAAAAGGAGCCGTTCCAATCCGTGTAAACTCTGCGACAGCGCAGGTTATCCCATGCCAAGCGCCGCTTTGTACATGTCGATCACCGCCTCTTGCTCGGCAATGTCGTTTGGATCCTGCTTGCGCTCGCGCAGTATAGTGCGGATCGCCTTCACATCGAATCCACGGCCCTTCATCTCAGCAAAGACCTCTTTGATCTGCTCAGACACTTCTTTCTTTTCTTCTTCCAAACGCTCCACGCGCTCGATGAATTGCTTCAGCTCCTGACCGGTGACGCTGTATTGGGAGTCTGACGATGTGCCTTCGCTCATAAGTGACCTCTTGTCTTGCCTGATGCGCGTGTTCGGGACCTCCCGCAACACCCACGACGCCTGCTCAGACGCCAATTAATAAGGCTCGTATAGACCGCAAAGAGCGCCGCTATGCAAGGGGCACTCCGCGCGCATCGACCAATTCTCTCGCAACATGCGGCCTCTGACCCGGTTTGTCGCACAAGGCGCGCCCATGCTTGATCCCTGCCCCACAATCCGCTAGGCGCTTTTCACGGCTGACGCGGCCCCAACGGCCCGGCCTCGCAATTGAAGGAACACCACATGCAATGGATGATCTGGGGCGGCGCCCTCTTGTCGCTGATTGGTCTGCTGGGCCTCATGCTCTCCATCGTGAAAGTCGCCAAGGCCAAACGCGCAGGCCTCTCTGACGAAGAGCTGCGCGCCGCAGTTCAGAAGGTTGTCCCCCTCAACATGGGCGCGCTGTTTCTCTCCGTGATCGGGCTCATGGTGGTGATGGTCGGAATTTCTTTCTCCTGACCGCCGCCCCCGGCGCCACCGCGCTCAATTTAGCGAGCCAAATCCCTGCGCCTCTTTGATCAACTCATCAAATAGTGGCTCAGGCTGCCAATATTCGGCATCCCCTTCCGCCAGAACCCGCAGCTGCGTGCGCAGCGGGATCAGCCCCAATTGATCGCTCGCCATCATCGGCCCACCGCGCCAGCGCGGAAAACCGAAGCCATGGATCATGGCGACGTCAATCTCCGCAGGCGTTTTCACCACACCCTGCCGCAAAAGCTTGGCGCCGGCATTGGCCATGGCCGCAAGGCAACTGCGTGTGATCTCCGCCTCTTTGGTGCTTGTCTTGGGCAAGGGCCGCGTGTCCTCGGCCAGCGCCACCGCCAACAGATCGCGGGCGGCCTCATCGGCCTCTCCCAGCGGGTGCTCCATCGAATAGAGATACCACCCTTTGCGCATGTCGCGCCCTTCGCGCCCATTGCCATAAAGCGACGCTGACAGGCTAGCCCCGGCTATGCGCAACCCCGGCGCATTCAGCCCCAAGGCATCCGCCACCTGAAACGGCCCACGCGCCATGCCCCAGCCCAACATCACCCAGTCGACTTCGTAAGGATCGGCCCCAAGGCGCAAAAGCTCCTCTGCCGCGCGGATACAGGCCCCCATCAGGGTCTGTCCGACAAGCCCGGCCTGCGCCTTGGCCGTCACCGGGAAAAAGCCCATCTTGCTCAGCGCCTCAACACAGGTGGCCATCGCAGCGCCACCGGTCTGTGCCCCAGCCCCGATCTCCACACCGGCAGTGCGCAGGTAGAGGTTCGGCACGTAAAGGCTTAAAAGATCTTCCGGATTCTCCGTCGCGCTCGCCAATGTCTCAAGCGGTGCCGCGGGATCATGCACCACAATGAGCGCCCCCTCATCCACAATGCCGTCGAGCTGTGCCACCAACTGACGGGACACTTCCTGCCCCAGCCCCACCGCTTCGATCACCATATCCGCCGCGCTCAGCGCCACCAGATCTTGGGGCGTCGACAGCGCTGCCCGCATCGCATCTGCCTGCGCGCCTGAGACCTGCCCGCGTTCCGTCTGCCGGTGCAGCACCGCCTCAAGGCGTTTTTGCGCCAGATCGAGTGCGGCAGGCACCTGCGCCACCATCACCACCTCAAAGCCGGAGCGCAGCCCCGCCAGCGCCAGCTCCGCGCCCAACCGGTCACGCCCGACAATCACACCAAGCGTCTTGATCTCCCGAGGCGCTTCGTCCAGCAGTTCCGACAAGCGCATCTCTCGGCGCTCCGCAAGCGCCACATGCTGCAACGCTGCGCGCTGCTTGCCGTTCAGCAGCTCTTCAAAACGGTCCCGCTCAAAATCCAAGCCAACATCAAACGGCAACAACGGCGCAACCCGCACGCATTCCACAATCGCGTGCCCCGCATCCTGCCCCTGCGCGGCAAGACGTTTGCGCCAGCTCTCAATGGATTTCTGATGTCCGGCAAAATCGCTGATCTGCTCAAAGGCCTCCCGCGTCGGTCGCGCAGGCTTGAACTGAGCAATGCAGGTCAGCGCAAAAAGAACCGTGGCTTCCTCGATATCGCCCTCAGCCACCTCATCCACCGCGCCTTCCAGCTCCGGTGCGTTCGCAGGCAGCACCGCCCCCGCCAGCAACAGCTTCAGCGCGGCATCCGCGCCAATCAATCGCGGCAACCGTTGGGTCGCCCCCGCGCCGGGGATCACCCCAAGCGCCGCGTCCGGCATGGCAAATTGCGCGGTGTGATGCGCTACGCGATAGTGACATGCCAGCGCAAACTCCAATCCGCTGCCAACAACGGCACCGCTCAATCCGATCACCACCGGTTTACCCGCCGCCTCAACCATGTTGCACAGATCGCTAAGCCGCAGAGGATTTTTGGGTGCACCAATCTCCGCATAATCGCTGCCACCGGCAAAATCGCCAGCCGCGCCGATCAGCGCGATGGCCCCAACCATCTGATCCTCAAGCGCGCGCGCCACAGCCTCCTGCACCGCCTGGCGCACAGGCGCGCCCCGCGCGTCCGATGGCGGCTCTGACAGGGAAAGGATCGCCACCCCGCCCTCAATCCGATAGTCTAGCAACTGCGTCATGCCTCAACCCTGACAATCTTATGGTGCAAGTCTTTGTGTTTTCAGAGTTTAGCGGCCTGTCCCTCTCACGCAAGCCTGAGATCGCCGCCGCACATTTTTTGACAGCAAATAGACATGCACACCACCCTTGAAACATATGCGACTTTTATTATATGTGCATCCTATGGAGGAATTCTAATGAAGCCAGACGTCACCGCCTTCTTTGATGATGCGACCAACACTGTCTCCTTTGTGGTCAAAGACCCGGAAGGCAGCGCCTGTGCCATCATCGACAGCGTGCTGGATTTTGACCACGCCGCCGGGCGGACCGATACAAAATCCGCAGATGCGATCATTGCGCACATCAAAGCCAACGCGCTGAAGGTCGACTGGATCTTGGAAAGCCACGTCCACGCCGATCATCTCTCCGCCGCCCCCTACCTGCAGGAACAGCTTGGCGGCAAAATCGGCATCGGCAAAAACATCACGCTCATTCAGGACACCTTCGGGAAAATCTTCAACGAAGGCACCGAGTTTCAGCGCGACGGCTCACAGTTTGACCAGCTCTTCTCTGAAGGCGACAGCTTCATGATCGGCCAGATGCGCTGTGATGTTCTGCACACGCCTGGCCACACACCGGCCTGCATGACCTATGTGATTGGCGATGCGGCCTTTGTAGGCGACACACTGTTCATGCCCGATTTCGGCACTGCCCGCTGTGACTTCCCCGGCGGCTCCTCTGAGGATCTTTTTCAATCGATCCAGAAAATCCTCTCCCTGCCGGATGACACCCGCATCTTCGTCGGCCACGACTACAAAGCCCCCGGACGTGATGAATTTGCCTGGGAAACCACAGTCGCCGCGCAGAAAGCCAACAACGTGCATGTGGGGGCCGAGGCAGATCAGGCAAGCTTTGTCGCCATGCGCGATGCGCGCGACGCCACACTCTCGATGCCCAAACTCATCATCCCCTCGCTGCAAGTGAACATGCGCGCAGGCCTGATGCCGGAACCGGATGAGGATGGCGATGTCTACCTCAAGGTTCCCATAAATAAGCTTTGATCCTCAAGGCACTGTAAGAAAAGGAAAACACATGTTGAATGCGATCCCCGCCGATTGGCTCTGGGGGCTGGCTGGCGGCCTGTTGATCGGCACCGGTGGTGCGGTCTTTCTGCTGGGTAACGGCCGTATCATGGGCGCAAGCGGCATCCTTGGCGGGCTGGTCGACGGCTCTGGACGCAGCAATTGGGCAGAACGGGCGATCTTTCTGCTGGGGGTCTTTGCCCTGCCGCTTTTGTTGCTGCCTGTGGCGGGGCCGGTCGACACCCATGTGACCCAGAATCTGCTGGTTCTGGTTGCCGCCGGTCTCTGCGTGGGCATCGGCACACGTATGGCCAATGGCTGCACCTCCGGCCACGGCGTCTGCGGCATCTCCCGCCTGTCGCTGCGCGGGATTGTGGCCACTGTCTTCTACATCCTCGCAGGCGGCCTGACCGTCGTGCTCTTCCGCCATCTTCTGGGAGTGATCTGATGCCCCGTTTCCTGCTCGCGTTTCTTGCCGGTGGCCTCTTTGGCACGGGCCTCTTTCTCTCCGGCATGACCGACGCCGCCAAAGTTCAGGGCTGGCTCGATGTTTTTGGCGCTTGGGACCCGACACTCGCATTTGTGATGGGCGGTGCCATCATCCCCATGGCGATCGCCTGGCGCATCGCTGAGGGGCGCAAGCCACTGGTTGGCGGCACCTTCCCCAAACCGCCAGAGCCGAAACTTGGCCGCAATCTTGTTGTGGGATCTGTGCTTTTTGGGGTTGGCTGGGGATTGGCGGGCCTCTGCCCCGGCCCTGCGGTCGCCTCACTCAGCTATGGCGGCTGGCCGCATTGGGTGTTCTTTGCCGCGATGCTCGCTGGCATGATCCTCACCCCATTTGCACGCGCGCAGCTAGACAGAGCGGTTCCCGCCGAGTAATCAATCCGCATGGATATTCGTCAGATCACCGACCGCTTCTTTGCCGCGCCTCAGATTGACGCAGCAGACTTCGCCGCCCTTGCCGATGCTGGCTTTGGACTTGTCATCAACAACCGGCCCGACGGCGAAGTCGGCCCGGACCAGCACAGCGAAACCATGCGCGCCGCCGCCGAGGCAGCTGGTCTGAAATATGTGGTCAACCCGCTGACCATGGAAACCATGACCGAAGACCGTCAGGCGCTTCAGCGCGACAGTCTTGCGGATTGCGAAGGCAAAGTTCTGGCCTACTGCCGCTCCGGCACGCGCTCCACGATCTGCTGGGCGCTGGCACATGCGGGCGAGATGGCCTCTGAAGACATCGTCAACGCTGCCGCGCAGGGCGGCTACGATCTCTCCGGTCTAAAACCGCATCTCGATCAGATCAAAAACAACAAATAAGAATTTGATTAAGAATAGAAAAGCCCCGATTGATCGGGGCTTTTTCTTTGGGTATACGGCCGGACTTATGTGCCGGGCAGATCCAGATCCGCCAGCGCCATCGGATCACCGATATCATCTGAGCCCAGATTGATAAGATCATCCAGATCGTCCAACCCGCCAAAGTCTTCACCGCTGTCTGCATCCAATCCGATGCCACCCATGGAATCCAGATCCGGCAGATCGCCGCCAAGATCAGGCAGACCACCACCATCAAGATCGGGCAATCCACCGCCCAGATCAGGCAGATCCCCACCCATGTCCGGCATACCGCCGTCCAGATCAGGAAGGCCACCGCCGCTTAGGTCAGGCAGGGCCGGTGTGTCCATATCAGGCATGCCACCCATGGCAGGCAAATCGCCGCCCATATCCGGCATGCCGCCCATTGCAGGCATGGCAGGCTCATCCATCCCGGGCAGACCGCCCATATTAGATGCACCTGCAAGACCATTCGTCAAACCGCTCGCCAAAGCCGCGCCAGCAAGCCCCGGCACACAGACCGCGCGCATCCCGTCGAGCTGACCAATGCGGGCATCCGCGATCACCTCACCACCCAGCGCTTCCAACTTGGCGGATTTGATCGGGTCTTCCGGCAGTTTCAGCACATCGCCAACCTGCAAGCCCTGAATTTGCGCAATCGGCATGGAAACCTTGCCGATCACCGCATTCAGCGTGGTGGTTGCCTGCTTGACCGTGCTCTGGAATTTCTCAGCACCGGATTTCTCTTCCTCGTCACTGCCTTCAACAAGCACTTCGATGTCCGGGAAAATCCACGCCATGGTGCCGGTTTTCTTGCCATGCTCCAGCGTGATGTCCATCACGAACATATGGTAGTCCTGCGCCATCATGCCCAGCGACAAGGTCCGCCGGTCCGCCACCATCGCGCCGAACTTGTAGTGCTGCAGCCATTTCGGCGGCTCGCCCTCCTCGCCGAGATTGCGGACAAACCGCATCAGCGCATCTTCCATCAGCGGGGTGATCAAAGCGGCATCCACGCGAGTCGGCACACGATCCACGACCGGCTTGGGGATCACCTGTCCCAGCGTCTGGAATTCCACCAGCCCGGCGAGCACCTGCATATCCACAGCCATTGCACCGGGCTCACCGTTCTGCCCTTCTAGAATGGCCAGCAGCGATTCTTCATCGAGAATCTCCTGCAGCGCACGGTGCGGCAGCGTTGTGTGAGTCACTTTGGTCACATCAAGCGCCAGATCGAGCCCCTTCTCAGCAGCCTTGGCCAGCCCAAGCCGCATGGCTTTAGTCGGCGACATCGCCCGCGCCTGATGCTCGGTGCTGCCGTCCGTTGCCTTACGTCTGAGAATGGAGCTGCCTTTGGTCTCGCCCATGTTCATCACTGCCATATTTGTGGATCCGTTCCATGGCAGATTTGCCCCAATAAGGTTAACAGCCCCTCTACGAAGCCGCTAAAACGCCTTCAAAAACCGGTCATTGTGCCGCGAGCGCTGCGGATTGTGGCAGGATCACCCGAAAGGCTGCGCCACCCTGCCCCGGCAGGTAGTCCACTGAGCCGCCCAGACGGGTCATAATCTCTCGGCAAATCGCCAGACCAAGCCCCGCGCCGCTGACTTTCTGCTCGCCGGTCCGGGCGAATTTTTCAAAAATCACCGCCTGATCCGCCTTGGAAATGCCGCTGCCATTGTCGATAAAATCAATCACCAGCTGCCCCTGCCCGTATTGCACCGAGATATGCAGCTTCGGCGTTGGCGCATCACAATATTTCTGAGCGTTTCCAATAAGATTGATAAAGACCTGACTGAGGCGATCAAGATCGGTGGTCAGGGTCACTTTCTCCGACAGAAGATCCCGCATCACCCGAAGTTCGACGGTCTGATTGCCCGTCAGCGCGCTTGACAGGGCATGATCAAGCACATCACCAAGCACACCGGTCTGCTCATTCAGGCTCACCTGTCCGTTCTCCAAAACACTCAGGTCCAACAGATCATCCAGCAGCCGTGTCAGGCGGATCGCCTCATCGTGGATGATCGAGCTGTAGCGCACCTTTTCCTTCGCACTCAGCCGGTCACTGTCGCGCAAAATCTCCGAAAAGGCACGGATAGAGGTCATCGGCGTGCGCAACTCATGGCTGACCTGACTGAGGAAGGCATCCTTCTGCTCCGAGATCTGCGTGAGCTTCTCGTTGGCCTGCCTCAACTGCCGTGCGGTGCGCGCCTGTTCTTCAGATTTCGCCTCAAGCCGCGAGGAATATTCCATCATCTGCGCGGTTTCATCCGCCACCGCCATCAGGTCTTCCACCGACACCGAGGCACCGCCCACAATCTGCCCGATCATCGCATGGGCCGTCGCCGCGCCCACAGAACCCGCCAGCTCACGCTCCAGCACCGCAAGGAAATCCGGTGACGGCTCGGGCACCAGTCCGCTCAAGCCCTGCCGACGCGCCTCGCGCTCAAACAACCGCTGCGCCTCCCGCGCGCCAATGATGCGCTGCGCCATCACCATCAGGTCTTCACTCTGCGCAAGACTCCCGCTCCAGCTCTGCGGCGTGCGGCTGTGCTCAAACACATTCACAAACTGCGCTCCCTGCAGCCGTTCAAGTGGTGAGGGAAAGCCCACCAGCGAAGCAATGAAGAAGCTCAGCGTGTTCAGCAGCATCGACCAGAAGATCGCATGCACCAGCGGGTCCATCCCCGTGATGCCAAAAAACGCCTGTGGCCGCAGCCAGCCAAGCCCAAACGGCCCCTCTGTCAGCACCGCAGTGCCGATCAGCGTTCCGGTCCCAAAGCTGGGCAGCAACAGCGTGTAGGCCCAGATCAGAAAGCCCACGCTCAGGCCCACAAAGGCGCCGGTGCGCGTGGCCCCGCGCCAGAAAATCCCGCCAATCAGCACCGGCAGGAACTGCGCCACACCGGCAAAAGAGATCAACCCGATGGAGGCCAGCGCCGCCCCTCCGCCGGACAGGCGGAAATAGAGGTAGCCCAGAAAGACAACAGCCGCGATCGAGATCCGGCGCGACAACAGCACCACATGGCGCACATCGCCAGACACGGTCGCGCCCCCGCTTTGCGCGCTCAGCCAGATCGGCATGACAATATGGTTGGACACCATGGTCGAAAGCGCCAGCGCGGCGACAATCACCATAGAGGTCGCGCTGGAAAACCCGCCCAGAAACGACAGCATCGCCAGCCCGTCATTCCCCGTCGCCAGCGGCACGGTCAGCACAAAGAAATCAGGGTTGGCTCCGGGCGGCATCATATCAAGGCCAACCACCGCAATCGGCACCACAAAGAGGCTCATCACCATCAGGTAAAGCGGAAAGGCCCAGCTTGCCGTGCGCAGGTGATCTTCGTCCTCATTCTCCACCACCATGACCTGAAACATCCGCGGCAGACACAAAAATGCGGCCGCCGAGAGAAAGATTAGCGTCGCCCAGCGGTCACCGCGCATGTCCCACTGACCGATCTTGCTGGCGTCAATCCGCTCGAAAATATCGCTCACACCGCCCGCGACGCCCCAGACCACAAAGGCCCCAACCGCCAGAAGCGCGAAGAGTTTGACAATCGCCTCCACCGCAATTGCCATGACCACACCGTGGTGGCGCTCATTGGCATCAAGATTGCGCGTGCCAAAGACAATTGTGAAGAGCGCCAATCCGCAGGCCACCAGCAGAGCGTTGTTACCGTGATTAATCTCCGTCAACTCTGCTCCGTAAGCATCTGAGAAAACGCCAAAACTCACGGTGACAGATTGCAGCTGCAGCGCGATGTAGGGCGTGGTGCCAATCACCGCGAGAATGGTTACCCCAACCGCGAGCATATTGGATTTTCCGTAACGCGAGGAGATCAGATCCGCAATCGAGGTGATGCGCTGACTGCGCCCGATGCGCACCAGTTTGCGCAGCAACCACCACCAGCCGATCACCACCAGTGACGGGCCGATATAGATCGTCAGATACTCCAACCCGGAGCGCGCCGCATAGCCAACCGCGCCATAAAACGTCCAGGCGGTGCAATAGATGGACAGCGACAGCGTGTAGATCAGCGGACTGCGCAGCCAGCCGCCTTTGCCGTTGAGCGCCGCACGCTCCGCACCAAAAGCCACCGCAAACAGAAAGGCGACATAGATCAGGCAAACGCCGACGAGGATGTTTAACGCCCCCATCAGCGCCCCCCACCTTCCTCCTGCGCATCACTGCGTTTCATCAGAAAGGCAAACCAAGCCCCAAGCAGCACAAGCGCAAACCAGACCAGAAAGATATAGATGATGGCGTCCGAGCTGGCGACGCTGCCTGCACCATCTTCAGGGGTGGGCCACAGCAACGGCACCGCCCACAGCACAGCGCCCACAACAGGCACCATGCGAACGGTGTCAATCAACCTGCGACGGCGATAGCTCTGCCGCTCCAGAAACGGGATATTGGGCCGATCGCTCATTGAGCCTGCTGCTCACCCACCACCAGCTCCCGCACGGCATCCAGCACTTCGGCATTGGAAAATGGTTTGGTCATGAACCGGCTTGCGCCTGCGCGCGCGGCCATCTCACGATCTTTGACCTGCCCTTTGGCTGTCAGCATCAGCACCGGAATGCCTTTGGTGAGCTCAGCCTCACGCAGCTCCCGCAGAATGTCATAGCCATTCTTGCCAGGCAGCATCACATCCAGGATCACAACATCCGGCAACGCCGCAGTCACCACGCCAACGGCATCATGCCCGTTGGAATGGGTCGCCACAGTCCAGCCGTCCCGCGACAGAATAAAGCTGATTGCTTCAATGATATTGGGCTCATCTTCAATGACGAGAACATTCTTGCCCATGCAGCCTCCCCTCCCCGAAAGTCCACAAACGGTGGTCCATTTTTAGCGTGCGCTTGGCAAAAGCCAAGAGGATTTCTTGCGTCATGATCGCGCGGCCAAAAGTGAGGGCTCCCGGCGGCCGTCACAGAGCTCCAGCGGACAGACCCGACAGGAGGAGCCAACCGGGGCCCCGGTGTCATCTTTCACGTCCAGCGGAACAATCAACATATATGCGTGATACAGCGGTGCCACATTCACCTGTATCTGGCCCACAGGCTCAGAGACCGCATAACAGTCAAAATCCCGCGCCTCCCGACCTGCCATGGTCAGCCGTTGCCGCAGCGCCTGCATCGGACGTGACAGCGCCTGAAACAGCGGCCACTTCGGGCAAGCGCCGGAAAATCTCGGGATCGCAAAGCCTTCCACCGGTTTGCGCAACATAAGTGTGCCGGAGGCATCCGCCATCACAAGCCCAAGCGGGCGCTCAAGCAGCGCATCAGAGACCGCCGCCAGCCGCCGCAACACGGCGCTCAGCGACGCACCGGTTTCGCTGACAAGCCAGGTCGGCTCCACCATACCGTCTTTCAGATGACGCGCGAGCATCTCCATCGGCAAATCCCGAGCATCCGCCCGCAGCTGCCGCACCACGCCCAGCGCCATGTCCCGCGCCGCCTCTGTGGTCAGCAACGGCTGATTGGCAACAAAAGCCTGCAAGGTTTCAAACGAGGCTTCGCCCAGCGCATCAAACTGAAAGTCATGGGCCTGCAACATGGCCTCCACCTCCTCCAGTGGCAGCGTCATGCCCGCCCGCGCATCCCCTGCGTCATCCAGATAAGACACCAACTGCTCCGCCCCTTCGGCAAGCCGTTGACTGTCTTCGTTCAGGTTGCGGTGAAACCGGTTGCGCCATTCCGGCTCAATCTCCTTGGTCTCCGCCAGAATACCCGCCGTTGAGCGGATTGCCGTCACCATGGTCAGCATTTCATGCACCGAGGTCGCCAGATGCGGGTCATGCGTCAGCCGATCGGTCAGCGTCGCCGCCGTATGTTCCAGACTGCGCAGCCTCTGGTGCTGCTCCGCAATCAGCGCCGCAAATCCGGGAAAGCGCCCGGCAAATTCATCGCTGCGCGCCACCTCGGGTGAGGCCCCCTGCGCATCCGCTGCCGCCTCCCGCAATGTGGCCAGCAATGCCGCCTCTGCCCCCTCACTCAGCAAAGAGGGCTCCACATCCAGCGCCTTGGCGATGTCGTTCAGCAACTTCCCGCCGATGCGACGCCGGTTATGCTCGATTAGGTTGAGGTAGCTCGCAGAAATTCCCACACGTTCAGCAAGTTCCGCTTGCCGCACCTTTGCAACCAAGCGCCGCTCACGTATACGGCTCCCCGCCAATCCGCTTTGTGGCATCACGTCCTCCCCGACGTTTCGCTTCAAAAACAATGACCTTCTGCGCCGCAGAATAATTTGTTTACAAATTGCTGCACAGCAGTGCGAATTACTTTACAAAAAAATTGTTACAAGAAAAGCAGTTGTTGCGAAATTTTCGAGCCGCCTTCGATAATGAAACTGCACATCTGTGCGCGCGACGTCCGGGGAAGAGGAGCCCCTGTCGCACTTTACATAACGGGAGGATTATATGTCCAAAAGCAACTTTACACGTCGTGGCTTGCTTAAAACGAGCGCTGTTACCGGCGCCGGTCTGGCTCTGCCAACCATCTTTACGGCGCAGTCTGCTCACGCGTTCACCAACGAACCCACCGGCGGCACCGTGACTCTGGGCTTCAACGTGCCACAGACCGGTCCATACGCTGACGAAGGGGCGGACGAGCTGCGCGCCTACCAGCTGGCAGTTGAGCACCTCAACGGCGGCGGCGATGGCGGCATGATGAACACCTTCAGCTCCAAGGCGCTGCAAGGCAACGGTATCCTTGGCAAGAAAGTCGAGTTCGTCACCGGCGACACCCAGACCAAATCTGACGCGGCGCGCGCATCTGCCAAGTCGATGATCGAAAAAGACGGCGCAATCATGATCACAGGTGGCTCGTCCTCCGGTGTGGCCGTGGCTGTGCAGGCGCTCTGCCAAGAGGCCGGCGTGATCTTCATGGCGGGTCTGACCCACTCCAACGACACCACCGGTAAAGACCGCAAAGCCAACGGCTTCCGTCACTTCTTCAACTCCTACATGTCCGGCGCAGCGCTGGCACCTGTGCTCGCAGGCGCATACGGCAAAGACCGTAAAGCCTATCACCTGACAGCGGACTACAACTGGGGTTACACCACAGAAGAGGCCGTGAAAGCCTCCACCGAAGCCATGGGCTGGGAAACCGTTGCCGCGGTGAAAACCCCGCTCACGCAAACCGACTTCTCCTCCTATATTGCGCCGGTTCTGCAATCTGGTGCCGACACGCTGGTTCTGAACCACTACGGCGGCAACATGGTGAACTCGCTGACCAACGCGGTTCAATTCGGTCTGCGTGACAAGCAGGTGAACGGCAAAGACTTCCAGATCATCGTTCCGCTCTACTCCCGCCTGATGGCGAAGGGTGCGGGTGCCAACGTGAAGGGCATCTTCGGCTCCACCAACTGGCACTGGTCGCTGACCGATGAGGGCTCCAAAGCCTTCGTGAAATCCTTCGGCACCAAATATGGCTTCCCGCCATCCCAGGCCGCGCACACCACCTATGTGCAGACCCTGCTTTATGCGGATGCGGTTGAGCGCGCGGGCTCCTTTGCCCCATGTGCCGTGGCAGAAGCTCTGGAAGACTATGAGTTCGACGGTCTGGGCAACGGTAAGACGCTCTATCGCGGCGCCGACCACCAGTGCTTCAAAGACGTGCTGGTTGTGAAGGGTAAAGAGAACCCAAGCTCCGAGTTCGACCTTCTGGAAATCGTTGAAGTCACCCCGGTTGAGCAGGTCATGTACCAGCCTGATCACCCGCAGATGGGTGGCGCAGAAGCCACCTTGGGCAGCTGTAACAACGGCGCATAAGCGCGTTTCGGGCGGGCAGCTCTTTGCCCGCCCTTTTCACGCCTGACCGGCCTCTCCGGACAACATAGGGACGGACCGATGGAAGTAATCATCCTTCAAACTCTGAATGGCCTTGATAAGGGCTCAGCTTATGCGCTGATCGCTCTCGGCCTGACCTTGATCTTTGGCACCCTTGGGGTCGTGAACTTCGCGCACGGCGCCCTGTTCATGATCGGCGCCTTCTGCGCCGTCACCCTCAGCCGCATTCTGACACTTTCTTACACCGTGGTTGATGAGACCAAGACCGACTTTCTGGGCAACCCGGCCAAGGTGGATGTGCCCTACATCTATGATATCTTCGGCCAGGCCACTGGCGGTGCCATAATCGACTGGGCCGTCCCGCTGTCGATCCTCTTTGCCATTCCGGTAATGATGGCCGTTGGCTTCATAATGGAACGTGGCCTGATCAAACACTTCTACACCCGTCCGCACGCCGACCAGATCCTTGTGACCTTTGGTCTGGCGATCGTGCTGCAGGAAGTGATCAAGTATTTCTACGGCGCAAACCCGATCCCAACCCCCGCTCCAGAAGCCTTCAAAGGGTCTTTTGATTTTGGCGCCGCCCTTGGCTTTGACCCCAATCTGATCATCTACCCCTACTGGCGCATCGTCTACTTTGTCTTTGCCGCCATCATCATCGGTGCCGTGTTTGCCTTCCTGCAGTTCACCACCTTTGGCATGGTTGTGCGCGCCGGCATGGCGGACCGCGAAACCGTGGGCCTTCTGGGCATCAACATCGACCGCCGCTTCACCATCATGTTTGGTCTGGCCGCTGCGGTCGCAGGTCTCGCCGGGGTCATGTACACGCCGATCAACTCGCCGAACTACCACATGGGCATGGACTTTCTGGTCCTGAGCTTCGTGGTTGTGGTTGTGGGCGGCATGGGCAGCCTGCCCGGCGCCGTACTCGCAGGCTTCCTGCTTGGTATTCTTGAGAGCTTTGCATCCATGCGCGAGGTTCTGGCAGTCCTTCCGGGCCTGAACCAGATCATTATCTACCTCGTTGCCATCATCATTTTGCTGACCCGTCCACGGGGCCTGATGGGCCGCAAGGGCGTCATGGAGGAATAACCAATGCTCGGTCTCGAAAAGAAAGATTTCCAGCTTCTGCTGGTGGTTGCCGGGCTGACATTGCTGGCACCCTTCATCCTCAACCCCTTCCCGGAAAGCTCCGGCATGGCGCAATTCAACGCGGGCTACCCCGACCTGATGCAGCGCTTTGTGATCTTCGGCATCTTTGCCATCGGCTTTAACATCCTCTTTGGCCTCACCGGCTACCTCAGCTTTGGTCACGCCGCCTTCCTGGGTGTGGGCTCTTACGGCGCGATCTGGATGATGAAGCTCATCTCGCTCAACGTGATCCCTGCGATCTTCATGGGCATTGTCGTGGCTGGCATCTTTGCACTGGCTGTGGGGTTCATCACCCTGCGCCGCTCAGGTATCTACTTCTCGATCCTGACGCTCGCCTTCGCGCAGATGTCTTACGCGCTCGCCTATTCGGTGCTGACGCCGATCACTGGCGGTGAAACCGGCCTGCAGATCAAATCCACCGACCGTCCGCTGCTTTCCAATCTGGAAGAAGGCGAAATCGGTCGTGCCAACCTCTTTGGCATGGACATGCGCGCCAGCTTTGAGCTGAACGTGGGCGATTGGCTCTTCACCTTCAACGCGGGCTACTACATCGCTGCCATTGCGATGCTGGCCAGCTTCTATCTCGCAATCCGCATCTTCCGCTCTCCTTTCGGCATGATGCTGCGCGCGATCAAATCCAACCAGACCCGCATGTCCTACACCGGCCTGAACCCGCGCCCCCACACATTGGCAGCCTTCGTGATCTCCGGCATGTATGCTGGCCTCGCTGGCGGCCTGCTGGTGGCGATGGACACACAGGTTGGCCCCGAGCGCATGTTCTGGACAGCGTCGGGCGAGGTGGTGCTGATGACCATCCTGGGTGGTGTTGGCACGCTGATCGGTCCGGTTCTGGGCGCAGGTGCGATCAAATACATGGAAAACATCCTGTCCAAGATCAACAAGGACGTTCTGCACCAGTGGTTCGCCTTCCTGCCTGATGGGCTTGAGGATTTCGTGATCACCCTGATCTACCCCTTCATCGGCAAGGGCTGGCACCTGACCCTCGGCATCCTCTTCATGCTGGTGGTGATCTACCTGCCTGGTGGTCTGGTCGAAGGTGGCCAACGCCTTGCGCGCGCCCTGCGCGGCAAGAAAGCCTCTGATGAGGACGGCCCCAAGGCCTCCACTGAACCCGCAGAATAAGGAGACGGAAAGATGGGAATTCTCGAAGTCAAAGACGTAGGAAAGCGGTTTGGTGGCCTTCAGGCTCTGTCAGACGTGAACCTCTCGGTCAAAGAAAACAGCGTCCATGCAATCATCGGCCCCAACGGGGCCGGGAAATCCACCCTCTTGAACTGCCTTGTGGGCAAACTCATCCCGGACACAGGCTCTGTCATGTTTGACGGCCAGTCCGTGCTGGGCCGCACCCCGCACGAGATCAACCAGATGGGCATTTCCCGTGTGTTCCAGACCCCCGAGATCTTTGGGGAGCTCACGGTGATGGAAAACATGATGATCCCCTGTTTTGCCAAACGCGACGGGGCGTTCTCGCTGCAGGCCATCGCCAATATGTTCAGCGAGAAAGACGTGGTTGAACGCGCCGAAAGCATGCTTGAGGACATGAACATGGCCGACAAGCGTCACATGCACGCAGCCTCCATGTCACGCGGGGACAAACGCCGCCTTGAGATCGGCATGTGTCTGGCACAAGAGCCGCGCCTCCTGCTGCTGGATGAACCCACCGCCGGTATGGCACGGGCCGACACCAACAACACCATCGACCTTCTGAAACAGATCTCGGACGAGCGCGACATCACCATCGCCATCATCGAACACGACATGCATGTGGTGTTCTCACTGGCGCAGCGCATCACCGTTCTGGCCCAGGGCACACCGCTGGTTGAGGACGATCCGGAAAACATCAAAGGCCATCCGAAGGTGCGCGAAGCGTATCTTGGTGAAACCGCTTAAGGGGGACAGAAAAAATGAACGTCAAACCCGACTTCTCAAAAGGCCACAATCTGGCCGAAACCGCCCCCGCCTACCTCTCCGTCTGGAACATGGAGAGCTACTACGGCGAGAGCTACATCGTCCAAAACATCAGCTTCAATGTGCACGAAGGCGAAATCCTCGCCCTTCTGGGCCGCAACGGTGCGGGCAAAACCTCGACCCTGCGCTCCATCGCCCGCATGAACGATCCTCAGGTCACCCATGGCGAAATCTGGCTGGACCACCAGCCGCTGCACCTGATGAAGTCTTATGAGGCCGCCGCCGCAGGCATTGGTCTGGTGCCCGAAGATCGTTCCATCATCCCGGGCCTGACCGTGGAAGAGAACATCCAACTGGCGCAGATCGCCCCGCCCATCGGCTGGTCAATTGAGCGTCTTTATGAGCTCTTCCCCCGCCTTGGTGAGCGCCGCAAGCAGGAAGGCGTCACCCTGTCCGGTGGCGAACAGCAAATGCTTGCCATCGCCCGCGCCCTGTCCCGCGACCTCAAAGTGCTTCTGCTCGATGAACCTTATGAAGGCCTCGCGCCGGTGATCGTGGATGAAATCGAGAAAACGCTCCGCATCATCAAGGAACAGGGCATCACGACCATCATCGTGGAACAGAACGCCGTGCGCGCACTCGAGCTCGCTGACCGCGCCGTGATCCTCGATACCGGCTCCGTGGTGTTTGACGGCGCCGCCGCCGAAGTCCTCGCAGATGAAGAGCTGCGCGCCGAATACCTCGCGATCTGATCCAACTTCTTAGGGGGGTGTCCGAAAGCCGTACTTGACCTCACGGCGCATCCCCCTAACCTCGCCTCAAATTTGACTTTTCGGGGGGAACCATGTCTGACAAAACCTATGCTCCGTCTGCGGAAATGGCCGGGAACGCCATTATCACCGCAGCAAAATACGACGCGATGTACGCGGCCTCTCTGGCGGATCCTGAGGGGTTCTGGAACGAGCACGGCCAGCGTGTGGAGTGGATCAAGCCTTACACCAAGGTGAAGAACACCTCCTTTACGCCGG